>JAQTTV010000008.1 GCA_028710565.1 Gallionella sp.
TATGACTAATGACATCAGACTCTCCTTAAAATGAACAAATCAGCTTAATTTACCGTGGCATTGCTTGTATTTCTTACCCGAACCACAAGGGCAAGGGTCATTACGACCGACTTTTTGTTGATCACGCACAAACGTGGTCGCAGCGGTCTCGTCTTCAGGAGCTTCATTCGCTAAAGCCTCTTCATAATCAGCATGATGATACTGTACATTTTCAAGTGCTGGCGCGGGTTCTACATCCGCCACATCGGCTTCGCTGCGGACTTGTACGCTCATCAGCACTTGGATCACTTCGCGCTTGATGGACTCCAGCATACTGGAAAACAATTCAAACGCTTCGCGCTTGTATTCTTGTTTAGGACTCTTTTGGGCGTAGCCGCGCAAATGAATACCTTGGCGCAAATGATCCAACGCCGCCAGATGCTCGCGCCAATGGCGATCCAAACTTTGTAGCATGATGGCACGCTCATAGTGGTGCATCGCGTCTGCCCCCACAACATCGACTTTCGCTTGGTAAAGTTGCGTCGCCGCATCACAAACTCGCACGCCCAATCCAGCCAAATCCATTTGTTTATCTGCTGCTAACCAGCTGGCGACAGGCAGATCTAGCAAGAAGTCAGACGACAAGGTTCTTTCTAACGCAGGCACATCCCATTGTTCTTCCATGCTGTCAGGCGGCAAATGCAAATTCACGGTCTCTTGCAAAATACTGTCGCGCATCGCCGCAATGGTTTCGCTGATGTCACTACTTTCCAGTATCTCACTGCGTTGCTCGTAAATCACTTTACGCTGTTCATTAGCAACGTCGTCGTATTCCAAAATTTGCTTACGCATATCAAAGTTTCGCGCTTCCACTTTGCGCTGCGCATTTTCAATCGCACGGGTGACCCAAGTGTGTTCAATCGCTTCACCTTCTGGCAACTTGAACTTATTCATAATCGCAGCAACGCGATCCGATGCAAAAATGCGCAACAAAGGATCTTCCAGCGACAAGAAGAAACGACTTGAACCCGCATCCCCTTGACGACCCGCACGACCACGCAGCTGATTATCCACACGACGCGATTCATGGCGTTCCGTGCCGATAATATGCAGACCACCACTCGCCAAAACTTGCTCGTGTACCACCTGCCATTTTGCTTTGAGTTCAGCAATACGCTGTTGTTGGGTTGCCACATCCAACGTTGCATCTTCACGTATCGCTTCGATGTCTTTTTCAATATTACCGCCCAAAACGATGTCCGTTCCGCGCCCCGCCATATTGGTCGCAATGGTAATCATTTTAGGGCGACCTGCTTGCGCAATAATCTCCGCTTCGTGCGCATGCTGCTTGGCATTTAAAACGCGATGCGCCATGCCGTCACGTTCGAGATACTGCGACAATAATTCTGAGTTTTCAATCGACGTGGTGCCGACTAAAACGGGTTGACCGCGCTCAAAACAGTCTTTGACATCCGCCACTACGGCGCGATATTTTTCATTGGCAGTGAGGTAAACTTTGTCCATCGCATCTTTACGTATCGTAGGACGATGGGGCGGAATAATCACCGTTTCCAGGTTGTAAATTTGTTGGAATTCGTAGGCTTCAGTATCCGCCGTACCTGTCATGCCGCTCAATCTGGCGTACATGCGGAAGTAGTTTTGGAAAGTGATCGAAGCCAGCGTTTGATTTTCCTTCTGGATAACCACACCCTCTTTTGCTTCGACCGCTTGATGCAAGCCATCAGACCAACGACGACCAGACATTAAACGTCCTGTAAATTCGTCCACAATCACGACTTCATTGTCTTGCACCACGTAATGCTGGTCTAGGAAGAATAAATTGTGGGCGCGTAGTGCCGCATACAGATGATGAATCAAGGTGATATTGGCGGGATCATATAAGCTGCCGCCTGCGGGCAGCATCCCTGCTTGCGCCAGCAATTTCTCTGCATGTTCGTGCCCCGCTTCGCTCAAGAGGATTTGATGGCTTTTCTCATCGACGCTAAAATCGCCCGCACTCTCCTCATCCTTTTGACGTTCAAGTTGTGGTGCGAGTTGGTTCATCCGCGCATAAATCGAAATATCGTCCTCAGCCTGACCCGAAATAATCAGTGGAGTACGTGCTTCATCAATCAGAATCGAATCGACTTCATCGACAATCGCAAAATTCAGGGGACGTTGAAAACGCTCTTCCACCTGCGTCGCCATGTTGTCGCGCAAGTAATCAAAGCCAAATTCATTGTTGGTGCCATAGGTAATATCAGCAGCATAAGCGGCTTGCTTGGTGGCTGAGTCAACCTGTGCGCCTATTACCCCCACTGACAATCCGAGGAAACGATACAGCTTACCCATCCAAGCAGCATCACGACTGGCAAGATAATCATTGACGGTGACGACATGCACGCCCTTACCTGATAGTGCGTTCAAATAGGCTGGCAAGGTGGACATCAAGGTTTTACCTTCCCCTGTGCGCATTTCGGCAATTTTGCCGTAGTGCAACGCCATACCCCCAATCAGCTGCACATCGTAATGACGCATACCCAATACCCGCGTACTGGCTTCGCGCACCACCGCAAAAGCCTCTGGCAGTAACGCATCGAGCGACTCACCTTGCGTCGCGCGCTGTTGCAATTGCGCCGTTTTTTCGCGCAACTGATCGTCGTTCAACTTGCCCATGTCGGCTTCGAGCTTGTTAATGATTTGAACTGTGGCACGATATTGCTTGAGCAAGCGATCATTGCGACTACCGAAGATACTTTTCAACACACTGGAAATCATATTTTTATATTCTCAAAAGCAATAAAAAGGGCGAGGCATTCATTACCCCACCCTTGCATAACATTACTTCGCCACCAACAACCGAAAATTAGCTGGTCGTTTTTTGCAAGAAGCGCACGGGATTTTGGGCAATGCCTTTATAGCGAACTTCAAAGTGCAGGTGACTGCCCGTCGAACGACCCGTGCTACCCACCTCTGCAATTTGTTCACCACTGCGCACCACTTGCCCCACTTTGACCAACAAGCGGGACGCATGAGCATAACGAGTAATAATGTCATTACCGTGGTCTATCTCAACCATATTACCATACTGGGGATGCTTATCAGCATAGGCAACAACGCCACCAGCCGATGCAGTGATCGATGTGCCTTCTGGCACCATGTAATCTACCCCTTCGTGCATGGCATTTTGCCCAGTAAAAGGATCAATGCGCCATCCAAAGTTAGACGAGTAAAATCCTGAATGTACGGGTGCTACAGAGGGGAGCAAATCACGATTGAGTTGGTTTTGCATTAACATCGTCTCAAGCGCAATCAATTTATCGTTGCGATCGGCAATCACTTTACTGAGATGCTGTAGCTGTTCTGCTAAGAACTCTGGGGACATCTCTTGTTGAGAGGAAGTAACGAGCGGCCCACCTTGTGCGGGTGGTTGGTCAAACATAAACTCTTGCGGCTTCATGCCTGTCAACTTTGCTAAGCGACCACCTAAAGCGTCTAAACGCTGTACTTGGGCTTGCATTTGACCCAGCTTTATGGCCATTTCATCTAAACTGCTACGTACATACATCTGTTGCTGAGCATGCGCCTCTGACTGCCTCCCTAGCAAGCCAATGTTGCTGCTCATACCACTAGGTAATAAATTTTGTAATATAACGGTAAAACCAACACCCAAACCTATTAACAAGCATAAACAGATTACAATCTGGGTCATCCCCAAAGAAATTGTCCTTGTTTTTCCTAATTGATCAGAAACGAGAATTATGTTCATGCCTCTCCCTTTGTATATGTATAAAAACTCATGAGCCAATCCATTAAAAACCTTCTGAATCGTCAACCTGAATTTCGTGAAATTCTGAATAAAAGCACTTATTTATCAAGGCTACAACGAGATTTTTCTTTAAGTGTCCCACCCTATATTGGTCAGGGAAGCCAGGTCTCTGGATTGACCTATGGCATCCTGAACGTGGTGACCAGTAACGCAACTATCGCGGCTAAACTACGCCATCTCGCACCCGATGTGGCGACAGAAATGAGGCGTAAAGGGTGCGAGGTTAACGGAATCCAAGTTAAGGTGCAAGTTTCATATATACCGCCTCGTGTTGCAAGCGCACCTAGAAGCCTGACACCTGTTGCACAACATGCACTAGAGACACTCAACGACACGCTGTCTGATTCAGCACTTAAGTCCGCATTAAGCAAAATGCTACGTCGAGCAGGCGGCTGAAAATCGTTATGAGCGAAACCGAGACAAATAAGGGATCAAAAAGCGGAATTTATTAGTCTATCGCTTTGCAACCCCGCAATTTGAGCCCCATTTTTCACCGAATCGGTGAGTTGCTTTGCAGCAGCCTGCTAGACAAAAACTCGAAATAATAGAAACAATAGATACACGCTGCCCACCAACAACAGCCACCCCACACGCCGCAAATGTCGCGCCACAAAATCATTTACACCTTCGTGCGATATATCTAAGAACTTTGTAGATTGGCGAGATGAAATCCATTGATTCGCATCCTCTTCTAGCCCACGCAACAAACTCGGTCTTAACCACAAAAATACACCAACCACTAACACGACTGCTCCGCCCGTCAACAAGCTTAGCACTAAAATATCAAATATGATCTCCAATAGCGGCGACGATAGATTGTCGGACAAAGCATGTACAGCCTGCGCTTTATTAAACAACGCGCCAAAGTA
This sequence comes from Gallionella sp., assembly GCA_028710565.1. Lineage (GTDB taxonomy): Bacteria > Pseudomonadota > Gammaproteobacteria > Burkholderiales > Gallionellaceae > Gallionella. The sequence continues at coordinate 4,678 of JAQTTV010000008.1, forward strand.
AATGAAAATATAACACGCGGCCAGCGTAATAATCGAACCGATGATGCGATGGTGACGGTAGAAGAAATGCTCAACACGCACACTGCGATCAAGAAGAACACTCAAACGACGGAATGAAATCCAGCGATTGGAAATACGGTTGATTTTTTCAAAATATATTGGCTTAAAAATCAATATCAAGCCCAGCGCAATGCCCCCACCTGCACCAGTGCAAAGAATAATCGCTAACATTCGCCATAATAAAATTTCAGTTATATGCTCGTGCATCATAGTCACAGGTTAGTCTGGCATTTTTTGATTGGAAAATAAGGATAGTATTCATGTTAGCGATGCATCGCAGCTTTGCCTAAGTCCCACATTGGCAAAAACACACCCAAGGCAAGTATGAGTACAAGCACACCTAGCCCCACAATCAAGATGGGTTCAATTTGTGAACTTAAATTGGCGACCTCATATTTTACTTCGCGCTCGTACATATCTGCAATTTCAAACATCAAGCCATCCATATCACCCGTTTCTTCACCAACGGCAATCATTTGCAAGACCACCGAATTAAACACGCCAGCAGCCACTGCGGTGCGTAAAATACTTTCGCCTCGCTCAATGCCATCACGCATTTGTTCGATACGACTGCGCATAAATTCGTTATCTACAACCATACCTACCACACTCATGCCTTGCGTAATCGGCATCCCGCTCTTGAATGACAACGCCAAGCTGCGCGCAAAACGTGCCAGTGTGGACTTGAGAATAAGCCCTCCTACAATCGGCAATTTGAATTTGTATCTATCCCACTTATAGCGACCATCCACAGTATTGGTATAGAAACGAAATCCAAGAACCAAACCCACGATCATCAATGCCATCAAGTACCAGTAACTCACCATAAAAGCCGAAAACCCTAGCAACAACTTAGTCATATTAGGGAGTTCAGCATGAAATCCCTCGAATACTTTAGCGAAGGTGGGCAGTACGAACATATTGATAATCACAATCGCGACGGATATGGCAATCACCACAAAAATAGGATAACGCACGGCCGCTTTGATTCGTTCACGCATATCGCGTTCAAACTCTAAATGCCCATATAAGCGCAAAAATGTTTCGTCCAGCATCCCTGTCATTTCACCCACATGTACCATGCTGACATAAAATGGGGAGAATATTTTAGGGTGACGGCGCAAGGCCGCACTGAGCTCACGTCCGCTGTCCAAACTATCACGCAGGTCTTGCAAGATCAATGAAAAAGTAGGGTTAGGTGAAGACTCTTGCAGACCAGCTAATGCACGCAAAATTGGCACGCCCGCTTTGAGTAGGGTGTACATCTGCCGACTGAACAGCATTAAATCCAACTGACTAACGGGTTTGCCTTTAGAAATATTTTGAAACCAATTCGGCTGATGGGTTGCCGTACTAGCCGTTTTAAGTGATAGGTTAATTTCAATTGGGGTAATGCCGATATTGATAAGCTGGTCGGCAATTGCCCCGCTATCGTCACCCGTCATCACTCCCTGCACCAGATCACCCCGTGCATTTCGCCCCTTATAGGCAAAAGACGGCATGATTAGTCCTCCACCTGATTGCTAATACGCATCACTTCTGCCACGGTGGTAAAGCCTTGTACCATCTGAGCCAATGCACGCGATAAAAGGGTCTTGCCATGCAACTGCTGATGGGCAATTCGCATGAAATCGGTAACGCTATCATGTGCCGCTGCCTTGGTAATAGCCTGATTCATCTCCAACATTTCATACACCCCAACACGTCCACGATAGCCCGTGCCATTACAATGTGAACAACCCCGCCCATGTTTAAGCCCGCCCCATTGAGTCGGCAGCACGTTTTCCACTTCTAGCCAACGTATTTCTTGAGTGGTCGGCAAATAGGATTCACCACAACTTTCACAGACGCGACGTAATAACCGTTGTGCAATGACGGCCTGAACTGAAGAGGCCACCATAAAACGGGGTGTTCCCATATCAACTAGGCGAAATAAAGTACTGGCGGCATCACGCGTATGCAGGGTCGAGAATACCAAATGCCCCGTCATGGCTGCGCGCAATCCAATTTGGGCAGTTTCTGCATCACGCATTTCACCGACCAGAATCACATCAGGATCTTGGCGCAACACTGAACGCAACACTCGCGAAAAAGTCAGGTCAATTTTTTCATTCACTTGAACTTGATTTATACCCACCAACCGATATTCAATCGGGTCTTCGACCGTGATAATTTTTTGCTCTATGGTGTTAATTTCGGCTAAAGCGGCATACAACGTGGTGGTTTTACCACTCCCCGTGGGACCAGTCACCAATACCATACCACTGTTGCGATGGATAATTTCTCGGAAACGTACCAGCATATCCGTGGGCATGCCTAATTGTTCCAGTGTAACCATCCCATGTTCTTGGCGCAGCAACCGCATCACCACGGCTTCACCATAGTGTGTCGGGCAGGTGGCAATACGGACATCTACATTTTGCTCCCGCACCCGCACATGAAACCGCCCGTCTTGTGGTAAACGCTTTTCCGAAATATCGAGTCCCGACATCAACTTCAAGCGCAATACCAATGCAGGGGCAATTTTACTATCGGCTTCGGTTTGCAAATGTAGCACACCGTCGATCCGAAAACGGATGATGAGCTTTTTTTCTTGCGGCTCAATATGAATATCCGAAGCGCGAATTTGCGTCGCATCATCAAACACGGATTGCAGCAGCTTCACCACAGGAGCTTCTTCCGTGCCTACATTATCGGTTAATTTACCGAAGTCGATATAAGCATCACCTAAATCTTCGCTCAACTCTCGGGCTAAGCCGCTAATTTCATCCGTACGTCGATAAGCACGATTGATAACCTCGGTCAGTTGACTTTCGGTCACCACCGCAATATCAATATCCCGTTTAACGATACGGGAAACTGCGTCAAAGGCAAACAAATCCGTAGGATCTGACATGCCAACTAATAGCACATCCCCTCGCACCTCCAGCACGATTGCGCGAAACCGCCGCGCTTGGCTTTCAGGCAGCAAGCGCATCAACTCAGGATTGAGGTTATAGTACTTGAGGTTAATATAGGGAGCTGGAATTTGCTTCGCCAAGGTTTCGGCGACTTGCTCCTCAGTTACAAAGGCATTGTCAATCAACACCCGCCCAAGTTTACGTCCGTTGCGTTTTTGCTGATCGAGCGCAAATTGAAGCTGCTCCTGCGAAATGAATTTTTGTAAAATCATTAAATCGCCTAAGCGAATTTTCTCTGAACGCGCCATAATCCTTCCCTAAACAATACCGAGTTGTGGGCATAAGCCCAATGATCGTTGTATGGGTACCTACCCCATTTTTTATTTTACTGAGTGTTTACGATGTTCCATATCATTTTATTCCAACCTGAAATTCCACCCAACACAGGCAACATTATTCGATTGTGTGCTAACACAGGCTGCACACTCCACTTGATTAAGCCCCTAGGCTTTACGCTAGAAGACAAACAACTGTTGCGTGCAGGACTGGACTACCACGAATTTACCTCTCTACAAGTGCACGAGAGCTTAGCAGACTGCTTGGAACGTTGTGCCGCTAATCGCGTATTTGCCCTGACCACCAAAGGTTCAACGGCTTTTTATCAAGGCACTTACCAAGCAGGAGATGCGTTTTTATTTGGCCCAGAAAGTCGAGGTCTCCCAGCAGAAGTGCTGGCGCAATTTGAATCGGCCCAACGGGTACGTTTACCCATGCTACCTAACAATCGCAGTTTAAATCTATCAAATACCGTCGCCATTACGGTGTTTGAGGCTTGGCGACAATGTGACTTTAAGGGCGCGATTTAAGTCTTTTTGTAACTTTACTGACCATCAGTAAATTCCCAGTTGGGCGAGCGGTTTAGCAACTCATCCACTACGTCGCTGGTTGGGATATTTTCATAAAGAATACGATATACGGCTGCGCAGATGGGCATGGAAACGTTTAGCTTTTGTGCCAAATGATGCACCGCTCGGACAGTGTAAACACCCTCTGCCACATGTCCGAGTTTATCCAGAATATCCGCCAAACCATGCTGCTGTGCTAATAACAAACCGACTTGCCGATTGCGTGACAAGTCCCCTGTACAGGTTAGGATCAAATCGCCCGCCCCAGATAGCCCGCTTAGGGTTTCTGGTTGACCACCCAGCTTCATACCCAATCGATTTATTTCACTCAAGCCACGGGCGATTAAGGCCGCACGTGCGTTATATCCCAATCCCATACCATCACAAATACCAGCAGCAATTGCCATCACGTTTTTCACTGCACCCCCAACCTCTACGCCAATGACATCCTGAGAGGCATATACACGTAACCGTGAAAAATGCAGTTCATGCGCGGTGCGTTGCGCAAAATCTTGGTCGGTAGACGCTAAGGTCACGGCGGTTGGCAGTCCTCGTGCAACCTCTTGTGCGAAGCTGGGGCCTGATAGCACGCCGCAAGGAATCGCTGAAGGAAGTATTTCAGCCACGATCTGGTGTGGCAACAATGCACTTTCAGCTTCAAAACCTTTACATAACCACACCACACCAAATGAAGCATTTTCTAAGCCAGACGTGACTTGCAATAACTGCTGTAAAGCAAGACGCAAACCAGATACGGGCACCGCCAGAACAATCAACGCTACTTCATTGAGTGCAACCGTCAGATTGGCGGTGAGTGCTAAATGGGCGGGTAAAGTAATGTCAGGCAAATAACGGTGGTTACGACAAGTACTGCGCATCACGGCAATTTGTTGTTCATCCCTCGCCCATAAGGTGACTTGGTGGCGTGCTGCAAAACTAATGGCGAGCGCGGTTCCCCATGCCCCTGCACCCATGACTGCTATTCTCATACTACATATTCCATCTGATGCGCGTGAAAAAATGCTGAAAAAGGGAATCCTTGTTTCAAGCAATATCCTCACAGTAATCTAGGTGCATTACTCGCCCCATACATCATTACTGCGGACATAACCAATTTCACCGTCTTCATGGCGAATTTTGACCCACCCCGTGCCTGTTGTTTCTATCCATTCCAAGATCACATTCTGCCCCACCTGAAATAGCAATCCACTGGTAAATTCAGGCAACTGAAAAACATCAACCACGGGACGCATGGCAAGTATGTAGCGTTTGGGTGAAGCATTCGCGGATTCGATCCAGTACATCTGCCCGCCAGAGTCTCGCACTTTTACCCACCCTGAAATAGAAACGACGACTTCGTAGGGTGTCATGCGACTCACCACAAATTCTTTCTTGGCTCGTGCCGACGGCGCATCGTATAAGACAGCACTGTCGCTAGAGACCGAAATATATTCAACCCCCTGAGCGGCTCCCACCACAAGTAGCAGGAGCAAACAAGCATATCGTCGTAAGTAAAACATATATGTAAGCCTTTCTTCAGGAGGACTGAGGGGGTTAGTGCGTGGTTTCGCCAGCGGCAGCGGCTTGCTGCTGTTGTTTTTGCTGTTGATACAACACTTCAAAGTTCAGAGGATTCAACACGACAGGCGCAAAGCCACCTCGCACGGATACATCAGAAACCACTTCACGCAAATATGGGAACAGGATATTGGGGCAGGTGACCGCCAATACGACTTCTGTGTCTTCATTTGGGATATTGCGTACTTGGAAAATACCCGCTTGTTTGACTTCGATCAAAAACATGACCTTTTCACCCAACTTCGCGGTGACTGTAGCAGTCACCGCAACTTCAAACACACCTTCATCCAAAGGAGAAGCTTGGCTTTGCAGTTGTACTTCAATTTGAGGATTGTCGCGTTCCAAAAAAATATGGGGGGCATGAGGAATTTCAAGCGAAATATCCTTCACATAAATTTTGTCCATATTGAACACGGGTTGGTCATTTTGTTGAGCAGCTTCAGTCATGTTGTTTTCCTCAAAGGTTTATTGTGCTAATAGTTGATCTAATTCACCCGCGTGGTCGAGTGAAGCCAAGTCGCTGTATCCACCGATGTGCTCATCATTGATGTAAATCTGCGGCACCGTGCGTTGCCCTGTTTTTTCCATCATCGCGATGCGCAATTCTGGCTGTAAATCCACGCGTATTTTTTCAATGTCGGTAAAACCCTTAAGATGCAGCAGCTTCTCTGCACGTACGCAATAAGGACACACGGCTGTGCTATACATTAAGATTTTTGCCATTTTAAGTCACCGAGGGGAATTTTTTGTTTTGCCAAGCCATCATGCCACCCGTCAAATTATAGGCTTGAGTAAATCCTTGCTTGACGAGCAAGGCGCAAGCTGAACTGGAACGATTGCCGCTACGACAGACCACAATCATGGGGCGATCACGGTACTTCTCCAATTCACCGATACGCTCTGTCAACTTACCCAAAGGGATGAGTTTAGCATTGAGAATATGCCCCGCTTTAAATTCACTGGCTTCGCGAACATCGAGGATAACGGCATCTTTGTGATTCATCAATTGCAAAGCAGCTTGACAATCAACCACCTGAATACCACGGATCCGACTACCGAAAAAAGACCAAAACAACATGGCACCACTGATAAGTGCCATGGACAACGGAAAAAGATTACTGCTGATGAACTGCACGGGCATACTCCTGTTCTTTTTGGGTTGCGAATTCTAACAGAGCCGCAAAATGTGCGGGGTCACTCTTCGCTAAACTCAGTAATTGCTGATGAGCCGCGACATCCCCAGGGTAGGACCAAATCGCTTGCTCCATCACGTTTTTGGCCGCATCCAACTGATTATCCATCGCCAAGAAAAATGATTGCCGATATACAACGGTAGGCATAGAGACAAAGCGCATGACGTTGGTATTCAATAGCAATTTTTGCTTAAGATGTTCATCTGCTTTAATTTCTTGCAATGTACTCAGGTAGAGTTCGGCATAGGGCGACAATAAGGAGCCTCTTTGCAAAGCCCAAAATCCCTTGACCGTTGCCTGATGCGTTTCAAGCGTATTTCCTGACACAAAACGAATGGAAAGTGTGTATTGCAAAGACCGATAGTCCCGTTGTATTTGAAATAAGGAGACGCTCCCTAATACCAAAATTGCGGCAATAGAAACACGTCCCATGGTACGCAGCTCCAATTCGTAGTGCGTCTCATCCAGCATGCCTAGAAGTATCGCCGCAACCGCAACAAAATACAAATACCATAACGGGTACTCCAAGCTACTATGAATCGCCAAAACAGCCAAAGCTGCATATCCCCACCAATGCGCCGCACTGCGTCTCGCGTAATACACGCCTTTTAACCAAAGCACCAGTCCACCAAGGAGTACAAACAAGCCCACCAAACCCGTTTCCGCTGCAATCTGAAAAACAAGGTTATGCGCATGATTATATAAACCCTGAATATTATGTGGCTGTAGGATAGACACCCATTGCAAATGATGGAGCGAGTATTGACCAAATCCCACACCCAACAAAGGCGCACTCAAGAAAATATGAATGGACTCTTTCCACAGGTATAGACGTACCGCGCCAGACGCATGGTCTTGAAACATACGCCGCATCACATCCATATTGTCCGCTCCTGCCAAGAACGGCAATTGCACCACAAACAACATCAAACCAAAGCCCGCCAATATCGACAAGCTGTAATACAACAAGGGGCGCATGCTCGTGTCACGACGTGTCCACACCCAAGCTAATAGGGTAGTAGTGAACAAATAGAGCCAAGTACTGCGTGAACCGCTCAGCGCAATGGTAAATAGCAAAGGTAAAGCCAGCAGCACCACCGCACCGAGCTTGAGTTTGCGCAGATGAAAGAGCAGCCCAATCGAGATGAGTCCAATACTGATATAGCTCGCGAAATGGTTGGGCTGCGCCATATTGCCATACACACTGAAGCTCATTTTTAATACAACATAAGGGCTTAGTGGTGTGTTCCAACGATAATGTTGTATCAAGCCAGCTACAGCTTGCAGTTCTGCACCAATAACGAGAAAAGCAGCGAGGATAATCGCCAGCTTTTCAATACCAAAGGATGCACGCAAACGTGCACCCAAGATCATTAGCAAGGTTGCAAATAATAGGTACAGTATGTACAACAAGCCTTGTTCAAAATACACCACCATGTTCAAACCTACCTGCACTAGCACGATCAACACCAATGCTGCAGGAAGTTGAGCGATGCGCGGCACACTAGGCTGCCGCCAAAAGTCATTGGCAAGCAAGAGCGTCATTGCGCCTAATCCAAACAACGCACTCCACCACTCTTGATCGAATGTCGTCAGTGGAGATTCATGACGGGGAATAATAAAAGGAACCAACCACATTAAGCCAACAAGCAGCACACTTAGATGCGCCCAGCTAATGCCCGCCAAACGCAGCGGGGATAAGGTGCGATTTAGCATGAACCGCCCTTAATACCGAATTTTGCCAGAATATTATTGAGCGGGCAAAAGCTCGTGAAGCCACTTTGGAACAGATTTGCCCCTACAAAAGCGGTAAACCATAAAAAATTACTATTGACAAACAATGGGCTAGCTTCTGCACCCAATGCCAATGACAGCATCACAAAAGTACCCGCAACAATTCGAACAATACGTTCTGCATTCATGGTAAATCTCCTCAAATTATAGTTGGCGCGGATTCTACTGGAATTTTCAAGATCGCATGGCGAATTTACACACCCGAAAGGAGATGTCATCTCACCCTACAAACCGTACAGAAAGCACATTACGACCTGTCAACTTGCGCCAGCTTTTTATACAGTGTTGCATAATACAAAACAGGAATCACCAGCAAAGTCAGCACCGTGGAAACCAAAATTCCGAAAATCAACGACAATGCCAGCCCGTTGAAAATGGGATCATCCAAGATAAATAACGCGCCTAGCATGGCCGCCAAGCCCGTCAAAATAATGGGTTTGGCACGGGCACTAGCCGCATTGATGACCGCATGTTGTAAATCCACCCCGTCACGTAATTGCAGATTGACGAAATCAACTAGCAAAATTGAATTACGCACAATGATCCCTGCAAGCGCGATCATGCCTATCATCGAAGTGGCGGTAAATTGCGAGCCAAACAAGGCATGACCTGGCATCACGCCGATAATCGTCAACGGGATCGGTGCCATAATCACCAGTGGCACCACATAAGACTTGAACTGCGCTACGACCAGCAAATAAATCAGAATCAAGCCTACGCCGTAGGCTATACCCATGTCGCGGAAAGTTTCAAACGTCACTTGCCATTCGCCGTCCCATTTCAAGGCATAGCCCGCATAAGGGTCACTGGGTTGTTTGAAAAAGTAGTTGGTGAGTGTGCCGCCTTCAGGCAATTTCATGCCGCTCAACTTGCCATTCATCGCAAACATGCCATACAACGGGCTATCCAAGCCACCCGACATATCGCCCATCACATACACCACGGGCAATAAGTCTTTGTGATAAATCGGATAATCGCGTTGTACAGGCATGACTTGCACCAACTCAGACAAAGGCACGAGTACGCCCTCACGCGAACGCACTTTGAGCTTCAGTACATCGTCTATCTGACTGCGACGTTCGGCGGGCAAGCTAATCCGCAAGGGCGGTGCGTATTTGGCATTTTCATCATGCAGCGAAGCGACATCTTGACCCGACAACGCCATGCCGATGACATCGACAATGTCGCTAGGCATGACACCCAAAATCGCCGCTTTACTTTGCAATACATGTAGTTGTAACTTAGGGGCGGCTTCTGTGACCGTGTCATCAATTCCCACGATGCCCGCTGTCTTGTCAAATTGCGCATGGACTTGCCCTGCGACTTTACGCATCCCTTGATAATCGGGACCATAAATTTCCGCCACAATAGGCGACATCACAGGTGGGCCAGGCGGCACTTCGACCACTTTTAGTTTGGCGTGCCAACGCAAAGCAATTTGTTGCAGAGGAGCCAAAACAGCCGTGGCAATCTCATGACTGGAGCGGCTACGGTGATGTTTGTCACGCAAATTGACCTGTATGTCGCCCTGTTCTGCCTCACTGCGCAAATAGTATTGACGTACTAATCCGTTGAAATTGATGGGCGAAGCGGTTCCCGCATAGACCTCGTAATCCGTCACTTCCGCTATGGTCGCCAAATAATCCCCTAGCTCATGCAATGCCGCATTGGTTTGTTCCAAGGGGGTACCTGTGGGCATATCCACCACAATTTGGAATTCGGATTTATTGTCGAACGGCAGCATCTTGAGTACCACCAACTCGACCACGCCCAGTCCAACGGCTAGAAACACACCCAATAAAATGGTTAACCACAACTTACGCCGTGCGGCTTTGCCATGTACACCATTAAGAAAGGGGCCTAAGCGTGCGCGGAAAAAGCGGGTCAACGGCGTATCGGTTTCATCTTTCAGGGTTTCATGGTGGGAACCTGCAAAACGCAAAACCAGCCACGGGGTAATGACAAAGGCGACCGCCAAGGAGATCAACATCCCCATACTGGCGTTAATCGGGATAGGGCTCATGTATGGCCCCATCAATCCACTGACAAACGCCATCGGCAAGAGTGCGGCAATCACGGTAAACGTCGCCAAAATAGTTGGGCTGCCGACTTCATCGACCGCTTCAGGAATAATTTCAGACAAGGGTTGATGGCATGCCAAGGCGCGGCGGCGGTGGATATTCTCCACCACCACAATGGCATCATCCACCAAAATCCCGATGGAGAAAATCAAGGCAAACAACGACACGCGGTTGATGGTAAAGCCCCATGCCCACGAAGCAAACAAAGTGGCCGCCAAGGTCAGCATCACCGCCACACCGACCACAAAAGCCTCGCGCCGCCCCATGGTCAGCCAGACCAGCAACACCACGGCGGCGGTAGCAAACAGCAGCTTCTTAATCAGCTTCATGGCTTTGTCATTCGCCGTTTCGCCGTAGTTGCGCGTGGTACTGATATGTACATCGGCGGGAATCACACTGCCTTTTAATTCTTCGACTCGGCTCAGCAAATGATTAGCGACATCGACGGCATTGGCACCTGGCTTTTTGGTGATGGCAACGGTCACGGCGGTAAACTCACCCTTTGCACGAATCTCTTTATCCATCGCAGCGGGACCTGCACCCATCCACACATAACTAGCGGGTTGATCGGCACCATCCAATACATCAGCGATGTCGCGTAAAAACACGGGTTTACCATCAAACACACCCACAACCAACTGACGCACTTCATTGGCATCACTCAGAAAGCTGCCTGTTTGCACCAGCACTTCGCGGTTGTTTTGTACCAGCGCGCCTGAATTTTGCGACACATTGACCGCCTGCAATGCCATGCGCACATCCTGCATCGACAGCTGGAAGGCATTCAAACTTTCAGGATTAAGCTGAACTTTGACGATACGTTGCGTGCCCCCTATGGTTTGTACTTCACGCGTGCCAGGGACGCGTTTGAGTTCTCCCTCGATCGCATGCGCAACCTGCGTCAACTCCAATCCACCGCCTAAGTTTTGTTCCCGCCACAAAGTAAATGCCACCACAGGCACATCATCAATCCCCTTGGCTTTGATAATCGGCTTGGCAACACCCAGCGTAGGTGGCAGCCAGTCTGCATGAGAATTGATGACATCGTACAACTTGACCAGCGAAGGAACATGCTCGTCGCCTACTTTGAACTGCACACTGATAATCGCCATGCCAGGTTGTGAAACCGAATACACATGATCTACGCCCGCAATTTGTGCCAGCACTTGTTCGGCAGGTGTAGCGACCGTTTGCGCCACATCTTGAGCAGATGCACCTGGATAGGCGATCAGCACATTCGCCATCGTCACATTGATTTGAGGCTCTTCTTCACGCGGGGTCACCATCACCGCAAACACCCCCAGCAACACCGCCACCAACGCCAATAAAGGGGTCATTTGCGAATGTAAGAAAGTTTTTGTAATGCGTCCAGAAATGCCCATCATCGTCCCCTTGAATCATAAATTGCCAGTCGTTAAGAGTGTGTGAAATCGCACCCTTAACGACTAAAAACTGTAACCACTTAAAAATAGCCCTTGATACGCATCATGAGTATCAGAGCCTCTCATCCATCTTAAATTCGATTAACCAAAACAACAAAACCGCCGCATAGCCAAAATGAGGCTACGCAGCGGCAAATAAAGCACTTTTTACTTCAATAGCTTTTCGATACCCATCGCTTTGAGTACCGTTTTTTCATAAATTGGCTCGGACGTGCCGCGTTTCATCTTGCGAATAAAATACTTCTCAAAGGCGATTTTAGCCACATGCACCCACTTCCCTTCGGAGAACCAATTGACGTTACGCGGTGGAATTTGCGGCATCGCCACGAAAGCCACGCCACCTTCCCCAAAATCCGCCAAACAGATCGCATTCCATGTCGCTTTACTGGTCGGCGGGTTGCCCGTCAATTCGGAATGGATATTGTGTACCGTTGCCGTGACCATGGATTCAATCATGTAGCCTGTTTTAGGCGTACCCAATGGCACAGGAGTTTTTTCCACGGGCGGAATCGCCACACACACGCCGACCGCGTAGATGTTCTTGTATTTTGGATTGCGTTGATGTTCATCAATCAAGATAAAGCCACGAGGATTGGTCAAACCTGGGATACCAAACACCGCATCTACACCCAAGAACGCAGGCAACATCATGCTGTAAGCGAACGGCAATTCGTGTTTTTGCTTCTCATTGCCCATGTCGTCATGTTCGGTCACGAACATTTTGCCCGCTTCGACTTTCGTCACTTTGGCGTTACAGATCCATTTGATGTGCTTATCGCGCATGCCCGATTCCAAAATCCCTTTGGAGTCCCCCACGCCACCTAAGCCCAAGTGACCAATGTAAGGCTCGGAAGTGACAAAAGTCATCGGTACTTTGTCGCGGATTTTACGGCGACGCAGATCGGTTTCCATGATGAAAGCATATTCGTAAGCGGGGCCGAAGCAAGACGCACCTTGCACTGCACCGACCACAATCGGACCTGGATTTTTGGCAAAATTTTCCCAGATGTCATGAGATTGCATGGCGTGATCGACATGGCACACAGAATGGGTATGACCTCCGTGAGGACCTAAGCCTTCGACTTCAGCAAAAGCCAATTTAGGACCTGTCGCAATCACCAAAAAGTCATATTCCACGCTGCTGCCGTCGTTTAATTCCAAACGATTTTCATCTGGATGCACGCGTTTAACACCTGTGGAAATGAAGTTGATGCCTTTCTTTTCCAAGTAGGGACGCACACCGAATTCTATATCTTCCCGATCACGCCATTTCACCCCCACCCAAGGATTAGATGGTACGAAATGAAAATTCTCCCCGTTAGAAATCACGGTCACCTTGTCGGCTTTACGAATCTTTTCTTGCATTTCGTAAGCCATCGGCATGCCGCCAATACCTGCACCCATCACAACAATATGCGCCATCTCCACTTCCCCCTCAATGATTAATTGTTATTTCAACCCCGCCTTGACTGGATCCAAGGCAACTTTTTCGTTGGGATTTAATCCCGCCAAAACCTCTATCAGGCCCTCTGCCGTACTTTCCCCTACCCTTACCTGACGCAATTTGGCTGCGCCCTTACCATCTACTACATAAACACCTACGACCTCGCTACGTCGCAACACTGCACTCATAGGAATCACCAACTTATTGGATTTGCCCACCACAAAATGAGCACGCACGAACATCCCAGGGTAAATGCCGACCTCATTTTCAGGCAAATACACGCGCACCTGCGTGCTATGCGTACGCACATCCGCTACGGGTTGTACCGTTGCGGATGCAGCTTTAATCCAACGATGCAAAGCAGGCACTTCAATGCGCACATCAGGTTGCGTCCCGATAGCAAATAATTCATGTTGAGGAACGTTTACGACTACACGAAGCTCGCTAGGATCAAAACCCGTCATCAGCGGCTTGCCAGGCATGACCATCTCACCCATTTCCACCATACGAGCTGCGACGACCCCCGCATAAGGTGCAACAACAGCGGTATAACCATGTGCCAAACTTGCTTGACTGGCACCCGCCTGAGTGGCTGCTGCCGCACCTTGTGCCGCTTGATAATCTGCCAAGGATTTATCTAGTGCAGCTTGGCTGATAAATTTCTGGTTGAATAATTGCTTGTTACGTTCGTATATGGATTTCGCATTTTGCATGCTCGCCTGTGCCTGCAACACCTGTCCTTGACTACCGACGACAGCTTGAGCGGCTTCGCGTTCATCAATGCGCACAATTACTTGTCCTTGTTTGACGTGATCCCCTACATCAAAATTGATCTCTTTAATGCGCCCAGAAATTTGAGCGGACACCGTAGATTGATGACTGGCTTCAACTAATCCTTCTGCGCGATAACTCTGCGATACTTCACGGTATTGAACGGATGCCACCGCCAAAGGTTCAGCCGCCTGCACTGGCATCACACCACATAACAGCAAAGGGAAAATCCAAGCTTTTTTCATTTGATTGTCCTGATTAAGCATTCTTGACTATTAGAATATACTAATATACACATAAAAAAACAATATCTAATTACTGTTTGAACAAAAAACATCGCGCATGAGTCCGACCAACTTCAATGTACGCACATCACTGATGCGATAAAACACAAAATTGGCTTCTTTGCGCGTACACAACACACATTTATCTCGCAGTATCGCCAGATGCTGCGAAATATTGCTCTGTGAGGTACCACACTGTTCGACAATATCTTGAACCGTCATCTCTTGTTCACCCAATAGGCATAAAATCTTTAGTCGCAGTGGATGGGCAATGGCTTTGATGGCTTTTGCAGCGCGTTCAATATCTTGTTCGTGGTCGATGAGGAGCGAATGAGGCATATTTATTCCATAGTTGACAGTTTAGTAATACGGCGAAAGTGGGCTAGAATAGCGCGCTTAAAAATTATTGTGCACTTTTAATTCTACCCGATGAATATCACGCCTGTTCTACTGATTATTTTAGATGGTTTTGGCTACCGTGAGGAAACCGATTTTAACGCGATTGCCGCCGCTCACAAACCCAATTGGGATCAACTGTGGCGCGATTACCCACACACCTTACTAAATGCTTCCGAAAAATCCGTCGGATTGCCCAGCAAACAAATGGGTAATTCCGAAGTGGGGCATTTAAATATCGGTGCAGGTCGTATCGTATATCAAGAACTCAGTCGCGTGGATGTGGATATTGAAGAAGGAACGTTCTTCCATAACCCCGCTTTATCCCAAGCCATTCAGACCGCGCAACAAAACAATAGCACCTTGCACATTTTAGGCTTGTTATCCGCTGGCGGGGTACATAGTCATGAAGCGCATATTTTTGCTATGTTGGACATGGCAGCAAAGGCAGGATTAAGCAAAATTTGTATTCATGCGTTTTTGGACGGACGTGATACGCCACCTAAAAGTGCGGCGGATTCATTGCAACAACTACAACAACGCTGCGATGTTCTCGGTGTCGGCAAAATCGCCAGTGTCGTGGGGCGATTCTTTGCGATGGACAGAGACAATCGCTGGGAGCGCGTGGAAGTTGCTTACGATTTGCTCACGCAAGGGGTGGGGAAATTCACAGCAGAGAATGCGCTAACGGCATTAGACCTAGCCTACGCTCGTGGTGAAACAGATGAATTTGTTCAAGCGACTGCAATTGTAGCCGCAGGTGAAGCCCCCACAACAATGCAAGATGGAGATGTCGTGGTATTTATGAACTTCCGTGCTGACCGTGCCCGTGAAATCACCCGCGCCTTGACGGATGTCTCATTTGCAGGCTTTACCCGTCAGCATTTTCCCAAATTAGCAAACTTCACCACTTTATCCAGTTATGGTGAAGACTTTCATCTACCCTGCGCCTATACGCCCGTGGCAATTCACAACACCTTAGGTGAATACTTATCCAACCTAGGGTTGAAGCAATTACGCATTGCCGAAACCGAAAAATATGCGCACGTGACGTACTTTATGAACGGCGGGAAAGAGCAACCATTCTCAGGAGAAGATCGTATTCTGGTGCCCTCACCCAAAGTGGCGACCTATGATTTACAGCCCGAAATGAGTGCGGTCGAAGTGACGGACAAGTTGGAAGCGGCGATCCTGTCACGCCAATATCACGCCATTATCTGCAACTATGCCAATGGCGACATGGTCGGACACAGTGGCAATTTGGCTGCCGCAACCAAAGCGATCGAAACACTCGATGTCTGTTTAGGACGCGTGGTTAAAGCCATGCAGCTGATTGGGGGGGAAGTGCTGATTACCGCCGACCATGGCAATGCCGAACAAATGATAGATCGTGTCACGCATCAACCCCACACGGCACATACATTGAACTTAGTGCCATTTGTGTATGTCGGAAGACCCGCAACACTGAGCCAATCAGGTGCGCTGCAAGATATTGCGCCCAGCATGTTGTCGCTTATGGGATTAGCACAACCCAGTGAGATGACGGGATGCAATCTGATTCACCTCACTGCGACATCCGCAGATTAAATATCGAAGGGGTAATCCTGTTGACAAGCGCGGCAAAAACACGAATTCCAGTTTATACTTCACCCCTATGAGTATCGCTGAAAAACGGCTCATCCCACTTGATTTGTGGGCAAAAATCATTCTATTGGAGTAAAAATGCGTCGTTTTGAAAAAGCAGGTTTAATCAGTTTGGGTTTATTCGCGGGTGTCGCTTTGTCGCTACAATTCGCCGCACACGCCGACAAAGAAAGTGCGGCAATCCCTTTGCCTGTTGAAGAATTGCGCGCTTTCTCTGAGGTGTTCGGACGCATCAAAAGCGATTATGTTGAATCTGTCAGCGACAAAAAACTGATCGCGGGTGCAATTAACGGCATGGTCAGCGGGCTGGATCCTCACTCGTCCTATTTGGATGCGGAAGCTTTCAAGGAATTGCAAGTCGGCACGCAAGGTGAGTTTGGCGGTCTTGGCATAGAAGTCGGCATGGAAGACGGCTTGGTCAAAGTCATTTCGCCCATCGAAGATACACCCGCCTTCCAAGCTGGGATTAAAAGCGGTGACTTAATTGTTAAATTGGACGACACCTTAGTCAAAGGGCTAACACTCAACGATGCCGTTAAAAAGATGCGCGGCAAACCTGGCAGCAAAATTGTACTGACTGTCATACGCAAAGACGTGCCTAAGCCTTTGCTGTTTACCCTGAGTCGTGCGGTCATTAAAGTGCAAAGCGTTAAGCCTAAATTGATTGAGCCAGGCTATGCGTTTATCCGCGTCACCCAGTTCCAAGAGCACACCACCGAAAACTTAGGCGCAGCCTTAGAAAAACTGTTCAAAGAAAATAAAGGTGAAATGAAAGGCTTGATACTGGATTTACGCAACGATCCTGGTGGCTTATTGAATGGTGCAGTGGGAGTTTCTGCCGCTTTCTTAGCAAAAGATGCTTTGGTGGTTTATACCGAAGGTCGTACTGCCGATGCCCAAATGCGCCTGACCGCTAGACCAGAAGATTATTTGCGTGGTGAAGGTTCAAAAAATGCACTGAAAAACCTACCCGCAGAAGTCAAAACCGTTCCCATGGTGGTATTGGTCAATGGCGGTTCAGCCTCTGCCTCAGAAATCGTCGCGGGCGCATTGCAAGATCATAAGCGCGCAGTGATTATGGGAACACAAACCTTCGGCAAAGGCTCGGTGCAAACCATCCTACCGCTGGGCAACAATACGGCTGTCAAGCTGACGACTGCTCGCTACTACACACCTGGGGGGCGATCCATTCAAGCAAAAGGCATCGTACCTGACATTATCGTGGAAGATCCAGCCACCAGTGCTTTTGATAATGCCTTCCGTTTGCGTGAAGCTGACTTAGATAAGCATTTAATAAACGACAAACAGCCTGAAGACAAAGCGGATCGTAAAAAATCAGCCTCGCCAGCAGATAACAAAGAGGATGGCAAAAAACCTGATTTTGCTGAATTTGGTTCCAAAAACGACTACCAACTTAATCAAGCATTAAATCTGCTCAAAGGCATGCAGATTTTGCATGGCAAATAAACACGCTGCGAGGACAAAATGCCAAATACGGTTGATCTAGCAAAACAACGTGATCTCGTCTTCGCCGCCGAACCTGAATGTCAGGTGTTGCAGGCTTTTTTACTACTAGATGCCCTGCCCAATTGCACCGTGCAACGCAGTGACAAGCCTAACACCTTGGTGGTGAGCTATCACTTGCAACATCACACCTTAGAAAGCCTTGAGAAGATATTGGTAGCACAAGGCTTTGTGCTGGATGATGGGCTGCTACACCGTATTGCACGGCAGGTTATTTACTACTGTGAAGACACCTGTTGCCACAATATGGATATTCCAGAGCATCACACCAAGAAAAATGGGCAGGAAGTCTTTGCCGAGGTCTATAACCACCATTTGCATGGTGATCGCGATGACACGCCGCCTGAATTGCGGAAATATAAGTAGTTTTAGTTGCAAACTGTTAGTTGGTGATGAGTAGGGTGGAGAAGCCTAGCGCATCCGCCCAAGTTTATTCGCAACCAACTGATTAAAAATAAAACTCTTTGAGAAGCATTACACCAACCTCCCTCGCCCACTGATGGGATAGGGAACGGGGAGAAGGCACGCCGTAGGTGCAAATCAGAGTACGTGCAACATACCCCTATAGATAGAATATGAACGATCAGCAACTCCTACGCTACAGCCGCCACATCCTACTCGACGAAATCGGCATTGAAGGGCAACAACGCCTGTTGGACGCGACCGTTCTCATTATCGGACTTGGTGGATTAGGCTCGCCCGCCGCATTGTATTTGGCAGCCAGTGGCGTGGGCAAGTTGATTTTGTGCGACCACGACACGGTGGATTTAAGCAATCTACAACGCCAAGTTGCCCACCAAACCGCTGCCATTGGACAAACCAAAGTTGAATCTGCCGCACACACGCTGCACGCCATCAACCCAGAAGTCATGTGTTTAACCATCCCCCAGCGTGCCGATGCGGCTGAATTAGATGCCTTAATTGCCCAAGCCGATGTGGTACTCGATTGCAGCGATAATTTCAGCACCCGCTACGCCATCAATCGCGCCTGTCTCACGCAACGCAAGCCCCTTGTCTCAGGTGCGGCGATCCAGTTTTCAGGGCAGATCTCCGTCTTTGACTTCCGTCACGCGGATGTACCCTGCTACAACTGCCTCTACCCTGAAGAAATGGAAGCCGAAGCCCTACGCTGCGCCACCACGGGCGTATTTTCGCCACTGGTGGGTATCATAGGCACAATGCAAGCGGGTGAGACGCTGAAGCTGCTCATGCAAATTGAACAAGGTTTAAGTAGCAAATTACTCACCCTCAATGCCCTCACCATGGTAATTCGCCAAATCAACCTCAAGACCGATCCGCAGTGCACTGCCTGCTCGCTGACGAAATAGCCAATATGCAACTTCTTGCTTCCATTAACAATGTCGAACAGAACGTGTTGATTTGCACCGTTAAACCACTTTAAAGCCCCCACTATGTTTTCTATTCTCATCCCAACGTGGAACAATCTAGCGTTACTCAAGCTCTGCGTGCGCAGTATTGAGCAAAATTCTGCTTATCCACACCAAATCATTATTCACGTCAATGATGGTAGCGATGGCACGCTGGACTGGGTGCGCGAGCGGCAATATGCTTACACTTATTCCGAGCAAAATATCGGCATCTGTTTCGCGGTAAACGAAGCAGCGATGCACGCCACATTTGATTACATCCTCTATCTCAATGACGATATGTATTGCTGCCCAAACTGGGATAGTGCATTAGTCAATAAACTCAAGACCTTGGATAGCGAGTTATTTATGCTATCAGGCACAATGATAGAACCCACCGAAAGCGGCAATCCATGCGTCATCGTGCGGGATTATGGGCGAGATACCGATACATTTACTGAATCGCAACTCTTGGCAGATTTACCCAATTTTCATAAACCAGACTGGTATGGTTCAACGTGGCCGCCCACGCTTGTACACGCAAAATGGTGGTTCAAAGTCGGCGGCTACAGCAGTGAATTCTCCCCTGGTATGAGCAGCGATAACGATTTTGCCATGAAACTATGGCACGCAGGTTGCCGTACCTTTATCGGCGTGGGAGCATCGTTGGTTTATCACTTTCAATCTAAATCGACAGGTAAAGTGAAAAGGAACGATGGCGGCAAGCAGTTCCTGCATAAATGGGGCGTGCGCCAATCGGTGTTTAACCGCTATTACCTACGACGTGGCGACATTGCTGAAGCCGTCACGTTGGCTGAACCAGAAAATACCGCTGAATATCGCTGGGCGATGATACGCAGTGAGATAAAAAGGCGGATAGGATGATTGCGCTCCGTTCAATGACGCAATCACGCTACCATTTTTCAGTCGAACTTGCGGCAATGCTGCTGCTCTTGGCGTATCCAATGCTGATGCTTGCCGTCAGGGGCGGGATGAACGCGGTGCTTTTATTTATGTTACTGCTTGCGGTGATGACTGCAATCATCCGTCCCAAGGGTATAAATGCCATTGTGTGGCAACGCGAATGGACGGCATATACAATCGCCATGTTCGCGATACCCATCGCCATTTTCATTAGCCAGAGTTTCAACCAGTATTACACGGCGCATCCTTACGATTCTGCCTCACGTTATTTTCTGGTAATCCCCATGTTTCTGATGTTGCAGCGGTTACGCTCGAATGTTTTTGTCGTGTTGCAATTCGCCTTTCCTGTGGCGGCTGTTGTGGGCTTGTTGATGGCAAAAGACTTGGGCGAAGGCAGGATGGGCATTCCCACCTTAGACTTGATCCATTACGGCGACTTTGAACTACTACTGGGCGTGTTATCACTCTTTAGTTTACATTGGTTCTCCCGTGACAACCTACCCATGCGCTTCTTGAAAATTGCTGGTTTTATTGCGGGATTATCGGCGTCTTTCGCCTCAGGTTCACGAGGTGGATGGTTGGCAATTCCCCTGTTCATAGTCATTTTCATTTATTTCAGAACAAATAGAGTTCAGCCACGCGTTATTTTATCGTCCGTGATCGCAGCCATGCTTACCTTTGCACTACTTTTTTCATTCAATAGCACGGTGAATCAGCGGGTACATGAATTAACCAATGATGTCACGGTCTTTAGCCAAGGCAATCGGGATACATCAATGGGTATACGTTGGCAGCTTTACCACGCGGCTGTGGATGTGTTTTTAGACCACCCCATTTTCGGCGTAGGGGTGGAAGGTTTCGCACAAGAAATGAAGCAAATGACCGAAGCAGGTAAAATTACCCCTTTCGCGGCCGAATTAGGGCGAGGGGAAGTTCATAACGATATTTTATCTAAAGCTGTGGGTATGGGTGTTTTTGGTCTGATGGCCATATTGGCGATTTATTTCGTGCCATTCAGATTGTTTTGGCGAGCAACGCAATCAGCATCGGCTCATGTTCGGCGTTCAGGTATTTTAGGCATTACCTTTGTCGGTGGCTTTTTTGTGTTTGGTTTAACCGTTGAGATACTGAACCTCACTATGGCAGCGGCTTTTTATAGTTTTACCGTTGCAGTTTTGTTGGCGGCTTGTTACAACACCCAATTTCTCACAGTACCCCAACCCCAATAAGGACAGCTCATTATGTTCAGCATCGTCATTCCCAGTTGGAACAATCTCGCTTATTTAAAACTTTGTGTTGAAAGTTTGCAGCGACATTCTCAGTTTAATCACGAAATCATTGTGCATTTGAATGATGGTTCAGATGGATCGTTAGCTTGGATACAAGCGCAAGGAATTAAATACACCCAGTCGGATAAAAACGTCGGCGTTTGCTTGTCCGTCAATCACTTGTTTGCGCAAGCCAAGCATGATTGGGTGTTGTATATGAATGACGACATGGTGGCGGCTCCTGGGTGGGATAAAGCTTTCGTGGATGCGATTCAGTCTGTGGATACCGATCTCGCGCTCTTCTTCGGCACGTTGATTCAACCAGAAACTAACGACCATCCCGACATCATTAAGCAAAATTTTGGTACCTCTCCCGAAAACTTTGATGAGACAGCCTTTTTGAAGCACTATCGCCTTGATGGCCGTGGTGACAAAGAGGGAGCTTCGCTGCAACCAACGCTGGTACATAAAAAATGGTGGACCATGGTGGGCGGCTACAGTTTGGAATTTTCACCAGGGATGAGCAGTGATGATGACTTGCTGATGAAGTTTTGGGTGGCAGGTTGTCGCAATTTCCGCGTGGTCGGCGCGAGTCGCTTTTATCACTTTGGCTGCGCAAGTACGGGACGCATCAAGCACAATCAAGGCGGCCACATCTTTGTGATGAAGTGGGGTATTACGCAACTTGAATTCTATCGTTATATTTTGCCTACCCTACGCCAGCCAGATGGCGGTAAAACAGCAAACAACCCTTACAATGCCGTGCGCGCCACTTGGCTGGGTAAATTGCGGCGCTTGCGTTATACCTTGCGTTATAACTATCCGTTGGAAGGCATTGAAGCGTGGGATGCATTGCCTGGGAGAGGCGAGTGGCGGGAAGGAAACTAGCAGAATGACCTCTCCTTTAAGATATGCCAGCAACCATGGATAATCGCAACTTCTTAATCACAGGGGCAAATGGCTTCGTCGGGCAGGCTCTGTGCGCCCATTTGTTACAACACGGGCATGGCGTTCACGCTGCGGTACGTTCCGATGCCGCGTGGATCATGGGACTGGAAAACAGCATCGTCGGCAATTTAGATGCCTATACCGATTGGTCATCCGCCTTACGTGGTGTGGATGTGGTCATTCACGTTGCGGCACGCGTACATGTGATGCAAGATACCTCGACAGACCCGTTGGCAGAGTTTCGCCGCGTGAATGTCGAAGCAACTGAACATTTAGCGCGGCAAGCGGTATTGGCAGGAGTGAAACGGCTGGTGTATGTGAGTTCGATTAAGGTGAATGGTGAAGGCACGTCTGGCGTAACCAGCTACACCGAACAAGACATCCCCAATCCTCAAGACCCCTATGGTGTCTCCAAATGGGAGGCAGAGCAGGCTTTGCAGCGTGTTGCGGCTGAAACAGGTTTAGAAGTGGTCATCGTGCGCCCCCCGTTGATTTATGGCGCGGGGGTAAAGGGTAATTTTATCAGCCTGTTTTCAGTGATCGAACGGGGTGTGCCACTACCATTGGCAGGTGCGCAAAATGCGCGCAGCTTGGTGTATGTGGGAAACTTTGTCGACGCACTTCGCGTCTGCGCCTCTCATCCTGATGCGGCGGGACAAACCTACTTAGTCAGCGATGGCGAGTCAGTTTCTACCGCAAAACTCGTGGCAAATATTGCTAAGGCCTTGGACTGCCGCAACCCTGCGTTCTACTTTCCCGTTGGGCTACTGCGTCGTATTGGGGGGGCGTTAGGGCGAACGGCAGCCATCGACCGACTATTCGGTTCGTTGCGCATCAATGATCAAAAGATTCGTAAAGAGCTGGCTTGGCAGCCCCCTTACACCATGGCGCAAGGATTACGCGAAACGGCAGATTGGTATCATTCCACTCACCCATCTAGCAAATCGTAACCGTTACAATGCCTCAAATCCTTGTGTTTTGGCGTTATAGCCTAACAACTGTCCTTGTGGTATATCAAAATACCAACCGTGTAGGGCGAGCTTTTTAGCGGCAACGCGTTCGGCAATCCACGGGAAGGTTTCTAGATTTTGCAAGGAAACGAGGATGGCGCGTTGTTCGCACGCTTGTTGGCGTTGCTCTGGTGAGGCATGAGCGAGGTCTTGTTCCACGCTGACACGGGCGGAGTCAACCAAACACATCCAGTCGTCAATAAAAGAATCGGGATTGCTCTCGCCATTGCTGTGCATCAGGGTTTGAATGCCGCCGCAATGTGCATGACCGAGGATGACGATGTGTTCCACGCCCAAATTACAAACACCATATTCTAGTGCGGAGGTCGTGCCATGATGCCCCGTGCGATCACCTGCGGGCGGCACAATATTCGCCACATTGCGCACCACAAACAGTTCGCCTGGCGCGCAATCAAAAATCAGCGCGGGATCCACGCGTGAATCACAACACCCCACAATCAGAAACTTGGGCTTTTGTCCTTCTGCAAACAGTCGCAAATAATTGACATCGTCTACCGAAAATCGCTGCTGACGAAAGCGCAAAAAACCTTCAATCAGGGGCTGCGGCCACAGACTCATGGTGCAGTCAGACGTTGAAGTGCCTCGGCATATTTGTCCGCCGTTTTTTGCAGAATTTCGGGGGGAATGCGCGGCGCAGGGGCTTGTTTATTCCAAGCTGAAGACTCTAGCCAATCCCGCACAAACTGCTTGTCAAAGCTAGGCGGATTGCTGCCCACTTGGTATTGATCGGCAGGCCAGAAACGTGAGGAATCAGGGGTGAGGGCTTCGTCGATCAAATATAAAGTCCCCGCCTCATCTACGCCAAATTCAAACTTGGTATCCGCGATGATGATGCCTTTTGTCGCCGCATAGTCGGCAGCCGCGACATACAAAGCCAAGGTCGCCTCACGCACTTGCTTGGCGCGCACATCCCCTAATAATTCAACCGCTTGCGCAAACGAAATGTTTTCGTCATGGTCGCCCACGGCGGCTTTGGTGGACGGGGTAAACAAAGGCTCTGGCAGCTTTTCCGCTTCACGCAAGCCAACAGGCAAGGCAATGCCGCACACCGCACCTGTTCTTTGGTAATCCTTCCAACCTGAACCAACCAAATAGCCGCGCACAATGGCTTCAATCGGCAAGGGTTTGAGCTTTTTGGTGACGAAAGCGCGACCACGTACTTGCGCTTGTTCATCAGCCCCTTTGACCACGGACTCAGGGTCGATACCGCTCAAATGGTTGGGGATAATGTGTTGTAATTTGTGAAACCAAAAATTCGATACGGTCGTTAATACCGCGCCTTTACCAGGAATAGGATCAGGCAAAATCACGTCGAACGCGGATAAGCGATCCGTTTGTACGATCAACAAATGTTGTGCATCCACTTCGTAAAGGTCACGTACTTTGCCGCGATGCAACAAGGGCAAACTGGTTAAATGAGATTCATGTAAAGCGGACATTTTTTACTCCTGAGGACGATACCAGAACAGTGGAGCGAGCAGCTCCACTGGTAAAACAAAAACGATTTAGAGTGGCGGCAAGCTGGTCGCCGCAATTTGTTCGGCTTGTTGCTGACGATACGCCGTTAGACGTTGCGCCAACGTCGCGTCATTTAACGCCAACATCGCCACCGCGAACAAGGCCGCATTGGCAGCACCCGCTTCACCAATCGCAAAAGTGGCGACAGGAATGCCTTTGGGCATTTGCACGATGGACAACAACGAGTCCATGCCTTTGAGATATTTGGAAGGAATCGGCACACCCAGCACAGGCAGTGTGGTTTTACCCGCAATCACCCCCGCCAAATGTGCCGCACCGCCTGCGCCTGCGATAAAGCATTGCACACCTTGCGCGTGCATGTCTTTGATGTAATCGAATAGCAGGTCAGGCGAGCGATGCGCAGAAATGACACGCGCATCGAATTCCACCCCGAAATCACGCAGCGCGCGCGCTGCTTGCTGCATGATTTCCCAGTCGTTGGCACTACCCATGATGATGGATACCAGCGGCTTATTGCTCATGATTTACGCTTCCTTATGGTAGGAAATGATGCGGTTTACTTCGTTTTTAGAACCCAAAATCACAGGCACACGTTGATGCAAACCAGACGGTTTGATGTCCATAATGCGTTCGTAGCCTGTCGAAGAAACGCCACCTGCTTGTTCAACGATGAAAGACATAGGATTGGCTTCATACAACAGACGCAATTTACCAGCCTTGGTCGGATCTTTCGTGTCTTTAGGATACATAAACACCCCGCCGCGCACCAAAATACGATGCACTTCTGCCACCATAGAAGCCACCCAACGCATATTGAAATTGATACCGCGTGGACCTGTTTTGCCTTTTACGCACTCGTCCACATAACGTTGAATAGGGGCTTCCCAGAAACGTTCGTTCGAGGCGTTAATCGCAAATTCCAAAGTATCTTCAGGGATAGTCATGTTGGGGTGTGACAGCATAAATTCGCCAATGTCGCCATCCAAGGTAAAGCCGTTTACGCCGTGACCAGTGGTGATCACCATCATTGTTGCGGGGCCGTACAACACATAACCGCCACAAACTTGGGTCACGCCTGGTTGCAAGAAGTCGTCAGCCGTTGGGTCTTCCACGCCTTCTGGTGCGCGCAAGATGGAGAAAATAGTACCAACAGAAATGTTTACGTCGATATTGGAAGAGCCGTCCAATGGGTCAAACACCACCAAATACTTGCCTTTTGGATATTGCGCAGGGATTTTGTAGATGTCGTCCATTTCTTCGGAAGCCATCGCAGCCAAATGACCGCCCCAAACAGTGGATTCAATGAAAATTTCATTGGTGATGATGTCCAGTTTTTTCTGGGTTTCACCTTGTACGTTTTCGCTGCCAGCACTTCCTAGCACGCCGATTAACGCACCTTTGTTCACGTCATGTGCAATACGTTTGCACGCCACAACGATGTCGCTCAACAAGCCTGTGAAATCACCCGTCGCACCTGGTGCTGCGGCACGTTGTTCTTCGATGATGAACTGAATTAGACCTTTACTCATAATTTTCCCCCTCGTGGATATTGAAATTTTTAATGGGGCGATTCTACCGCTTTTCCGTCCTAGGCTCTACGCCTATTTCATGCATTGATGCGAGGATGTACTGTCATCATAGTCCGACACGATATGGCTGGCTGCTTTTGACTTTTCCAACTACGGCAAGTGCTCACCCATAAGTATTAAGTCGCTTCATCTATTGAAGATTGCCGTCGGGCGAGCAGGTGCGGTCAGTCGCTGAGCCGCACAGACTGCCATTTGGATTCATACAACGACTGACTGTGGGTTCGACTGCAAGGTGCAACTATTCCACGGTCACGGATTTGGCGAGATTGCGAGGTTTATCCACATCGGTGCCTTTTTGCAACGCGACATAATAAGCCAGCAGTTGTAACGGAATAGTATGCAGGATGGGGCTTAAATACCCTGCATGTTCCGCCATTTGCAACACGTGTATCCCTTCGGAGGCTGCAATGTGTGTGTCAGCATCTGCAAATACATACAATTCACCACCACGGGCACGCACTTCTTGCAAATTGGATTTGAGCTTTTCCAGCAAGGCATCGTTGGGCGCAACCGAAATCACGGGCATGTCGCTATCAACCAACGCCAAAGGACCATGTTTCAACTCACCCGCAGGATAGGCTTCGGCGTGAATGTAGGAAATTTCCTTGAGCTTGAGCGCACCTTCCAGCGCAATCGGATAGTGCATACCACGCCCTAAAAATAGGGCGTGATGCTTATTGGCAAATTGTTCTGCCAGTGTCGCAATGAGTGGCTCCAAGGTCAAAACATGCTGAGTCGCAAGCGGTAAATGGCGTAATGACTGCAAATGTTGCTGCTCTTGTTCCGCGCTTAAACGACCGCGTTGTTTTGCCAACACCAAAGTCAGTAAGAACAATGCCACCAGTTGCGTGGTAAAGGCTTTGGTGGAAGCTACGCCAATTTCAGGACCCGCACGGGTTAAGAAGCGCAGTTTACATAAACGTACTAATGCGCTCTCAGCCACATTGCAGATTGCTAAAGTGTGGATATGTCCCAACGATTTCGCGTGATTCAACGCCGCTTGGGTATCCGCTGTTTCGCCCGATTGGGAAATCACCACCACCAAGGCACGAGGATTCGCCACACTGGTGCGATAACGATACTCACTGGCGACTTCTACGGTACAAGCAATGCCTGCGATTTCTTCCAACCAATAGCGCGCCACCAAGCCTGCGTGATAACTCGTGCCACACGCCAGAATCAATACGCTATCGACTTCTGCAAACACGGCTGCTGCATCAGCACCAAATAGTCCTGTAGACAAGGAGTGACCATGGCATGCCACTTCCAGTGTGTCTGCCAAGGCTTGCGGCTGCTCGTGAATTTCTTTTTGCATGTAATGACGATAGTTGCCTAGCGACACACTTTCGTTACTCATTTCACTGGTTTGCACGGCACGCTGAACGGGATTGCCTGACGCATCAAAAATTTGATAACTCAAGCGTTCTACTTGCACCACATCGCCTTCTTCCAAATACACCACGCGACGGGTAACAGGCAATAAAGCCGACACATCCGAAGCAATAAAATGCTCTTCGATACCCACGCCCAATAACAACGGGCTGCCACGTCGCGCACAAATGAGCTGATCGGGATTGTCTGCCGCAACCACCCCAATGGCAAATGCCCCGACCAATTCGACAATGGCGGCTTGAGTTGCTGCCAATAACGACATACCTTGTGAATAATAGGAATGCACCAAATGCGTGATGACTTCAGTATCGGTATCCGAGGTAAATTCATAACCTGCGGCGATTAAGCGGCTGCGCAATAATTCGTAATTCTCAATGATGCCATTATGCACAACGGCAATCAGATCGCGGCTGAGATGGGGATGGGCGTTGCGTTCACTCGGCGCACCATGCGTCGCCCAGCGGGTATGCGCAATACCAATCTGCCCTTTAGTATCCGCACTCTTTTCGCTTAAATCGCGCACTCGCCCCGTGCTACGTACCCGTAACAATTCAGCGTTGTTGATGACTACTAATCCCGCCGAGTCATAACCGCGGTATTCCAGACGTTGTAAACCTTCAAGCAAGATAGGCACGACATTGCGTTGCGCCACTGCGCCAACGATTCCACACATAATTTTCTCTCTAGGCTATTTTGAACGAGTTGGTTTTAAGTTGGCTGCGTAAGGTACGCCTTGTGCCAAGGCTTCTTTGCGATTGCTACCCGACACCAACTTGTATTGCAACAATCGACATTCAATCGCGCCGTTGAACAAGGGCGTGCGACGTGAAGGCGACAAACGCATCAGCTTTAAAATTGCTTTATCGGCGGTGAATAAATAGGCTGTCCAGCCCCCAAATTTACGTTTAAGCGCATCGCCAAGCAGCGGATAGAGTTCAGCGAGTTCATCGAGTTCCCCCATGCGTTCTCCATAAGGTAAATTTGCCACCATCGTGCCGTGCTCGGCAGGGGCGGTAATTTCCAAAATATTGGCTTGTTTCAACGATACGCATTCCAACAGCCCAGCTTCTTGCAAATTCCGCGATGCGGTTTTGAGCGCGTCACCGTACAAATCGCTGCCATAAATTTCCATGGGATAAGGGGCGACTTGCGCGGCAATGGCTTTTTCGCACATGCGATTCCATAAATCAGCATCAAAATTCAGCAGTTTTTCAAAACCAAAATGCCGCGAGATTCCTGGTTGGATTTTCAGCGACATTTGTACGGCTTCAATCAAAAACGTGCCGCTGCCGCACATCGGGTCGAGCAACGGTGTGCCGACTTGCCAGCCGCTCAAACGCAAAATCCCAGCGGCTAAATTCTCGCGTATCGGCGCGATATTGGTGTGTTGACGCACACCGCGTTTAAACAGCGGATCGCCCGACGTATCGACATACAGCATCAGCAAATCATCCTCGATAAAGGCGTGAATGCGCATATCGGGATTTAAAGTGTCGATACTGGGACGTTCATTGCAATGGGCGCGGAAACGGTCACATACCGCATCCTTAATCAACAGGGTGATGAACTCTAGGCTTTTCAGCGGACAACGAATCGCGGTGACATGGACGCGCAGCGTGTTATGCACGTCAAACCAGCGTTGCCAAGGCAACTGAAACGCGGCTTGGTAAATATCCTGCTCGCTACGATAGCGCGTTTCTTTCACCCGCCACAAAACACGGCTGGCGACGCGGCTTTCCAAATTGACGCGATAACACAACGCCCATTCACCTGAAAAATGTACCCCGCCTTCGGTGCTGCGCACGTGCTGCGCGTTCATTTGAATCAGGTCTTGTTGCAAAATGGCTTCTAGCCCACGCGGGCAAGGTGCGAAAAAGTCTGGCATATAGGTTGAGCTTGTTAAAAACCCAATGGGCGTAGATAAAAAATGGGGTGCGGAGCGGTGCAGATATTAAAATAGATATCATTTTTAAGTGCCACACAATCGCGTGCGGATAGTACGCAAGTAAATCGAATCATGCAACGCGGGATGCGCTTAATTCGCATGCGCAACAGATAGGCGTTGTGTCGAGATGAAGAGAAGTTGCCATGACTGCTATAATCTACGTCAAATTTTCTAGTCCATGTCCATGAATATCCTTTACGAAGAAGACGGCAGCTTTAAAGTCGGTAGTGTAATGACCGATTCGACCACCTCCTTACAGGTGGAAAGCCTGTCGGGTAAGCGCAGTAAAATCAAAGCAGCCAATGTGATGCTGCACTTTACGCAAGCCTTAGGCGAGTTTTTGCCGCAAGCTGAACCGTTGCTCGCGGACATTGATGTGGAATTCTTGTGGGAATGTTGCCCGCCTGATGAATTCGGTTTTGAGCAAATCGCAGCGGATTATTTTGGGCATACGCCATCGGCATTAGAAGCGGCGGCGGTGTTGTTGCGGCTGCATGGCGCGCCAATTTATTTCCACAAAAAAGGCAAAGGGCGTTATCGCGCTGCCCCGCCTGAGGTTTTGAAAGCCGCACTGGCAGGCGCGGAGAAAAAGCGTCAGCAATTGGCGTTGCAAGCGCGTTATACCGAGCAACTGATAGCTTTTGAATTGCCCGCTGAATTTAGTGCGCAGCTCACCCATTTGTTGTATCAACCTGATCGCAATACCTTGGAAGTCAAAGCCTTGGAAGCCGCCTGTGCCGCGACGCATTTGTCGTCCGCACATTTGCTGCATCGTTGCGGCGCGTTGCCTTCGACAGCGGATTTTCATCTGGGCAAATTTTTGTTTGAACAATTCCCCAAAGGTGTGGATTTCCCACCTGTCACCTTAAGCGCGTGGGATGAATTGCCCTTGGCGACCGCGACGGCGTTTAGTATCGACGATGCCAGCACCACGGAAATTGACGATGCGTTTTCGTGGGAAAAACTGGACAACGGGCATTATCGTATTGGCGTGCATATTGCAGCACCCGCCTTGGGGCTGACCCGCGATTCGGACGGCGACAAAATTGCGGCGACGCGTTTATCCACGGTGTATATGCCAGGGCAGAAAATTACCATGTTGCCCGATAGCGTGGTGCAGGCGTTTACTTTGGAAGCGGATCGCGTGTGTCCCGCGTTGTCGATGTATCTGGAAGTCGATGCAGAAACCTTGCTGATTACCGCGCACAGCAGCCGCGTGGAACGCATTCATATCGCGGCGAATTTGCGCCATGACACACTTGAACCTTTGTTTAATGAAGAAACCTTGGCAGCGGGAAAATTGGATTACGCATACGCCACGGAATTAACTTGGCTGTGGGCGTTTGCGCAAAAGCTGGAAGCCTTGCGGGGTAAGGCGGGCGAAAACCAAAATCAGCTGGATTACAACTTCCACATTGACAACGATTTCGTCACGATTAGCACACGGCGACGCGGTTCGCCCATCGACAAAGTGGTGGCGGAGCTGATGATTTTGGTCAATAGCACTTGGGGTAAACAACTGGATGAACACGGTTTCCCTGGGATTTACCGCACGCAAAACAACGGCAAAGTCAAAATGAGCACCGTTGCCGCACCGCATCAAGGCTTGGGCGTGGCGCAATATATGTGGTCAAGTTCGCCGCTGCGCCGCTATGTGGATTTGGTTAATCAACGGCAAATTATCGCCATGCTGAAAGATGCCGAACCGATTTATCCCAAAAATGACACGGGCTTGTACGCCGTGCTGCGCGATTTTGAAGTGACCTACGGCGTGTATAACGACTTCCAGCGCGGCATGGAACGCTATTGGTGTTTGCGTTGGTTGCAGCAAGAGAAAGATGCCCTCTCCCCAACCCTCTCCCACGAAGTGGGCGAGGGAGTGAATGAGTTGGTGATTACGGCGACGGTCATCCGTGAAAACTTGGTGCGGGTCAGCAACATTCCGTTGGTGTTCCGCGCACATGGTTTGCCCGAACAGCCTGTCGGGACACGTGTACGCTTGGCAGTGGGCGAGATTGATTTGATCGATGTGGACATGAAAACGCGCTTTGTCGAAGCCTTGGTGGATACGGTGGTAGCAGCGGTTCAAGAGGAAGACCTTGTCGAAGCAGAAAGCAATACGGATGCGGTGGTCACCACGGAGGAAGTCGCTTGTTAAAACAAACTTTGGCGCGATTCACGGCATTTTGGTCGGTTAAGTCATCGGTCATGTTGGCGGGGGCAATGGCTTTTTCCATTGCCTTCCATAGCTTCGCGCTCTTTGGCGTGGGCTTTGTACTGCCTGATCCGCGCAAAAATATGTTTAGCAAAATGCAGCCGTTGAAAGTCGTATTGGTCAATAGTAAATCAAACTCCAAACCACTCAATGCCGATGCGCTTGCGCAAAATAATTTGGATGGCGGCGGCAATACCAGCGAAGATCGCCAAGCGCAAACCGCTTTGCCCAATTTGCGCGATGACAAACAACTCACCCCAGAACAAGCGGTAAAACGTCAAAGTGTCAGCGAGCAGGAAACACGCCGTTTGCTGACGCAAGCACACAGCATTCACCAAGTGGCACAACCCGCTCTCCAGAAACAACCCACGCCCACGGTACTCAGCGGCGAAGACCTCGTGCAACGCAGCTTGGAAATCGCCCGCCTAGAAGCACAAATCAGTCGCAACACCGAAGCTTACCAAAAGTTGCCGCGTCGCAAATTCATCGGTGCGCGCACGCAGGAATATCGTTTCGCCCAATACATTGAAGATTGGCGCATCAAGGTAGAGCGCGTCGGCAACCTTAATTACCCTGCTCAAGCCCGTCGCGATCAGATTTTTGGCAAGCTCACGTTGAGCGTGTCTATCCTTGCCGATGGCACGTTGGAAAAAGTCGAAATTGAGCGTTCTTCTGGCAAACCGATACTGGATGCCGCTGCGGTCCATATCGTCAAACTCGCCGCCCCTTATTCGCCATTGTCGCCCGACATCCGCAAAGACACCGACATCCTCACCATCACTCGCACTTGGACGTTTACCTCATCGGATAAGCTGGAAAGCGAATAGGCTCTTTAAAAAGGAAAAGCCATGACAACCATTACCCTAGATGATGCGGTCATTAACGAAGTGATGGCGGTCAGCCATATTCAAGATGCGCAAGCGGCGGTCAGTCAGGTGCTGCGGGACTATTTGCAGCAACTGAAAAAGAACCCGCCGCTATTTGAGCAACTTCGTTTGGCGGACGACCTCGCGGACGACAATCTTGCCTTGTTATGGGAACGGGACAAAGACATGGGCAGGGATATGTCGCTATGAATTACCTGATTGATACCTGTGTTGTGTCTGAACTGGTGAAGAAAACGCCCGATATTCAGGTGGTGCAGTGGTTCAATCAGCAGCAGCCCACGCATTTGTTTATCAGTAGCGTGAGCATCGCAGAAATCAAAAAGGGCTTGTATAAAATTCAGCTCGCCCAACCTGAGCGGTTTGAAAAGCTGCAAAAATGGTTGAATACCTTGGAAACTCAGTTTCGCCATCGCGTTTTACCCGTCACCGATGCCGTGCTAGAAAACTGGGCTGAAATCTCGGCAAAAGCAGAATTGCAAGGTCGAAAACTCGCTGTGATGGATAGCCCGGCATATCGACATCAACTGGCACTGGCAACACGTAATGTCGATGATTTTAAAGACATTCCCGTGCAAATTTTCAATCCTTTCCAATAGACATAAATGCCGTCTTTTCGCACTGGCGGGGATAATTAGAGGCGCGTGATGGTCGCCATGTTGCTGACGTGTTTGTTCTTGCCTGCTTTGTATGCGGCTTGGTTTAGGGTGAAGGAAGAATAAATCCTGTAGGTGCGGATTTATCCGCACGGTTTGCGGTGAGTGGGTTTTATCGTAACCTCAGTTCGATCTAATTTTATTGCACAAATGGTAGCAAATCGGCATGGTTGATATTGAGGGAAGGTTTCTTTTTCTGATAGGAATAAGCGACCAGGCAGGCGATGGCATTGACGACGAAGTTTCTCAATGAACGGTGACGAGAGTGTTCAAGGTTGAAGGTGTTTTTCAATTGGTCGTTGATGGTTTCGATAATGCTGCGTTTGCGCAGGATCAACTTGTCAAATGCGACTATGACTTTGGGTTTCATGTTCTTTTTCAGGGTGGTAATCAATTCCACGTTTTGTTTCGCCAATAGCTCGGTGAGTTTTTGGGAAACATAGCCTCTATCGCCAAACAACTTACCAATCAGTCTCTTAGCTAATTTTGGCACGGGTGTGTGGTCATCCACATTGCCCCGCGTGAGACAGAAAGACAGGATTTCTCCGCAATCATTGACCATAAAATGCAGCTTGAAGCCATAAAACCAGCCCGTGGAACTCTTGGCTCGTCCAGCCTGTTCTTTAAAGGTTTTATGCCGAGGAATACGGATGTTTTCACAGACCCGCAATGGCGTGGAATCCACAAAAGCAATTCCGCGACTTTGGCCACAGCGGCTTTGCATAAAGGCCGCCAAGGGTTCAAGGATCTCTGACATCAGCTCCACAAAACGATTGTAGCTTGGTAAGTTGGGAAATTCACCTTTAAGGTTCTGCGCCAGATGCTTGGTGTAGAACCATTTCAGCGTACGATAGCCGCTGGTTTGGTACAACACCACAATCGTGATGATCTCACTTTCGCATAGCATCTTCGGCGTATTGCGCTTACAACGCCCATTCAGCAAGCGTGTCCGCTGCCATTCGGGGATAAAAACAGCACAAAAATCATCAATATCGCAAAATAGTTTGTGTAAAATCATCGCTGCAGCCTTTCTCTGAAGATCACGGGAGGTTAGAAACCCTATTCTTTCAGATTCTTAAGGCTGCTGCTTGTTTTGGTCGAACTGAGGTTATCGTAGTGTGCGCCGTGCGCACGATAGCTTTATAGCCGCGTGCGCAACAAGTTGACACCCTACGACTCGCCTGATGTAGGGTGTCAATAAGCGCAGCGCATTGCACCAATTGCTTGATTACATGATGAGTTTACATACGGCGCAGTAACGAATGCGCCCTACGCGGGTCAAAAACGACCTCATAAAAAATGGATAAGAGACAACTAGGTTGACAATTACCGCAGGAGGCAACCGTTAGGCCATTTTTCCCTCGACTCGAACCTACCTCCCAAACAACATGCTATCTCTGACATACGTTGGGAGCTTTAGCGCGTAAGGAGGATCCCACCAACTTGTAGCAAACCGCCTTACGACGAAGTTCGTTTTATCCCGACGGGGAAAATCCTAAACGACTGCACCCAGCAGAGAAGGCAAGATTGCTTTTGCAAGTTCTCTGCGAAACTCCTTATTGCTCTTATGAATTCCACCGATGATCTGTGTAAGCGTTACTTGGGAAGTCATGAGATCAAGCTCAATGGTAGGCCCCTTGGTCTCTTCGTCTAAGCAGATGCGGTACTTCCACGTGGTATTCATTCGGGCGAACTCGATGATGCCGAGGTTCTTTCCAGTCTTCACGCAGTCGAAGCGAAGGTTCTCCAAATCGCCGACCCCAGCAACGGAGATACGAACACCGTAACTGCTGTCGCCCCCTTTCTTCCGCAGCACGCGTCCCTTCGTCTGGTTATTGTCCGTCCCAGACCAAGGAATCGCGCAATCAGTCGCTGTGTAGGCGGAATCAGGCCCAATGACGAACTCGGTGTTCGA
Organism: Gallionella sp.; assembly: GCA_028710565.1. Taxonomy (GTDB): domain Bacteria; phylum Pseudomonadota; class Gammaproteobacteria; order Burkholderiales; family Gallionellaceae; genus Gallionella. The sequence goes on from JAQTTV010000008.1 coordinate 40,307, forward strand.
AGGATACGTGGTGCCGACTTTTACGCCTCCTTGGTAGAAGTCGCCGCAATGATAGTTATCGACCGTGTACATTACGAAGCTGTCTTTGGTCTCGTTGTAGAGTTGCTCTATCCAGTGTTTGGCCATCATTATCTCCTATTGATAAAAAATAACGGCTAGGAAATCCAGCCGTCTGTTCTAATTAAACTCCCCGTTATGGGGTGCTGTCAAGCCGTCAACCCGTAAGGCCAGCAATGCTCATTTTGACCGTGGGTACGAGTTTATTCGTACAGTTACTTGTGAATAAGGCTTGTTTTTCGCCCTGTCGGGCGATGTACGAATGAATTCGTACCCACAAAACCTCACTGTTTAGCCAAAATGAGAATTGCTGGTCCGACAGACAGCTAGAAGAGTTTTCCCTGTGGCTGAACATCAAACATGATCTCTGGCCAAAGCTCGACAAACGATGCAGCAGAAATGCGTGCCAATTCACTCGGCTCAATCTTATTTAAACCACCACCGTAAACCCGACCTTCGCCTCGGAGTTCGTTCCCAGTGACTTGACCAAGTAAAGCATGGACGGTTTCGGCGCGGTCGGGATGTTGGCGTAGCATCGCTGCGAGACTGTTCTGCGGATTAAGCATCAAGTAGAGATTGGTTCCAATCGCCTTCGAGCGGTTCCAGATGAATCGGAACGGCTGCTTATCGTCAGAGCCTCGGCCCATGTATGTGCAGAGGAACGGGGTAGACTCTCGCTGTTCCTGCCTGTACCACGGGCTACGCTTGCCGATCAGGTAACCGTCCATAATCCCAAGCGACTGGGCAGTTTGCAAGTATTCCCAAAGTGCTGGATATAGTGCCTTTACCATTGGTTCGGGCAGGTTGCAATCAATTACACATAATTGATGGTCGAGGAGGGGATAACCATCACCATCAGCGTCGATGCTCGTGGTTTTAAGGTGGCGTGGACTGGGAAGGATCGGGCGAAGGTACTTGCTCGGAAGTTCAAGCCTCATCGCCTCGGCGCGGTCGAGTACGAAAAACTTGTTGCAACCAGTCGCGATACCTCGTTGGACGCGGAAGAAGTCGCCAAGTGTCGGGCCTTTGCCGTCGCTAATCGTTTGTCTGTCATTCTTGGCGTGACTCGGATACACCGTCCACTTGCGAGACTCGCCCAATCGTTCGTGTGGAACGAGGTCGCGGGCATGCGGCTCGACTAGTGTGCCGCCGAAGGTAAACTCGACCGTATGATCGGCGGCGGGGGGCGTTTTGCGGAACACCAGCACAACCGACGACACCAAAGCATCACCGAATTGCACATCGTCAGGATCAAAGCGGTGAACACGGATCAGCGTTACGCGATCCGCGAGATAGGCCTTGAGAGCCGCACCGTAGTTGACATCCATAAACTCCGATGGAATAAGCCACGCGGCGACCCCTCCTTCTTCCAACCACGCGGTGGCGAGCAAAAGAAAGTAGACGTATAGACCCGCAAGACCGCTGACTTCAACCCCGCTCATCTTGAACGTGAGGTCTTGTAAGCGTTCCTTGTCCTCTTTACTCATGTGATGATGTCGAACGTAGGGCGGGTTTGCCAAGATGACGTTGGGCGCAGTTGGACAAGAGCCATTAGCAATGACGCGCGTAAAATCGCCGAGCAGAACCTCTAGCCCCTCATCTCCCCATAGATTGCGGGCTGCGTCAGCGAATACAGAATCAAGCTCAATGCCGATGGCACTGCTGATTCGTTTATGACCGAAGACTGTGAGTGCCGCCGAAAAAAAACTGCCCGAACCTATCGAAGGATCGGCGAAACGAATACTGCTTTGAGTTTGAACGAGGACTGATTCGACGTAGCGAGCGATATCAACAGCGAGGGCATTGGGTGTTGCGAACTGACCAAGGCGATTTCGCTCCGCCGCCGACTTACGCGCGTCAATGTCCGCCTGTATGGCTTGCCGCCGCGATTCAATCAAGCTGTTCCCGTAAGTGGTCATGCGGTTCACACCCCCAGCTTCGCAAGGTCGTCAATGCGATGCTCCCAGACCCAATCAATGCCCTCGGCGGCTTCGTAGCCCAAGTAGTCGCTGCCAAAGTAACCACAGAGAAACAACACGAACGAAACGCCTTCGCCATAAGCAGCTTGAAGCTGATGGATTTTGGTGGCTTCTTCTTTGCGCCGCTTGTTGGTGTTGGTGAAGTCACCCGCCGATTTAGCTTCTATCAAGATCGGGAGGCTATCCTTTCGGAGCTTCTTGGGCTGAATTACCACGTCAATCGGAATGTTCACCTTCAGCGTCGTGCCTACTGCGAGGTTCATGCGAAAAGTGTAGGTTGCAGCTTCCATTTCGGTCAACGGCTTCCCCGTGGGATGAGCTTGCTTCTGGTAGCCTCGTGCATCAAGCCAATCACCCAGAAGTTTGAGTTGCCGCTGCTCCTGAGCGTTGCGAATGATAGGATTTGCCACGGCACTGCACAAGCGGTCAGCGACGATTGTTGATGCTCGGTCGCGTTCGTGATCGGTAGGGGCTTTCGCGGCACTCAGCCACGGGAAAATGTCACGATCCAGAAGTTTTGAGATGATATCGCAGAGTTTGGTCAACTCCGCATTCAAGTCGGTGGCATTCATCCTGATCGGGAGCTTGCCTCCTTCCATCCGTCCAACAAGGTTCTTGCTCGCATCGGCCAAACCAATCAAACGATCTACGGCCAGCGGTGGAGCCGTACACATGCGGAGCGTTGAAAGAACGCTTGGATTGCCCTTGAGCGTGGCAGGGTCGATGCTGCACAGGTCTTTGGTGGCGATCAGTGCAGCTTTGACATGTTCGGTCGTTTTGACGCGCGTCGAGCGAAACGCATCGGGTGCGAAGCTCATGAACCACTGGTTGAACTGGTCAACGGAAGCCGCGATGTCGGTCTTCCAGAGGTGCGGTTGTCCGCATTGATTCTTTTAGGCTTCATAATTCCATTCATTCATCAGTATTGGGGGCTCTGGCTACGCGGTTACTATTTTGGAGCTTACCCTGCCTGATATTTATTTACCACGGCTCTATGAAAGTAACAGCAATTCTCATTTTGACCGTGGGTACGAATTCATTCGTACGGTTTCTCGTGAATAAGGCAAGTTTTGTCGCATTTTTCGCCCTGTCGGGCGATGTACGAATGAATTCGTACCCACAAAACCCCACTGTTTAGTCAAAATGAGAATTGCTGTGAAAGTAAAACCCTAACGCCTGACTTCACGGACATGACAAAGTGCAACTTTGGCTCGTCACATAGAAGGAAATTTAGGCACCTGCCCGCTCGATGGTCTTGATTGCGTTCTCAAGTGCCGCGACCAGTGCTTTTGCGAGGGCAACGGATAGCTCTACCTCAGTATTTCCAACAACCTGCACATCCGTGAGCAGGGCGAGTTCAGAGGCAAGTGGCGATATATCAACTTCGGACGTGACATTCCAAACCTCAAAATTCACGTAGCCGTCGTGAATCCCAGGAGTCACTTCAATCCAACCTTGGCGGTATGGCACACCCGTGCATTTGAAGCGTTGTGAACTCATTGTCGATTTACCTACCATTTCGGACACTGCGTGGTTTTATCGCGCAAAATCCAACGACTGAAAAGAACGAAATTTAGTACTGGGTTAAGCATTTTCAGGATTTGCACCAGAAACCATTCAGTATGATTATCACCGCCACGCGCCCAATAGGTAACGCACTTGCCGCGCTTTTGCAGCATCGCTCTCGAATGACGGGTTAGGCTTTTTTATCATATAATCAAAGTATTGTAAAATTAGTGGCCAACCCTTATTGATAGTAGTGCAGGAAAGTGTCAGGCAGTTCAACATAAAATGTTGGAATGTTAGAACTGACCCCGCGACTCTTCACTCATAACTACTTTGCTCAATTAAAACTAACGGGGCCGAGGCTCACTTTTGTCCTTTAGCGGTTCTCAACCGTCGCTTCAATCAACCGCCCAGATTCCAAAATGCATCTGCCTCGGAATTTACCTTCTATGCCAATGGCACTCTTAGCACTAAAATCAATCTCAACGACATTGCGTCCGTTAGCTTTTACAATTCTGCTGGTAGTACCAGTAATCAGTGAGGGGTTGTAAGTGGCTGGATTAGTTGCCTTCGAGCGTAATTCCGTGTTGCAAATATCGACCGCCGCAGCTTCAGAGACTGGCATCGCTGGTGGTTTCGAGTTACCAGCTTTTAAATCACCACGAGACACCCAATATCGATGCGAGTTGCCAGAGTGATCATTGCAATCAATGTAAAACGTCTCCTTTCGCTGCGTCGACTTTGCAGCATCGACGAGCAAATGACAATTCTTATCGGTCTTCATTAAATTGGCAGTATAGCTAGCCATCCATTTGGCTTCTTGCTTGTCCATGCCATAGTGGCTTGGACTTTTGATGAACCGCGATGATAGCTCCGCGATAACCTTATCTCTAGATTTTGGCTTGGTACCACACGGGATTCGATCATCCATGAGTCTATGCTTGATTGACTTTCCGTCATAACCCCAGTTGTCCGAAACGGAACTTCCACTATGAATGGTTCCATCTTCATGCCTGATCTGAGTAAGTTTTCCATTTTGAACGGTAATGGTCTTTAGCCCGCAGTTGATCGTCTCTGCTTTGGCGACTTGAGCCGATGTAGCTAAGGTAGCAAAGGCCATAAAAAATGCTGCTGAACTTTTCCTCATTCTATTTCCCCTCCTTAAAGTGATGATCTTTCGACAGTTGGATTAGACCTGCGGCTGCACATGCTTAACCTCCAAACCTTTGATTAGCAGCCTCAGACTAATGAGCCCGACGCTCAATACAAACTTGTTTCGAGGAGTGTTCAAGAGCTTTTCAAATGGTCGTTCGTCGGAGCTTCCATTCGTGAGACCCTCGAAATATGAGAGCTTTTCGCATTGTTCGGTTACTTCTGGAATATCGAAGTTCAGTGCCAGATGATGATGAGCAAACTGATTTCTGATTTCGGCAATCACAAGAAGGTCTTGATACAGGCGCTTGTTAATCAGCCCGATGCAATAGCAAGCGTCAGACCGTGACTTGAACGAGCCAAGGGCTCCGCCCCTAGCGTCCAGCAGTTCAGCAGCCGTTGACGAATCTTTGAGAAAGAACCCCTCAAGCAATGCTCCCAGACATGCATCTATATAGCTCGTACCAACAAGAACGGCGGAAAGATCGGGTTCATCGTTCAAGACGTCATAGACGGACTGCCCGTCTTTTGACAGGCCGTCTACTGGCACAAGTGATCGTTTGGCCATGATGTAAAGTATGTGGTCAGCATATCGGTGATAGCAGGTCTAACGTAAAATTAACTGGCTCCGCGCTTTTGCGGAGTCCAGGTTGAATGTCGGGTTATGCGGCATGTAGTTTGAACACATGAACCATGTCTTCCTTAAGTTGATCGGTTCTGACTGCTAGATTCTCAAAGGTGGGGACATCCAGACGATCAAGGCTTAGAACACCCTCACGTGCGAGGAGATATAGTTGTATGACGAAGTCTCTCACGTTCCTATCCAACACCTTTGGCACCGTCCGCTGATGCTTCTTGAAATGAAAAGTTTTAGGTTCAAACAAATGTGCCAGCGAATAGTGACTATACGAACTATGTGAGGCATGACTGTTTAAGTGTTCCCGGAATTCTTTGAATATCCCACCAATAGCGCGTGCTCGTTCACCTGCTTTTGGCAGGTCGTTCTCTGCGGCGCGCTCAGCCATTTCAGGAAACTTGCGAAAGTAGGTAAGTAGCTCGCTGTACTCGATGAAGGGGCGAATCAGCGCCCCAGCTTCTTGAGCCAAACCATCGAGAATAAGACTGTAAGCTCCAACAGCGAGATGCTTTGCCTTTAGGAGTGTCAGCCCACAAATACGTGCATAAACATCTCCTCCTGCCAAAGATTCATATGCGTCGATGCTTAGATCGATTAGCTCGAACATGCGTGACAGTACCGCAAGTTGATCCGCATGACTTGCCTCTAAGTAGGCAACAGCTTCAGTTCGCGCTGACCAAAGTTCCATGGGCTTCTGCCGCATAACATAATGTAGACACCAAAGTACAACTAAATGTTTTAGCTGGACAGGTGGATAATTGATTTTGCATGAAAAATATTTGATTTATATCAATAAGTAGCGTGATTTTAGCACGCCTTGATTTTGAATAATGAGAATCTAAAAAACACCTGCAATACTTGATACCACCCTACTTAGCACCCCGCAATAGTCATGCCCTCTACCAAAATCGACCCGCAATGGCGGGAGCCTTGCACCAGCACGTCATTGCCGACGGCGGCGATATTCATAAACATATCTTTCAAATTACCTGCGATGGTGATTTCGTTGACGGGGTATTGAATCTCGCCATTTTCCACCCAGAATCCCGCTGCGCCGCGTGAATAATCGCCTGTGACGGCATTGACTCCATGCCCCAATAATTCCGTCACCAACAAGCCGCGCCCCATCAATTTCAGCATCCCTGCGAAGTCCAACTCGCCTGATTGCAAAATTAAATTATGGTTGCCGCCTGAGTTCCCCGTGCTGCTCAAACCCAGTTTGCGGGCGGAATAGCTGCCTAAAAAATAGCCGCGCAAGATGCCGTTTTCGACGATGGTGCGGTTTTGGGTTTGCACGCCTTCGTCGTCAAACGCGCCCGAAGCCAAGCCTCTGGGCAAGTCCGCCACGTCGCGCAAATGGATATGCGAGGCGAACACGGGCTGATCCATTTTGTCTTGTAAAAACGAGGATTTGCGATACAAACTGCCGCCGCTGACCGCGCCGACAAAACTGCCTAACAAGCCCGACGCAATCGGGGCTTCAAACAACACGGGCACTTGTTGCGTAGCGAGTTGGCGCGCCCCCAAACGGCGCACGCTGCGTTCGCCCGCGATGCGCCCTAATTCGGCGGCGGACAACAATTCACCCGCGTTGCGCTTCACCGAATACCAATAATCGCGCTCCATGGCGTCGTTTTGTTCGGCGATGACCGCGCAACTCAAGCTGTGGCGCGAAGTGGGATAACCTTGCATAAAGCCCGCGCTGTTGGCGAACACAAACGAGCCTTCGTGTAAATTGACCGTAGCACCCTCGGATTGCTGAATGCGAGGGTCGTAATCAAACGCCGCTTGTTCGCATTGCTGCGCCATGTCAATCGCGCTTTCCACGGATAAATCCCACGGATGATACAAATCCAAATCGGGGCAATTTTTCGCCAAGCGATCTAAATCAGGCAGCCCCGCGCAATCATCAATCGCGGTGTAGCGGGCGATGGACAACGCGGCATCTACCGCGTCGCGGATGGCTTGCGGGGAAAAATCCGAGGTGCTGGCATTGCCGCGCTTTTGCCCGATGTAAGCGGTGATGCCCAAGCCCTTGTCGCGGTTGTATTCTATGGTTTCCACTTCGCCTTGGCGCACGGTGACGGCTTGACCAAATCCTACCGAGACTTCCACCGCCGAGGCGGTAGCACCACGTTGTTTAGCGTAGTCCAACATATCTTGGGCAATTTGGCGCAGCGTGTCGCTGGCATGAGAAAAACGATTTTGCGGAGCGGAAGCGTTCATGTCGTGAAGGGAAAATTGACGAAAGGCGGTATCATAGCGCATCGCACTCTTATTTGAATCGCTATGAATCCGCAAAAACCCAAACCCGCCTTCCGCACCCACGCCGATCCGTTCGATGAGTCCATCCCGTTTGAGATTAACGAGGATGAAGAATACGACGACGATGACGATGTCCCCTACGTTCCCAAAGTCCAAGCACCCCCTGCGCCTGAACCCAGTACGCGTGGTCGCGGCTGGACAAGTTTACCGCCCGAACCTGATTTGGATTTGCCGCCCAGCAAGACCAAAATCAAGCAGCAAATGCACGAGTTGCAAGAGCTGGGCGGGCAATTGGTCGAATTAGGCAAAGACCAACTCGCCAAATTAGATATTTCCGACAGCCTGCGTGATGCGATTAAGGAGATGCACCGCATCAATAAATTTGGCGCACAACGCCGCCAAATGCAATACATCGGCAAACTGATGCGCGACATTGACCCTGAACCCATTAAAGCCCAATTGGCGGTTTGGAACGGCACGTCGCAAGCGCATACCGTGTATATGCACCAGTTGGAACGCTGGCGCGAACGCTTATTGGATGACGAAAACGCCTTGACCGAATTATTGGCAGATCAACCGCAAATCGACGTGCAACGCTTGCGCAGCTTGATACGCTCAGCGCAAAAAGAACGCGAAGCAGCAAAACCACCTAAATCTTACCGCGAAATTTTCCAAATGTTGCGCGAGATTTTCCCAGCCCCTGGGGCGGTTCGTGACGATGAGGAGACCGACGATGCTGATGATTGAAAGTGGACGGAATCCCCGTTATGTGGTGATTTGGCTGCATGGACTGGGCGCGGACGGCAGCGACTTTATGCCCGTTGCGGATGAATTGCAGCTGCCCGCCCCCGTGCGTCATCTCTTTCCCAACGCACCCAAACGCCCTGTGACCATCAATGGCGGCTTTATCATGCGGGCGTGGTATGACATCGTGGAAGACCAAATTCACGCGCAACCCGATGTGGCAGGCATTACCGCTTCACAACAAATTTTGCAGGGCATCATCGCGGAGCAAGTGGCGTTGGGCATCCCACACGAGCATATTTTTGTGGCGGGATTTTCCCAAGGTGGCGCGATTGCCTTGCACAACGCGGTCAGATTAACGACCCCGCTGGCGGGTGTATTAGCACTTTCCACTTATCTGCCCATGGCAAAAGACTGCGCCGCTGCGGTCACCGTCGCGGGTCAACAAACGCCGATTTTTATGGCGCACGGACGCAGCGATCCCATTGTGCCTTGCGCGCTGGGAACCGCCTCGCGGGATGCGCTGTTAGCAAACGGTTTTGAAGTGGAATGGCACGACTATCCCATGCAACATTCCGTCCACCCAGTTGAGCTGGACGATATACAAACGTGGTTGGCGCAAAGGATGACAGCGTAGGGGCGCACCTGCGTGTGCGCCCTTAGGGCAGACACACAGGTCTGCCCCTACCCTCGCCCGTTTACGGGAGAGGGGCTGGGGGAGAGGGTATTTGTGTCCCCAGAATAGAAACCAATGACTTCCCTACCCTACATCCCACCCGCTCACACAGGTTTAGACATGGTGTTTCAAGATCAGCATTTGCTGGTGGTCAATAAACCTGCGGGACTCCTTGCCGTGCCTGGACGTGGCGAAGATAAAAAAGATTGCTTGTCCACCCGCGTTCAAACCGAATTCCCTAACGCACTGATTGTGCATCGTTTAGATATGGCAACGTCTGGACTGTTGATTTTTGCCCGTGGTATAGCGATGCAACGAACCTTATCGGGTTTATTTGAACGCCGCGACATTGAAAAGCAGTATGTCGCGCTGGTTACTGGAAAATTAACGGCAATGACGGGTGAAATTAACCTGCCATTAGGCGCAGATTGGGAACATCGCCCTCGGCAACGGGTGGATTTTGAACGCGGCAAATCTGCGCAAACCCATTTTCAAGTGTTAAGTTATGACGAACGGCACGATACCAGCCGCGTCGCACTCACGCCGATCACAGGACGAACCCATCAACTGCGCGTACATCTTTTGGCAATAGGGCATCCCATTTTGGGCGACGGTTTGTATGGCGGGCGCGAAGCTGAGTGTTTGCATCTCCATGCGGCGGCATTGCGATTTAACCATCCGCAAACAGGAGAAGTGTTGAATTTACAGTGTGCGCCGAGTTTTTAATCGCGGCGGATATTCAGGGCAAGGGAAAAACCAAAAGTTGCTAATTTGTTGCCCTTGGGAGGAGACGCGGTAATGAAGGAGAGATCATCTTAATCGTTTGAAAGCCAAGCAACTTTTGGTCAGACGCATTATTCAACAAAAATAACGACTTGGGAATGCGGCAAATTGTCGCACCCCAGCCACGCCGCCCACGCTCAAGGCTTAATAACCGCCTCCAGATGCTGTTGCAATCCATAAATCAAATTTTGTGCCAATTGAGCCTGTAGTTCACCCAACTCAGCAGTGATGCCGAGTTCACAAGTTTGCGTGACGCGTAAGCCCGCATAGCCACAAGGATTGATATAAGAAAACGGGGTTAAATCCATATTTACATTCAACGCTAAGCCGTGATAACAATAGCCATTTTTGATTTTCAACCCCAAAGAAGCGATTTTGGCTGCGTCCACATACACGCCTGGCGCATCATCACGCCCTTGTGCTGCGACACCATATTCTCCGAGTAAATCCACCACCGCTTGCTCCATCAGCCGCACCAAATCGCGCACGCCAATATGCCAGCGGCGCAAATCCAACAACAAATAAGCGACGATTTGCCCAGGGCCGTGGTAAGTCACTTGTCCGCCGCGATCAATTTTGACCACAGGAATCTCACTGCTAAACAACAAATGTTCAGGCTTGCCCGCCAAACCTTGGGTAAAGGTAGGCGGATGCTGCACCAGCCAAATTTCGTCCCGCGTCTCGGCGGTACGGTCGGCGGTAAAGCGTTTCATCGCCTCCCAAGTGGGCTGATACTCGACCAAACCTAAGGTGTGAACGATGGGGCGCAAGGAGGAATTCATCACAGACTCCGTGAAAGAGGAAAGACAAGCGGCGCATTTTACCGCCACACGCCCCGTGTAGATAAGCTGATTGATGTCGCCGATGCACAGTGTAGCGGATTGCCTACGGCGAACCAGCCTTGCACGTTAGTTGTCACCGCCAAACAAATTACCGAGCAATCCGCCTTGTTCACCGCCCGAACCGCCACCCCCTTGTTTGACAGGTGCAGCGGCAAAAATACGCGATGCCAGTCGTGCAAAGGGCAAGGATTGCAACCACACCGTGCCAGGTCCGCTCAGGGTGGCGAAAAACAACCCTTCACCGCCGAATAGCGCGGTTTTCACCCCGCCGACGTATTGAATATCAAACGCAATGTCTGAGGTATAAGCCACCACACACCCTGTATCCACGCGCAACACTTCGCCTGGGGCTAATCGGCGTTCCAACATGGCTCCGCCAGAATGGACAAATGCCAGTCCATCCCCGTCCAGCTTTTGCATGATAAAACCTTCGCCACCAAAAAATCCCACGCCAATTTTTTTCTGGAACGCGATGCCCAGCGACACGCCGCGTGCCGCGCACAGGAAAGCATCTTTTTGACAAATGATCGTGCCGCCGTATTGGCGCAAATCAAACGGAATAATTTTGCCCGTATAAGGTGCGGCAAACGCCACTTTGCGCTTACCAACGCCTTTGTTGGTAAAAATGGTGGTGAACAGCGATTCGCCCGTAATCAGGCGTTTACCTGCCCCCAACAGTTTGCCAAACAATCCACCTTGTTGCGCCGACGCATCCCCAAACACGGTATCCATCTGAATCCCGTCTTCCATATACATCATGCTACCTGCTTCACCAATCGCGGCTTCATTCGGGTCAAGTTCGATTTCAACAAACTGCATATCGTCACCGTGTAGCTGATAATCAATTACGTCCATCGCCATGTCATTCTCCTATTGATTGTAAATGTCACTGTTTAGCTACGCCTGCGAGCACCACACAACTTGCTCGTCCAGATGCTGCGGATATCGCAAGCTGGTTCGGTTTCTCAGCCGCCTAGCACCCCGTGCGTAATCATAGCCCATTTGCAACTATAAGAGATGTTGCTCGCAGGTCAATCACACTACAACTCCTCTGTTCACCCAACTCACGCCCGCAGAGCTCGCAGGACGCCTTGCGGCTCACCCGCCAAAAGGCGCAAGCAATGCGGGGCATACGGTCTGCGCTTGCTCCAATGTCGGCGAAACCTCTCCATACGTACCGCCATTGCGGAACAAGGCTTAACCAGCGTCACAGCCATTGGGAAGTGTTTAAAGGCAGGTACAGGTTGCGGATCGTGCGTGCCTGAGATACGTAAAATACTGACTTCGTTAGGATAGTTTGTCACGAGATAGCGACAATACCATACTATATTGCTATAATATAAGGTTGGATTTTAATAGGTTATATCATCATGAAAACAATCTGGTCAGATGATTGGAATACGGGCATTGCAGCAATCGACGCGCAACATCGTTGCATTACCGACTGTATTCACAAACTCAGCCAAGTGACTCCTCATTCCCCTTCAGCACCACCCACCGATCATCAACATGACGCAACGGAGTTGGATTATTACGGTTCTCTTTTTGGATCGTTGAACACGGGTGAGTACGCTTACCTGCTCGATCAATTCATAGCGAGTCTTGAAAATCATTTTGCTTATGAAGAGAATCTGTTGCGGGAAGCAAAGTATGAATTTACGCAGGAACATAAAGCGACGCATGATCTATTTCTTCAACGGATGAAAAAGTACCGTGAAAGATTCAATAATAATGAGCCTATTTCAGAAAAACTACATCGGGTATTGATGCGGTGGATTAAAGAGCACATTTCACATGATCAGCATTATGCGACCATGCTTAAAAACAATACGCTCGTCATTCAAGAAAATAAAAATTGGCTTGCGCGTTCGCTCAAATTGCTGTCAAACAACTCGCCACGAAAACTAGAAATATCCATACGTTAAAATGAGCTGACGGATACAACTTGTAGACCAACTGAAAGGCCATCTTTCAAATACTCAACTCATCCCACTTTTGATATAAAGACAGCTTAGCCCCTAGGATGATGCGTTTGATGCAGTTTTTTCAAGCGTTCGCGGGCGACGTGGGTGTAGATTTGGGTGGTGGCGATGTCGGTGTGTCCCAACAGCAGTTGCACCACGCGTAAGTCCGCACCGTGGTTGAGCAAATGGGTGGCGAAGGCGTGGCGCAGGGTATGTGGCGAAAGGGTTTGGGTGATGCCGCCGTGTCGTGCGTGTTTTTTGATGAGATACCAAAACATTTGCCGCGTCATCGCCTCGCCGCGTGCGGTGACGAACAGCGCGTCGCTGATTCTGCCTGCCAACAATACGCCGCGCCCCTGTTCAGCATAGCGTTTTAACCAGTCCAATGCTTCCTCGCCCAGCGGCACAAGACGTTCCTTATTGCCTTTGCCCATCACTTGCACCACGCCTTGCGCGATGCTGACTTGTCGGGTACTCAGATTAACCAACTCCGACACGCGCAAGCCAGTGGCGTATAGCACTTCCAACATGGTGCGGTCACGCAAACCCAGCGACGACTGCACATCGGGTGCATTGAGCAGGCGTTCGACATCGTGTTCGGTCAAGGTTTTGGGCAAATTGCGCGGTAATTTGGGCATGGCAATTTGCAAGGTGGGATCAACGGCAATCTGGTTTTCGCGCAGCAAATAGCGGAACAGCCGCTTCAAACTCGACAAATTTCGCCCCGAAGAGCTGGCGCGCACCTGTTGCTGTACCAGAAAGGATAAATAGGCTTGAATGTCGCCGTGGGTGGTGTCCAGCAGGGCTTTGTGCTGTTGCGCTTCCAGCCAATCGGCAAACTTCAACAAATCACTGCGATAGCCCTCCAAGGTGCTGCGCGCCAGCCCATCTTCTAGCCATAAACTGTCACAAAAAGTATCCAGCAGCGCGTCAATGTCCATGCTTAAATGGCTCGCTCATGCGCCAACAGCCAACGTTTGATGTCCAGCGCGTCGCCATCGCGGTGCAACATAAAACCGCCCAATCCCGCCCGACTCACCACCCGATGACACGGAATCACAATGGGCAAAGGGTTCGCCCCGCACGCCTGTCCCACCGCTTGTGCCGCCGACTGCAAGGTTTTGGCTAAGTCACCATAAGTGCGCGTATCCCCGCACGGTATCGCACATAACGCTTGCCAAACCTTGGCTTGATGCGCGGTGGCTGCAAATTCCAACGGCAAATCGAATGGTGCAGTCGGATCATCCACATAACGCAATAATTGCCGACACACCTCCGCAGCCAAGGCATTGCTTGGCAATTGCGCAGGGGTGGAAAGTGGAAGAAAGACGATTTCGGTCAGGGCGGTATCCGAGCAACGAATGCCGAGTACCGCGAACGGGGTGGAAAGTTGGGCTTGGTAGGGCATGGGACGTTTGAGCTTGAATTCTGCCCAATTACCCCCTCACCCAATCCCGCCAAGTTTCAAACAATTTTAAATCCCGTGAGGCAATCACAGATCGTTGCCAGATATTGCCCAGAGCAAAGTCATTTTGCTCGATACAGCACACAAAACCGCCCGCTTCTTCCAAGATTAACGCGCCTGCGGCGTAGTCCCACAGTTGTTGTCCGCCATGCAAATATACGTCATAGCGACCTGTGGCGATATAGCACCAATCCAAAGCACAAGCACCAAAATTACGGTGGGTATAGTAAGGCGGCTGGATGGACAAACGCGCAATCAACAAGGTGTTGAGGCGGCGAAAATCCACACTGGCGAGGGCTGCATCCAAGGTACTGGCGGTGGTACTACCGACAATTTTTTGTCCGTTAAGAAACGCGCCTTTACCTGCTTCCGCCACAAACAATTCCTCATCGACAGGGGCATACACAACACCCAACGCGACTTTTCCTTCGCGTAACAACGCCACCGAAATAGAAAAATAAGGTAATCCGCGCATTAAATTGGAATAGCTATCAATGGGATTGATGATCCAAGCTTCGCCCGATAACCACAACGCGTGCTGTTCTTGTGGGGAGAGTTTCTCATCCAAAATAGGCACATGGGCAATCGCTTGCAACTTCTTGGTCAACGTACTGTGAACGGCTTCCGCCACATCAGCGGCAAAGTTTGCATCCGTTTTACGTTGCTGGATGATTTTGGTGTAACGCGGTTTGATTTCTTCCGCAGCGGCTAATTTAACGGCTGCAATCACCGCTTTTAACACCGCGCTCATGCCCAACGGCGCAACGGTTTTCATACTTCTTTCCACTTAATAGAGCAGCCCATGCTGGCAATTTGGTCTTGTGGCCCGTGTCCTGTTTGCGCGACTTGCACCATGGCGTTGAATAAATCCCGTGCCGCATCAGGCGCAGCGGTTTTACGCGACGCGTCTAGTCGTCCGCGATATTGCAATTCCAAATTGGCATTGAAACCAAAGAAATCAGGCGTACACACCGCATCATAATTTTTGGCGATTTGTTGCGTGTCATCAATCACATAAGGGAAGGGAAAGTCATATTGCTGTGCCACGGCGCGCATATTATCGAACGAATCCTCGGCATATTCCGCAGGATCGTTAGACATAATCGCAATCGTGTTGATGCCGTATTGTTGCAATTCCCGCGTGTCACGCACGATGCGGTCGCGGATGGATTGGACGTAAGGGCAATGATTGCAGATAAACATCACCAGCAGCCCATTTTTGCCACGTGCATTTTCTAAGTTATAGCGTTTACCATCCACGCCCAACAGCTCAAAATCAGGGGCTTTCCAGCCGAAGTCACACAAAGGGGGTTGCAAACTGACCATTATCTTTTCCTAATAAACAAAATGAGGGAATGCTGTATGTTTTTTCACGCGAGGCGTTATCTTATCATGCGCGTCGCGCACTGGAAGCAGGATAAAGCCCGTCAAACATGACGTTGAGCGAGGATGTGTGAAGCTGGATGACTCAATTTTGCTTATCCATGACATACCCATTTGCCTTATTTTCCCCTTATACTCGCGTCATACTTAAGGGGCACTTGGTAATATCGCGCCCAATTTATGCCCGCAAACT
Organism: Gallionella sp.; assembly: GCA_028710565.1. Taxonomy (GTDB): domain Bacteria; phylum Pseudomonadota; class Gammaproteobacteria; order Burkholderiales; family Gallionellaceae; genus Gallionella. The sequence continues at coordinate 55,953 of JAQTTV010000008.1, forward strand.
CATTCTATACAGCAGAAAGTCTGAATATTTTGATCGAAAGAGTCATACATGAAAAAAACAGCCATCATGCTTCTGACTGCGCTGACATTCAACTTGCTACCCGCTCACGCAGAGGAATGGGAGGAGGTGGACACCCAGCCGAGCGAGCAATGCGAACCCATCCCTGACATCAACATCTCCGCCTTGGAAAGGCAGACTGCCAATGCAGATGAACCGCCTATCAATATGAAAATTATTATTTATCTATCGACACAACACATGGAATTACAAAGTGACGAGGGCGAAATCCTCCTGACTTATCCTGTGTCCACCGCCAAAAATGGCGCGGGTGAATCCCACAACAGCGGTCGCACCCCTCGTGGCAAACACATTGTTCGCGCCAAAATCGGAGAAGGTTGTCCCGAAAACACGGTTTTCGTCCGCCGCCGCCTCACTGGGGAAGTCTATTCCCCCCAACTGGCACAACAATTCCCGCGCCGCGATTGGATTCTTTCGCGCATTTTATGGCTGTCTGGACAAGTCATTGGCTTCAATCGCCTTGGAAAACAGGACAGTATGCGACGTTTTATCTACATCCACGGCACACCCGATAGCGAACCCATGGGCGTACCCCTGTCACACGGCTGCATCCGTATGCGCAACGCCGACATCATCGAACTCTATTCCATGATCCCCAGTGGCACGGAAGTGGAGATTGTGGAGTAGATGCAGTGCGTTCCTCCTTGCGGTGAATAACTTGCCAAATCACCGCATATTATGCGGCGAATGTGATATATAACCATCGCATGAATAGCGAAGATAAAACTTACATCTGGCAGGCCGAGCTGGCGTTTTGACTGGGCGGCATTGGCTGAGCCGTTGGCAGAGGTCAGTCGCGCCCAAGGGCGATTGTCGGGGCGGTTGGCGGATGTGGGGATGACGTTGCGCGATCAGGCGAGTTTGCTTGCGCTGACGGAGGATGTGGTGAAGACCAGCGAAATCGAGGGCGAATCGCTGAATGTGGCATCGGTGCGTTCGTCGATTGCCCGTCGTTTGGGGGTGGACATCGGCGCGTTAGCACCCGTTGATCGCCATGTTGAAGGCGTGGTGGAAATGGTGTTGGATGCCACGGCGAACAACCACGCCGCCGTTACCCCAGCGCGCTTGTTCGGCTGGCACGCCGCGCTGTTTCCCACGGGCTACGCGGGGCTGTCCAAAATCAAGGTGGGCAGTTGGCGCGATGATGCCAACGGGGCGATGCAGGTGGTGTCGGGGGCGATTGGGCGGCAACGCGTGCATTTTGAAGCCCCGCCAGCGGCGTGTTTGCCCGCCGAAATGGCGCGTTTTCTGGATTGGGTCAATGCGCCCGCCAACGTGCCGCCGTTGATGAAGGCGGGGTTGGGGCATTTGTGGCTGGTCACATTGCACCCGTTTGATGATGGCAATGGTCGCATCGCCCGTGCCTTGGGCGATTTGCTGTTGGCGCGTGCGGATGGCAGTCCGCAACGTTTTTACAGCCTGTCCGCGCAAATCCAGCGTGAGCGCAACGCCTATTACGACATTTTGGAGCAGACGCAAAAAGCCACGCTGGATGTGACGGCGTGGCTGCTGTGGTTTTTTGATGCCCTGCATCGCGCCGTCGAACAGGCGCATGGCACATTGGATGCGGTGTTGCGCAAAGCGCGCTATTGGCAAGAGTGGGCAACTTTGTCGCTCAACGAACGGCAAGTGAAGCTGCTCAACAAACTGCTGGACGGCTTCGAGGGCAAACTCACCAATCAAAAATGGGCAATGCTCGCCAAATGCTCCCCAGACACCGCCCTGCGCGACCTGAATGATTTGCTGCAACGCGGCGTGTTGCGCAAAACCGCAGGCGGCGGGCGCAGCACCAGGTATGAATTAAACGAATTGCCGTCCTCATCTGCTTCCGTGGGATGAGGCATGGATGCTTGGATTCGCCTCCAGTCTAGTGTGTACAAAAATTTGATTTGCATGGCGCAAAATATGTGGGGTTATAATGTCGCACCCACTATTGACAACACCCATACATATCATGCCTAGATTTTATTGCCCCCCCCCTCTGCCATTGACTGGCACGTTTGATTTACCAGACGATGCGGCTCATCACGCAGCTCGTGTGTTACGCCTCAAAGTCGGCGATGAGGTGGAAATCTTTGATGGAGAAGGACACGCTCGTCGAGGCGTGTTGATCGAAATCAGCAGCAAACGCGTGGTGATGGGAGAATTAGCAGATAGCTCGGTTGAGCGCGAGTCTCCATTGCGCATCGTCCTAGCACAAGCCTTGCCCAGTGGCGACAAGTTGGATTGGGTGGTGCAAAAAGCCACCGAATTGGGTGTGAGCGAAATACAGCCTTTGTCGAGTACCCGCAGCATCGTAAAGCTTTCCCCTGAACGCGCCGCCAAACGTGGTGAACATTGGCTACAAGTCGCCATCGCAGCTTGCGAACAATGCGGTCGAAACAGCTTACCCGTCATACACCCGCTGCAAGAGCTGACTGTCTGGTTAGAAAATACGCCCGTTGATGCCGACAGCTGTTTTATTTTATTACCGCAAGGTGCAAGCTCCTTACATGCCCAAAGTCAACCCAAGAGTAAAGCGGTGTTGCTGGTTGGCACAGAAGGCGGCTTCACCGAAGCCGAAAGTGACCTCGCCTTGCAACACGGCTTCACCCCCATCCGCATGGGCAAACGCGTGATGCGCACCGAAACTGCTGCGATTGCGGGGGTAGCCGCACTGCAAATGTTGTGGGGGGATTTCTGATATGCATCCGTACTGCCTACAGAATAGATTGAAATGACAACTTAAAGCCAATTAGTTTCCTCGCTAGGGTGGAAACAATCACTTCCTCACGCATTTACACCTTTTTTACACTCACCCTGCCATCATGTGCCCGTCCGCAGCTTGCCCTGCGTTTTTGACGGAGCGTGTGTCATGCGAAATTCAACTTTAACTTTTTCGCCGCATTTATGGGCGGTGCTGGCATGCGCGCTGACGACCTTGCTGACGCAACCGCTGTTGGGGCGGGTGGATTTGGCGAATATCGTGATGTTGTTTTTGCTGACGGTGGTGGTGATTGCGGTCAAGTTAGGGCGCAAACCCGCCATCACTGCCTCGTTCGTTAGCATCGGGTTGTTTGATTTCTTTTTTGTTCCGCCGCGATTTTCTTTTAACGTCAATGATGTGGAGTATTTCATCACCTTTGCGGTGATGTTGGCAGTCGCGCTGGTGATTAGCCACTTGACCACGGGCTTGCGCCAAAGTGCCTTGGAAGCGGGGCAGCGCGAGCAACAAACGCGGGCGTTATATGCCTTGGCACAACGCTTGGCGGGGGCGTTGACGGTCGCGCAAGTGGTGGTGGATGTGCAGCAATTTTTGCAAGAAACCTTGCGGCATGAATCTCGCGTGCTATTGCCATCATTGCAAGAGGTGTTGTTACCGTTAGCTGGCACGACCGTACATCTAAACGCGGCTGAAGCCTTGATGGTGCATTCGATCTTTGCGCATCCGCAAACCGTCGAATTGAGCAGCGAAAATCCGCCGATATTGATCGTCCCACTGGTCGGTGTGACCCGTCCTCGCGGGGTGATGTTGGTCAGCGCGCAGGCATTGCAACGCCCGTTGATTGAAGCCGTGGCTTCGTTAATGGCAACCGCGCTGGATCGGCTGCATTTTGTCGAAGTGGCGCAACAACACAAAATGCAAATCGTCACCGAACGCTTGCGCAGCTCGATTTTGGCAGCGTTGTCACACGATATTCGCACGCCCTTAACCGTGCTGTATGGACTGGCGGACACCTTGGCGTTGCCGCAACACGCCCTGCCCGACCCGCTGCGCGAAACCGCTGGCGCACTGCGTGACCAAGCCATACGCTTGAATAATATGGTGAATAATTTACTGGACATGGCGCGACTGCATTCAGGTTTGGTGCAATTGCACAAGGAATGGCAGCCGATTGAAGAAGTCATCGGCGCGAGTTTGAAATTATCGGGCGCGGCGTTGCAAGCACACACCTTGAAAGTGCAATTGGCGGACAACTTGCCGTTGTTAGAATTCGACGCGGTGTTGCTGGAACGGGTATTTTGCAATTTGCTGGAAAATGCCGCCAAGTACGCGCCGCCCAACAGCGACATTGTGCTGCGCGTGGCACAGGACGAACGCGTGGCACGCATCAGCTTATGCAACGCAGGTGCGGGTTTTCCCGCCGACAAATTTCAACAAGTATTTGAGCCTTTTGAACGTGGCACGTCCGAACACAGCGGCGTAGGCATGGGCTTGGCAATTTGCCGCGCCGTGGTCGAAGCGCATGGCGGCGAGATTGCGGCGCATAATCCCGAAAGCGGCGGCGCGTGTGTGACCTTCACTTTGCCGCTCGGCACGCCGCCTGTGATTGAACCTGAGGAGGGGGTATGAACACCGTTTTGCTGGTGGAAGACGAAAAAGAAATTCGCCGCTTTGTGCGCCAAGCCTTGCAGGGTGAAGGTTGCCAAGTGCGCGAGGCGGAAACGATGGCGCAAGGTTTGCAGGAAGCGGCAAGCGTGAAGCCGCAATTGATTATGTTGGACTTGGGACTCCCCGACGGCGACGGGGTGGATTTTGTGCAACGCTTGCGCAGTTGGTCACAAGTCCCCGTGTTGGTGGTATCGGCGCGTTCGACCGAACACGACAAAATTTTGGTGCTGGACGCGGGCGCGGATGATTATTTGACCAAACCCTTTTCTGTCGGCGAACTGTTGGCGCGGGTGCGGGCGTTGCTGCGGCGCAGTCGCACCGATAACGAACTGACAACCCCCGTGGTGCAATTTGGCAATGTCGAAGTTGACCTGACCCGCCGCTTGGTGAGTAAAGCGCAACAACCCGTGCATTTGACCGCGATGGAGTTTAAATTACTGTCCGTGCTATTGGCGAACGCGGGGCGGGTGCTAACGCATCGCCATTTGCTGCGCGAAGTATGGGGCGGCACACACAGCGACCACAATCATTATTTGCGCATTTACGTCGCGCATTTGCGTCAAAAACTCGAAGACAACCCCACCCAGCCCGTATATTTGCAAACGGAAATTGGAGTGGGGTATCGCTTTCAACCCTGAGTACGGGGAAGGCGATTGGCTGCTGTGCAGCTAGGTGAAACGTGAAAGGTGTGGTGCGCGACGGTTTGTTTCACTTTTCACCTTTCACTAAGCTGCGAAGCAGCGCATCCCCCCGCTCTAATTAAAACCAAGGAGTCATCATGCAAAAAACCAGCACTTCCAGTCTGCCCACGCTGACCCTCGCCGCGCTTGGCGTGGTGTATGGCGACATCGGCACCAGTCCCTTGTACGCGTTTAAAGAAGCCTTTGCGGGCGCGCACCCGATGCCGCTCACCGAGGCGAATGTCCTCGCCACCTTGTCGATTTTGTTTTGGTGCATGATGCTCATCATTTCGCTGAAATACGTTTGGCTGGTATTGCGCTTTGATAATCAAGGCGAAGGCGGCGTGTTAGCCCTCACTGCGTTAGCACATCGCTTGAGTCAATCCAGCCCGCGCATCGCCAAACAAATCATCGGCTGGGGCATTTTTGCCGCCGCGCTGTTTTATGGCGACGCGATTATCACCCCCGCGATTTCGGTGTTGTCCGCCGTAGAAGGCTTGAGCGTCGCCACGCCGCAATTTGAAAAACTGATTTTGCCGATTACCGTGGGGATTTTGATCGGGCTATTTTTAGTGCAAAAACACGGCACAGGCAAAATCGGCGGGCTGTTTGGCAGCGTGACCATGGTGTGGTTTATTGCACTGGGGATTTTGGGTGTGGGTAGCATTATACAAAACCCCGTGGTACTCAAAGCCCTGAATCCCATTTACGCCCTAGACTTCGCGCTGCACTATCCCAGTGCAACGTTTTTGGTGTTGTCAGCCGTGTTTTTGGCACTGACAGGCGGCGAAGCCTTGTACGCCGACATGGGGCATTTCGGCGCAAAAGCCGTGCGCATCGCGTGGTATTCGCTGGTACTACCTTGTTTAATCATCAATTATTTTGGACAAGGCGCGTTGGTGTTGCGCGATGCCGCTGCGGTACAAAATCCGTTTTACCTGCTTGCCCCCGATTGGTTTTTATTACCGCTGGTCGCACTCGCCACTGCCGCCACGGTGATTGCCTCACAAGCCACCATTTCAGGCGCGTATTCCATGACCTTGCAAGCCTCGCGCCTTGGCTATTTGCCCCGCGTGCGGGTGTTGCACACCTCCGACAAAGAGCGCGGACAAATCTACATCCCCACGGTGAATTGGTTGATGTTAGCGGCGGTCATTGTGCTGGTATTGCAATTCCGCTCCTCTGGCGCACTCGCCGCCGCCTACGGCATCGCCGTATCTGGCACGATGGTGATTACCACCGTGTTGGCAAGTTTCGTCATCATGGCGGGAAAGGGCAAACATCGCACCTTGTTGTTAATCGGCTTTGCCTTATTCGGCATATTGGAACTGGGATTCTTTGGCTCAAATGCCACTAAAATCGCCAGCGGCGGCTGGATGCCCTTGGTACTGGGCGCGGTGATTTTTGTGTTGTTGACTACTTGGAAACAGGGCAGCGCGCTGGTCGCCTCTCAACGCCGCAAATTGGATATTTTGATGGAAGGCTTTGTTAGCACAGGTTTGCCCGATGTACCGCGTGTGGAGGGTACAGCGGTTTACCTGACTTCAGACACCACGCTTGTTCCCAGTGCGTTGTTTCATAATCTAAAACATTACAAAGTGCTGCATGAACGGATTTTGTTTCTGCATGTGGTGAATGAAGAAATACCTTACGTTGCCGCCGAAAAACGCCTCGAAGTCAAATGCCTCTGCAATGGAATTTACCAAGTCGATGCGCGCTTTGGCTTCCGCGAAGAGCCAGATATCCCTGCTGCCCTCACCCGCGCCGCCGATTTTGGCTTAGAAATTGAAGCCATGACCACCTCTTACTTCGTCGCTCGCTCGGTGATTACTGACGGCCCAGGTGCCATGCCGCGCTGGCAATGCAACCTCTATGCCTGGCTCACCCGCCAATCCGAAGGCGCGGCAGCGTACTACCGATTGCCCGCGAATCAAGTGATTGAACTGGGGACGCAGGTGATGCTGTAAATATTTTGAAGAGGAAGAGAGGAGTGGTGATCTACCCCTCTCCCTTCACCACAGCAAGGTATGATAAGCCTAGGTTGAGGGTGATTGAAATTCGCGTGTAAGCGGTTGAATCAGCCCATTTAGGTCTCCGCCTTTGATGCCAATTTCGTTGAGTACTGCATCTAAAATGGGTTGTTGGGCACGGTAGGCTAATGCAGCAGAAACGGCTTGTTCCGCGAGATTGCCGCCTGTGACCGAACCTGTGTTGGTCGAGGTGTCGTTGCCGCTGCGATTCAGACCATCGACTTGCATGATTTTGATGCTGTCGATTTTTTCCATGGGTTTGACCGAGGCTTCGATTATCCCTGGCAGGGCTTCGAGCAATCTCATCTTGATTTGCAGCGCGATTTGGTCAGCTGCCAAGGTGTTCAGCGCGGCGTTGCGCATTTCAATGCCCTTCGCTTCCACTTGATATTGCACTTGCTGGGCTTCGGCTTTGATTTTCACCGCTTCGGCTAAGTTTTGCGCCGCATCTTTTTCTGCTTCGGCAGAAACCCGCACACCGATGGCTTGTTGTTGCGCGTCTTGTTCGGCTGAAACCAGTGCGATTTGTTTTTCGCGTTCGGCAACCGCCACTTCACGCGCGGTTTTCACTTGCTCTTCGGCACGCGCTGCCAAGGCTCGCGCTTCATTGGCTTGGGTTTCCGCTTCGGATTGGGCTTTGGACCTTTCGGCGATGGAAATCAGCTTGTCCTGATCCGCCAGCGTGGTGCGTTTTTCCTGCTCAATTTTGGCGACTTGCACATCCCGATCCGCTTCAATTTGACGCTGGCGAATGGCACGATTTTTCTCGACATCGGCTTCTTGTACTAAACGTTCGGCATCAATTCTGGCTTGTTGTGCTTCGCGGTCGCGCTGGGCGGTGATGCTGGCAACTTCGGCTTTTTGTTGGGCGTTGCGGGTGGCGACTTCTTGCTGTTGGTGCAAGGTAGCGAAGGTTTGGTCTTTTTCGATGTTCAGCTTGAGTTGCGAGGCTTCATAATTTTTCTTGGCAATGGCAACCGAGGTGTCTTGCTCAATTTCGTTGCGCTCGCGGGCGCGTTGTTGCGTCTGTTGGGTCAGTTTGGTCAACCCTTCGGCATCAAAGGCATTTTGCGCGTCGAAGAATTTGATGGGCGTTTGATCCAAACGGGTCAGACTGACCGATTCCAGTTCCAGCCCGTTCTTCAGCAAATCTTCCGATACCGCGTTTTGCACCGCCTGAATAAAGTCGCTACGCTTGTCCAATAGCTGGTGCATACTCATGGAAACGGCGGCGGCGCGCAGCGCGTCCACAAATTTGTCTTCTACCAATTCTTTCAACGAATCAGGATCCATGGTGCGCTGACCCAAGGTTTGTGCGGCATTTGCCACGCCATCCACGCTGGGGCTGACCCGCACGAAGAATGCCGCAACCGCATCCACGCGCAAACGATCCAGCGTAATCAAGCTGTCCGCACCCGAACGCGACACTTCCAGCTTGAGCGTGTTCATATTGATGTTGACGCATTCATGGAAAATCGGCAGCACAATCGCACCGCCATCCATCACCACTTTTTGCCCGCCCAGCCCCGTGCGCACAAAGGCTTGTTCTTTGGAAGAGCGGCGATACAGTCGGGCAAAAATCATCCCAACGGCAAACAACCCGACCAGTGCCACACCCACGAGTATCCCCAGCTCAATCAACTTATCCATCTTCGCTCTCCTTTTGGTTTACAGCATGTCAGGACGTGGATTGGCAATCGCCAAAAAACGCGTCCCAGAAATTTGCTTCACTAACAACACCGAATCGCCCATATTCAAGGTTGTGTCCTCGTTTTCGGGTTCGACATGCACATAAAAAACTTGCCCCTGCCCATTTTTGACTTTCGCTTCGGCAGGGTAATGAACGCGTGCCGTGCCGTTCATCACCACCGCCACATGCCCCACCAGGGTATCCAATGACACGGCGGAGGTTTCATCCTTGGGAATCAAACGCGCGATGGCAGCCCCCAGCAAGCGCACCACAGGCAAAGCACCCACAAAAGCGATAGGGACGGATAAAAGCGGCGGCAGGAAAATGCCCATGAGGCTTTGCGCTAAGGCATTGAGCGTGAAGCCTATGATCGAAAAGGCAGTCAACAAAATCACCAGCAACACCAATAACGGGGCTTTGCCGACATGCAGCCAACCTAACCAAGCATCTGCCGCACCGTCAATGCCTTCGGGCGCGTAAACATTGAGCCACTCCGAAAAACCAAAGCCCGAATACACGGCAACGCCCTCAACCAACCCCATGCTGAAGACCAGCAAAATGGCGGCGGTAAAAGGCAATGACGCAGGTGCAACGAAAAATTCCATACTCCCTCCCCAAGGATGGTGTGGCGGCGCGAATTATTTTGAGCTGTCGTTCACTTTAAGCGCGGCGAGTCGTTCGGCAATGCGATTGCTGCGCTGCATGTCCACCAAGGCTTTGAGTTTCGCGGCATCTTGCGACGTACCCAACCCTAATCCCGCCATGCCTGTTTGACTGGACAACACGCGATTAAACGCGCTTTCGGCATCTTCCACGCGCACTTGCCGTGTACTGCTACTGTTTGGTGATGGCGTATCAGTGGCTTGGGCGGCGGTGGTCGCTAGATAGTCGTTCAGCAATTGTTCCAGCTCACGCTTTTTGGCTTGCAATGCCAACAGATAGCTTTCGGAGGCTTGCCCTCGCTCGGATTGTTCGTCCAAAGATTTTTGCAGCACAGGTAAATAATCCTCAATGTCGGTCTGACGACCTATCGCCACGCTCGCCAAATCATCGCGCTGTTGCGTCACCGCGAACTGAATCTGCTCGGCTAATTTCTCGTGTTCAGCGTTGAGCTTGGCAATCTGCGACATCACCAAATGTTTGGCCGCTTCTGCTTTGCCCAAATCGAGGCGCACCTCAGCAATCACTTGGTCGATTTCACGAATAGACTGCGCCATCATCGCATCGGGCGCGAAATGTTCCGCCTTGTCTATCAAAGCATGGGTGCCGCCCGCGATGATGCGCGCCACACGCGTTGCAATTGTCTCAGCCATTTGAAACCTCCTTGTTTTTGCGAGTTGAAATAATCGTTACGATTTCGATGATGTCCTCCAGATGCGCGTCCAACACCTGCTTGTCATATGTCGCGGGCGAAGCCGTCACCCCCATGCGCAATACCGCCGTCAGCAGCCTGAAACATTGCTGTGCCAATTGCGCTTCCACTTCGCGCATCTTGCGCCCATCCGATTCAGCTGCAGGAGGCTCAGACACCAGCGTGGACATGATTTGCGGCACATGTTCGCACGCAGCGGCAACGAGGTCGGAGTGTATCTTATGTTGCCGCTCCACATCACCCACCCCATCCGCAAAAGGCTGTGCTAACTCGCGCATCCACGTCGCGCAACGCCGATAATCCCCTCGCCCCGCCTCCTGCTCCCGCGCACGAGAGAGCAAATAACGCAGCTTTTCACTGGGCGTTTTCGCTTTTTCCGCCGCGACCGACAATAGCCATTGGAAATCATCATCGGGAATGCGAATGGAAATAGTCTGCATTTGCGCCATGATTCCTCCTGTAGATACAAACGTATGCAATTGCGTACAATCTTAAAGCAAATGGAATTGCCCTGTCAACTAGCTGTTTTTGTTCACGGTGGTAGCATACAATCTGATCAGAATGCGACGCTTGTTGACGTAGCATGCCAAAAAACCACCTAAAAAGCGGTAAATTGTCGTTTTTTAACTGCTAGCACTTCCCCTCAGATCTATGGGTGGTGGGGCATGTCAAGGAAGATAATGTAATCAAACCTGCAACCCTGACGAAAACATCCCGCGCATTGCTTACAATGTACCTGAGACTGCTTGTGTTAACTGACTGAATATTCCATGCAAACCCACATCCTGATCATCGAAGACGAATCTCCTATTGCGGAGGTGCTGGCTTACGCGCTGAAATCGGAAGGGTATGCCACACACTGTTGCACACTGGGCGGCGAGGGGTTGGCGCAACTGCGAAGCGGCCATTACGCGCTGGCGATTTTGGATGTAGGACTGCCCGATATGAGTGGTTTCGCGGTGTGCCGCGAGGCGCGCACATTTACCGATCTGCCTATTCTGTTTCTCACGGCGCGTTCGGATGAAGTGGATCGTATCGTGGGCTTGGAAATCGGCGCGGACGATTATGTGACGAAGCCGTTTTCGCCGCGTGAAGTGGTGGCACGCGTGCGGGTGATTTTGCGTAGGCGTGTGCCTGTGGCGGTGAATGCGACGTGGTTTGAAGTCAACGAGGCGAGTGCGCGCATTCGGTTTTGCGGCACAAACTTGGAGCTGACGCGCTATGAATTTTTGTTGCTCAAGATGTTGCTGGCGCATACAGGGCGCATTTATGCACGCGAAGTGTTGATGGAAGCCATCTGGTGCGACGCGTTGGATACGTCTGACCGCACGGTGGATACCCATATCAAAACGCTGCGAGCCAAATTGAAAGCGGTGCGCGAGGATCTCGACCCCATCGTCACCCATCGCGGCATGGGCTACAGCGTGGTGAATGGGGTGGGGCAATGAAACGGACGGCTGTGGGTGCGAATTTATTCGCACGAATAACGTGTCATGTGCGAATAAATTCGCACCCACAACAATGAACATCACCCTACGCCTGTTGCTTGGTTATTTTCTGATCGTGGGGCTTGCCGCGTGGTTTGTGCTCAATAGTTTCTCAGAAGAAGTCAAACCTGGCGTGCGTCAAACCATGGAAGAAACGCTGGTGGATACCGCCAATTTGCTGGCAGAAATGGTGACACAAGACGCTGCCCAAATCGACATTCCACGCTTTACCGCCGCATTCGCCCGTTATCAAGCGCGTCCGCTACATGCCAGCATCTGGGGGTTTAAAAAAGAAACGACCAATTTGCGCGTCTATATCACCGACGCGAAGGGTCTCGTTCTTTATGACTCCGAAAACAAAGCCGTTGGGCAAAATTATGCTAAGTGGAATGATGTATATCTCACGCTGCATGGTCGTTATGGCGTGCGCAGTTCGCAAGAAGACCCGCAAGATGACCGCAGCACGGTGATGCACGTCGCAGCACCCATTTTGCGCGAGGGAAAAACCATCGGGGTACTGACCGTCGCCAAGCCGACTTTGAGTGTGCAACCCTTTATTGATCGCAGTCGTCATCGCATTGAACGGGCGGGCGGTTGGTTGATGGGCGGCGCGTTAGCGATTGGCTTGCTGTTCACTTGGTGGCTGACGCGCTCGGTCGATTTGCTACGGCGTTATGCGAAGGAGGTCAGTTTAGGCAGGAAAACTAAATTACCTAAAATGGGCAGCACAGAATTGGATGAGCTGGGCAAAGCACTCGCCGATATGCGCGAAAAATTGGATGGGCGCGAGTATGTGGAAAACTACGTCCATCATCTGGCGCATGAGATGAAAAGCCCGCTGACCGCACTGATCGGGGCGGCGGAATTGCTGGATGAAAACATGCCGCAAGCCGCCCGCGCGACCTTCACCGCCAATATCCGCGAACAAAGTCGCCGCTTGAAAGACATGCTGGATAAGTTGCTGACCTTGGCGAAAGTGGAACATCGCACGACGTTGGAAAATGCCACTGCCATCAATTTGCGCGAACTAGCAGAAATCGTGATCGCCGATCACGCAGCGCCGATGCAACAACGGGGTATCCGCTGCGAGTTGACCATTCCAGCCGATGCGCAGGTCGCGGGCGAAACCTTTTTATTGCGCCAAGCCTTGTCTAATTTGCTGGAAAACGCCATCGACTTTTCACCCGACGGTGGTCAAATTTCCCTGTCACTCACAACCTCCTTAGGCAAGCACACGTTGACGTTACGCGATCACGGTAGCGGCATTCCCGATTATGCTTTGCCGCGCATTTTTGAACGTTTTTATTCCTTAGCACGCCCCAATACGCAACGCAAAAGCACAGGCTTGGGGCTGCCTTTTGTTAAGCAGGTGGCGGAACTGCATGGCGGCACAGTCACCCTTGTCAATTTGCCTGATGGCGGGGTGGAGGTGAGTCTGGTGTTGCCAGCGAGTTAGGGAGACGCTGATTTATTCGTCGTTCCGACGAAAGTCGGAATCCAGTGCATTGATACAAAGGCATTTTTGCTTCAGCAAAAACTACAAAACCGAATAAATCAGCATTTCCTTAGCTCTCACCACACATCCAGCACACATAAGCGCATCTTCTCCACACATCACGCAGGCATGATGCAATCTCCCTAAACTTCACTCAATAGGAGTCATCATGTTACGCAATCCCTTGTTTTCCAAAATACTCATGGTCTGTTTTCTGGCGGTGCTATTGCTGATTCCGCTGGGTATGATTCAATCTAAAATCAGCGAACGCCAGATGTTGCAAACCCAAGTGCAACAAGACATTGCGCGCAGTGCATCGGGACCGCAAACCATTTCAGGGCCGTATTTGTTGGTTCGCTACAAATTACGCGAGCGCATCCTGACTAAAGACAGTAACGGCGTCGAGAAAGCCATTTTTAGCCTTTCCGATCAAGAAACTATTATTGCCCCGCGTACACTTAAAATTGACGGCAATGCGGAAGTGGAAACCCGCAGCAGGGGTATTTATCAAGCGCGGCTCTTTAATCTGCGCAGTACCCTAGCGGGCGATTTTGTTATTCCTAAAGGCTATGGCATCAACAAACCTTCAACCGACATTATTTCCGTGACCACTGATTTTGTGCTCAAGGTGAGCGACTCACGCGGCATTCGCAACGTACCGTTGCTTAACTTAAACGGCAGTTCATTTGATTTCGCCCCTGGCAGCGTCGGTGCGGCAGCGGGCAATGGCATTCATGTGCCTTTAAACCTGCTGGATGCAGCAACCGCCGCCACCTTTAAATTTAGTTTCCCGCTGGAACTGCAAGGCATGACCACCCTTGCGGTGACACCCATTGCCAACAACACCGACATGAGTTTGAAATCGACTTGGCAACATCCTTCCTTCGGCGGGAGCTATTTGCCGCGCAGCCGCGAGGTCAACGCGCAAGGTTTCAGCGCGCAATGGCTGGTGACCAATCTGGCGCGTAATAGCAATAGCACGGGGGCGGCGGATACTTTTTCCATTGATTTCATCGACCCCGTCAACATCTACCTGCTGTCGGAACGTGCGGTGAAATACGGCGTGTTGTTTATCATTTTGGTCTTCACCGCCTTTTTTATGTTTGAGGTATTGCGTAGCCTGCGCATACATCCTATGCAGTATTTGCTGGTCGGGCTGGCAATGGCGATGTTTTTCCTGTTGGTGATTAGCCTGTCCGAACATATCGCCTTTTTGACCGCCTATACGGTCTCAGGGACAGCGTGTGTTGTACTCATCGGTAGTTATTTGGCGGGATTGTTGAAAAGTCGGCAATCCGCATGGGCATTTTCCAGTGGCATTGCGTTGCTCTACGCCGTGCTATATGGCGTATTGCAATCCGAAGACAACGCGTTATTGATGGGGACACTAATCCTGTTCATTGCCCTTGCCGCCGTGATGCTGCTGACCCGCCGCATGGATTGGTATGGATTAAGTACGAATCCTACCGATGAAAAATAAGGATCTATGTGAATCATAGTGAATCATAGTGAATCATAGTGGGTCATCGTGGCACAAGTGAGCCTTCAAGGGCGGAATCACCCCATCCCCTCTCCAACTCTCCCCTTGAAGGGGAGAGCGAAGCGAGGGGGTAATTAGGATGGGGGTGGGGGTGGGGGTGGGGGTGGGGGTGGGGGTGGGGGTGGGGGTGGGGTATAACCGCGTTTCACCCACTGTAAATCACATAGAACCAAAAATAATTAGGGATACGTTGACGGGCACAAGTCGCGCAGGAAACACGACTCGCATTTAGGTTTGCGCGCTTGGCAAATATATCGACCATGCAGAATTAACCAATGATGCGCATCCAGCTGAAAGGCTTTGGGAATGGCTTTCATCAAGCCATTTTCAACTTCCAATACCGTTTTGCCAGGGGCTATTTTCAAACGATTGCTGAGACGAAAAATATGGGTATCCACCGCAATGGTGGGTAGGCCAAAGGCGGTATTGAGGATGACGTTGGCGGTTTTACGTCCCACCCCAGGCAAGGCTTCCAATTCGGCACGGGTTTGAGGCACTTCGCCGCCATGCCGCGTTAGCAACAGTTGGCAAGTGGCGATGACGTGTTTGGCTTTGGTTTTGTACAAGCCGATGCGCTGGATAAACTCACGCAAGCGCGTCTCGCCCAAGTCCAAAATAGCTTGCGGGGTATTCGCGATGGGGAAAAGTTGACGGGTGGCGAGGTTGACGCTGACATCGGTGGCTTGCGCCGACAACATCACGGCGACCAATAATTCAAACGCCGAGTGGTATTCCAGCTCGGTGGTGGGATGCGGATTCGCCGCTTGCAGGCGTTGAAAAATCTGCTTGATGCGCGCCGATTTCGATAAGGAACTACGTCGCACGGTACTTGCAATTTCCATTTTGACTAAACAGTGCGTTCCCAACTAGCCAGCAGCTGGTGTGCAACCAGCCTCAATCGGCGCGGGTGTTTGTCCCGCTTTTTCTGCGGCGCGAGCGTTTAACCAGTTTTTCCCCGCAATCAAACACCCCAAAACGATAAACGCCCCAGGCGGCAAAATCGCTAACAAAAATCCGTGATAATTAGGCACAACGGTGATGACTAAAAATTTCGCACCTTCGCCGAACACAGTTTCGATGCCTGACAACAACGTGCCATGACCCAAAATTTCACGTATGCCGCCCAATACCGCCAAGACTGCGGTCAATCCCAGTCCCATCGCCAAGCCATCCAACGCAGATTCTAGCGGAGGGTTTTTGGAGGCAAAGGCTTCCACCCGTGCCAACACGATACAGTTGGTTACAATCAGCGGAATAAAAATGCCCAAGACAATGTAGAGCGAATACATATAGGCATTCATGGCATATTGAATGACGGTCACCAGCACCGCGATAATCAAGATAAACACGGGAATGCGCGCTTCATTGGGGACAGCTTGACGAATTGGGGCAATCGCCGCACCTGACGCTGCCATCACCAAAGTGGTCGCCAGCCCCAAGCTCACTGCATTGACCACCGAACTGCTGACCGCCAAAATCGGACACAGCCCCAACAATTGCACCACCCCCGTGTTTTGTTTCCACACGCCGTTGAACAAAATGTCTTTGAAGTTTTGGTAGGTCATTTCAGGCTTTCAAAAAATGAGAAGGCAAGGGGCTAAGACTCATCCCTTCACCCTTAAGTCGTAAGTATCTATACAACTCTTTCCATCTCGCCATATTCCCTCCCCCTAGCAGGGGGAGGGTTAGGGTGGGGGTAGAAATCGTCGTTCTGTGCAGCCTTTCAACCCCCATCCCAGCCTTCCCCCTGCTAGGGGGAAGGAGTAGGTTTGCTATGATTTTAATTTAAATCATAATGTTGGATGAAATAAAGCTCTTTTCTTTAAAATGTGTACAGATTCAGAAATTTGCAATAAATTGTGTAGATGGCTACACCCTTAAAGGGGAGAGTATTTAGCCTTTAGCCGCCATCAATTTATCGTATTTGACTTGTAATTGCGCTGGGCTTTCTTCGTGATCGGGATCCTTAGGGATGCAATCTACTGGGCAAACTTCCACACATTGTGGCGTGTCATAGTGCCCCACGCATTCGGTACATTTGTTCGGATCAATGATGTAAATCGAGTCGCCTTGCGAAATCGCATCGTTCGGACATTCAGGTTCACAGACATCACAATTGATGCATTCATCGGTAATTAGCAGTGCCATCGTTTTTCTCCTCAGTAAGTTAATTGATTTTTTAGTACTAATTTTTCATTGACACTAGGTGAAACAAATTTGCTGACATCGCCGCCAAACTTAGCGACTTCGCGCACCATGGTTGCGGATATAAAAGTGTATGTTTCTGCTGGCGTCAAAAACAATGTTTCCATTTCTGGGTATAAATTGCGATTCATCCCCGCCAGTTGAAATTCATATTCAAAATCGGATACCGCACGCAGTCCACGCAATACCACGCGAGCTTGTTGCGCTTGCACAAAACTCATCAACAAGCCTTGAAATCCTTCCACGCGCACATTGGGACAATGGGAGAACACGTCTCGTGCCATCTCCACGCGCTCTTCCAAACTAAACAGCGTATTGGTGCGACTAGATGCCACCGCCACAACCACTTCATCAAACAACCCCGCCGCACGCCGCACCACATCTTCATGTCCACGCGTAATAGGATCGAATGTCCCTGGATAGACCACTTTAATCATGCTGACCTACCCTTAATAATTGGTAAAAAACCTGTCCCGCGCGCCCTGATTTCACCACTTCCCATGGTGCGGGTACTGCCATCGCTACACCAGCTTCTACATACAACAGCCCACCCTCGGTCAGTCGTTGTGGCAAGCACACGAACAATTGCGCATAGTAATCACTTTGAAAAGGCGGATCCAAAAAGATCACGTCATAGCGCGTTCCTGCGCGGGAGGCGAATTCTAGCCCATCCTGACGGAGTAAATCTATGTTCGTACACGCCAATTTACTTAAATTGTCTTGTAATGAACGAAATACCTGTGGATTTTTCTCTATCATCGTCACTTTTTCCGCACCGCGAGAGGCCGCTTCAAAGCCTAACGCCCCGCTGCCTGCAAATAAATCCAGACAGGTGCGTCCGTACAGAGTTTGCCCTAGCCAATTAAATAAGGTTACGCGGACACGGTCGGGTGTGGGTCGCAAACCGTCGGCATCAGGGAAGGTGATGATGCGGCGGCGTAATTCACCGCCGTTGATGGCAATTTTATTTTGTTTCACTGGTTTCAGGTGCGCCGACGATCACGGTCGCCATGGCTTGAGGGTTAAGGTGACGGGCAAACGCAGCATGTATCTGTGCTGTGCTGACTTGTTCGATGCGGTGGGTAAAATCATCCAGATAGGTCAACGGCAAATCATAAAAGCCAATTAGGCTGAGATAGCCCAAAATTTTACGATTACTATCAATCCGCATCGGAAAGCCGCCAATGATGTTTTGTTTCGCCGCACGTAATTCTTTTTCAGTTACACCTTGCGCAACAAATTTTGCAAACACCTGCCGTACTAATTGCAACGCCTGATCCGATTGCTCTTTCTTGGTTTGCAAGCCAATTTGGAACACACCCGTATATTTCAGCGGCATAAAATAGCTGTACACGCTGTATGCCAAGCCACGTTTTTCACGCACTTCATCCATCAGCCGCGACACAAAACCGCCGCCGCCCAAGATGTAATTGCCCACATAAAGTACATCATAATCTGGGTCGTTGCGTGCAACGCCAGGTGCGCCGATCAAGATATGACTTTGGCTGGCGGGATGGGTAAGACGTTGTTCACTGGCTGCCGTCAGATGGTTCACCCTAGGCAACGCCGCCACCTCACCGCTCACAGGCAGTTGCGCCGTCAGTTGTTCAGCAATCGCTTCCGCTTGCGCACGCGTCACATCCCCCATCATCGCCACCACCGCATAACGCGCTTGGTAATGGGCGCGATAAAAATCTTGCACCGCTTGTTGCGTGATGGCTTCCACGGTCGCAGGGGTGGTATAGGCATCAAAAGCGTAAGGATGCGTGCCGAAAACGGCTTTATCAATAGCTTTGTCCGCAATGCTTTCAGGTTGCGTTTCCGCTTCTTTCAACGCCGCGATGGTGCGCGCTTTTTCTCGTGCCAAAATCGCTTCTGGAAACACGGGATGCTGCAACAAGTTCGCCAAAATCGCTAAAGCTCGCTCACGCTGTGCTGCTTGACTCAAGGTGCGCAAGGACACGCCCGCACTATCTTGATCGACTGCCATGCCCAGCTCTGCGCCGACATCCGCCATGCCTCGCGCAATGTCATCTTCACTCAGCTCAGTCGCGCCCGCTTTTAACAATTGATTGGTCAAGTCCGCAACACCCGCTTTATCTACGGTGTCATAACCACTGCCCGCAGGGAATTTGACCGATACATCCAGCATCGGCAGATCGTGATTTTCCACAAACAACACTTTCGCGCCATGGGCAGTGCGCCACGTTTGAATGTGCGGCGTGGCGAACACTTGGCTGCTGACACAACACCAAACAACCACCAAGATTGAACTAATGCGCATGAAACTCTCCTGCCGAATGGGGTTTGCCTTGTTTGGGTAGCGGTTGTGGATCCAATACCGCCACGGTCAATTGGTCATCTTGCAAATAAGTGGCAGCGACTTGCTGCACCTGCTCGGCGGTCACCGCCTGCAATTTTTCCAGCATCACGGCAAGCATGCGATGACTCAAACCCATGCTTTCAATTTGTCCAATTTGCATCGCCTGATAAAACACCGAATCCAGTTTATACACTTCACTCGCGACCACTTGCGCTTTGACGCGATTCAACTCTTCGGCACTCACGCCGTCTTTCGCCAAACGCAGCAGTTGCTGGCGTATCGCAAGTTCAACCTCCGCCGCCGTTTTGCCTTCGCTGGGCGTGGCTTCAATGATAAACAAGCCTGGCCCTCGTGAATTGCTGTCATAACCAACTCCCACATCACTGGCGACCTTTTGCTCTCGCACCAAAGCTTTGTTCAAGCGCGCCGCTTCATTGCCATCCAAAATGCCCGCTAAAATTTCCAACGCGTAAGGGGTGGTATCTTTTTGCGGGTCACGAATCACAGGCACTTGATACGCCATCATCAACTGCGGCAACTCAGCAGGGGCTTTGACCACCAAGCGTTTAATGCCCACTTGCGGCATTTCGGTATAGACCCGACGCGGGGCTTGAGTTTGTTTGGGAATGCCGCCGTAATAGCGTTGTGCCAAGGCAAACACTTCTTTTGCTTGAACATCGCCCGCAATCACCAACGTGGCGTTATTCGGCGCGTACCAATGCCGATACCAGTCTTGCGCATCCCGCACCGTCATCGCTTGTAAATCGCTCATCCAGCCCACGACAGGATGCTGATAAGGATGCTCTTGGAAAATCGCCGCCATCATCTTTTCTTGCAACAAGCTATTGGGATTATCTTCCGTGCGCCAGCGACGTTCTTCCATCACCACTTGAATTTCTTTGGCAAACTCAGCCGCCGAAAACTGCAAATTATGCATGCGATCCGCTTCCAACTGCATCGCCAACGGCAATTTGGATTTATGTAATTGCTGGAAATAAGCGGTGTAATCGGTATTGGTAAAGGCGTTTTCTCGCCCACCCGCGGCGGCAATACGCTTGGAAAACTCGCCCACAGGCACGCGCTTCGTGCCTTTAAACATCAGATGTTCTAAGACGTGCGCCACCCCCGTTTTGCCTGTGACTTCGTCTATGCTGCCCGCTTTGTACCAAATTTGCTGCACCACCACAGGCGCGCGATGATCTTCCTTCACCACGACTTTCAAACCATTCGCCAAGGTGTGTTCAAACACCGCCGCCTGTCCCAGCGGTGCGGACAACACACCCAAAATCACCCAAAAAATCTTCATCTCGCTTATCCTAAAATTGATTGTCGCTATCACCCACATTCACCCACCGACAACGTGTACCCCTCTCACTTTCCACCCTGCACCACCATGATCGTAGGCTGGGTTGAGCATCAGCGAAGCCCAACAAATTACGCACAAGCACATGGTGAACGTTGAGCCGCGCACTTCACCAACCTACGCTGGTTAAAAGATGCCATCATAGACTTTGACTTTTTTGCAAGTCCATACCCATATAAAACATTCCCTCACAATTTTGCATACCACTCTGCCGTATTTTGTCCGCTTCGTCCATGACAGTTCGCGTGACGAAGTATTCGCCTGATTGGTTTGGCATGGGTTTCTGATTGAGATTCAAATAGTCAATTTTCGCTTTCTCCGCCGCGACTTGACATTGCGTGAGTTCAATCTGCAACTTGGCATTGGCTTCTGATCGTCGGCGTAATAACTCAATACTTGTCCCTGTGTTGATACTAGCCTGCTCCTCAGCAGAACGTATCATGTCCGCAACGACTTGTTCTTGCTTTAAATATTCAAAATAGGACGCAGCCCCGTAAGACCAAATGCCGCTACTGAGCAAGACAAGCAGCAGCATGGAAATAATTATTCTCTTCAATGATGTCGCTTCTCGCTGCATTTTAATCCCCCTAGTCCCGTTATTTGGTTGACTGCAATTTGCCTAGAATTCTATGCTTGCACCGCAAGCAGCGCGATAACAGTGGGCTGCATTTTTCAGCAAGCCAATCACCACATTGGTGTCCAGCAGCCATTTAGCTCCACTCCCTATTGAGATTCACAGGAATGTACGATGTTTTATGAGCCTCTCAGCATCTTCTTCACTTCGTCATCATTTAGCTCGTGTCCGACCCAGACAACAACCTTTTTGGCACCCGCACCAATGGCAATCTCGTGGATGATACGCTCCTCAATTTCTGACAAGCCGCCTTCAACCATTTCTAATGGATGAATGACAATGTCAGGTGAAACAGCCAGAAAACTTCCTTTGGACACTTGCTTCAAGGCATCTTTCAACGCTTTTTCAGCCACTCCGAACTGACCAATAAGCAGCCTAGTCGTGGTAAAGGGTGTCTGGGCTACGCTGGTCACATCAAGTCCAGACTTCAAACTCCGAACTTGAAATTGATTTCGCCGTACTTTGACATACATGGCATTTGAAAAGAAATTGGCTAACATATTGAATCAAATAAAATATAAAAACCCTAGAAACAACTGTATCGTTGGGTTGAGTACAGCTCAAAAAATCATGTCCAAACACGAGGTGAATGTTAGGAGTAATTAAGTTCGATCAAACTTGCCCATATGGACTTATTTCTTACCGAAAATGTATCCGACCATAGTGCCGAACAACACACCCAATGAAGTGTCAAACTTTCCGAGATAACTAAGAACCGAAGCTGCAACCACGACTACGAAAATGATGCCTGCTTGGAGCCATTTCTCAAAGGCTGCATGACTTGTTGTTTTTTCAAGCGTGGTTTTTTTCACATCTTCTACGACTGATAAAAGTCGTGTAGCTATTTCGTGCCCCTGTGGTGATTGGAGATAGGTAAGTAACGGCTTAAAATCCAGCTCTTCTGACGCTTGATGATGCTGAATCGGGTTAATTTCATTGCTCATTTAAAGACTACCTCCAAAATTCTATTTTGATTAAAGAACGGACAGACTCTACCCAACCACGCGGTAAACGTTGGGCTTCGCTGACGCTCAACCCAACCTACGTTTTGTTCTAATAGCTCAACACAGGAGCCAACCACCGTTCCGCCTCGTCCAAGCTCATGCCTTTGCGCTTCGCATAATCTTCCACTTGGTCTTTATCGACTTTGCCTGTGGCGAAGTATTTGGCTTCGGGGTGGGAGAAGTAGAAGCCTGACACGGCTGCGGTGGGGAGCATGGCGTAGCTTTCGGTCAAGGTAATGTCCGCGTTGGCAGGGGCTTGCAATAAGTCAAACAGCGCGCCTTTTTCGGTGTGATCGGGGCAGGCGGGGTAGCCTGGGGCGGGGCGGATGCCGCGATATTTCTCTGCAATCAAGCTGTCGTTGTCCAAGCCTTCGTCGTTGGTGTAGCCCCAGTATTCGCGGCGGATTTTGGCGTGCAACAATTCGGCGAAGGCTTCTGCCAAGCGGTCTGCGAGGGCTTTAAGCAAGATGGCGTTGTAGTCGTCATTGTCTGCTTCAAACGCTGCCACGCGTGCGTCGATGCCGATGCCTGTGGTCACCGCAAACGCGCCGATATAGTCGTCCGTGCCTTTGGGGGCGATGTAATCGGCGAGGCAGAAGTTGGGGATAGCCGCAGGTTTTTTGGTTTGTTGGCGCAGGTTATGCCACGTCATTGCCACGGAACTGCGCGTGCCATCGGTGTAAATTTCGATGTCGTCGCTGTTCACTTGGTTAGCGGGGAACAAGCCAAACACGCCGTTTGCGGTCAGCCACTTTTCGGCGATGAGCTGCTTCAACATCGCTTGCGCGTCGGCGAACAATTTGGTGGCTTCTTCGCCCACGACTTCGTCTTGCAAAATTTTGGGGTAGCGTCCCGCCAACTCCCACGCTTGGAAAAATGGTGTCCAATCAATGTAGGTAGCGATTTCTGCCAGCGAATAATCACGCAAACTGGTCACCCCCAGCGTGGCTGGTTTGGGCGGGGTGTAGTTTGCCCAGTCGGTTTTTAGCCCATGCGCACGCGCTTCTGCCAGCCCGACATGTGCGGCTTTGCCTTTGCTGCTTTCGTGCTTGTCACGCGCCTCGGCATAATCGGCTTTGATGCTCGCCACATAGTCATCACGCAGTGTGTCGGACAATAAATTACTGCACACGCCCACGGCACGCGACGCGTCCGTCACATAAATCACGGAACCATCAGGATAATTCGGCTCGATTTTTACAGCCGTGTGTACCCGCGAAGTGGTCGCGCCGCCGATCAGCAACGGGATTTTGAAGCCTTGACGCTGCATTTCTTTGGCGACGTGCGCCATTTCTTCCAGCGACGGGGTAATCAGCCCCGACAAGCCGATGATGTCGGCGTTGTGTTCGCGGGCAGTGTCCAAAATTTGTTGGCACGGCACCATCACGCCCATGTTGACCACTTCAAAGTTGTTGCATTGCAGCACGACGGTGACAATGTTTTTGCCGATGTCATGCACGTCGCCTTTGACCGTCGCCATGACGATTTTGCCCTTCGCGCTGGTGTTGCCCGTGCGCAATTTTTCGGCTTCGATATAGGGAATCAAATGCGCCACCGCTTGTTTCATCACGCGAGCGGATTTGACCACTTGCGGCAAGAACATCTTGCCCGCGCCGAACAAATCGCCGACTACGTTCATACCCGTCATCAACGGGCCTTCAATCACATCCACGGGGAACGCCGCTTCCAAGCGGGCGGCTTCGGTGTCTTCCACGATAAACGTGGTGATGCCGCGCACCAGCGCGTGGGTCAAGCGTTCTTGCACCGTACCATTGCGCCACGCCAAATCTTCGACTTGCGCTTTGCCGCCGCCTTTGACGTTTTCAGCCATCGCCACCAGCTTTTCGCCCGCGTCAGGATGACGGTTCAACACCACATCTTCCACCGCGTCGCGCAATTCTTTGGGGATTTCTTGGTACACGCCCAACTGCCCCGCGTTGACGATGCCCATGTTCATGCCCGCTTGAATCGCGTGGTACAGGAACACGGTGTGTATCGCCTCGCGCATCGGCTCGTTGCCACGGAAGCTAAACGACACGTTGGACACGCCGCCACTGATTTTGGCGTAAGGCAGATTTTTGCGGATCCACGCGCAGGCTTGGATGAAATCCACCGCGTAGTTGTTATGCTCTTCAATCCCCGTCGCGACCGCGAAAATGTTCGGGTCGAAAATGATGTCTTCAGGCGGGAAGCCGACTTTGTTGACCAAAATGTCGTAGCTGCGCTGGCAAATGTCGATTTTGCGTTGGTAAGTGTCCGCCTGACCCGCTTCGTCAAACGCCATCACCACCGCCGCCGCGCCGTAGCGACGCACCAAGGTGGCGTATTTGATAAAGTTTTCTTCGCCTTCTTTCAGCGAAATCGAATTGACGATGCACTTGCCTTGTGCGCATTTCAGCCCCGCTTCGATGATGTTCCATTTCGAGGAGTCGATCATCAATGGCACGCGGCTTATGTCGGGTTCGGAGGCGATTAAGTTCAAAAACGTCACCATCGCCGCTTCGCCATCCAACATGGCTTCATCCATGTTCACGTCGATGACTTGCGCACCCGTTTCCACTTGCTGTTTGCAAATTTCCAAGGCTTCTTCGTATTGTCCTTCCAAAATCAGGCGTTTGAATTTCGCTGAACCCGTCACGTTGGCTCGTTCGCCGACGTTGACGAACAGCGATTGATCGCCGATGTTGAACGGCTCTAAGCCTGACAAGCGACATTCGACGGGATTGCTAGGAATTTGGCGCGGGGCGATGTCTTTAACCGTTTCGGCAATCGCTTGGATAAACGCGGGCGACGTGCCGCAGCAGCCGCCGATGATGTTGAGAAAGCCGCTTTCCGCCCACTCCTTGATATGCCCCGCCATGTTTTGCGGG
This sequence comes from Gallionella sp., assembly GCA_028710565.1. Lineage (GTDB taxonomy): Bacteria > Pseudomonadota > Gammaproteobacteria > Burkholderiales > Gallionellaceae > Gallionella. The sequence goes on from JAQTTV010000008.1 coordinate 81,096, forward strand.
GTGTCGTCATAACCCGTTTCCGCCAAAGGATTGGGCAAGCCCGCGTTGGGATGCGCGGACACATAACAGTTGGCGACGCGGGACAATTCCGCGACATATTGCCGCAACTCTTCCGCGCCCAGCGCGCAGTTCAGCCCGATGGACAAGGGTTGCGCGTGCGCCAAGGAATTGTAAAACGCTTCGGTCACTTGCCCCGTCAAAGTACGCCCAGACGCGTCGGTGATCGTGCCCGAAATCATAATCGGCAAGCGCGTACCGCGTTCGTCAAACACTGCCTGCACCGCAAAAATCGCGGCTTTAGCGTTCAGTGTATCGAAAATGGTTTCGATCAAAATCAAATCCGCGCCGCCGTCCATCAAGCCGCGTGTCGCATCGCTGTAATCCGCAACCAGTTGATCAAAATGGATATTACGCGCAGCAGGGTTGTTGACATCAGGCGAAATGGTCGCGGTTTTATCGGTCGGGCCGAGTACGCCCGCCACAAAACGTGGCTTGTCCGCCGTGGCGTATTGGTCGCAGGCTTCCCGCGCCAAGCGCGCACCCGCCACATTCAGCTCGTAATTCAACGCCGACATGCCGTAAGCGTTCAACGTCGTCGCATTCGCACCAAAGGTATTCGTTTCCAGAATATCCGCACCCGCCGCCAAATACTCGCAGTGAATCGCCTTAATGACTTCGGGCTTGGTCAAGACCAGCAAGTCGTTATTGCCTTTCAAATCCCGATGCCAATCCGCAAACTGCGTCCCGCGATAATCCGCTTCGGTCAATTTATAACGTTGAATCATCGTCCCCATCGCCCCGTCGAGGATGAGAATACGTTGTTTTAACAGGGTTTCAATGGGATGGAGGGTAGGATGATTCATGGTCGCGTACTCAAAAAATGAGGGCAGATTCTACCATGCGAGGCGGGATGCGTTTTAACCCGTCACACAGGCACATCCTGCAACACGAATATAGAAACAAACACGCGTTTTACCTGCGCTGCTGCATTGCAGGTAAAATCCCGCCCCCGTAGCTTATTCTTCACTTCTTTAAACTATGCTCAAACTCAAAATTGTTGTTTTCTTGTTGCTGTCTGTCTTGTTGATACCAACGAGTACTGCGCGTGAGGAAGATAAAATCACGTTGAATTTCGTGAATACGGACATTGAGTCGGTGATTAAAGCGGTGGGGATGATCAGTGGCAAAAATTTCATCATCGACCCGCGCGTCAAAGGGACGATTAACATCGTGTCGTCCAGCCCTGTTTCTAAAGACCTAACCTACCAGATTTTGCTGTCAGCACTACGTTTGCAAGGATTTAGTGCGATTGAAAATGGCAATGTCGTGCGCATTATTCCTGAAGCCGATGCCAAACAAAGCAGCACACCCGTCAGTGATCGCAACAATACGGTTTCAGGGGATAAAATTATCACGCAGGTTTACCCCTTGCGTTATGAGTCCGCCAGCCAACTGATTCCTGTATTGCGCCCGCTCATCGGCCCTAATAACAGCATCGTCGCGTATCCCAATACCAATACGCTGGTGATGACCGATTATGCCGACAACATTCGCCGTCTGAATAAAATCATCGACGCGATAGACCAGCCCAATAACGGCGAGTTTATTACCCTGAAACTGACCTATGCTTCTGCGGTAGATTTGGCGCAGATGTTAAATAAGTTGTTTGCTGAAAGTGCCACGCCAGGGGTTGCAGCAGAAGCGGGGCGACGGGTGCAAATTACGGCGGATGCGCGCACCAATAGTTTGTTGGTGCGGAGTGATAATCCTGCGCTGATGGCGCGAGCGCGCACTTTGGTGATCGGTTTGGATGTGCCGACCAGCAGCGCAGGTAATATCCATGTGGTGTATTTGCGCAATGCTGAAGCACCCAAGTTAGCCCAAACTTTGCGCGCCATTATGAATGGCGACACCACAACGGCGGCTGCACCTGCAGCAGGACAAACAGGAGCCCTGCCGACAGGGGGCGCGGGTGTGATACAGGCGGATGTCGCCACAAATTCCTTGATTATCACCGCGCCCGATAATTTGTATAACACCTTACGGGCGGTGATCGACAAGTTGGATGCGCGCCGCGCACAAGTGTATGTTGAGGCGTTGATTGCCGAAGTGACCACTGACAAAGCGGCAGAGTTCGGCATTCAATGGCAAAATATGAATGGTTTAAATGGTACGACCCCTAGTGTCATTGGCGGCACCAACTTAGGTGGCGCAGGAACCAATATCATTGGCGCAGCGACCAATATCACCAGCGTCGGGCGCGGGATTAACATCGGCATCGTCAAAGGTCAGGTCAATATCCCAGGGCTGGGGTTAGTCGCCAACTTAGGCGTACTGGCGCGCGCATTACAAGCTGATGCCAATGCCAATATCCTTTCTACCCCGAATTTGCTGACGTTGGATAATGAAGAAGCCAAAATTGTCATCGGCAAAAACGTGCCTTTCGTTACAGGACAATATGCCCAGACAGGAACGGCAGCGACCGCAACGCCCTTTCAAACCATAGAACGCAAAGACGTGGGGCTGACCTTACGAGTGAAACCCCAAATTTCCGAAGGTGGCACAGTACGCCTACAAATTTACCAAGAAGTCTCCAGCATCGACACCTTGACCACCAACACAGCGGGAGTCGTCACCAACAAGCGTTCGATTGATTCCACCGTTTTGGTCGATGACGGACGCATCATTGTGTTGGGCGGCTTGATTCAAGACGATGTGAAAGACAGCGAAGAAAAAGTGCCTATCTTGGGCGACATTCCCATTCTGGGTAATTTGTTTAAATACCAAAAACGTCAACAAGTTAAGACTAATTTGATGGTTTTTTTGCGTCCCTTTGTGCTGAAAAATGCAGAGGCTTCTGCCACGATCACGGGTGATCGCTACGAATTTATCCGAAATTTGCAAGGTGAAGAACGACTCACGGGTAATTTGCTGCCTAATATGAAAATGCCTGTGCTGCCAGAGGTGACGTTTGATGTTAAACCCAAATAACGTAGGTCGGGTTTCATGCTCATTCCCTCCCCCTTGCAGGGGGAGGGCTAGGGTGGGGGTAGAGTGGTTCGTCTTTGGTAACCAACCCGCTCGCTGCGCTCTCCCTCACTGCACAGGAGAATGGAGTCGTACCTTCATCATTTTAATTTGACAATCAAATCGCCCATGACTCGAACATTTGATCCTCAGCTGGTTAAAAAACTGAGCTATTCCTTCGCCCGCGCTCACGGAGTGATTGCGGCGCAGCATATTGAATCAGGCATCGAAACGTGGGTGCGTAATGATGTTAAACCCACCGCGCTCGCCGAAGCGCGCCGCGTGTTGCAACAGCCTTTGTTGCCTTTGTTAAAAACGCCCGATGAATTCGACCGTTGCCTAGCGCAAGTTTACGGCAGTGTCGATGGACACGCCGCCAGTTTGATCGACGATTTGGAGCAGGAATACGATCTGCAACAGTTGGCGCAGGAAATGCCGCAAATTTCCGACTTATTGGAAGCGGAAGACGACGCGCCGATTATTCGCTTGATTAACGCGCTGCTCAGCCAAGCCTTGCGCGAACACGCTTCTGATATTCATATTGAAGCCTTTGAAAGTCGTTCCGTGGTGCGTTTCCGCGTCGATGGCATGTTGCGCGACATTTTGCAGCCGCAACGCGCGTTGCATGCCGCGATTGTGTCGCGCATCAAAGTCATGGCGCAATTGGACATTGCCGAAAAACGCTTGCCGCAAGACGGGCGCATGGCGTTGCGCTTGGCGGGTCATGCCGTGGATGTGCGGGTTTCAACGCTACCGACGGGACACGGCGAACGCGTGGTGTTGCGCTTGTTGGACAAGGAAGCGGGGCGGTTGACCTTATCTGCTTTGGGCATGAACCCCGACTTGCGCGACAGTTTGGAAGCTTTGATCCGCCAACCGCACGGCATTGTGTTGGTGACGGGGCCCACGGGTTCGGGTAAAACCACCTCGCTGTACGCAGCACTCTCTGGCTTGGACGCGGGCGTGATGAACATTGTGACCGTCGAAGATCCGATTGAATATGACTTAGACGGCGTGGGACAAACCCAAGTCAATAGCAAAATTGACATGAGTTTCGCGGTCGCGCTACGCGCCATTTTGCGCCAAGATCCCGACGTGATTATGGTGGGCGAAATCCGCGATTTGGAAACCGCACAAATTGCCGTGCAAGCCTCGCTGACAGGGCATTTGGTGTTAGCGACCTTGCACACCAACGATGCCGCCGCCGCCGTCACCCGTTTGGTGGATATGGGCGTAGAACCGTTTTTGCTGTCGTCAGGGCTGTTGGGCGTATTGGCGCAACGGCTGATCCGCAAACTCTGCCCGCATTGCAAACGCGCCTACACCCCCGATGCAGCAGAACTCGCCACATTGCCGCAAGCAATCAAGGTGTTATACGCCCCCGTCGGCTGCCCCAGTTGCAATCAAACTGGCTACGCGGGGCGCACGGGGATTTACGAATTGCTCACCATTAACGACGAATTGCGCCGTTTGATGCACAGCGGCACCGACGAAGCCGCCTTACGCGATGCCGCCCGCGCAGGGGGAATGCACGCCATGCGTGACGACGGCATGCGCTGGGTCATGGCAGGCGAAACCGCATTGGAAGAAGTGCTGCGCGTCACAAGGGAAGGCTAAGTATCTATGCGACTTTGTTCCCTCCCCCTAGCAGGGGGAGGGTTAGGGTGGGGGTAGGAACGTTTATTTGTAACGAGCCATTCAACCCCCATCCCCACCTTCCCCCTGCTAGGGGGAAGGAGTCATACATTTGTAACTTTGCTCTTAAATCATAAATTAGGGTGTGTATCAGGGTACTTCATGGCAGGCTATCAATACGAAGCAGTTGAAATCGAAAGTGGGCGCGCCAGAAGTGGCGTGATTGAAGCCGACAGCGCGAAACTGGCGCGCAGCAAATTGCGCGAACAAGGTTTAATTGGCTTAGAAATCAGCCCCTTGTCTGGCGATGGCACAAGCAATAAATTCCGCTTTGCCCGCAGCCTGCCCGCCGTCCAACTTAGCTTATTCACCCGCCAATTCGCGGTATTGTTGGAAGCGGGCTTGACCATCGAACAATCGCTCAACGCCTTGATTGAACAAGCCGAAGCCCCCGCGATGCGCCAAATTTTAGCTGCCATACGCGGCGATATTTTGGCAGGACAACCACTGGCTCGTGCTTTAGAAAACCACAAAGGCGCGTTCCCCGAAATCTACCGCACCCTAATCGCGGCAGGTGAACAAACGGGCAAATTGGGACAAGTCTTGTTGCGCCTCGCCGACTACCTCGAAGCCCGCCACGCCCTGCGCCAAAAAATCGGACTGGCACTCATTTACCCCGCCATCATCAGCTTGGTCGCAGTCATCGTCGTCCTCGCCCTGCTCACCTACGTCGTCCCACAAGTGGTCAACGTGTTCCACGACACCAAACAAGTGCTGCCTTTTTTAACCCGCGCCCTGCTATGGACGAGTAGCAGCTTGCAAGCATACGGCATTTACGGCGCGATTCTATTGGCGGGCGGCGGCTATACCCTACAAAAACTATTGCACATTCCCGCGTATCGCCTCCGCTTTGACGCATGGACATTGCGCCTGCCGCTGATCGGCAAACTAATACGCGGCATGAATACCGCCCGTTTCGCCAGCACCATGGCGATTTTGGTCGGCAGCGGCGTGCCATTGCTGCACGCTTTGAGCGCGGGCGCAGGCGTAGTGAGCAATTTACCTATGCGCAGCGCGGTGGAAGAAGCCGCCCGTAAAGTCCGCGAAGGTGGCAGCCTCAGCCGCGCCATCCAACAAAGCAAAGCCTTCCCGCCGCTATTCGTGCATTTGATCGCCAGCGGCGAAGCCAGCGGCAAACTAGAACACATGCTAGATCGCGCCGCCACCCAACAAACCCAAGAACTCGAAACCCGCGCTGCCGTGATAACAGGCTTGTTTGAACCCCTGCTGATTTTGGTCATGGGCGTGGTGGTATTGCTGATTGTATTGGCAATTTTGCTACCGATTTTCGAGATGAATCAGTTGGTGCATTGAGGTTTTTTTCGCGTTGAAGCGGCTTGAAATAGCGTGAAATAAAGCGTTTAATCCAGCCCGCATCAATTTTCATTCTATGCACATTGAAGGTGCATTTACGGCACTTTTTAGAGTGTTTATTTAACGTTAGGAATGCAAACACACTATGAACATCACACCACAACAGTTCGAAACGTTGTTGCCGCTTGCTACAACATGGGCAAAAGAGCAGGAAGGTATCATTCTTCAATTAGGAGTGCCACTCACCGAGGCACAGCTTGCAGACGCAAGACAGGTTGGCGTTATTCACCCTGAACGAGTGCGTTTACTTCAGGTCATGCAGATTCCTAAACCTGACCATCAAGAATTAGCAGATATAGCAGCAATAACCAACCTCATTTCACCGTCTACTGCGGGCATGACGCTTCGTTATGGTATTTTTATCCGCACCGATTGTTGGGGGCAGCGCCCGCTCGTTGCACATGAGCTTGTTCACACGTCACAGTATGAGCGGCTCGGCGGATTCGAGGCTTTTCTCCGACCATACCTATTGGAGTGTCTCACGCCACCTGGTTATCCGAATGGGCCGATGGAGCTGGAGGCGATAATGACCTCTTTGAGGTTATGTGCCTAACGTGACGCTAATCGCACCTACTATGCTACCTTTGCGATTCGCCAACGGATGGCAAATCCTTATCGCGCCGTATGACATTTTGCCATCCAACTTTATAGAGGCAGCTTATGTACCCAATGAAAAAGACGATTTTGATAGCGATAGGCTTATTTGTGGTAGATGCCTTTGTCCTGAGTATGGGCGCGATGGCTTTCATCATGGCATTGGGAATTCTCTTTTGGTTTTTGCCTGAAGTGGTGCTATTAAAATACCGAAAACAGTCACCTAAGGTGCCTCTGACCAAGATAGCCATCTATAGCGCAATGATTGTGGCGGTGATGATCGCTAACGCTGCGAATAATATGCTGGCAAAGTCCCGTGCAGAAAATTTGGTTGTTGTCATAGAGAAATATCATCAATCAACAGGTCACTATCCTGAAAATTTAGAAGACCTTGTCCCCGCTTATATTCCCGAAGTGCCAACCGCAAAATTCGCAGTGTTTCCAACCAAGTTCAGGTACTCAAACTCTAAAGACACCACTTTGCTGCTTTATGTGGCGACACCGCCATTTGGTAGAGTTACCTATAATTTCAACCGTCAATCATGGGGTTACATTGACTAGCTCGCGCTGGGGGGTAATGCTCAACAATTATTTCTAGCGGGCGGCGATAGTCGCCTTTCCCTTTATGGTACGGGAAGCGCAGGATGGTTGGTTCAGTTACAGGAAATAGTCTATTGTTCGCGACCTAACAACCCCGCCGTCAGATTAGGGGGCTGATTAAATCTTCCGTTCGTGGTGAGCCTGTCGAACCATGAACGGAAGATTTAATAAAATCAGTGTATTAAATCCACCCCCTTCGACCATTCGACAAACTCACGGCTCAGGGCGAACGGATTTAATCAGCGTTTCCTTAGAAACGGTGCAACTACGGGGCGTTGGGTTTCAATTTTGATTTTTCTCGATACCCAAATCGCGCCATAAGCGCATTAGGTGTCGCGACACGTCTAGCGATGCTTTGGCAAAATCGCCATTGGCAATTTCGGTGGCAGCTTCTTGAGTTTTACCATCTAGTGCCAAATTCAAAGTATTGCCTGCACAACGATGAAAATGCGCATGTGAACTGACCAGATTTTGGAATCCTGGCTGCTCTTGATATTGCTTTTCACCTTCGCCATGCAGCCATTTCCCCAAAATACACTGATCGTCACGAGACACGATATTCGGGTCTATCGTTTCAGTGCTGGTGCCGTCAATAATGCCCATGAGACGGACTTTCCATTTGAGATGAGCTTCAAGAGCTGTCTTAAAATTCAGCCCGCCGATTTCTTTATCTTTATCATCAGCAATATGTTCAGGCTCTTTTTCCGTACTGCCGAATATAGTACTCCACCAGCTTGCCATGATTTTTCTCCTTACCAATAATGTTAGTACGCACCCATTTTACAAATACGTTGTAGATAAACTAAACAACGCATAGATAAAAATCGCTAAAAATACAGGGACTAACCTCCAGTTCGATCAAAAGAAGCCGCCACCTCAAAAATTGAAAGACTACAGACTTTAATCACACATGAAGGCTCCTGTGATGATTCTACACACACTATTTTAAACATGGATGATTTTGTGCTGTTTTTGTCCCTGAGTAGAAATATTTTTGCGGCTCGCGTAACATGCAATCATGTTTGCTCTGTATATGATTGTTTTGTCATCAAACAATCCGTGCGATCCGCTCCGCTTATTGACAGCCTACACCAACCGCCCATTTTTCATCCTTCTCCCCGCCAACGCGCCGCTATGCGCATGACAAATCGCGCAGGCTAAGGCATCGGCAGCATCGGAGCTGGGGATGCCTGATAAATTTAGCAAGCGTTGCACCATGAGTTGCACTTGCATTTTTTCGGCGTGACCGTGCCCGACCACGGCTTGTTTGACTTGCAGGGCGGTGTATTCGGCGACAGGGAGTTGTGCCAAAACTGCCGCGCAAATCGCCGCACCTCGCGCTTGTCCGAGCAATAGCGTCGATTGGGGATTGACGTTGACGAAGACTTTTTCGACGGCAACTTGGTTGGGGGAATGCTGGGCGATGACCTCGCCCAAGCCTTGCAAAATGACACTCAAACGCGCTGGCAATTCACCTGCAGGGGTTTTGATACAACCGCTGGCAACATAGAAAATCTGCTGCCCGACTTTATCAATCACCCCAAAACCTGTGATGCGCAAGCCAGGGTCGATGCCGAGGATGCGCGTGGTTGAGGAACCGCTCACGATTTTTCAACCTGTGAAACGGGAAAGGTGAAACGTGATGCCTCTCCGCGACGATGTGCGACAGGTTGCACCGTCAGGGTTTGCGTTTCACTTTTCACATTTCACCTTTCACGGCAATTACTCTTCAATCACCGCCGTGGTATAGACTTCTTGCACGTCGTCCAAGTCTTCCAGTGCGTCGAGGAGTTTTTGCATTTTGACGGCATCGTCGCCTGTGAAAACCACTTCGCTTTCGGGTTTCATAATCACTTCCGCGAAAGCCGCTTTGTAACCCGCTGCTTCTAGAGCTTGTTTGATTTTGACAAAATCATGGGCTGGGGTGATGACTTCGATACTGCCGTCGTCGTGGTTGATGATGTCTTCCGCGCCTGCGTCCAAGGCGGCTTCCATCAGCGCGTCTTCGTCAGTCCCTGGGGCGAACAACATTTGTCCGCAGTGGTTGAACATAAACGCCACCGAGCCATCCGTACCCAAATTGCCGCCGTATTTGCTAAAAGCGTGGCGCACATCGGCGACGGTGCGGGTTTTGTTGTCGGTCATGCAATCGACCATCACCGCCGCGCCGTTGATGCCGTAACCTTCGTAGCGCAATTCCAAATAAACCACGCCTTCTAACTCGCCGCTACCGCGTTTAACGGCGCGCTCCACGTTGTCTTTCGGCATATTGTTGTCATACGCCTTGTCCATCGCCAAGCGCAGACGCGGATTGCCTGTGGGATCGCCGCCGCCCATGCGCGCTGCGACGGTGATTTCTTTAATCAGTCGGGTGAAAATTTTGCCGCGTTTGGCATCTTGTTTGCCCTTGCGGTGTTGAATGTTTGCCCATTTGCTATGTCCTGCCATGATGTTCTCCAGAAAAGTTTGCGCGATGGTATCATTTTCGCCTCTTTAACCCAAGGATGCGCACTATGTCCACGCCATTGCTAATTGCTAAAAACACCGAACTTGACCTTTTTTTATTGCCACAGATGGCGAATCGCCACGGATTGATTACGGGGGCGACGGGAACAGGCAAAACCGTCACCTTGCAAACCCTCACCGAAGCGTTTAGCCGCAGCGGTGTGCCAGTATTTGTGTCCGACATCAAAGGCGATTTATCAGGCATTAGCCAAGTTGGTGGTAACAACGCCAAAGTCGCCGCCCGCGTGACACAATTAGCTTTAGACGATTTCCAGTATCGCGCTTATCCCGTGACGTTGTGGGACGTATTTGGCAAGCAAGGTCACCCGCTGCGCGCCACGATTTCAGACATGGGGCCTTTGTTGCTGGGGCGGATGTTGAATTTGAACGAAGTGCAACAAGGCGTGTTGGCGTTGGTGTTCAAAATCGCGGACGACAACGGATTATTGTTGTTAGATTTGAAAGACTTGCGCGCCATGGTGCAAATGGTGGGCGAAAACGCCAGCGACTTCACCAGCGAATACGGCAACATTTCCACCGCCAGTGTGGGCGCGATTCAGCGCGGGCTATTGCAAATTGAGATGCAAGGCGGCGACAACTTGTTCGGCGAACCCATGCTCAACATCGCCGATTTGATGCAAACCGACAGCAACGGTTACGGCATGGTCAACATCCTCGCCGCCGACGCGCTGATGACTTCGCCCAAAGTCTATTCCACCTTGCTGCTGTGGTTGTTGTCTGAGCTGTACGAAAACCTGCCCGAAGCAGGCGATTTGGCAAAACCCAAGCTGGTGTTTTTCTTCGACGAAGCACATTTATTGTTCACCGACGCGCCCGCCGTGTTGTTGGAAAAAATCGAACAAGTGGTGCGCTTGATCCGCTCCAAAGGCGTGGGCGTGTATTTTGTCACGCAAAATCCCGCCGACGTACCCGATAAAGTATTGGGGCAACTCGGCAACCGCGTGCAACACGCCCTGCGCGCCTTCTCGCCGCGTGACCAAAAAGCCGTCAAAGCCGCAGCGGAAACCATGCGCGACAACCCCGATTTAGACGAAGCCAACGTCATCACCCACTTGGGCGTGGGCGAAGCACTGGTGTCTTGTCTCGACGAACACGGCACGCCCAGCATCGTGCAACGCGCTTTCATCGTCCCGCCACAAGCGCAAATCGGACCAATTACCCCAGAACAACGCCGCCAATTGCTCGCCGAATCGCTAATTGCGGGTTATTACGAAAAAATCGTGGATCGCGAATCCGCCTACGAATTGCTCAAAGGACGTACCGAACCCGCTGAAACACAAGCCGAACCGCCCGCGCCCAGCGGATTTACCCCCGCCGCCACGCCAAGCAGCTATCGCCCCAATGCACGCGAAACTGCACCCGAAGCTGAAAAATCAGGCTTCTTCGACAACCTACTCGGTGGCTCAGGCGGATTGTTTGGCGGTGGCAACAGCACCCGCAGCAACCGCCAAGGACTAGGCGAAACCCTCGCCAAAAGTGCCGCCCGCTCCATTGGTTCCGCCGTCGGACGCGAGATTATTCGCGGGGTGTTGGGGTCGTTGTTGGGGGGAAAAAAGTAGGAAACAGCACAAATACCCAGCCCCCGCTGCTTCGCTCAAAATTAGCAAACTATGCAACGTTCCACATTGGAGTTGACGCAGACTTTTGATCGTTTGCGGGGGTATCCTAAGACGCACCCTTTGAATGCGTAGGTGATTGGTATATTAAGCTTAATCGCGCGATGTCGTAGCTAACACACCAAGCAACGATCTTCGCGCCAGACTCTTTTCTTCTTTTTCTTGGAGTTTATTATTAGTGTACGTTACTACGGTTGCTCCAGCAGCTACAACAGGGGAGGCCGATCCCAAAATCCCCAATGCTGGAATAAACTGAGCAGCAAAACCCAAGCTAGTAGACAGAATGCCCGTCCCCACGACCACAGAATTTTTTGAAAAATACTTTGCTTCAATATCTTTGATGGTTTTTTGATGTTTCTGCACAAGATTTTCTATCCCATGAGTTACCTCGCGAACTACTCGATCCAAATCTACCGCACTTGAGGAAGATAACATTGCCGTGTGTTTACGAAGCTCTTCACGGAAAAGACTGTTTTCTTGATTTTGCAATAGGATTGCCAATGTTGGAATAGGTATATTTCCAAGCCATTCTAACTTCTCATTTTGCAATGCTCGCACTGTCAATAGTCCCTCTTCAGAAAGCAGCCCCTTACGAGACAATGCTTGGGCGGCACTTTGTGCGCATTTTTCAAAGTAATGCCAATGCACTGGCTTTGTAAGCATTGGTTGGGCGGAGAGTTCATCTGCATTTTCGAGCAGATGATATTGAGGAATCAATCGCTCCACGACTCCTGTAAAGATAATTGATGCAGGAGGTAACTTTTCTAAAGCAGCTATGTTTTCGGGTGAGCGATAGCTGCGGAGTTCATTTAGATGAAGACTAATTGCCTGTTTCGGCGAAAATATCTGACTTGATTTTGCACCAGGTGGTATGAATAAGTTTTTAGCTAGGATTGCGTTAATGAATTCATCACTGCGTTTGTGAGTGTATTCCAGCAACTCTTCTAGTGTCGAAAAAGTGGAGGGGCAAGCAGAACCGACCACTTGAAGCACCAGCTCACTTATTCCAATTTGGGTTTTGACATCTTTTTCCTCTAGATTTTTTTCAAAACTTGGAAATACAATAACGGGCGGCACTGGCAAATGCGCATCAATAAGTGGTTTAAGTTGAAGAATCGTATGCAAATTGAGCATGAGATCAACATGTTTTGACTTTAACTGAAGTTCGGTTTCAAAGAATGGATAGATTGGGTCAGGAATCAGTTGCGTATCGACATACAGCCCCATTTTCTGTACGCCAGCAAGCGCAGAATCTCTAAATATCCTCTGCCCTCCAAGCACAACCTTTAGTCCACCTAAATTTTTGGCATGGGTAAATAGCTTGACCGAATGTTCAGAATAGAAATTTTTTAAATTTTCTAAGGCGGCATTAAACGTTCGTTCGCAATTCCTGGTACGAGCATGAGCCATTGCACAGTCTTTTAAATCTTGATGAGAGTAAACGGTATCGTATGACCGCCCCACTAATGCAATAAAAACTTCTTCAAATAAATGAAATAGCTTGATTTGAGCATCAGCCAGACCTATTTCAGAAATCGGCTTATCGTCTTGATCCATCCTTACGATATGAAGTGCCATTCCAGACAGCCGCACAAGATCCAACGCTTTTGCTGAAAGGAGCTCTTCATTCAGCAACTCCCCAAATTTTAAAGATATACCCATAATTTCCCTGAGCAGCTCTCCATCTTCGGGACGAAAGTGTATTTCGTTGTCTCGAACGGCAGACTGTAGATTTAAAAGACGCTGTGTAATCTCGATTTTATCTTCTTGGCTCATTTTGCTTTTATTGACAGATTTCGCTTTAGGTACGATTACATTAAGGTAGATTCACCGTAGGCAACTTTGTTGACACTTCTCTTCACCCATCATAATAAAACCGACAAGCAATCACCATCAACTCGCTGTCCGTGGCTTGATAAACCAGTCGATTGGTTTCGTCTATGCGTCTTGAGTAAAAACCTGAGAGGTCGTTGCGCAGAGGTTCGGGTTTGCCGATGCCGTTGAAGGGATCGCATAGGGATACCGTGATTAGGCTGTTGATTCTGCGCAAAGTTTTGATGGTTAAGGTTCCACCACCCATTGCGGATGCCGTTCCACCAATTGCAGCAACACCATTGCCGTGCCGCGAGGTTGACGATCACCGCGTTCCCAGTGGCGTAAGGTGTTGACGCTGACTCGGCAACGGGCGGCGAATTCGGCTTGGGTCAAGCCTGTTTTTTCACGAATGCTTTTTACATTTTGGATGCGTGGGCGATGAATTACGACATCGACAGGTTCCCCTGCTGCGTGGCTAATCGCTTGTTCTAGCCCTTCGCGAATACGGTCAAATGCTTTCATGGCTTTTTCTCCAGTGCCGTGGCGACGAGCGTATCAACCAAGTTGGCAAGCAGGTTGCGTTCTTTCATCGTCAAATTAGCTTGTTCATTTTTGGCAAATAAGGTCAATAAATACAAGGGCAAGCGTTCATCGTGGAAGTAGTAAATCACTCGCACGCCACCACTTTTGCCACGTCCACCTTTTCCCCAGCGCAACTTGCGCACCCCGCCTGTGCCGCACATGACATCTCCCGCCTTGGGATATTCGGCGAGATAATCAATGATCCCTTGCCGTTCTTCGTCAGACAGATGCTTTTCTGCAAAGGCGAGGTAAGCGGGGAGTTCAGCGATGGTGTTAACATGAAGGGGATTATAGTTTACCTTGTCAATCTGCAATATAGATTCGCCGTCAGGCAATCCACCTTTTTTGTTTATCAGAAAACGCCTGATATTTTTTGGCTCTGTCGCAAAATCATATTGAAGCCAGAACACAAAGGGCATAGAGTGTGATTTGAGGAGGTGCCTGAGATGAAAACTATTGAATTTAAAGCATGGTTAGGCGGGATGGCGCACTTAAGTCGAGGTCAGCGGGATCTGGTTCGTGAGGATATGGCGGGCAAGGTTGAGGCAGATTTAGGAGTGAAGTTGCTAGAGGACAGCGTGACGGATACACCGAGCTGTCCACACTGCCAAAGCCAAAAGCTGTATCGCTGGGGCAAGAATGCGGAGTTGCAACGTTATCGTTGCTGAGATTGTATGCGTACTTTCAACGCCTTAACTCACACGCCCCTAGCGCATTTGCACTATAAATCCAAGTGGCTTAAGTACCAAAAAACCATGATTGATGGTTTAAGTGTCCGCGCAGCGGCAAAAGCGTGTGGCATAGCCAAAAACACCAGTTTCAAATGGCGACATCGTTTTTTGAGTGCCGCCTGCACACAGCAACCTGCGCAAATGAGCGGCATTGTGGAAGCGGACGAAACTTTCTTCCTTGAATCCAAAAAAGGACAGCGGAATATAGACCGAAAAGCCCGCAAGCGCGGTGGCAAAGCCAGTAAACGCGGGCTGTCCGCCGAGCAAATCCCTGTGTTGGTCGTACGCGACCGTCATGGCGAAACGGCTGACTTTATCTTGAGCGGGGTCAATGCCGAACAGATTAAACCCGTGCTAAAACCGCTCTTAAATCAAGATACTTTGCTTTGTACCGATGGTGCCGTCGTGTATAAAGCGGTTGCTAAACAAGAACATATCGCCCATCGTCCCGTCAATGTGGCGGCGGGAAGACGGGTTATCGCTGGCATCTACCACGTCCAAAACGTCAACGCCTATCACAGCAGACTCAAAAAATGGATGGTGAAATTCAACGGCGTAGCCACCCACTACCTCGCCAACTATCTCGGCTGGCATCGAATGAAGGAACGTTTCGGAGAAAATACTTCACCAAAAGATTGGTTGTCCAACGCAATTAACAGAACAGGACAACTTCAACAGCGATGTGCGACATAGCCTTAAATAATCCCATTTTTACCTGATTAACGCACAATAATATGTCGTGTAACGTGATCGAAACGTGAGTTACTGTCGGATTGCGCGAGCAAGATGAATGGGGAATTAGAACTGCTCGTGTTCGCCGAGGTATCGCCATTGTCCTACGGGGAGGTTGCCGAGTTTGACTTTGCCGATGCGGATACGCTTCAGACCCGTTACTTTCAGTCCAACTAATTCACACATACGGCGAATTTGACGTTTTTTCCCTTCGCGCAAAATAAAGCGCAGCTGGTCTTCGTTCTGCCAAGTCACTTTGGCGGGCTTAAGGTATTCGCCATCTAGTTTTAAACCTTGGCAAAGCAACGCCAGCCCCGTGGGTTCAAGTTGTCCTTGTACCCGCACCAAGTACTCTTTATCAACACGGGAATCTTCGCCAATCAGCTGCTTAGCGACGCGACCATCTTGCGTGAGCACTAACAAACCTTGCGAATCAATGTCCAAACGACCCGCAGGGGCAAGCCCTAGGATTTGGCTGCGATGGAATTGTGTCGGCGACTCATCTTCACGCCAACGATTTGATTCGTCAAACAGCACGGAAGCGGGCTTGTAGCCATGTTCCGCTTGCCCAGAGACGTAGCCTATCGGTTTGTTCAGTAAGATGGTGACGCGTTGTTCTTGGCTTTGTTGTGCAGGGGTGCGCAAGATGACTTTTTGATGAGCGAAGACTTTACTGCCCAGTTCGCTGACGATGACACCATCGACCTCGACCCAACCTTTCTCAATGTAGTTGTCCGCTTCACGGCGTGAGCATAGTCCAAGTTCTGACATGCGTTTAGAAAGACGAATTTTTTCCATTCAATTTTGGGGATGTGTAATGAGGCTAGGTTGCGGCGCAACCGTTGCTGCGCCGTGGTGAGTGAATAGGACGATGGTACACCACGCGTCTTGTTCACTCGTGCGAACTATCGTTCTAAATTCAATTCCAGTTCCGTGTTGTCGCCTTTGCGCACGGAGACTTTTTCGGTCACCATTTTGTAGCCTTCTAGTTTGACGCTAATGGCATGCACGCCAGGCACCATTTCTAAGCGGAGTGGTGACATACCAAAATACACGCCATCCAGATACACTTTAGCGCGCGATGGGTTGGTGTTGACCAATAATAAGCCTTCTGTCGCACTGGCGTGGGGTGTGTAGGCCGCTGGGGCTGCACTGGCAGTAGCCGCTCCCACCACAGGAATAGCTACATTCACGGGTGCAGTCGATGCAACGGGTGCTGCAGCAGTTGGCGCAACATACACAGTCACCCCTTGAATAGGCTTAGTGCCAGGCGTTAGATTAAACAACTCAGGACGAGTCGCCATCAAAGACGCACCAATTGCTTCGATCGTTTTTTTGGTGACAATTCGGATTTCTTGGTTAAGGTAGGCGACCACGTCATCTTTGTTATTGCCAGAGATACCCGCAAAACGCTCATTCTTCTCAGTAACCAGTCCTGACCAAACAACTTTCCCTGTTGCTACTTCTTTAACGGTACTTTCAACCCCAATACTGATTTGGTCGCGCTCTTTGATATTTAACGTCAGCTCTTTGATGACACCAGATATTTCAAATAAGGCATTGTTTGCGCTACTGCCTTCCATGACTTGAAAGCCCTCGCTATCAAAGCGTTTTTTGATTGCGAGGGTGGTCAAATCAGACACATCTTGGTCAATCAGCAGTTCACTACCGCTCATGCCACCGACGTGTGTGGTTACTTCTCCCAGCAATCTTGGATTGGCAGTTTTGCGTTGATCGACATATTTGACCACCCGTACGCTTGCAGCGTATTTAGGCAGAGTGCTAGCACTTGGGTTTTGTTTGTCAACAGATGTCAAAGCATTCCCTTGCGTATCTCCTCCTCCAAACACCCCACTTACCGAATTTTTAACGCCATCCACGGCACTGCCAATGGTTGAACATCCTGCCAATAACAACAAACAAGACAACACGCTGCGCTGCAATAATACGTTCATACCGATACCTCAAAGTTATTAGGGCTACATTCTTGAGTCGTGAGCCACACGACAGATTAAGCAATCAAAGATTGGTGCGCTACTACACCTTGCTACTCCTGAGATAACTCGGAGGAATCAGCAACTTACTGGGGCGAATAAGTGTTTTTTTTGTTTCAGGTAAATAGCGCACCAATTCGTTGAGAGCTTTAATATAAACATCACGTTTAAAATCAACCACGGCGTTAATGTCTAGCCAGTAGTCATTCCAACGCCATGCGTCAAACTCAGGATGCGCGCAAGCACGCAGACAAACATCACAATCACGACCTACGAGGCGCAATAGAAACCAGATTTGTTTTTGACCTCGGTATGCACTTCGTGAGGGTTTACTCCAATTTTGGGGCACGTCATAGCGCATCCATTCACGGGTGCGCCCTAATATTTTGACGTGTTGTGGAAATAAGCCAACTTCTTCATGCAGCTCGCGGTACATTGCCTGTTCTGGGTTCTCACCATGCTGAATTCCTCCTTGTGGAAATTGCCAAGCATGTTGACGCACTCGTTTACCCCAGAACACCTGATTTCTATCATTCGTGATAATGATGCCGACATTCGGGCGGTAGCCGTCTCGGTCTATCATTTTTCACTCTATTGGGTTAATTTAATGTGTGGATTCTTTCACATTTCACCCATAATGAAAAGGCTACATACTGAATCACAGCGTAATTAGACCAGAAGCCCCTATAAAGTTGGATATTTCGGCAGATTGATGGGCGATTCGTGCGTTTTAATGACTTGGTTGCGTAGGCTCAATAGCACTTTCGACACTTGAAATGCTGCTAACAGGACTGGGTGCCGAAATAGAAACAGCTAGGGGCTGAGCCACAGAGAGCTTCTGTTTTTCTTGTCGTTTTGCAAGCTCGTCTTTACTCAATGAACGATATCGTTCTCGTGCGATTTTTCGTTGTTCGGGGGTTAGCTTGCTCCATGCAATTAATTTATTTTGGAAACGTTGTTTTTGCGCGGGTGTTAGATTGGGATAGTGTTTTGCCATACGCAACAGATTGCGTTGTTGTAGATCGGGTAATTTTTCCCATTGTTTCGCCAGAGGCAAAAGTGCCTCTCGTTGCGAAGCATTCAATGATTGCCAAGTAGTGGCGGCATAGGCGGGTTGGGCAAATCCAAAAACGAGCAACAGTATGGCAGTAATAAAGTATTTCATTCTCTGTGTCAGTTGGAGTCTATAAAAACGTCTAGCGGGAGCTCATCAGTCAGAATGGCAATATCAATATCTGCGTTTTGCTGATCTTGATCGTCCTGCCAAGCATCAATGGCAATAAATAACGCCGCAGCAAGGACACAGACAAGGAGCAATTGGTATTCAATACGTGGACGGTGAGGCAAGGTGAACACATGACCTGCAAAAACCCAACTGTATGATGGGCTAGCTTTTTGGCGCACTGCATTCTCCCGCGCTTGAGCGAGCGAGATCAGCGTTTTATTGTCAAGTGGACTTGAATGATGTGTTAACAAGCGTACAACTCGATGGGGGTCTAATTCTGCATTCATGGTAGCTCAACTCCTTTGGCTTTGAGAGTGATAGCAAGCGAATGGGTTGCACGTGAACAGTGCGTTTTAACACTACCCTCGGTACAACCCATGACAGTAGCTGTTTCACTGGTATCTAAACCTTCCCAATAACGCAACAAGAAAGCTTCTCGTTGACGTAGGGGTAATTTATGCAGTGCCTCTTCAATATGCGCAACAACTTGTTTTTGTAGCAAAGACTGTTCTGGTTTGTCTGGCGCGCTTTGATTTTCTTGATCCTCCAACACATCCAACGGGTCAAAATCATCCTCTTCATTTTTATTTTGCATACCCGAAAATAGGGTTACCCATGCATTGCGTACTTTTTGTCGACGATAATGATCGTGCAGGGTATTGTGCAAAATACGTTGAAATATCAACGGCAACTCTTCAATGGGCTTGTCTCCGTATTTTATGGATAGCTTGATCATTGCATCTTGTACGATATCCAATGCTGCCTGTTCATCTCGTACTGAAAACATCGCATGCTTATAAGCTCGCCGCTCTACACTGCTCAGAAATTTATTTAATTCAGCAGAGCTACACAGTTTGATCACCTTTTACAAGGACATATTTAAACATAAATTTCTAAGTGACTTGTCAAAACATCAAAATCGCGCCAATGTAAACACTAGCACTGAGGTCACTGGGTATTCGTTAAGATGCGATAGCGTGCCTTGTCTGCCTCAAATCGTGCTTCGATGCTTGCTTTTTCGGCTTTGAACTTGGCAACATCATTCTGTTGTTTGGTGAGCAAAAGTTGCGTTTCATGCATTTGGTTGCGCAAATAGGGATATATGTTTTTCCCTGCGGCTACTCTAGCCGCAGATTCGGCTTTCAAATCCTGCAATTTTTCCTGCGTAAGCTTAAGTTGGGTATTGGTACTGTTTATCATGGATTCAATTTGCTGCAAATTGCGCATTTTGGATTCATCTATTTCTCTGACACTACTAAAGGTGTTTAGCAATGCTTTGTCTCGCCGCTTTTGCTCCAGCTTGGCTTCTTCTTCAGCACTTTGTCTTCTCAGCTCTTCTGCTTTAGCTTTTTCCTGTTCAGGGGTGAGTTTTTCACGTTTATTGATTTCGCGCCCATTGGGAGTCAACTCACTGCGATTGTTGTTTGCAAATTCAGGCGGAATAACCTCACCGTAGTGCGTCATCCCTTGCGCATCCACCCATTTGTACAGCTTGGCGGCCGCAGGAAAGCTCAAACAACAACCCATGATACACAGTGCTAACAGTTTTACCCTATTCATAACTGACTCCATATTGGTTTCGGTACGATTGTGTCGCTTGCAGATTTTCTTGCATCTGCTCTTCGCCTTGCAAATAATTGAGCAAATCACTGAGTGTCGCAATCGCGATAACAGGCAGTTGGTACAGTTGCTCGACTTCCTGAACCGCTGACAAGGTGCCTTGCCCTCGTTCCATGCGATCGAGGGCAATGACCACCCCACAGGGTTCCGCGCCCGCTGCACGGATGAGCGTGATGGATTCGCGCACCGATGTTCCCGCTGAGATGACATCATCAATAATCAACACGCGCCCCTGCAACTTCGCCCCGACAGTTGTTCCGCCTTCGCCATGATCCTTGGCTTCTTTGCGATTGTAGCAGTAAGGCACATTGCGCCCTTGTTCTGCCAACGCAATCGCCGCGCCTGCGGCAAGGGGAATGCCTTTGTAAGCAGGGCCGAAGAGCATGTCAAAAGGTAATTCTGACGCTAAAATTGCTTGCGCATAAAACTGCGATAAGTTTCTGAGCGATGCACCGTCATTAAATAACCCTGCGTTGAAAAAATAAGGGGATAACCGTCCTGCTTTGGTTTGAAACTCGCCGAAACATAATACTTTTTGTTGTACCGCGAAACGAATGAAATCTTGGCGAAAATTAAACATAACGACCCTTATAGTGAACGACAATATCCACCATTATACTGGCGCAGTCGTTTTAGCTGAAAGTTTCCTTTTTGAAGTTAAGTGACATTTCATGGCGGTTTTGATCTATTTTCCTGAGTTAACAAGGTTAAATGAACAACTTCATCACTTAACTCGACTTTCGCAGAACCTAATAATGGCATGGCTACCATTGGGCGCATCTATTTAAATACGGCAACACGTTGAGGGTATTTTCCCGTGTGACTTGAGTGAGTTCGGTTAAGGTCATGCCGCGCAAGTCGGCGAGAGCTTGCGCAATTTGTGGGAGAAAGGCAGGTTGATTTGGTTCGCCACGGGTGAGAAAAGCGGGCGGGATGTCGGGGGCATCGGTTTCCAGTACCAGACTATCCAGCGGCAAGGTGGCGGCGAGTTCGCGGATGCGGGTGGCACGGGGATAGGTCATCGCGCCGCCGAAGCCCAACTTGAAACCCAGTTTGATAAACACCTCCGCCTGTTGGCGGCTGCCATTGAAGGCGTGGGCAATACCGCCGCGCACCTTAATTTGGCGCAAATGCTTCAACACTTGATCTTGCGCACGGCGAATATGCAGCAACACGGGCAAATCGAATTCGCGGGCGAGTTTCAATTGAGCCACGAATAGACTTTCTTGTTCGGCTAACGTGGGCGAAGCGACAAAACCATCCAAGCCGATTTCGCCCACCGCAACGGGGCGATGGGTGGTGAGATAGTCTCGCAGCGTCTGCAACCCCTCTTCCGTTCGTGTTAAGCCTGTCGAAACACCCTGCGCTTCAACGCCTTCAGTTCTGAGCGAAGTCAAAGGGTTGGTGTGAACGTACATCGGATGAATGCCATACGCTGGAAAACAAATCGAATTCTGCGCACACAACCGTTGCACCGCCGCGAAATTTCCCGCCTCCACAGCAGGTATCACCATCTGCCGCACCCCAGTTTTTTGCGCAGCCAGTATCAATTCCGCTTGGCGGTTACCGAATTCGGGTGCGTCTAGGTGGCAGTGGGTGTCGATCATCGTGAGAAATCAGTGGATTGAGCACAAGTTACGGGCTTAGAAATTTTCCACCCAAATTCTGGCGGTATGGATAACGGACAAAATGTGGATTTCGTTCGCCTCAACGCGATAAGCCAAGATAAAGGGAAAGCGTCCCACGGCGAGCTCGCGTGTTCCCGCAACTCGCCCGACACGACCCAATAACGAATTTTGGATGAGCGTATCTGCGGTTTTCCGAATCACACCGATTACACGCTTCGCTGCGGATGGGTTTTCTTGTGCGATGTAATCGTGAATTTCCGCCAAGTCTAATTTGGCTCGCGGGGTGTAGCGTAGTTTCACGCTTGTGGCTCGGCGTAGCGGGCAAAAAACGCATCCATCTCTTCATCTGGCACAAACTCATTTCGCTGCGCTTGTGCTAAACCTTCCGCAATGCGCTTGATAATTCGATGTTGTTGCGCCAGATACAGCGACACAGCTTCGTTCACTAACTCGTTTTCACTACGGTGAACTTCCATTGCCAAATGATCCAGTTGCACCCTCAAGTCAGGGCGAATCTCAAAGGTTGTGGTGTGCATATTTTCTCCAGATAGTTAAGGAAAATGATGGCGTTGGATTAGGTCATAGACCGTAACCCAACAAACTGATTGGGCGATGTCGGGTTGCACTAACCCGACCTTGTATTATCGAATTTACTACTCCAGAACGAACGGCCCATCATATGTTTCAGCCGCTTCCAGTATGGCATCTAGTGCACGCTTAGGTGATGATCGTCCATTAACATCCTTCATCAGTTGATGGCAGGCATAGTGTCTTGACGGCATTTCTGGATCTTTAACACTCTCTAGGCCTTTCCGTGAGTAACCCGCTAAGACGCGCAGTGCACCTGCCAAGAGTTCATTACTTGATAATTCGATTTCAGACGGGAGTTTCTCTAAACATCTATCCTGAATGATTTCAGCTATTACCGACTGGTTCCATACGGTGCCAATTTGAGGATCTGCCTCTCCCTCTACTCCCAATCGACCAACGTAAATCCCAACCAAAATTGCAATATCTTTCCCGAATTGATACCTAGTTCCATATATTTGAACAGCCCCTTTGGAATTGTAATATAAAACTGGAGACCCAGACATTCCGCTCTTGGATGCGCTATCAACTAGAAACTTTGGCTCCCGATCCCACCCAAGTTGGACGGACGAAGCGACAGTTGCACGCTTCCAAACTGGTTGAGCATAATAATCTTGAATGTTGTGTGGGTAGCCTGGAATGAACAATTCCTCAGTAACCTCTACTGACTCTAACCATTTTTTAATTACGTCGTCATCTGGAACCAAGTATTTCTGTATGGGACATATTTCAGACCGTGTCCCGTTGGGCATAGACATTATCGGAGATAGCCTTATATCCCTTCTCTCTCCTGTTGAAAGATGAAGTTCAGACAAATGATCTGCTGCGGGATCAAATGGGATAGCAGCCACATCGATCCTCGGCCAGTTTACTGAATGCACAAAAAATAGAGACTTCTCCTCGTCTAACAAAGGAAGCGTAATTGAAAGCCGAGTTGCACCGAAATCTGGAAAACTTACAGCAAGAGCAACGACAACATTATCAGGAGTAGCCTGATTTTTACTCAGGCACTTTAGCGTCTCAGAATGACGACCTGTCAAATTGTGCCAAGCAGTAACGATGAAATACTCATTCTCATATTGATAGGTGACCCCCGTACCAATCGAAAGAACTGTTTTCTGGAATCGCATCGTTAGATGGACAACCGAATTGCTTATTGCAGCCATGCTCTATTTCCCCTAACGAGGTGGATTCCAACCTCTTTTTACTGCCCCCACCCCCGAACTACCCCTTCCGATACAACGCCGATTGCGCGTGCGCTTGCAAGCCTTCGCCAAATGCCAAGGTCGCGGCGATGTCGCCTAGCTTTTGCGCGCCTTTAGGGGAAACTTGGATTAGGCTGCTGCGTTTTTGGAAGTCATATACGCCGAGCGGGGAAGAGAAGCGCGCCGTGCCTGAGGTGGGGAGGACGTGGTTGGGCCCTGCGCAGTAGTCGCCAAGGGATTCGGAGGTGTAGCGTCCCATGAAAATCGCGCCTGCGTGTTTGAGTTTGGGCAAATAGTCTTGCGGGGCTTCGACGGAGAGTTCCAAATGTTCGGGGGCGATGCGGTTGCTGATGCGGCAGGCTTCGTCCAAGTCGGCGACGTGAATCAGCGCGCCGCGATTTTCGAGGGCAGTGCGAATGATGTCCTTGCGGGGCATCTGATCCAACAAACGATTTGCACTAGCGGCGACGGCTTCGAGGAATGCGGCATCGGGCGAAATCAAAATGGCTTGGGCGAGTTCGTCGTGTTCGGCTTGGGAGAACAAGTCCATGGCAATCCAATCGGGGTTGGTTTGCCCGTCGCAAATCACCAAAATTTCGGACGGTCCTGCCACCATGTCGATGCCGCACGTGCCGAATACGCGGCGTTTGGCGGAGGCGACGTAGGCGTTGCCAGGCCCGACGATTTTATCGACTTTGGGGATGGTCGCTGTGCCGTAAGCCAAGGCTGCTACGGCTTGCGCGCCGCCGATGGTGAACACGCGATCCACGCCTGACAAATACGCCGCTGCCAATACCAGTTGGTTTTTGATGCCGTCGGGTGTAGGCACGACCATGATAAGCTCTGCCACACCCGCGACTTTGGCGGGCAAGGCGTTCATCAGCACCGACGAGGGATAAGCAGCTTTACCTCCTGGGACGTACAAACCCACGCGATCCAAGGGCGTCACTTGTTGACCCAACAGCGTGCCGTCTTCGTCGGTGTAGCTCCACGAGGCTTGCACTTGTTTTTGGTGATAGCTGGTGACGCGAAGTGCTGCGGCTTCGAGGGCGGCGCGTTGTTCAGTGGGCAAGGTTTCAAATGCCACGCGCAGCTCTTCCTTAGGCAATTCCATCGCGGCGGCATTCGCCAATGGCAGACGGTCAAAGCGGGCGGTGTATTCCAGTACGGCCGCATCTCCACGTTGGCGCACGTCTTTCAAAATCGCGGCAACGGTGGCTTCGAGTTGTTCATCCGCGTTTTCTTCAAACGCCAATACGTGGGACAGTTGGCTATCGAAATCGGCATCACGGGTGGAAAGGCGGCGAATTTGCATGTTTTTTCCTTAAGTAATTGAACCAAAGTTTGACACTATTGATTCCCTCACCCTAGCAGGGGGAGGGTTAGGGTGGGGGTGGAAATCATCGTATAGATGCAAACCTTCAACCCCCATCCCGCCCTTCCCTCTGCTAGGGGGAAGGAGTTGGTTTATTTCACAATGGCACTGGCGAAGGCATCCAGCATGGGCTGGATTAGGTTGCGTTTGAGTTT
This sequence comes from Gallionella sp., assembly GCA_028710565.1. Taxonomy (GTDB): domain Bacteria; phylum Pseudomonadota; class Gammaproteobacteria; order Burkholderiales; family Gallionellaceae; genus Gallionella. The sequence goes on from JAQTTV010000008.1 coordinate 106,178, forward strand.
CAGCGCGGCTTGGTTGACCACCAATCGCGAAGAGACATCGGCGATATGCTCGACTGCGCGTAGGTTGTTGGCTTTAAGCGTGTTGCCGCTGCTGACCAAGTCCACAATGGCATCAGACAACCCAACCAAGGGAGCAAGTTCCATCGAACCATAAAGTTTAATCAAATCGACGTGCACACCCTTTGCCGCAAAGTGATCGCGGGCGGTTTGTACATATTTAGTGGCGATGCGTAACCTTGCGCCTTGTTTGACGGCAGCTTCGTAGTCGAAATCATCGCGTACCGCGACCATCATGCGGCACTTGGCGATGTTCAAATCCAGCGGTTGATACAAGCCCATGCCACCATGTTCATTCAGCACATCTTTGCCCGCCACACCCATGTCCGCCGCGCCATACTGCACATAAGTGGGCACGTCAGAAGCGCGCACGATAATCAGCTGCACGTCGGCGCGGTTGGTGGGCAGTATCAGCTTGCGGGAGGATTCTGGGTCTTCCAGTGCTTGTATGCCTGCGGCATTGAGCAGCGGCATGGTTTCTTCAAAAATACGACCTTTGGATAAAGCGATGGTAATCATGGTTTTTTGTGGTGAAATGTTAAAGGTGACGCGCTTCGCTTAGGTGAAACGTGAAAAGTGACTCGCCGCTTTGCGGCTCAAGTGAAAGGCGAAACAATACGGCTTCGTTTCTCCGCGTTCACGAAAAGTTGGAATCGTTTGGCGACTCAAGTGAGAATTGAAACAAAACCGCCTCATCTCACCCATGCACTTTACGCTCCCCACCCCCTTACGTTTCACTTCTCACCTTTCACTTTTCACCGAATTCGATTCATCGAATTCTACGAACCTGCGCGCCCAGCGCGGACAATTTGGCTTCTAGCTGTTCATAGCCACGATCCAGATGGTAGATGCGGTCGATGATCGTTTCGCCTTGGGCAACCAAGCCCGCAATCACCAGCGAAGCGGAGGCGCGTAAATCCGTCGCCATCACCGTTGCGCCTTCGAGATGATCGCAGCCTGTAATGACAGCCGTATTGCCTTCCACGTCAATTTGCGCACCGAGGCGGCGTAGTTCTTGGACATGCATAAAGCGATTTTCAAAGATGGTTTCCACCACAATAGAACTGCCTTGCGCAATGGTGTTCAACGCCATAAATTGTGCTTGCATGTCGGTGGGAAAAGCGGGGTAAGGTGCGGTGCGCACATTGATTGCTGTCGGACGCTTATGCATCACCAAGTTGATATTGCTGCCCGATACGGTGATGTCCGCACCTGCCTCACGCAGTTTGTCCAACACATTGTCAAAGGTGTCAGCACGGCTGTGCGTCAGCATGATGTTGCCACCCGCTGCGGCTGCGGCGACTAAAAACGTGCCACTTTCGATACGATCTGGCATCACATCGTGCGCCGCACCATGCAACTTTTCCACGCCTTCAATGTGAATAATGTCGCTGCCCGCACCTGTGATTTTCGCGCCCATAGCGATTAGGCAATTGGCTAAATCCACCACTTCGGGCTCACGTGCGGCATTTTCCAAAATAGAGATGCCGTCCGCTAAGGTCGCCGCCATCATCAAATTTTCTGTGCCTGTGACACTGACCAAATCGAAGCAAATACGCGCCCCTTTCAGGCGTTTTGCCGTGGCGTGAATATAGCCATGTTCGATGTGAATTTCCGCACCCATCGCTTGCAAGCCTTTGATATGCAAATCCACGGGGCGCGAGCCAATGGCGCAACCGCCAGGTAGTGATACGCGAGCCTCACCGAAGCGCGAAACCAACGGCCCCAACACCAGAATCGCCGCACGCATGGTTTTGACCATATCGTATGGAGCTTCGAGTTTGTCGAGATTCGCACCATTGAAGTGTGTCGATTGCGCATCGCTACTGATCCGCACGCCGATGTATTGCAGCAATTTCGCCATGGTGGCGACATCGTGCATGTCAGGCAAATTAGTCAGCTGGAAGTCATCTGAGGTCAATAAGCTGGCGCACATAATCGGCAGTGCGGCATTTTTTGCGCCTGAAATTCGGACTTCTCCGTGAAGCGGTGTACCACCTTGAATGGCAAGTTTTTGCATGGTTTAAGTGGCTTTAATCAAAGTTGCGAAGGGCGAGCTGCCCATTCTTGCGGAGTGAAGGTCTTGATGGATAAGGCATGAATTTCTTCTCGCATTCTATCCCCCAATGTTTTAAAAACCAGTTGATGACGCTGGATACGGCTTTTGCCTTCAAATGCGTCACTGACCACCACCGCTTCAAAATGCTGACCGTCACCCACCACCGTTAAGTGTTGCGTGACCATATTTTGGGCAATGTTGAGTTGAATGCTTTCAGGGGTGACCATAATAGTGACAAGTAATAGTGTTAATAAACGAAGCCTTGAGAGACGACGAGAATTCGAACACGAGGTTAGTGAGTGGGCAGCAAATCCGCCACGCCGTACAAGGTCGCGAGGCTAATCAAATTTTCAGGTAAACCATGCACGCTTAATTGACGTTGTTTGGATTGTGCAGCACGAACCCAACCAAGCAACATACTGACAGTAGCTGAATCAATCGTTTCGGCTTTGGAAAAATCGACTGTTAGATTGCCTTGCGACAACTGCTCCAAGCCTTGATTAAACAAGGCTGGAACGGTCTCCATATTCAGTGAACCGCGCATGATGAAGCGTTCCCCTTCCTGCGTCATCATTTTGAGTTGCCCTTAGTTGCAGAGGCATTTTTCTCTTTTAGCACCTTAATCAGTCCGTCCAGTCCACCTTTTTCAATTTCTGTGGAAAAACTATTGCGATACGTAGGGACTAATCCTGCACCTTCAATATACAAATCAAAAACTTTCCAACCGTCTTTGGTTTTCTGCATTTCATAATTAACTGAAAGTGCCGATCCATTGGGTTTGATGATATTGGTTTTAACTGTAACTTCGTCATCTGCATCAGACATTCTAAGCGGTTTAACATCCACGCTTTGGTCACGATAGGAGCTAAACGCTTTAGCATAGGTGCGAACCAATAAGTTATGAAACTCCGTGATAAGCGTTTGCTTTTGCTCAGGTGTGGCAGTGCGCCATGCCTTGCCCACTGCCAATTGTGTCATACGTTGGAAGTTAAAATGTGGCAACAACTTCTCATCGACCAAGGCCACGATCTTTTGTTGGTTGCCTGATTGAATCTCTTTATCTTGCTTGATGATAGCAATCACTTCGTCGCTAGTGCTTTTAATCAGCTCGTCGGGTGCCATAATGCCTGCATGGGCGATGCCGACCCAGCACATTAAACCTACCAAAATTTTAATCCATTGTTTCATGTTATTACTCCTTAATAATTAACTACTTTGCTGGTTCTTCAGCCTTGCTATAGATAAATTTCCCGATCAAGTCTTCCAATACCATCGCTGACTGAGTTCTTTTGATTTCACCATTCGGTGCCAAGTTTTCGGTATCGCCACCAGGGTTCAAGCCTATGTATTGTTCACCCAGTAGACCTGCGGTATTGATATTGGCAAAGGTATCTTTAGGAAATTGATAGCGTTTATCCAAGCTCATCGTCACTTTGGCTTTATAAGTTGTGCTATCTAATGTGATTTCGGTGACGCGCCCCACCAATACGCCCGCGCTTTTGATAGAAGCTTTCGGTTTCAGCCCACCAATATTGTCGAAATAAGCGTGAACTTGATAAGTTTCCGATACGTTGTACGTGCTGAGATTGCCGACCTTCATCGCCAGCATGACCAGCGCGGCAATGCCTGCCACGACAAATATGCCTACCCATAAATCGAGTGTAGTACGTTCCATTGTTTAACTTCCTCCAAACATCATTGCGGTCAAAATAAAATCGAGCATCAAAATCGCCAAAGACGATGTGACAACGGTACGGGTGGTTGCGCCTGAAACACCCTCTGCGGTGGGCGGCGCATCATATCCTTCAAATAAAGCGATAATGGTGACGACCGTGCCAAAGACAAAACTCTTCAATACGCCGTTCATCACATCGTGCCTAAAATCAACAGCAGCTTGCATTTGTGACCAGAATGAACCTTCGTCCACACCAATTTGCACCACGCCAACAAAATAGCCTCCAAACACACCCATCGCGCTAAACAAGGCCGCCAATAACGGCATGGAAATGACCCCCGCCCAAAAACGCGGCGCAACGATGCGGGCTATAGGGTTGACTGCCATCATTTCCATCGCAGAAATTTGTTCCGTGGCTTTCATCAAGCCAATTTCAGCGGTCATCGCCGAACCCGCGCGGCTGGCAAATAACAGCGCAGCAACCACAGGTCCTAATTCGCGCACCAAGCCCAACGCCACCATCACACCCAACGCAGACTCTGAGCCGTAGCGTTTTAGTGTTTCATAGCCTTGCAAGCCCAGTACCATGCCGACGAATAAGCCCGCCACCACGATAATAATGAGTGACATGACACCCGTAGAAAATAGCTCTCTGACGATGAGGTGGAAACGCCGAAAACTATTGCCTGAATACAGTAGGATTTGTGCAAAAAAACGTGTAGCCAATCCGATGCGCCACACGGCATCAATGGTGCGGCGACCAATGCCGCGTAAGGTTCTTGCAACAGGCATTTTATTTAACCTTTAAATTCAAATCCTGACGGTAATCCCCGCCAGGGTAATGGAACGGAACTGGTCCATCTATTTCGCCATGCACAAATTGGCGCACCCAATCTTTTTGGGAGTTTCGGATTTCATCTGGCGTACCTTCCTCCACGATGACACCGTTCGCCATAAAATATACGTAATCCACGATTTTCAGCGACTCTTGCACGTCATGGGTCACCACCACCGAGGTTGCGCCCAAGGCATCGTTCAAACGCCGTATCAAATCGCCCACTACCGTTAATGAAATTGGATCCAGTCCAGCAAAAGGCTCGTCATACATAATCAACATCGGATCAAGTGCCACGGTACGTGCCAAAGCGACACGCCTTGCCATCCCGCCTGACAATTCCGATGGCATCAGGCTATGGGTGCCACGCAACCCCACTGCGTGGAGCTTCATGAGTACTAAATCGTGAATCAATTCTTCAGGCAAATCGGTGTGTTCGCGCATTTGGAACGCCACATTGTCATACACCGACATGTCGGTAAACAACGCGCCAAACTGGAACAACATCCCCATTTTGCGCCGCATCGCATACAAACCAGCCTGATCTAACTCATGTATGATTTGCCCATCAACTTTGACGTAGCCTTTGGTGGGCGTGAGCGCGCCGCCGATGTGGCGCAACAATGTCGTTTTTCCACAACCGCTCAACCCCATAATGGCAATTAACTTTCCTTTCGGAAACGTCATATTGATGCCTTTCAGGATGGCACGTTTGTCGTAGGCAAAATTAAGGTCTCGAATTTCGACCAAGGAAGATGAAGACAAGGAGAGATTACCCAAAAACGTAGGAAGCGCATTCTAAACTAGACTGACCAGTTTACTCAAATTAACTCACTAAAATGCTTAATGAATTAGGTGGCATTGAGATACATGCCTTTAAACCGATCACTTACGTCATCGGTTTAAAGTTAATCAATTTGCGCACAGAGGATCCATTACACCTGTGGATGTGCACGATGATCCTTGCTGTGCAAGCGATTCAAGCCGTTAAGGTAAGCTTTGACTGAGGCAGCTACAATATCCGTATCTGCACCTTGCCCATTTACAATACGACCATTTTTTGACAAACGCACCGTCACTTCACCTTGCGCATCGGTGCCGCTGGTGATGTTATTGACCGAGTAAAGTTGCAATTCTGTGCCACTTTGCACGATGCTTTCGATGGCTTTAAAGGCCGCATCAACAGGACCACCACCTTGACTTTCGGCTTGGCATTCCACATCACCTATGTAGATAATTACGCTTGCCACGGGCAAAATGCCAGTTTCAGAATGCGCGCGCAAGGAAACCAAGCGGTAATGCTCCTTGACTTGTGCAATCGCCTCATCACTCACCAAAGCTTGCAAGTCTTCGTCAAAAATATCTGATTTACGGTCAGCAAGCTCTTTGAAGCGTTGAAAAACCACGTTAAATGCCTCATCGCTGGGGAACTCGACATTCAAGGCGGTGAAGCGTGAGCGCAAGGCATTACGTCCCGACAATTTGCCCAAGGTCAATTTGTTGGCATTCCAGCCCACATCTTCTGCGCGCATGATTTCGTAAGTTTCGCGATGCTTCAACACACCATCTTGATGGATGCCCGATTCGTGGGCAAAGGCGTTCGCGCCCACGATGGCTTTGTTAGGCTGCACGGGGTACCCCGTCATGCTGGAGACGAGCTTGGAAGTCGGTACGATTTGAGTGGTGTCGATGCGGGTGTCCAAATTGAAGACATCGCGACGCGTTTTAACCGCCATGACGACTTCTTCCAAGGAAGCATTGCCCGCACGTTCACCCAAACCATTGATAGTACATTCCACTTGGCGCGCGCCATTCATCACCGCCGATAAGGAGTTCGCTACCGCCAAACCCAAGTCGTTATGGCAATGCGTGGACCAAATGACTTTATCCGAATTGGGGACGCGAACGATCAAATCTCGCATGCGCTCTCCCCAAGCAGCGGGAATGGAATAGCCGACAGTGTCAGGCACATTCAAGGTCGTTGCCCCTGCTTTAATGACTTCGTCAAAAATCTTTACCAAGAAATCCATGTCAGAACGCACGGCATCTTCGGCTGAGAATTCGACATCATCGGTGTATTCCAAAGCCCATTTCACCGCTTGCACCGCGCGTTCCACGACTTGATCGGGCGACATACGCAATTTGTGCTGCATATGTATGGAGCTGGTGGCGATAAAAGTATGGATACGTCCTGATTTCGCAGGGGTAATCGCCTCGCCAGCGCGACGCACATCGTTTTCACTGGCGCGAGCCAAGGAACACACCGTTGCGTCTTTAATGGTTTCCGCTACTGCACGCACCGCTGCAAAATCGCCAGGACTGGCGGCGGCGAAACCTGCTTCAATCACGTTCACACCCAACTTTTCCAATTGGCGCGCAATGCGAATTTTAGTTTCGCGTGTCATCGCTGCACCTGGGCTTTGCTCCCCATCGCGCAACGTGGTGTCAAAAATAATCAATTGATTGTTCATGCTAAAACTCCAGTTTGAATTTTTTAAATAGATACAGATACGCGCAATTCAACCCTAATGGGCAAATGCGTTAAAATACGAGGGAAGTGTAATTAGTCTGCGCGACGCAGCAGCAGCGCGGCAAGCAAGCTGAAGGTGGAGTGAAGCTGGGAGATTTGGCGTGAGAAGTGCATGGGGTGAATATAACCATTTTTTGCACTGGGCGCAATCAAGACTTCAGTATTCTGTAACGACAAAGGCTGTTTTCGTTAAAAAAACAGCCTGATGGGTGAAACGTGAAAAGTGAAACGAAGTGACGCTTCTACATTTCACCTTTCACTAAGCTGCGACGCAGCGCATCACCTTTCGCGTTTATTAGGGTTTTGCTGCTGGCGTTGCAGGTAAATTTGACTTAATGGTGGCATGTTGCTTAGCATCTTCCATATAGGCACGGTAGATTTCCTCACCTATCATTTTGCGCAATTGCTCTGCATAACGCACCCGTTTACCATCTTCAACCTTTTCTGCCTCTTTGATCGCATCAACACGAACTAAGGTAAAGCCGTCAGCAGTTTCTGCGCCCACAGTTTGGGGTAATTTCGCTTGATTCACTTGGAAAATTTGACGTGTCAGTGCTGCATCAAAATTCGAACGCTGCGCGCGGCTCACCGCTTTGGCTTCTGCCCATTGCACGGTGGGGGTTCCACCTTTTTGCAGCTCTGCTAACTGAGCCTTACCTTGTTTAATCGCCAGCTCAATCGCTTGCTTACGCATCAATGTTTGTTGAATTGCTGCTTGCACTTCTGCCAAGGGACGAACACTGGCAGGCTTGTGTTCCAGCATACGTGCTGCGACCAAGGTATTCGGCGCAACTTCTGTTGCCACGCTGTTGCGTTTGTTTTTCAGCACATCCTCACTGAAAACGGCTTGCAACATTTTTGAGGTCCAAAATCCTGTCGGTGTCATCTTCGCGGATAGCCAGTCGCTTTGTTCGATTTTTCCATTCACTAACTCGGCGGCGGGCTTGAGTGTGTCACTTTGTTCATAAACGGTGTTATTGAATTTATCCGCTAACTCAGCAAACTGATCTGCGGCTTTTTGCTCACGCAACTTACTGATGATTTCCGCACTGACTTCAGCAAATGTAGAAACGCTCGCAGGTTTAATAGCGACCAACTTAATGATGTGATAACCAAAGTCAGATTTTACCAGACCGCTGATTTCACCCGTTTTCAACGAGAAAGTCGTATCTTCAAAAGGTTTAACCATCTGCCCTTTGCCAAAGAAACCCAAGTCACCACCATTCATTGCTGAACCAGGATCTTGCGAATTCGCTTTCGCCAATTCAGCGAAGCTGGCAGGATTTTGCTTTACTTGTTGCAACAGCTGCTCGGCTTTAGCCTTAGCGGCATCTTGCACCGCTTGAGGTGCATCTGCAGCGGCACTAATTAGGATGTGAGCAGCTTGACGTTGCTCTGCCATCTCAAACTCTTTAACATGTGCATCGTAGTACTTCTGCGCATCTGCGGATGGAATGTCGATTTTATCCATCAAATTAGCAACCGAAAATTTGACGTATTCCACCTTGGCTTGTTCAGGCACTTCAAATTCTTTGGCATTTTTGGTGTAATACTGTTTCACAGCCGCTTCGTCCACTTTCGTCTGCGCCATAAAATCCTGGAAGGACACGGTGGCAACACTTACGACGCGTTGTTGTTCATTCAAACGAATAATGTTGTCCGTGGTGGCGTTAGCAATAAAGCCATTTTGGATATAAACCTCACGTAATTGTTGCGACAGCAAATCATCGCGAACCTGCGCTTCAAACATCAGCGGCGACATGTTTTTATTCGACAATACGGTTTGATAACGCTTCTTATCGAACTTACCATTCTCTTGAAACACCTCTACCCCACCAATCACCTCTGCAATTTGCTCGTCGGTGACAGTGAGTCCTGCAGATTTGGCATTTGCCATCAGTAATTTCTGACCGACTAAACCATCTAACACGGCTTTTCTGATTTCTGGTGTTTCAAACATAGCGGCATCATAATTCGCGCCCAGCATTTGACGCATCCTGTCTTGTTGCTGACGCAGAGCATTTTCAAATTCTTGTGCACTGACTTCTGAACCATTTACGGTTGCTAGTGCTGCGGACTGATTGGATTTGTTATAAGAATCCACACCAAAAAAAGCAAACGGTAGAATAATCAACAACAAAACAATTTGTACGAAACGTTTTCTTTCTTGGACGAAATCGAACATGGTGGAATATCCTAAGCAAATTTATAAACGACAGGTATGAAAAAAGGCGAACTTTCGTTCGCCTTTAATTTGGCGGAGTGGACGGGACTCGAACCCGCGACCCCCGGCGTGACAGGCCGGTATTCTAACCAACTGAACTACCACTCCTGTACTCGTTTTAGTCTGGTGGGTGCTGACGGGGTCGAACCGCCGACAATCGCCTTGTAAGGGCGGTGCTCTACCAACTGAGCTAAGCACCCGACTAAGAAATGCTAGTTTACAGCATCTTTTAAACTTTTACCAGCAGAAAATTTAGGAATTTTTGCTGCGGCGATTTGGATCGTTTCGCCAGTCTTCGGATTACGTCCATTACGGGCTGCGCGCTCACCTACTTTAAATGTACCAAAACCCACCAGATTAACGGTGTCACCATTTTTCAAGGCAGCTTTAATAGATTCGACAGTAGCATCAAGGGCACGTGCTGCTGCTGCCTTGGAAATATCAGCAGATGCAGCAATTGCATCAATCAGATCAGACTTATTCACAGTAAAACTCCTCTTCTGTTGTTTGTTTTGGTTTTAAAATAGGTTGTCCCTAGCCAAGCGGCTTTATATCAAGGCAACATGACTTTGGTCAAGCGAATAGATTAAATAGTTGCATACAAGCCACGCAACACACCAAATCTAATGCTTAACCACCTCGCTCGCCGCTTGAGGTGATGCTTCAGACACTAATTCCCCAATCAGTTTTGTTTCGATAATTTCCGCTAATGGAACGGGTTTGCGCTCTAATGCAATATCCAGCACCTCCTCGACCCATTTAACTGGGTGAATATCCAAGCTGTTTTTCACCTTGTCAGGAATTTCTGCCAGATCTTTTACATTCTCAATGGGGATCAGGACGGTTTTAATCCCGCCGCGCTGAGCTGCCAGTAATTTCTCTTTCAATCCACCAATCGGCAATACTTCACCCCGCAAGGTAATCTCACCCGTCATGGCGACATCTGCACGCACAGGGATGCCCGTCAAAGCAGAAACCAGCGCGGTACACATGCCCACCCCCGCACTGGGACCATCTTTAGGGGTCGCGCCTTCAGGCAAGTGAATATGCAAATCGGTCTTGTGATAGAAATCTTCATCAATACCTAAGCGTTTCGCACGACTGCGCACTACACTCAAAGCCGCTTGAATCGACTCTTGCATCACGTCACCCAGCTTGCCTGTGGTCGTAGTCTTGCCTTTACCTGGCAACACGGCTGCTTCAATCGTGAGCAACTCACCGCCCACCTCGGTCCATGCCAGCCCCGTAACTTGCCCCACTTGGTTGTGTTTTTCCGCTACGCCATAAGAATAGTGGCGCACGCCCAAGTATTTATCTAAATTACGCGAAGTGATGGTGATTTTGCCACCACCGTCTTTGAGTAACAAGGCTTTAACGACTTTGCGGCAAATTTTGGAAATCTCGCGCTCCAGTCCGCGAACACCTGCTTCGCGCACGTAATAGCGCACGATGTCGCGTAGCGCGCTTTCGGCAATGCTAATTTCTTCGGGCTTCAAGCCATTGTTCTTAATCGCTTTCGGGACGAGATAACGTGTGGCAATGTTGATTTTTTCGTCTTCCATATAACTGGAGACAAAAATAATTTCCATGCGATCCAGCAAAGCATCTGGAATGTTCAAACTGTTCGCTGTTGCCACAAACATCACGTCTGACAAGTCATATTCCACTTCGACGTAATGATCGACAAAAGTGCCGTTTTGCTCAGGATCAAGGACTTCCAACAATGCCGACGATGGATCACCGCGCATGTCCATGCCCATTTTGTCGACTTCATCCAGCAAGAACAGCGGATTCTTCACCGCCACTTTGCTCATATTCTGCAAAATCTTCCCTGGCATCGACCCAATGTAAGTACGGCGATGACCCCGAATCTCGGATTCATCACGCACCCCGCCCAAGGACATCCGCACAAACTTGCGATTGGTGGCGCGGGCAATAGACTGCCCCAGCGAGGTTTTACCCACACCAGGAGGACCAACCAAGCACAAAATCGGGGCTTTCAATTTGTCAACGCGCTGTTGCACGGCGAGGTATTCCAGAATGCGCTCTTTAACCTTATCCAGGCCGTAATGATCTTCTTCCAACACTACTTGTGCTTGCTTCAAATCCGAGCTGATTTTGGTCTTTTTCTTCCACGGCAGCCCGATCAACACGTCAATGTAATTCCGCACCACACTGGCTTCTGCGGACATAGGCGACATCATGCGCAGCTTTTTCAGTTCAGCTTCTGCCTTGGCTTTCGCTTCTTTCGGCATGTGTGCTGCTTTGATTTTTTTCTCTAATTCATCGAGATCCAAACCATCTTCGCCTTCGCCCAGCTCTTTTTGTATGGCTTTGACTTGTTCATTGAGGTAGTAATCGCGTTGGCTTTTTTCCATCTGCCGCTTCACTTGACCGCGAATGCGTTTTTCGACTTGCAGAATATCAATTTCCGCTTCCAGCAAGCCCAGCAAATGCTCCAGACGCTTGCGTACATCAATAATTTCCAGCACAGCTTGCTTGGCCTCCAACTTCAATGGCAAATGCGCCACGATGTTGTCAGTCAGCCGTCCTAGATCTTCAATGCCGCTCATCGAGGTCAGCAACTCAGGGGGAATTTTTTTATTGAGCTTAACATAATGATCGAACTGTGCTAACAGCGCGCGGCGCATCGCTTCTGTTTCACTGCTGCTGCCTTCTTCGACAGCAATGACATTGACCTCAGCTTCAAAATAACCACCTGCGTCAAACACGCGCTGAACCGCAATACGCTTAGTTCCTTCGACCAACACTTTGACCGTGCCATCGGGAAGCTTCAACATTTGCAAGATATTAGCGAGACAACCAATCGGATATAAATCTTCAGTGACAGGATCGTCCTTAGCGGCTGATTTTTGTGCGACCAACACAATGCCATTGCTTTCTGCCATCGCCCGCTCAAGTGCTTGAATAGACTTAACGCGCCCGACAAACAGGGGGATAACCATGTGGGGAAACACCACCACATCGCGCAAGGGCAATAGCGGGTGGGTGGTAAAGGAAGGGACGGTATTTTGTTCAGACATGGCAATAACCTATTGGTGAAGTCGGAAAACTAGGTGGGGATCACTTGAGAAAATTCAAGCTTCCCCAACTAAGATCGTTGGTTAAAGCAAGTATTTAGGGCGATTTGAAAACCAGCCCCATTTTTAAGACTAAGCCGCCTGTGCTACATCCTTATAAACCAAGGTAGAATGAATTTCATCCGTCGCCCCCTTCTGAGTCAACAACACCTTGCTGACATTATCAATGGAGGGTAGATCGAACATCACATCCAGCAATGCATGCTCCATAATGGAGCGCAATCCACGTGCGCCCGTTTTGCGCGCCAACGCTTTGCGCGCAATCGTTTGTAGCACACCCTCTTCAAACTCTAAGGTGACATTTTCCATCGCCAAGAGCTTCTGGTATTGCTTGGTCAGGGCATTTTTAGGTTCGGTCAGAATCTGCACCAGCGCAGCTTCATCCAGTTCCATCAAGCTTGCGACCACGGGCAGCCGCCCTACAAACTCAGGAATCAAACCAAATTTAATTAAATCCTCAGGTTCGACATCGCGCAGGGTTTCGCCTGTTTGACGCTCATCCTTATTGACGATCGTGGCACCAAATCCTATCCCCGCTTTGACAGAACGATTGCGAATCACTTTTTCCAGCCCATCAAACGCCCCACCGCAAATGAACAAAATGTTAGTTGTGTCAACAACCATACACTCCGTATTTGGGTGTTTACGCCCACCTTGCGGCGGAATAGAAGCCTTCGTGCCTTCGATTAACTTCAGTAACGCCTGTTGCACACCTTCGCCTGACACATCGCGCGTGACCGATGGGTTGTCTGATTTACGTGAAATTTTATCAATTTCATCCACATAAATAATCCCGCGCTCTGCTTTAGACACATCGTAATCGCACGCTTGCAACAATTTTTGGATGATATTTTCAACGTCTTCACCGACATAGCCTGCCTCAGTCAAAGTAGTAGCGTCCGCCATCACAAAGGGGACGTTTAACAAACGCGCCAGTGTTTGCGCCAGCAAAGTTTTACCTGAACCCGTAGGACCTACCAACAAGATGTTGCTCTTAGCCAGCTCAACCCCGTCGTTCAAATCACTTTTCAAGCGTTTGTAATGGTTGTACACCGCCACAGAAAGTATGCGTTTAGCTTTTTCCTGACCAATCACATAGTCATCAAGCGACGCACATATCTCTTTGGGCGTAGGCAAAGCCGCTTCAACGACGTGTGCAGGAAGCGTACTAACCGCTTCTTGCAACTCCTGACGAATAATGTCATTACACGCCGACACACATTCATCACAAATGAACGCCGTTTCACTTGCAATCAGATTTTTGACTTCGTGCTGGCTCTTGCCGCAAAATGAGCAATAGCGCAACTTTTCATCCGATTTTTTCTTGTCAGTCATCGCACAACCTTTTTGTTAATCATATAGCCTGTTAAAGCAAAAAATAGACCACTTATTCAAACTGTGCTGATTTCGCAGTGCGACTTAACCACGCTTGTTCAACACCTGATCCACTAAGCCGTATTTCACTGCATCTGCCGCACTCAGGAAGTTATCCCGATCCGTGTCACGTTCTATCGTTTCCACAGTTTGACCTGTGTGATCCGCCAGCATTTGATTCAATTTTTGTTTCAAATACAAAATTTCACGCGCATGGATTTCAATGTCTGAAGCTTGTCCACGGAAACCGCCTAAAGGCTGATGTATCATCACGCGGGAATTCGGCAAGCAGAAACGCTTACCTTTTTCACCAGCAGTCAGCAAAAACGCACCCATGCTCGCTGCTTGCCCAATACACAAGGTGCTCACGTGTGGCTTGATAAACTGCATGGTGTCGTAAATTGCCATCCCAGCCGTTACCGACCCGCCTGGCGAGTTGATATACAAGTGGATGTCCTTTTCAGGGTTTTCCGATTCCAAAAACAGCATTTGCGCCACAATCAGATTGGCACTGTGATCGTTCACTTCGCCCACCAAAAACACCACGCGCTCTTTCAGCAAACGGGAATAAATATCGTACGCCCGTTCACCACGCCCACTGGTTTCCACCACCATCGGAATCATGCCGATATTTTGTGGGGCAAACTCACTCGCCAGACTCAGGTCGCGCAACATGTTAGTTATTTCCCATCAGTTCGCTAAATTCGCCCACTTGGTCAGTCACTTGCGCTTGACTCATCACCCATGCAGTGACATTTTCTTCTGTGACAACATCTTTCACTTCGCGCATTTGCTCTGGATTGGACAGATACCATTCAATCACTTGCTCTGGATTGTCAAAGCTTTGTGCGTAATCTGTAATGTGCGATTTTGCTTGTTCATCCGTGCCAGTCAAATTGTGTTGCTCGACCAGTTTTTGCAGAATCAGACCCAGCTGTACACGACGGGTTGCTTCTTCTTTGAACATTTCCACAGGCAACTTCATACCTTGGGTAGAAACGCCACGTTCAGACATATTGCGTACAGTTTGCTCCATCAAGGATTCCGCTTCCCATTCCACAACCGCCTTAGGCACTTCCAAAGCAGTCGCAGCCAACAACGCATCCATGGCAGCTTTTTTGTTGATGAATTTCAGGCGGCGATTCAATTCGCGTTGCAAATTGCTACGAATTTCGCCTTCTAATTTGCTGACATCGCCATCTTCAATCCCGATGGATTTAACAAACTCGGCATCCAGCTCGGGCAATTGTGCAGCTTCAACTTTGTTTAGCTTGATGGTAAATGTCACCAACTTACCCGCCACATCTTTGCCATGGTAATCTTCAGGGAAAGTCATGTCGAATGATTTACTTTCGCCGATATTCATGCCAATAATCGCCGCTTCAAACTCAGGCAACATACGACCTTGACCCAGTTGCACGGGGTAATCCGTCGCTTCGCCACCTTCAAACACCACACCTTCCAACACACCTGAGAAATCCACCGTCACTTTGTCTTGGTCTTGCGCAGCGCGTGCGACATCAACAAAAACCGCACGTTGTTTACGCAATGTCGCAATGGTATTTTCAACATCGCTATCAGCCAATTCGTAAACAGTACGCTTTACGCTCTGTGCAGCGACATCGCCAATCGTCACTTCTGGATACACTTCAAAAGTCGCGTTATATTCCACTGCATCAGCGGTATAAGCGGTCACTTCGAAGGAAGCTTGTCCTGCCACATTCAATTTGTGTGCTTCAACTGCTTCGCCAAATGAACGTTGCAATGCCTCGCCCAATACTTCTTGACGCACTTCACTGCCATAGTATTTTTCCAACAAATTCATCGGCACTTTGCCTGGGCGGAATCCTGAGATTTTTGCAGTACGACCGATTTTTTTCAGGCGTGCAGCGATTTCACCGCCAAGGGAGGATTGGGGAATGGATGCGCTTAAACGACGTTCTAACACGCTCACAGTTTCGACACTGGACATAATATTTCCTTGAGATTGAAGTTAATTTTGATACGAGCGAAACGAAAGACCGAGGAAGCCCCCCTTTAAGGCGATCTTCCACGGCCATTTCACCCACAAAGCAATGGTTTACGACGACAGTTTTGGCTTTTTTACCCTAATGGCTACCCAATTTGACAATAAAAAACGAAAACAGCATTGGGCGTAATCATACCATGACCCAGCGATTCAGGAAAAACCGTTATACGCGCATAAGTTGCTTAAGGTTAGGAATGCGATACAAACTTAATGTTACGATGGAAGGCTGCGAGATTTGCTAAGACCTGTCGACTTATCAGCATATCTGTCCATCAAGGTGGGCGGCGAGCACCTTGCGTTCTGTACCGTTTCTCTTCTGAATAACGCTTGTCAAAGCATGGGATAAGGCGTTTAATTCTGCCTGCAATCAGATTGCACGAAGGGTAGTCGTACAAAACGATTCGTTGATGGTGATTTAATCGGCAGGTAGTTTGATATATGTGCCGTGTTTGAACAAACTTACTCCTTATTTCACAATCGCCCTCTTTTTGGAGCCAATCTTTGGAAGCTATTGAAGAAAAATTTCGTAGGACGCCGAAAGAACATCCAAAATATGCTAAGCGATTAACGGACTACATTAACAAGCTAATTGAAAAAGGCAGGCTTTTAGAGGCAAAGCACTTTTTTGATATTTTATACAAAGACAAAGGCAATAACAGTACAACTATAAGACTTGGCTATTTTTTAGCCATAAAACTATTTGACCCGAAGGAAGTAAAAATTTTTGATTCATTACTTTTTGAATCACATCCAGCACAGACAGAATTGCAAACCTTCCAATTGAAGTTTTATCACTCCATGAACAACTATGCCGCAGCAGAAAGATGCTGCGAATATCTTTTATCGCAAAGATTAAATAACGAACAATTAACAACCATAGTCGAGATTTGCATAAATCGACAAAATTACGCAATTGCCACAAATTTAATCGACTACCTTAACAAAAAGAAAATATCACTTAGCGAAAGTGCAAAAAGAGAAATCAGAATAATTTTAATTAGGCGACTAATAGACGTAATTATATTGCGAGCCAAAAATGGCTAGATATTTGGTGGTAAAAATTTTGGATACGCAAAGTATCGTCTTACCTTCTACTTTAGTTTATGGATCAGTTGAGCTTCGATCGCATACCGCCGAATCTGAATCAGAAGTAGCCATCCTAAGAGAATCAGCAAAAAGTCAACGTTTAGAATTTGACAACTATTCGATATGCGCCAGAATTGCAACTATCGTTGAAGGCGACAATATAAATGATGCCGTTGATATGGCAGAGGACAGATTTTCGGAAATTCTTGATTTAAAATCAATCGAGTTTTCCATTTCGTCCATTAAAACGTCCAATATAGGATACATCAAGAATCTGGATGACGGAAAAGCATCCCCTATAGAAAAACAAGGATTTTCTTCATCCTTATCGTTTGTAGTGCATCACGACAACATTCAATGTTTTGATCTGGCGAATTATGTTTTATCGCAAAATAATGATTTAAGTTCCCGCTATCTTCGCTCTTTACATTGGGCGAGAAATGCAAAGCATGAAAAAAACAAACAGATCAAGGTGTTATTTTACTGGTTTTCTGTGGAAGCCCTTTTTAAAGAATCCGAAAGCGATAATATAGGTGGGCTAATACGCTTGTTCTTAGGGTTTCCAAATGGGAAAAATCTGAAGGAATTATCTATTTCAACTCTTGACGCGCTCAACAGCCATCCAAGATATGATTACTGGGGCAAAAAACTTAAAAATATTGTTGAAGAAATTAGAGTTTTCAGAAATAACTCCGTACATTCTGGATTCAGAAGCGTTGATTTTCCAAAAAACAAGCTTGAACTATATGAAAAAGTCATGGTTTATGGCTCTTCACGAAGCCAAGGTGCTGTTCAAGTTGCGCTAATTAACAATATTACGACCGTTTCAGAATTTAAAGAATATGTTTGTGCGATCTTTGAAAATAGGGCGAATCTTGTCAATGACATTCACAACAACATAATATTCACGCTTGATGAAATAGATACAAATCATCTCGTCAACCAACGTAATTCCAATTTCATTTTAAAAGTGAAATTAAAAAAATCGTAGGGTGCGCCGTGCGCACCATGGTGCATGGAATGCACCCTACGTCATTCTTGCTGTATTGAACAGGAAATGGAATAACTATTGATTCGGCCAAGTGAAGTTTGAAAAATATGCGAAATTTCGCTATATTTCACATAGAGTTATCTGCGAAAAAGTTTAAATCTAATCTGGCCGTATCTATAATTGCAGCCTTCATGCTTCGCATTCGTTGATTCGCCGTATGTGAGATACAACCCTACGGTGCCATGCGCTTTGCTTATTGCCACCTTACTTTCATTTTCTGTCCATGCACACCCTTTCATCCCTCCTCGCTGGCGAATTAGCTGGCATTACCCGCCTTGATTTGTCATGCGGTTTAACCGAATTTCCTGACGAAATTTTTTCCTTGGCGGATTCTTTGGAAGTTTTGAATCTGTCTGGCAATGCCTTATCGCGTTTGCCTGATGATTTGCCGCGTTTGCACAAACTCAAGGTGATTTTCTGTTCGGACAACCGCTTTACCGAGTTGCCTGCGGTGTTGGGACGATGTGCAAATTTGGAGATGGTGGGGTTTAAAGCCAATCAAATTCGCCAAGTTCCCGCAGCGGCGTTGCCCGAAAAATTGCGTTGGTTGATTTTGACCGACAACCAACTCACTACCTTGCCCGCCGAATTGGGACGCTGTACGCACTTACAAAAATTGATGTTGTCAGGCAATCAACTCACGGAATTGCCTGACGAAATGGCGGCGTGTACCCAGTTGGAATTGATCCGCCTCGCGGCGAATCGCTTTGAAACTTTACCCACTTGGTTGTCGGCGTTGCCGCGCTTATCGTGGCTGGCGTATTCGGGTAATCCGTGCAGCGATGTGCATGAAGCGGCGGCAATGGTGCAACTGACTTTGCCGAAAATTGCGTGGCATGAGCTGGAGATTCAACACGTGCTGGGAGAAGGTGCATCAGGGATCATTTACCAAGCTGAATGGGCAAAAACCGCCGTGGCGGTTAAGGTCTTCAAAGGTGATGTCACCAGCGACGGCTTACCGCACAGCGAACAGGCGGCGTGCTGCGTGGCAGGGGCACATTCGGGCTTGATTCCGCTGCTGGGCAAAGTCGGCGACCATCCCGACCACACGGCGGGCTTGGTTATGGCGTTGATTCCGCCGCAGTTTGTCAATTTCGCCCAACCACCCAGCCTCGTTTCTTGCACTCGCGACTGTTACCCCGCTGACACCCAATTTACCTTGCCCGCCGCGATACAACTGGCGCGCTGCATCGCAGACGCGGTCGCGCATTTGCATGACCAAGGCGTGATGCACGGCGATTTGTATGGGCATAACATTTTGTGGGATGGGCAAGACGAAGGGTTGCTGGGCGATTTCGGGGCAGCGTCTTTTTTACCCCACGACGAAAACACCACCGCCTTGCAACGCCTAGAAGTGCGTGCTTTTGGCTGTTTGCTGGAAGAATTGCTAGATCGCTGCGATGCGATACACGATGCAAACTTTGCCGCCTTGCGCGCCTTGCAAAACCGCTGCACCCAAACCGAAGTGGCTCACCGCCCACTATTTGATGAAATCCTCGTGGAACTCACTCACCTACGAGGTGGATGCTGAGTTTTCAGCGGGTCGATATTCTGGCACCCAGCCGCGTAAATCTGCACGCACTTGCGCATCGGGCTTCGATGTCGCCTCCGTCCAATCCAATAAACGCATCAACCATGCAGCATCAGCTTGCTGAGCTTGTGCGATGCGTAATTTAGGATGGGGAGTAGGTAAAGTATGCTCATTGTCTGCCAACAGTTCTTCATAGAGTTTTTCGCCAGGTCGCAGCCCAGAGAATTCAATTTTGATGTCCTCTTCGCTTAGGCCTGACAGCCGTATCAAGTCTTTGGCGAGGTCAACGATTTTAACTGGCTCACCCATATCCAATACGAAAATTTCACCACCTTGCCCCATCAGCCCTGCTTGCAGCACCAATTGCGCCGCTTCGGGGATGGACATGAAATAACGCGTAATGTCGGGATGGGTAACGGTAATCGGCCCGCCTTGGGCAATTTGCGCGCGGAATTTTGGAATCACACTGCCCGTGCTGCCCAATACGTTGCCAAACCGCACCATCACAAAACGCGTTCCACCTGCACGCACATTGCCACTGGGAAATTGTAAGGATTGGCAAACCAGCTCCGCCAAGCGTTTAGACGCACCCATGACATTGGTGGGATTCACCGCTTTGTCAGTGGAAATCATCACAAATTTTTCAATGCCATGCAGCTGAGCCGCACGCGCAATCGTCCACGTACCCAGCACATTGTTGCGTATCGCTTGCCATGCATTATTTTGTTCCATCATGGGAACATGTTTATAAGCAGCCGCATGAAACAAGACACGCGGCTGTTGCTGTTCCAACACTTCACTTACCCGCGCTGAATCGCGTATATCGCCCACTAAACAAATGAAATTAAGCAGCGGAAAAGTCTGCTGCAACTCCTGCTCCAAGGTATAAAGCGCAAATTCACTTTGCTCAAAAAGCACTAGTTTGGCGGGATTAAATCGTGCGACTTGCCGACACATTTCTGAACCAATCGACCCGCCCGCGCCTGTCACCAACACCACATGGTCGGTCAACAAGCTATGCAGTCCAGCCGTATCCAGCGACACGGGATCGCGTCCCAACAAGTCATCTAGCTCAATGGCGCGCAGTTGCGACACCGCCACTTTTCCGCTCATCAAATCATCAAAAGAAGGAACCGTCATGGGCTGCACTTCCGCCTCATGGCACAACTGGATCGCGCGCTTACGTTGCAAATGAGTCTGCGTGGGCATCGCGATAATGACGCGCTTAATGCCAAAGTGCTGAACCCAATGTGGCAACTCATCCAAGCGTCCCAACACTTTAGTGCCATTGAGTATGCAGTTCTGGCGATTATCCGAGTCATCTAAGAAACCCACCAGCTGCCAAGCAGGATTCTTAGCGAGCTCCTTAGATAAGCTTACCGCCGCATCGCCTGCACCCAGCACCAACACAGGCTCGGCTGATAATTTGAACGAACCGTATAAACCACTTTCTTTCCACATACGATAAATCAAACGACTGCCGCCCATCATCAACATCAGCAACAAGGGATTCAATACTAAAACAGTGCGCGGCACGACCAGATCAGTACGCAACATCCACAATACAAAGGGAATCATCGCGGCAGCAAATAACACCGCCAAGACGATACGGCGCAGATCATTCAAGCTGGCATATCGCCAAATCCCCTTGTAAAGTCCAGACTGCCAAAAAATAAACCATTGCAATGGCGCGACCCAAGGCAGGGTAGCAAGTAACTCTAAAAAGTAATCTGGGGGCAATTCCAAATTGAAACGCAGCAAATACGCCAAGCTCCACGCCAGAATAATCGCAAAAATATCATGCCCCACCGCCAATAAAGTACGAAGACGAGATTGATTCAACATAGCATTCCAAAATTCATTCTGGCACGTCCAAACATGACATCAGAAAATGACACGGACAATTATTCATTCACGGGTGGGACAGAAGTCGTGCTAACCAGTGCGGCTTGATGTTGCTTCCAACGTTTATCCACCCACATCGACAATCCCAAATAAATCGCACCCCACCACGCAAATAGATTCAATACCTCGGTGGTGTTTTGCTTAATGCCCCACAATGCCGAGATACCGACCAACCCCATCACAATATATTCCACAATCGCGGTATTGCGGTGTCCCCAGCCACTTTGCACCAAGCGTTGATAATAATGGCTACGATGTGCTTCAGACAACTTTTCGCCACGTCGGAAACGTGCCAACAGTGTGAAGGTAGCATCCACGATGAAAGGGGAAAAAACCAGTATCGGGAACCATATAGGCCAGCAATCCGCTTGCCAGCCGTACACCCCAAACGCAGCTGCTAAAAATCCCAACGGAATTGACCCTGCATCCCCCATAAACACTTTGGCGGGATGGAAGTTGTAATACAAAAACGCCAGCCCTGCCCCCCCGACGGAAAAGCACATCAAGGCAAAGGTAGGGAATTTGCCGCTCATTAAAGCCCCGAAACCATACATACTAAAACCGAACAACGCCATGCCCGCCGCCAGCCCATCTGAGCCATCCATAAAGTTGTAGAGATTGGTCATCCACACCACAAACAACAGCACGGGGAGCACCCAAATCAGCGGCACGCTTGAACCCAACAGCAGAATACTCGCCGCCACAAAATGCCCCATCAAGCGCGTTTTAGGGGTTAGCCCACGCATATCATCGACCATCGACATCGCAAACAAACCCAACATCGGCAACACGATCCACCAAGACCAATCCCGAATCATCAGCACCCAGCCCGATAAAATGCCCGCCATAATCGCAATACCGCCCACGCGCGGAATCGGCTCGGTATGCAAAGAACGTTCATTGGGAATATCTTTAATCGTGCCATCCTTGTTTAAGGACAAAATTAACGTCAATGCCAAGGTGACAAATGCAGAAATAAGCGGGGAGTAGTGAGGGGACATATTCGAGCGTTCAGTTAGAGGAGTGGATTTTACCATTAGCCCCTGAATCTATAGATGCTATTTCCAGCAGACTGGAGAAGTTTAACCGTCTATTTTCGGGAACCGCAAATTTGCAGCACGCAATTACATCATGATTTACAAACGCTGTGCAACAAAAAGCCCAGTCTTTCGGGCTGGGTAGATTGTATGTAAACCTCAGTTCGATCTAATTTTATTGCACAAATGGTAGCAAATCGGCATGGTTGATATTGAGGGAAGGTTTCTTTTTCTGATAGGAATAAGCGACCAGGCAGGCGATGGCATTGACGACGAAGTTTCTCAATGAACGATGACGAGAGTGTTCAAGGTTGAAGGTGTTTTTCAATTGGTCGTTGATGGTTTCGATAATGCTGCGTTTGCGCAGGATCAACTTGTCAAATGCGGCTATGACTTTGGGTTTCATGTTCTTTTTCAGGGTAGTAATCAATTCCACGTTTTGGTCAGCCAATAACTCGGTGAGTTTTTTGGAAACATAGCCTCTATCACCAAACAACTTACCAATCAGTCTCTTAACTAAGTTTGGCACGGGTGTACGGTCATCCACATTACCCCGCGTGAGACAGAAAGATAGTATTTCTCCGCAATCATTGATCATAAAATGCAGTTTGAATCCATAGAACCAGCCCGTGGAACTCTTGGCTCGTCCAGCCTGTTCTTTAAATGTTTTATGCCGAGGAATGCGGATGTTTTCACAGACCCGCAATGGAGTGGAATCCACAAAAGCAATTCCGCGACTTTGACCACAGCGGCTTTGCATAAAAGCCGCCAAGGGTTCAAGGATCTCTGACATCAGCTCCACAAAACGGTTATATACCCATTCAACTTGAAAACCCCGTGTTGAATGTTTGAAAATTATCAGTAATTCTGGAGCGCAGGCGGTGTTTAATTTCGGGGATGGTGCTCACAAAAAAGTGTTCAATATTTTCTCGGAAGGTATTGAGGGAATCAAAGACGACGTTATTGCGGACGTGTTCATTCATGACTTTCCATAGTCGTTCAATGGGGTTG
>JAQTTV010000059.1 GCA_028710565.1 Gallionella sp.
TACAACTTCAACCTAAAACTCCGTGCCATTGGGCGCATTCCCCCCTTTGAAGCTATACTCAACGCTTATCAAAAAACACCTGATATTTTTTACATCAACCCTAACCAGTTAATGGTGGGACTAAACACTTAGGTAGCCCTTCATGTAGCGCAGCGAATGCGGGATTTAGGTCAAAACTCCCGTGTTGCGTTTCACTTCACACAGGCTACAGTTGCTAAAACGCTTGTTTCCGCCAAAATTAAATCCCGCTTTAATCCAGCTCCTCAAGGTTTTTATATACCTCGCCATCATTCCGTTTGCCAATTCGCAAAACGAGCTGGATGAGCTGACCATTCTCTTTACACTAAGTGATACGATACCCACCTTCTCTGACATGCTTGATGGAAGCGATAATCACTAGGTCTTTGGTGTCCCGATATTCATACAATACCGCGTATCCGTGTGCGCCAAATGGCACAAAAAGCTCACGTAAATTTTGATATTTTTCCTCGGATGAGGTTTTTGCCAGCTGCGGAAATGTCTCAAGTTTGGCAATCCCAGAAAACAGCGCATCCAGCATGGTGTCTGTCACAAGCGGGGCTACGCCATCCATAAACTCGGTAATTCTTGCCAAATCTTGATTGGCAATGTCGGAAAATGCTATACGTGGCATTTTGGCAGGGGTGAAGATTGAGAAATTTTGCGCGCATCAAGCCACGCTTTCATCTCATCCATCGTGGTGTGAAGTCCCGTTTGGTCGTAGTGTTCAAGAGCTGCTACACCTCGATCATAAAACGCAACGCGTTCTTTTTCCTTTTGAATATAGTCACGCATCACTTCACACATGACATAGTGAACGCTTCGTGATCGACTCTTTGCGATTGTTTCCAGAGCGATTTTTTCATCCATGTTTAGCTTTACAGACAAATGCGCATCCCTTTTTGTTTTTTGGGTTGTTGCTGTCGTTGGCATCATCATCACCATATAGAATAAGGGTTAGTAATAATTACTAACTCTCATTTTATAGCCCTTGCTCCGAATGTCAAAAATTTATCTTTAACTGGCTGCTGAAAAACGCGAAGATGATGCGCGATAAAATGCCGTGGCGCAATGAGGCTCTCCCCTGCTAACATTGCCCGCCTTATCACTTGTTCAGTTTCTTATGCGTCCTGCCCTCCTCGCTACTGTTTTCCTGATTGCCTCCTGCGGATTGGCTTACGAGCTGATCGCGGGAACGTTGGCGAGTTATTTGTTGGGCGATTCGGTGATGCAATTTTCCACCGTGATCGGGACGTATTTATTTGCGATGGGCATCGGTTCGTGGCTGTCGCAATACATCACGGGACGGTTGGCATTGCGTTTTGTGCAGATTGAGTTGTTGGTCGGGCTGTTGGGCGGGGTGTCGGCGGCGGCGTTGTTTTTATTGTACGCGTGGGTGGAAGGGCCGTTCCGCTTGGCGTTGTATTTGTTGGTGTTGTTAATCGGCACGCTGGTGGGGCTGGAAATTCCCTTGGTGATGCGCATTTTGCGGCAACACATCGGCTTTCGCGATTTAGTGTCGCAGGTGTTGACCTTCGACTATTTGGGCGCGTTGGTGGTGTCGCTGTTGTTCCCGATGGTACTCGCGCCGCAACTCGGCGTGGTGCGCAGCGCGTTTTTGTTTGGCTTGTTGAATGTGCTGGTGTCGCTGTGGACGATACGGCTGTTCCGCGATGAATTGCCTGTGCGCGCCTTGCATTTGCAATGCGGTCTCGCCGCCTTGTTGTTGAGCGCGGGGTTTATCGGCTCAGATCGCATCACCACCTTAGCAGAAGAAAACCTGTACGCCGACCGCATTGTTTATACCGAAACCACGCCGTATCAGCGCATAGTCGTCACCCGCTGGCGCGATGATATTCGATTGTTTCTCAACAATAATTTGCAATTTAGCTCGCGGGACGAATATCGCTACCACGAAGCCTTGATTCATCCCGCACTGGCGACGTTGCCGCATCCCGCCCGCGTGTTGGTATTGGGCGGCGGCGATGGGCTAGCGGTGCGCGAATTGCTGAAATATCCCACGATACAAAGCATTACGCTGGTTGACCTCGACCCCGCCATGACGCGGCTGTTTTCTCAATATCCGCAATTGACCCAGCTCAATCAAAATGCCCTGACTTCGCCCAAAGTACAAGTGGTGAATGCCGACGCGCTGGTGTGGTTGGAACAAGATGCGGGACGATATGATTTTATCGTGGTGGATTTTCCTGATCCGTCCAATTATTCCGTCGGCAAACTTTACACCGAAGCATTTTACCGACTGATGGATCGCCACCTCAAAGAAGACGGGCTGGCGGTGATTCAATCCACCTCGCCCATGTACGCCCGCCGTGCGTATTGGACGATCGTCACGACGCTGGAAGCGGCGGGATTGCAAGCTACGCCTTATCACGCCCTCGTTCCCTCGTTTGGCGAATGGGGCTATATCATCGCGTCCCACCACCCCTACCAGCCGCCGCGCAAATTTACCGTGCCGCTGCGCTTTCTGTCACCTGAGTCATTGCCCCCGTTGTTCAACTTTCCGCCCGACATGGCACGCGTCCCCGCCGAGGTTAATCGCTTGAATAATCAAAGCTTAGTACGATTATTTGAATCAGAATGGCGTGAGGTGATTCGCTAATGCACCGTCGTGATTTTCTCAAAATGCTAGGCGCGGGCTGTTTGTCGGGCTGTACGCCACCCGCGCCGCCGTTTCCTAAAGGAGAGTTGCTGGGCGTATCGCATGACTTGGGGCATCGCTTGCACGATGGCACCTTGCCCGCGCCAAATTCAACGCGGCACGCTCGCGTGGTGATTGTCGGTGCAGGCGTGGCAGGCTTGTCGGCGGCGTGGGCATTGCGGCGGGCTGGGATCAACGATTTTGTGGTGTTGGAACTGGAAAAGGAATCAGGCGGCAACGCGCGGGCGGGGGAAAACGCGGTGTCAGCGTATCCTTGGGGCGCGCATTATTTGCCAATTCCCACCATGGAATCCAAGGCGGTGCGTGTATTGTTGGCGGAATTGGGCGTGCTACAAGGCGATCCTTTTGCGCAGCGTCCACGTTATGACGAACGCCATTTGTGCCACATACCACATGAACGGTTGTTTTGGAATGGGCGTTGGCAAGAGGGCTTGATGCCGCAGTTTGGCGCGAGTCGGGAAGATTTGGCACAGATTCAGCAATTTGATGAATTGATCGCGCATTATCGCCAACGACGCGATGCCCACGGACGAAAAGCCTTTGCTTTACCCATGGCGCACAGCGCGCAAGAGGCGGACTTGTTGGCGTTGGATACTGTGTCTTTCCGTGAATTTTTGTTAAGCAAAGGGCTGACGGCTGCGCCGCTGCATTGGTATGTGGATTACTGTTGCCGCGATGATTTTGGTTGCACCGCCGCGCAGACTTCGGCGTGGGCGGGGCTGCATTATTTTTGTTGTCGCGATGGCGAAGGCAGCAATGCCACGTCCGACAGTGTGTTGACGTGGGCGGAGGGCAATGCGTGGTTGACACGCCGTTTAGCCGCCCCTGTGGGACAGCGTTTGCACACGCAGGCGGCGGTGTTTCGGGTGGAAGAACAATCGCGCAAAGTGCTGTTGGATGTGTTTCACGCAGGCGAAAATCGTAGCGAACGATTGATCGCTGACCACGTGATTTGGGCGGCACCGCTGTTTGCTTTGCCACGCATTTTCGCCGACTGCCCATCTGATTTAGCCGCCGCCATCGCCCAAACCAGTCACGCGCCATGGCTGACCGCCAATCTGACTTTGCGCCAGCCGCCCACGGGTAAAAGCGGCGCGCCGTTGTCGTGGGACAATGTGTTGTATGGCACGCCGTCCTTGGGCTATGTGGTCGCCACCCACCAACGCTTGCGCGTCACCCCCGCACCCACCGTGTTGACCTACTACCGCGCCCTCACTGAAGAAACCCCCGCGCAAGGGCGACAACGCTTGTTGAACACGCCTTGGCGAGTGTGGGCAGACGACATTCTGCGCGAACTCAGCGTGCCGCATCCCGACATCGCCCAACACGTCCAACGCATCGACCTCTGGCGCAACGGCCACGCCATGATCCGCCCCACCGTGGGCTTTATCTGGGGCAACGCCCGCGCCCGATTACAGCAAACAGGTCAACGACTACACCTCGCCCACGCAGATCTCAGTGGGTTTTCTCTATTTGAAGAAGCCCAATATCGCGGCATCATCGCGGCAGAGCGGGTGATGGAACAGGAAGGCTTGCGCTATGTTAGTTTGGTGGCGTAAAAATTCGTACCGCCATAACTCCCCCTCGCCCGTTCACGGGAGAGGGGCAGGGGGAGAGGGAGAGGGAGATTCTGCATTTATTGTTCAAGCCTCAACGCCTATGAACGGCACACAACGCCTCGCTGATTTTTACCAATGCGCCTGCGATGACGCATTGTTGCAACACGTCGCCGCCTTGCAAACCCTGTGCCTCGCCGCCTGCCAGCACGCGGGGGTCACCGTCGTTGCCCACGCCTTCCACCAATTCCCAGACGGCGGCGCAACAGGCGCGGTGGTGTTGGCAGAATCCCACCTCGCCGTGCACACTTGGCCCGAACTACGCGCCGTCACCTTGGATATTTACGTCTGCAATTACCGCCAAGACAACACCGAGCGCGTGCAAATGCTGTACGAATTCTTGCACGCCGCATTTAAACCGCAACAAATTGAAACACAAAAAATATTAAGGGGAGTGGACAACTAGCGTTGAATGTAATCGTGCGCAGAATTCGCTGTTTAAGGCTGCCTGAATTCATCATTGGTGGCGATCAAGCCACCCACAAGAACAAGCAAGTAATTCCAGTAGATTAAGCACGCTGTGCAGCCCACCAACGACTTTTTCCTATTCTCGACAACATTAACGTTGCGTAGCTCGGTATATACGATTCAGCCTTTAAAGCACCTCAGCACATTGGGCTGATTGAATACTTCGTATGCAATTCTCAGGCACTTGCCACTTTTCTCGGCAACGTCGTTTTCAAATAATCGTCCGTGATTTCAAAAATCGGTTCGACCTGATTAAATTTTTTCATCAGCGGAATCACTTTGGTTCTCACCCCCATGCCACGCGCATCGACATAGCCGTAATCGCGCAGAATTTCCATGATGAGCTGGTTGCGATGGGAGCGTTGCCCCGCAATCATTTTGCGTATGGTCATGGAATTCTGCATTTTGCCAGGGCTAATGACTTCCAACCGATCCGAATAATTGCACACTTCAATGTCCACCGCCCTCGTCCAATCTCGATGTACCAAGGCATTGAGACGGTTTCCCGCACAGCTTCCCAAGGGTAAAACGCGGTTTTTTCGCGGCGCATATATTCGTCTATGCTCGCCGATTCTTGGGTGATAAACGGTTCAATCAGCAAGGCAAATTTTTCAATCAGCCCCTCATCCACCAACTGATTTTTGCCCGATTCATCCACACGCCAACGCCCCACCAGTGGTGCATCCAACACCGTGTCCAGCAAGGCTTGATATTCCTTATCCACCCCCGCGAATGCCATCACCCGCAAGCCTGCTTGGCGTAAAAACCGCCGAGGACGAATGCCAAAACACAGCAACCCTGCCACGGAACACACCGCATTCCCCAATCCATCCGCCGACATCAACCCCAAGCCCAATAAGCGTTCTTCCCATTCTGCGTCGGTAGCGGGCAATTCTGGGTCTTTGATAATACTGGACAAATAATAGCGCAAGCGATCTTGATCCAAACTCATCAAGGTCGTCCCCGCGACGGGCAACACCTCTACATGTAGCAAACCGCCGCTTTCAAACAGGCGTAATTGTTGCTCTCTAGACGCAGGCTCGGCGCGATTGCCCATGCGGATATACACCTCTTCCCGATTATTGTGTTTCAGCATATAGGGCTTAGAAATCCCCGCCGCGACCGTAATCACCGCCACACGAAGCGACCCGTCTAGCTTCAGCTCTTCATAATATGGAATAATTTGCGGGAAAATTTTGTCCCGAAACACATTCAACACCCACTCCTGCGTGTTTTCCTGCTTCAACCCAGAAATTGTCCCATCATCCTCCACCCCCAAAAGCAACCGCCCACCTTGAAGATTCGCTAACGCAACAATTTCCTTCGCCAACTGCTCAGGGCGAATATCATCCCGCTTAAATTCAACCCCAGAATTTTCACCGTGGGCGAGGAGTTCTAATTCCACTTCTAATTCATAAGTTAATTAATAAGTGCCGCCCTAATCCATGGCCAAGAAACAATTGATCTGACCTTGTTCGGGTTTTCTTCGAGGTTTCTTAGTCCCAAAACCAAGTGGTCTTCCAAAGCATTAAGGCTTTTAAAAACTCGGTTATGAAAGAACTTTTCACGTAATTCATCCCAAACGTGTTCGATTGGATTGAGCTCGGGAGCATATGGGGGCAATTTTAAAAGGTAAATATTATCAGGGGATTTGAGTGCCGCACTCCGATGCCAACCCGCACCATCAATCACCATCACGATGCGCTCATCGGGGTGACGTACAGAGACTTCATTGAGAAACACCTGCATGCAGTCGGTATTAACGTGCGGGAGAATCAGACTCTCGAATTCACCCGTAGAGACATCCACAGCGCCATATGCGTAGGTATATACCCATCGCCTTTGAAAACCCCGAAAAATAGCAGACAATGTCCAGATGGAAATCAAACTGAGTGTAGAAATCAAAAAAGTCTTGGAAGCTCGTCACCGCGTGGAGCGGGATGGGCAGGTGCGCGACCGAATTAAGGCGGTGTTATTGAAGTCGGAGGGTTGGACAAATAGCG
>JAQTTV010000009.1 GCA_028710565.1 Gallionella sp.
GTATCGTCTCTGGTTGCTCTATCTTCATACCATTGGACGCTACCGCCAATAACTCAGTGTGTCAAACGGATATATGAATTATTGTCACTACCTATAAAATGGGTGTACCAAGCGGATAGGCATGGTTCGGTATATAATACACCACTTAATGATGGGACTAAACAGCTAGCAGGCTGCTGAAAAACGTTATGAGCGAAGCCGAGACAAGGAAAAAAGGGGCGAAAAAGCGGAATTTACATCAAGTAAATGAGCATTTTGAGCCACTTTTTGACACAGTATCGGCGAGCGCAATAGTTTTTCAGCAGCTTGCTAGTGATGCGGAGAATAATTTACACGTAATGCAGTTCGCGATACACGATCAGTATTAGCGGATGGTCGTTTAAAGACAACTCAATGAACACTATCTACTATGCGGAATGTACTGATACGCTCTTATCCTTCCGACTGTTCCAAGATATAGCATGCGTCTTCGTCTTGCCCTAAGTGTTTGAGCAAATACGGCATGACTTCTTGCAAAGTGGCATAGAGCGTCCACGGTGGATTGAGGATAAACATGCCGCTGCCGTGCATGCCAAAACCATCCTCACTTTTACCCTGCACGCTGAGGGCGACGTGTAGCCAGCTTTTCACGGGCAGTTGCTTTAAATTTTCGGGAAGTTGTTGCGATTCCGCGCGTTGTAATTGCGGATACCACACCGCATACACGCCGTTGGCAAAGCGTTTCAAGCCTTCGTTTAAAGCGGTGACCACGCGCTGATAATCCTGTTTTTCTTCGTAAGGCGGGTCAATCAACACCAGCGCACGACGTGGTGGCGGCGGCAACACGGCTTTTAGTGCCGCAAATCCATCGCCACATTCCACCAACGCTTGCGAACGATAACGTGAAACGTTGTCTTGCAGCATCGGAAAATCCGTGGGATGGAGTTCATACAGTCGCGCTTTGTCTTCTCTGCGCATCACTTCTAACGCCAACATGGGTGAACCAGGGTACAGCCGCATATCGCCATCCAAATTAAACGACTTCACACGCGTGACATATTCCGCCAAGGAAGCGGGCATGTCATCCCGTGACCACAAGCGCGCAATCCCAGTTTCATATTCGGCATTTTGTGCCGCATAGCCCGTCAGCAAGGCATAACACCCCGCGCCTGCGTGGGTGTCAACATACCAAAAAGGTTTATCTTTCAAAGACAAATAACGCAGCAACTCCAGCTCAACAAAGTGTTTCAGCACATCGGCATGATTGCCTGCGTGAAAGGCGTGACGGTAACTCAGCATGGCTTTTGCATCAAAAAGGATCGGGGGCGAGATTGTGCCACGGGTGTGAACTAATGCAAGCTGTCCGTCGTTACTTCAGAATGTTTAATCGTCAATGGTTTACCCACGGCACCCGTATAAAACACCACCAGCTTGACCGCATCCGACCCCACATTGCGCCCATTGTGCAAGGTATCGACCACTTCGGCGAGCGCATCACCCGCTTGCAATCGTTTAATTTGTCCATCTTTGCGGGTAATTTCTAATGTACCCGAGATAACCCAAGCAAATGACGGCACGGGATGTTCATGCCAACCTGTTGATTGCCCTGGCGCAATTTCAATCAACAGTCCCGTGATTTCAGCTTGCCCCGCAGGATAGACGATAGGCTTCCCATCCCAGCTTTGGGTCGTTTTGAGCAAAGGGGTGACGATGACACCTGTACTATTGTCCAGCGCAAAACTGTTAAAGGAACAAACAAGCATTAGGACGAAAGTAGCGAATCGGTTAGACATAACAGACATAAATAAAGGGTTGGGATGCGTGCATTGTATCAGGCGAAGCACAGCACCTTCCATTCCATTATTCCCTGCCCCCCCATCATCACAATCAACAATAGATGCATCGAAAACGATCACGGCACAACTCATCCATGCCGAATTTATGCCATAATCCGCGCACTTTTTTAAGGAGTCATCATGGACGAAAATAAAACCAAAGCCCTCGCGGCCGCCTTAGCCCAAATCGAAAAGCAGTTTGGCAAAGGCTCTGTCATGCGCCTAAATTCTGACGAAGTCGTGCGCGACATTGATGTAGTGTCAACAGGGTCGTTGGGCTTAGATATTGCGCTCGGCGTAGGCGGCTTGCCTCGTGGTCGGGTGGTAGAAATTTACGGCCCTGAGTCCAGTGGCAAAACGACCTTGACCTTGCAAGTGATTGCTGAAATGCAAAAACTGGGCGGCACCGCAGCATTTATCGACGCGGAACACGCACTCGACCCACAATATGCTCAAAAATTAGGCATTAAAGTGGAAGATTTGCTGATTTCCCAGCCTGACAATGGCGAACAAGCCTTGGAAATCGCGGATATGTTGGTGCGCTCTGGCTCGGTGGATGTCGTGGTCATTGACTCCGTCGCCGCGTTAACGCCTAAAGCCGAAATCGAAGGCGAAATGGGCGATTCACAAATGGGCTTGCACGCACGTTTAATGTCGCAAGCATTGCGCAAACTGACCGCCAACATCAAGAATTCCAATACCTTGGTGATTTTCATTAACCAAATCCGCATGAAAATTGGCGTGATGTTTGGCAATCCTGAAACCACCACAGGCGGCAACGCGTTGAAATTCTACGCCTCCGTGCGTTTGGATATTCGCCGCATCGGTGCCATCAAAAAGGGCGACGAGGTCATCGGCAATGAAACCCGCGTCAAAGTGGTCAAAAACAAAGTAGCGCCACCGTTCCGTGAAGCTTTGTTTGATATTCTGTATGGCGAAGGCATTTCCCGCGAAGGCGAAATTATCGAGCTGGGCGTTCAACAAAAAATCGTGGAAAAAGCGGGCGCATGGTATAGCTACCAAGGCAACAAAATCGGCCAAGGCAAGGATAATTCCCGTGACTTCCTGCGCGCCAATCCTGAATTGGCACGTGAAATTGAAAACAAAGTGCGTGATGCTTTGGGTATCAATCCTGTCGTTGTGCTTGAAACCAAAGAAAAACCTGTTCCCAAAACCAAAGCCGCCGCTGCAGAGTAAAGCGCAATGACTTCGCGCAGACACCAGCCGATAAGCTAAATTGTCCCGCCACGCCACGCTGACCTTACGTCAACGCGCCTTTTCTTATCTGGCGCGGCGTGACTATAGTCGTTTGGAGTTGCGTGGCAAGTTATCGCCGTACTGGCAAGAAACCGATGAAAGTTTAGACACCTTGCTGGATGACCTAACTGAGCGTGGCTATTTGTCCGATGCACGAGCTGCCACGCAGTTTTTGCACGCCAAACGTAGTCGCTTAGGCACGCAACGCATTACGCATGAATTGCGACATAAAGGCATATCCGAAGAATTGATCCAAGAAGCCCTGCCCGAATTAAAAGCCACTGAATTTGAAACGGCGCTGGCGGTTTGGCAACGTAAATTCGGCACCCTGCCACCAGATGATAAAGAAAAGGCCAAGCAAATGCGCTTTATGCTGTCGCGTGGCTTTTCGTTTGCGACTATTTTCAAAATTCTCAAAGCGGATGACGAATAGCATCCCACCTCAATCCTGACCAATAAATCATTTTGACCATGAACCTGATTATTCAAGCGACTCACGACATTCCTGCTGTCCACTTAAAACACATTGCGCAGCTGACCCAAAGCCAAGAACAAGCCAAGATTGCCCCGCACGCTTATCGACTCAGCCCCGCGCAACCGCATCCTGATTTGGCGGCTTATTGCTTTGAACACCAATTAGATTACGGCTTTGTGCCGCGCCATTTGTCGCTGAAAGACTTTGGTCTGGTGGTGATGGATATGGATTCCACCTTGATTAACATCGAATGCATCGACGAAATTGCCGATATGCAGGGCTTGAAACCCAAAGTTGCCGCGATTACCGAAGCCGCCATGCGCGGGGAAATCGACTTTGCCGAAAGCCTACGCCGCCGTGTTGCCTTGCTAAAGGGGCTGGATGAATCTGCCTTGCAACGCGTATATGACGAACGCCTGCAACCCAATCCTGGCGCGGAAGCAATGTTGGCAAAACTCAAAGAGCACGGCATCAAAACTTTGCTGGTCTCAGGCGGATTTGTGTTTTTTACCGAACGCTTGAAAGCGCGCTTAGGCTTAGATGAAGCCCACGCGAACACGCTCGAAATAGTTGACGGCAAACTCACGGGGAACGTCCTAGGCGACATCGTTGATGCGCAAGCCAAAGCACATTACTTGGTCAAACTGCGTGAAAAGTTAGGCTTAAAACCCGAACAAGTCATCGCCATGGGCGACGGTGCAAATGACCTCAAAATGATGGCGCAAGCAGGCACCAGCATCGCCTACCACGCCAAACCTGTGGTGCGCGAACAAGCCAGTTATGCGCTGAACTTTGTGGGCTTAGATGGCTTGGTGAATTTATTCGACTTTGTGGCATAACAATGTCTAGGCGGAAGTACCCTATTTCCGCCCTGTTAGGCATCCCCAGACCGTAAACGATACTAAGCAGTTAGATGCTCAGCAAGACGCAAACTTAAGGCAGCGATGGTCAGTGTGGGATTCGCGGTTCCCATGGTGGGGAACACGCTCCCGCCTACGATATACAAATTGGGATGATCGTGACTACGGCAGTTTTGATCTACAACCGAATAACGTGGATCATGCCCCATTCTCGCCGTGCCACTTGGGTGATGAGAGGAATGCGCAATAGCAGGTAATGAAGGTTGGGCACCCATTTTAACGATTAAATCTTGCGCAAATTTGAGCCAAACCTCCATGCCATTTTTGATGTAATCATCAATTTGGTAATGAGTGCGTGGCAAGGGCAAGCTGAGTGGATCCAGCCGTTCTGTGTCTAGTGTCACGCGATTATGGGCTCTCGGAAGCTGCTCAAGTTCTCCTCCCAGACAACCATGATGTATAGTGACTTCTTTCAACACGTCAATAACATCGTGTATATGCTCTGGATTGTTAATCGTTTGCAAAGCGATTTCTTGGATATTGATGTCATTGCTGAGGAAAAGCTTGACCGCCGCGTGTCGGTATCGGAATGCACCGTCTCGCCCCGTCATTACGCCCGACACAGACTGAGGCCCTCTCCCACCATAGATAGGCGTGCTCATCCTGAAATTATTAAAAAATATCAGGTGATCCATGAGGTTGCGTCCCACTTGCCCCGATGAATTTGCGACACCGTCAGGCGCATATTCACCTGCAGACATCAACAATAAACGAGGCGTTTCGATGCTATTGCACGCCACGACAAATCGCTTTGCTGTGACCCGATGACTGGTGCCATCGCGTAACTTGTAATGCGCGGCAACGACGTGCTTCTCGCCATTTAGCTCCAAACGATAAACCGTTGCTCGGTCGATCAACTTTGCGCCTAATTGAACCGCATGACCTACATCCGTATCCGCACTGTACTGCGCACCTATAGGACAAATTGGGGTGCACGTATTGTTGCCACGGCATTGTGGCCGATTATTGTAATCTGAACTATTTCTCGCCGCTGGAAAAGGTTTGACAGGTATGCCATGTTTAGCCAGCCGCTCGGCGATGACACGATCTGAATAAGGCATAGGGATGGCGGGCATGGGATAGTTTCCACTTCGTGGTGAACCATGATCGTCCGCACTATCACCTGAAATCCCAAGACTGTGCTCTGCTTTAAGGTAATACGGCTCTAAAGTAGCATAACTGATTGGCCAATCTACCCCCACACCATAACGGCTATGCAAGGCAAAATCAGCGGGCAAAAAACGCGGTGTCATCCCCGTCCAGTGCCAGGTCGTTCCACCAACTTGCTTTAAGTAGCTGGGGCGATACTCTGGCGAACTATTTTGACCGAAGTAGGCGGCGGCATTGCCTGCGTCAGGAATGGGAGCCCATGCCCACTGTGGATAAGGTGCAGCAAGATCTCGCACTAAAGAGTTACGGTATTTCTCAACCGCTTGATTGCGATCAATGTGACCACCTGATTCAATGATGCAAACAGACAGTCCTGCTTTGGCAAGCTCTCTCGCAAGCAAGGCACCCGCCACACCAGAACCTACAATCACCAAATCGTAGTCCAATGAATTCACTGCATTAACAGTCATTTAGCGATCCCTACAGGAAGTTCAGCCCAAAATCCGAACTCACCACTTTCGCGATAACCTGGAATAGGGCGAATATCTTGAATAGCGGCGTGCATCAAGGCATTATGGTAGGAAATCACATGATTGCCCGATTGGTGATAGTAAACGCCAGTAAACCAAGTGGTCATCAAATGTCCTATAAACCAGCGTTCTCCCTCGGAGAACCTAGTCATATCCAAGCGTTGTTTTCTCGTCATTGAATCGGTGTTGTCAGGTGAAGAGGGTAAAACTTTGGCGGAAACTTGAGCTATATGCTCCTTGCCCCAAGGTTCAGAACGAATGTGATTAAGTATGAGTCTAGCAGTATCTTTGTCCAACAAGGCATAACCCGTCAAAATCGTGCTTAACTGGAGAAAACCATCTAGATCCTGAGCGGTAGCTACAGCTTCTATCGAGTTAGCAGATACCAAGTTAGGTAGGAGTTGGTACGCCGTGAACGCAGCCAAACCGACCAACAATTTACGTTTGGCTAAATCCATCTGAGTTAACGGCTTATTCATCACATCCCTAATTCAGCCCAGCACCAGACTGCGAGGAGAGGTAATATGGTCGCGTTGGGCTAGGTGGGAAGCTTGTTCTATGACCTGGCTCAAAATCGTAACGCAGATATAGCATTGCGCCTAACTGTTTGTAGGCTGGGGCTTCATCATAATGAAAACGATTGCCCAATACGAGTTGCTTGGCGACTGCGTATTCGACTGTCCAATCCGTTCTCCATGTGCCTTTAGCACCGACAATATTGCCCAAAGTCACACCCGTTGGTGGCAGCATCGCAGCTTGTCGAAGCGGATCTGTTGGGTAAATCAGCGCAGGTGTTTCAACGACTTCTGATATACCAGGACTGATATTAATTTCATAATTCAGCGTTTCAGTTTTGCCAGTCAAATGAAGGGGAAGACTGAAGCTCAAGTCACGCTGAGGGCTATAGTATCCCCCGTGTCCCCAGTAGAAGTAATTCTGATTATTGTCGAATCCTGCTCGCGATAAGCGTCCCGAAATGGATGCTTTAAAAGTATCGGTATGCACTAATTCGTAAATCAACGATGCACTGAAATGGTTAGAGGTGTTGCTCAGTACATTTGCGCCTTCATAGCTGTAAAGTCCCATACTGGCATAAGCTGCCCACGATCCGCTAATTGGACTATAAATAGACGCTTGTCCACCCATTTTAGTGACGCCGCCCCATGCAATGCCTGTCATATTGTCCACTGCACCCGCATAGGACAGTACACTTTCTGTGAGCGATCGACGAGAAAGCTCCAGCGCATAATTGGAACCATCAATATCTTGATTCACACGTAATCCGCCTACGACGTGATTAAATGCAAAACCTTGTGGACTTACCCCTATATCTGCTGACACTGTCCTTGATTGATAACCTGCTGAAAATGCCATGCCATTTGCACTGACAGGATAAGAGGGCAATACCGCTGGCACGGGAAGATTTGTTCCAAACAGATCTAACCACAATGCAGCATCTCCTGCGTTCAAATTTACATTCGTCGCTTTGAATACAAAGGATGATTGTTTATCTTCTAGCGGCACATGCCACGTAAGTGGAACCTCACTTTCATAGAGGTAGCTTAATCCATTTAAACCGCTTTTGTATCGCATGGAATAGCCCGTCTCAAAATAACCATCATGTTCAATTTGAGATCCAGCCAATTGACGATCAGGAGACTCAGAAATGTCCACCACTTTTACATGAGCCCCTAATTCTCTAGCCACTGCAAAATAGACCTCAGCTTGGGTGAGATTTTGCTGCGACTCTGCGGTATGACCAGCATCAACATACAAGTCCACTCGCTGTGCATCATCCAGACGAGATCCCGCTAAATATTGATCCGCTTTTGGATAATCACGCATTTGGATCGCATACATCGTACCTTGCCTTACGGCCTCATGATTTCCAGGCTCAATAACAAGAACCGAATCTATCACTTTTAATGCAGCGGGTAAGTCACGGGCTGTAGCTTGCAAACGTCCTTGTGCGAGTAGCAAATTCACATTCTGGGGATATTTGGCAAGTAAGGGGGCAAGTATACTCAACCCTTCAGAAGCTCTTTCTTGTCGATCCAAAGCATCAGCTTGACGCACTGCCAATACGATACGGATTTCATCCCACTCACTCAATTGTTCACTACTGAATACATCAGGATGACTATCGATTTCGGCGAACAATTCATTCAGTTTCACGTCTTGATTGGCCTGCAGTAGCAGCCAGCCATACTGAAGTTGTGCGCCAGGTGTCAGTGGTTTGTTGCGTTCCAGAAAAGCAATGGCGTGATCATTCTGCTTAATTTTAACCCAGGTTTCGGTCACCACAGCGATAAGTTCAGGCTTACCTCCAGCATCATCTTCGACACTTGATAGGGCTTCAATTGCTTCCTGATTTTTTTCTTCTGCATACAGTTTTTTGGCTAAATCAGATTTGACGTACACAATGGCTCTAGATCGGAGTTCACGCATAGCCCCACTGCGTTCCTTTTCGGGAATATGATCAAGCAAAGGAAGTGTTAGTGCCCATTGATTTTCTTCTGAATAGAAAAGTGCTGCCATGAAGTTGGTGTCACGATCCTGAGCACTCGCCGTCATCGTTTCAATCGTTTTGTGCGCAGCACCAACATCACCTTGCTTACGCTGCAATCTCGCTAACGAAAGCGTTACCCAAGGATACTTGGAATATAGTGAATTTGCTTGTGCATAGTACTGAATCGCCAAAGGAATATCACCCGCAGCCTCAGCAATTGCCCCTTTACCCGTCAATGCTTCACTGCGAAGTTGTGGCAAAATCGTAGTATCTTTTTTAACGGATTCATACTGGTCAAAAAAAGACAACGCATTATCAAATTTTCGTAGTTTTAATGAGGCAATTGCCACACCAAATAGTCCTTCAGGGAATTTGGGGACAATGGTCAGTATTTCACGGTACGCCGCCTCTGCCTCTACATAATTACCATGTTCAAAAAGCTGATTTGCCAGCTTAATTTTTTCACGTGCTAAATTCTCTGGCACCACAGGTGCTGCAACAGTTGGTGTTTTGTTTGGATAAAGAATTCTTTCCACATCGCCAATGACGGATTGTTTAGGATTGACCTGCTTTAACTTATTCAAATATTCTTCAGCTTGCACTGTATTTTTGAGTTTTGCATGGTACAGAGCCAAGCCAGCCAAAGCTTCTTCTTGTCTATGATTACTATGTAAAATTCGTTCCCATGCGGTTGCAGCAAGATCAGCTCGATTATGCGCTTTCCAATAGCGCGCTTTTACCAGCAAAGCATCAACCGCAGCCGATTGAGAGGTACTATTTTGCTTAGGTGTTGGGGCATCGTTTAACGCTAGCATAATGTTTTTATGCAAAGATTGCATGACAGAATTCTGATCGTTCACTGCCAATGTGACATGGCGGTCAGCCTCGGCATAACATGTCTGCATGGACATGATTGCCATACCAATAGAACCTGCGATTTTATTTAGTTTAAACATGCCTTGAACCCCATCACTAATTTACCATTTAAGTCAAACTGATAACGCTTGTCTAACCAACCATACCCTAATAGTTTTAACACTGAATCGTAATAACTTGAATCACCACCAAGAGAAAGAGGACTCTCTTCTTTATGTCCGTACACAGTACGACGATAAGGTGCAATCGCAGCAGCAAATCCACTTGGAGCTATCCCATCCTCATTACCACTTTTCACATTGATACGTTCAGGCAAGTTTGCATTTTCAGGTGAAAATTGAACCACATCGACCAAATAAGGGCGTAATGCTACATAAGCAGGATCACGTTGATTCAACATTGCCCACCACAAATAAACACGAATTGCGTCGTAGCTGGTGTAGCTTCCTTTTTCATTATCTGGATAGAAGCCCTTTTGAACGCTATACAGCACCCAGTCAGCTACTAGCCCTCTATTTGATGTCGCGACGATCATTTTGAGCGTATTTTGGGCAATCTCATCCCATGGCCCCTCTTTATCTACCTTAGCAAAATAACGCAGTAATTGAATAGGCATATAGCTGGGATTGAGCCGCCAAGTGTTTGCATTCACGGCGAATCCGTAGGGAGCGGGTAACAACATACTCCCCATTGCTGGCAAATCCACCACCTCACGACGGGCAATATTTCTTAGCAAGGCAACCGCTGTTTCACGATAGGACTTTTCCTTCCATTGCTCTGCCGCATGAAATAGCGAATATGCTATCCAAAGATCAGCATCGCTAGCGGAATTCATATCAAGCGTCTTCCACGATCCATCATTTGACTTCCCCCATTTCCACGCTGGAAGGTGAATGCTTAAATTTCCTTGAGCTAAATTATCAACAGTCCATTTTAAAATACGGTCGAATTGCACCTTATCATCAGCAACCAGCGCCGAAAAAAGGGAGTAGGACTGACCTTCAGAAGTAGAGATGCCATCAGCACCGCGATCGACAACCCGTCCATCGAGTTGAATATACCCTTTAGTAAAGTCCTGCCACAAAGGCCATTTTTCAGCGCATGAAGCTTCAGCAAAAGATGAGAAAAAGGTTATCACTAGGATAAATGTGATACTTAATAGCCTCATTATTCAACCCTAGCTAGTCTAGTATCGACCCGACGTCTCATAGAACGATAGGTCATAGATGAGAAGAAAAGGGCAATAACAAATGAGATAAATATTGCTAACCAAGGATTATTATGGACGAAGTTTCTTGCCCATTCTAAAAACGATCTTTGTCCAATGGAGAATTTCTTGGCCAATTCAAAAGTTGTGACACGATCATCGCCCTCTTTCTCCGATATGACAGAAACGTCACCCACAAAGTTTTTGGCAAACCAAAAAGTGTTTAACGTGGATGAAATGTCGACCAATCTAGGCGTATCTTTCGCTGCTAAAATCACTACGCCTCGTTGGCTTTGCATAGGGGACTCAAATTCCGCAACGACCATCTCACTTTCCTTTTTAAGATAATTGAACCTAGCCTTCACATCAGACCATTCCAACCATCTTTTCACATAATGGCTGCCAAAATACGGATAGGGTTGATCATCTGAGAGCAAATTCACAGGGATGCTACTTTTCCATTGATCAAGCAAAGTACGCAAACGATCAGTGCCACCGACCACCAAAATGTCTTTGTCAGCAAATTTGCTTGCTGCATTGATTGAAGAAATTGAAACAGCAGTTGCTGGTGAGCCCGTTTTATTACCGATATGTCCCAACATAGTCAGCATACTGTCGATTTCATACTGATCAGGAGTGTCTGGCATCAGCACAGCCGTTTCAGACAAATCTGCGTACTTACTAAAGGGATAAGCTGTATAGGCGAGATAGGACAAATCGGGCAACTCAACATAACGAGAGAGTTTGCTCAAATCAATGATTGAGTGTGGATCAACCTTAATTTCATCGATGACCAAAGCTTCGTTGCAAACCGCTACGGTTTTATCT
Organism: Gallionella sp.; assembly: GCA_028710565.1. Lineage (GTDB taxonomy): Bacteria > Pseudomonadota > Gammaproteobacteria > Burkholderiales > Gallionellaceae > Gallionella. The sequence continues at coordinate 11,527 of JAQTTV010000009.1, forward strand.
GTGAAGACAAAACGCACGGTTATCGTATCTCGTCCTGTCAGATTTTTAGTTGGAATATTAAGTTGCAAACGATGCTTTATTCTGGCGGGAGCCGTTTCAATTGGTTTGTCAAATACTTCGTATTGAAACCTAATATCATTAAAGAACGCTTCAATGCGTGTTAAATAACGTGTGTTATTAGACGACTCGAAGGAAAAATCAACTGGGATAGACGTTGTTTCGGCGCGATAAACATTTGGGGGTAAATGCAAAACCATTTGATGCGGTGTTAAAAACAATCCCCTTGCGGAGAGTTTTTCGGCAGGAACAATATCGCCAAGCGGAATCTTTCCTCCAATAGGTAACCACTTCGTTGAATCAAATGGAGTGTGTTTCGGCATACTTGGCACTTGCACACTCTGCATATCACCTTCAAGCGGGACTTTACCTAGGACGAGTGCTTGACTTGCCTTAATAAGACTTTCCTCATCACGCCCAACGATGAGTAGCAAACTTGTATTAGGATTTCTAGGATTCTTCACAACAGAAATCGTCGCTACTCCATTGCTTATGGGTGGCAGAACAAGTCCTTCAATATGATCGGATGCTGTTGCCAATACAATGGCATCCTGCATAGGAAGTGCATCCAAGTAGCTTGCAAAATGTACTTTGCGCCAATCTACTAAACTACCAAACCACGAAGCCATAATACCAGCCGACTTAAGGGTACCCCATGAAGGATGTTTGGGCAGCACCACCGTAAGTGTTGGATCACGAATGTCATGTTTATCAAAGAAAGGCAATGGAAACAAAGTAAGTTCGTTGCTGAGTGGCAACGTATCAACATCAGCTTCAATTAAGGTATCTTTGTTATTTAGTTGAATCCACAACTGCTGATCTCTTGGATTATCACAAAATGGTTTCTCTAAGTGCGATATAAACTGAAATGACAAATGATTCCAGTCTTGTAAATACAAGGGATCGATTTCGATCACTGTCCGTACATTTTCTGAGGTTCCTTTTGGTAAGGCTAACTTACCGACAGGTTGACCATTTAAAGCAATTTGCAGATAGCTGGTTTGCGGATTTAAAGTGTTTGAATAGGAATAATGCAATTTCAAACGTAGACGCTTAACAATGTCCACGGTATGAAATGAAAAATCGATACTTGATGCGACATCTCCCCCAACAAGTCGTACTGCTCTTTCTTCCCCCAAATCCTTCAGCGAAAGTTGCATCACATGTTCAGGGGTGGGCTTTGTTTGCACACTATGCGGTTTAGTGGGCATAGCTGCAGCAACTGCACCACTTGCCATGGCTGTCAGGGTCCATAACAAAATGCTATGCGTTATTCTAAGAAAATATTTATTCATCGTGGACATCCAATTCATGACTTGCTTGACTTGCTTGACTCGCTATATTGGCGCGCACCCAAACGCGCACGAGCTATTCCCATTCCACTAAAACGTATCAATTCCTTTAAGCCTCTCAATGGATGATCCACTTCTTCTCTCACCTTAATCCAATTAAGCCAAGAATCAGCTCTCGACAACGTAGCCGCAACAAGATTTCGCTCTTGTGTCAAGGAAAGACTATCAAAGCGTAATCGTAGCTTCTGGTCATATTGCGCCACGACAACGGCAGGCAGGTCATACTCAATCTCGCCCCGATATAGATGCAGTTGAATCTTTTGTTCAGGCGTAAAGTTCACCTCTTTAGGAACTTTCAATGCAATTCCACCCAATGAATAATTATCACTATGGCAATTTACTTTTTGCCCTGATGCCAAACTAATTGCAGCAGGAATATTTCTGTCTACACGCCAGCTTTTCCGAATATCCTTGGTTTCAAAGGCAACTGCAATTGTTGCGGAAATGATAATCAGATTATAGATAGTCCAGAATCCATTAATCAGCACGGTATCCCACTCATACGCGTTAATCCAGAGCAAACGCATAATACCCACCAATAGCCCTGCTACGTTTAGCACCAACAAAACAATATAAGGTCTTGCAATTTTCCAATCGAAGTACTCTTCCTCGATATGCCCACCTTTTACAGTAACATTAAATTTCCCAGCCTTAGGATTGACTAGGGCAAATAGCGCTGGCCACATAATGTACCAAGCCAACGCCGTTTCGTATGCTTCTGTCCAGAATGAGTGACGATGCGGTCCTTGCAGGCGAGAGTTCACCATAAACGCCAACATCAAATGCGGTAGCGCGTAGATCAAAATCTCTGCCGCAGGTGCATCAATAATGTAGCTCCCGAAGAACATATATGCCAAAGGGGAAAGCAAAAAGAACATTCTTGGAAAGCCGTTCATAAAATGCAACGCGGCATTGGCATAGCAAAAACGCTGTGCAAAAGTCAGCCCCTTGCCAAGCAAAGGACAATCTGTTCGGAATATTTGCACCATGCCGCGCGCCCACCGCATTCTTTGCTTAACGTGGGCACCTAAAGTTTCTGTCGCTAAACCAGCAGCTTGTGTAATATTCAGGTAAGCAGAGTTATATCCCTTACGATGCAGCTTTAAAGAGGTATGCGCATCTTCAGTAACGGTCTCTGTTGCGATTCCGCCAATCTCATCGAGCGGAGCTCTCTTTAGGATGGCACAGGATCCGCAAAAAAACGCGGCATTCCACAAATCATTGCCATCTTGCACCAATCCATAAAAGAGCGCGCCTTCGTTTGGCACTTCACGAAAGGCAGATAGGTTGCGTTCAAACGGATCAGGTGATAAAAAATGATGCGGTGTTTGCACCAATGCCAATTTGGGATCAGCTAAAAACCCACCCATACTAACTTGTAAGAAAGAACGCGTAGGAATATGGTCACAATCGAAAACGGCAATGTATTCCCCTGATATTTGCAGGAGTGCATTGTTTAGATTACCCGCTTTAGCGTGCTTATTATCTTCACGAGCAATATAACCAACGCCAATTTCATTCGCAAAAGCTTTAAAATCAGGGCGATTTCCATCATCCAATAGATAAATTTTGAGCTTGTCCGCTGGCCAGTCCAGCAAGGTCGCTGCCATCACGGTTGTTCGGACGATTTCAAGCGGTTCGTTATACGTTGGAATTAAAACGTCAACTGAAGGCCATACTTTTGGATTGGGCGGTAAGGCTGTAAAAGTGCGATTTAAGGGCCAAATTGTTTGGAAATAGCCTAATACCAAGACCAACCAAGCATATGCCTCAGAAACCATTAGACCCACACTAAATGCACCATTGAGCCAAGTGGTGGTATTCACGGTCTCAGTCACACGCCAGTACAAATAGCGAGAAGAAACGACGACCGACAAAGAAATCATCACCAACGTGATGAAGCTCCCTGAATAAATCCGCAGGTAAAAGACAAGGAGCAGCACCCCAATAGCAAACATAGTTTGCTCTTCCCCGCTCAACGGCATCAAGACAGCCCAAGCTGTAAATACCAACATGATGATTGTTGCCGTCCAGCTAATGATACCCAAGCCCCAGCCTTTCCAAGCAACAATTGACACGGCGGCCTTACTTGGCCCCCCCCCACTTGTATCGTTTGTCGATTTTCATAAGTCGAGCTTTCTTGCGATAAAGCTTAAGATACCATCTAGATTTTTGTACTCGACAGAGTTCGAGCTACCAATGTTGGAAAGTGTTTGCACGTTTGGTATAGATTCTTTGTGGAGAGAAAAAGACACGAATAAATCTTGATGTGAAACCAATTCATCAAATAACAATGGGGAGAGATTTTCAGATCCGTCTGAACTGATCAGTAAGTATCCAACCTTGGACTGAACATCGGCGGACAGAATCTCGTGGATTTCCGACTCAATATCTTCAATCGCACGGACAACTGCAACCGTCGCGGGAATCAGAATCAATAGCATGTCTGCCATTGCAATCGCTTGATGTCGGATGTGCATGACGCGTTCTGGCACATCAACAAAAATCAAACCATCGTCATCATCTGCGGTGATTTCATTTCCGAGCCAATTTATATCCTTTGCCAACTCCATGCGAACAACTTGGTCTGATGTATTCAGTAAAATATGCTTAATGCCATCCTCAACAAGGAAGGACGTATCCTCGTGTACGCTATCGGACGCAAATAAATCGACTACTCGAACAGGTCGCTTGTATCGCTTAGCCGCCATCCATGCCAAACCTGATACCAGTTTTTTTCCTGGCATCTGACCAATTGAAATAACGGCAACAACTTTACTGCTTCGCGCTACAGGGGCGATATGATCCGTCACAATACCAGCGAGTTTAGCTTGTGTGCGTCTCAACAATACCCTGTCAATACGCTTATGAAAGTTATCCTCGGTCTGAAAATCCAGATATGAGTAAGTCCCTTGACCCAATTGTTGGTAAAGGTGTGAGATGTCATCCCTTTGCATTTTATTATCCCTGAATCAATTATCTATTTTCTTATGTCTACATATATCTTTCTGACTATATGGGTTTTCTTTTTTAACTTACGCGAATCTTTCATTGATACCGCTCACAACTTACGATAACTTACGGCAACTTACGATTGCTTACACGAATATTACATATACAATAATCGTGCATATATGCGCCCGAATTATCCAGTATGTTGTGAATTGCTGCAATGACGTTATGCAATGTGCATAGACATTAAGCCGCAATAATTTAAAGTATTAAGCAATAACAATTAGTTGCAAGATTAATATTAAGAGGCAGCGAAATTGAAGTGTGAGAAGCATGTTGTTTATCTAATTAGACTTAACTAGAACAAGACCACCATCTGACCTTCGACAGTCAGGTGGCAACACCCAAAGTTATAGCTGTCAAGCTCAAGTCATGTTGAGCGCATCGAGGGCGTAATTAATTTTGTGTTAAGGGGCATTAGGCAGGAAACTGTCGCCACTTTAAGATTCGTTTCTCAACCGCATCGAAAATAACGTTCATCACCGCATCCAGTTCTTTTAATACCTGAAGATTATCAAACCGCAATATCTGCAATCCCAATGCTTCCAGTTCTTGAGTTCTTCGTTCATCAGAGGCCTGCGCAGCCGACTCGAAGTGTTGTGCCCCATCCAGCTCAATGACCAGATTCGCAGCGGCGCAATAAAAATCGACTATGTAGCGAGCCAAAGGTTTTTGGCGATAAAACTGCACTCCGAGTATTTGCTTGCGGCGTAATTTTGACCAGAGCATTTGTTCGGCATCGGTCATATTGATGCGCAAGGCACGGGAATATGGTTTCAGGGTTGGTTGGTATGGCTGCATAAATCCCCCTCGCCCCTTTTTTCAAAGAGTTGGATTGCAATGCCGCACCCAGTATGGCTTTCAACTGGTTGCGCAGCGCGGTGATGTCCTGCTGCATGGTGGCGTATTGCGCCAATAACACCTCAGGCTCGTGAATTTCCTGTACACCAACCTGCGGGTTCTTGCAATCGAGGCTGAAGTTGCGCGCGTTGATGTCCTTCAAACTGACACGTCAAGCTTGCTCGATTTTCACCCGATGCTTAAAACCATCGTTTCCCTCGCCCCACCAAGTGGCTTCTGCACCAAACTCGGCAATCTTCATCGCTTTGGTTATCGCTTTTCACGGTAGCGGGATAAGGACGCCCATAAAACCAGATGTGCTGGGTGGCACGCCTTTGCTGAAAAACAGCCAATTGTTTTTGTTCCCCGCGAAGGCGTGGGGTGGAGATACAGCTTTTTGCTTTAACGAGATTTTGCTTTCACGACGAAACCCGAATCAATCTGTGTATCCCTTGGTTTTGAAAGGTGAAAAGCGAACACCCCCTGCGGATATGGTCAGCCGAACGGCTCGACAACTTGGAAAGTTGAACACCATGGCTCGCGTTTTCGCCCTAAAGCGCGAGCTTTACAAGCAACGTTTTGAGCGGGTAGCAGCAATTGCTCGTCCCTTGGTGGCGTGAAATGGCAACTCCCCTCGCCCGTCATTCCGACGAAGGTCGGAATCCAGTCCCACAAATAATCCTCGCGCAGCGAGACAACTATAGGTTTTGTCCGCTACGCGGGCTTTGTTATTTTGACTGGACCCCGTGTCGTAGCACGGGGTGACGCGCGGGTATGACGGGTTGGTTGGTATGGCAAGGGGATAGTTGTTATGGTGGTTAAGGTGACGCTGATTTATTCGTCGTTCCGACGAAAGTCGGAATCCAGTGCATTGATACAAAAGCATTTTTGCTTCAGCAAACACCACAAAGCCGAAGAAATCAGCACTTCCCTAACACACCGACGAATACAAATCCGCCCAATCTGGATTGGTCTTTTCAATCAACGACAATTTCCACGCCCGTTGCCATTCCTTGATCGCCTTTTCGCGGGCAATCGCTGATTCCATGGATTCATGCACCTCATACCAAACCAGCGACTTCACGCCATAGCGTTTGGTGAACCCATCCGCCAACCCCTCTTTGTGCTGCCACACCCGCTGCACCAAGTTAGAAGTCACCCCAACATACAACGTCCCATTGCGCTGACTCACCAATAAATACACACAAGGTTGTTTCATCTCTTCACCTCCTCGTCATTCCGACGAAGGTCGGAATCCAGTCCCAGAAAAAATCCTCGCGCAGCGAGACAACTACAGGTTTTGTCCGCTAGCGGGGTTTGTTATTTTGACTGGATACCAGCCTACGCTGGTATGACGATTGTAGGGCGACAATAAGCGAAGCGCATTGCGCCGAATGGTTGATTGCAAAACGAACCGCATACGGCGCAATAACGATTGTGCCGTACCGTGCTATCTCCCCTCGCCCGTTTACGGGAGAGGGGCGGGGGGAGAGGGTGCGTCGCGCCAATAAATTCAAAATCGTGCGAATAAACTACGCAGTATTTATTCTTCTTTGAGGTTCTTTTTGGGGTAAAGCCGAAGCTTGCCATCTTTTTCCTTAAAGGATGAAATAATCCCTTTTTCTTTTAGCTTCTCAGCGAACTGTTTATTCAAACTACTATTCTCGATAACGGGCTGTTGATTACTTGCAATGCCCAAAAATGGGGAACCGAGCGATGTGATCAGGCTTGAAATGACGGGTTCGGCTAAAAAATCCATCTGACTGTTTAACAACCTGACCTTTTCGGATAATTGCCTATCTTGCTTAAGAAGAACCTCTAACAAAGGAAGGCGCAGTTCAGAGTGTGCTTTGGGGTTCAGCAAAATGGCATAGACCAATCTAGCTAGTTCAGTATCGCCATCAAAAGTATTCGCATCAACATGATGAATAATCGTAATTTTCTGATCGGTAGTGACTGCTTCAGATTTCAACAAGTATTTAACGCCAACAGCATCCAATTCGTAAGTAGCTATATTTTGGAGATAGTCGTCTATATGTTTTTCAACTAATAATGCGTACTGAGGGTTAAAGTTTTTCTTGAGTGCATCAAAATTCTCTTGGGTAAATTGAAATTTGCCATTTTTTATCAAGATACCGACCTTAATACTAGATAAGTTTTCAAGACTTGGAATTGGGCTATACCAATATGGAATACACCTTACCAGTCGTTCATAACTTTGATCCGACAAACCTACACATACAATTAAAAGTCGTGAAATCTTCTGTATTATTTCTTTAGAAAAACTATCACTCTCCTTTAGTCTAGATTTCGTTAATACCTCATAATTCTCTTGTCGATTTAAAAAGGTCACCATCGCATCATCAATGACATCCTTATTAGCGAAGTAACAAAGCAAATTCTCCCAAGTCGCTTTAACTTTAGAGGAAGTGATTATTTTGTCCCACAGCGCAACATCCGTGATAGTTGAAATATCTAATATCCGAGCATTCTCCTTTTGAAGAATCGCGACTTTGTATTCGTCTTCGAGATTTTCATTGTTAAGTAGGTTAACGATAGTCTCTTCAGCCTCATCGACATTCTCTGCCAGTAGCAACATGACTTTCTCAACATACTCATTGATGTTGGTGTTGATGTAGGTGATTAACGCTGGGCAATTGGACTCAAGAATAGTCGTGTAATTAGATTTTTGAATGGCGCTACCCTTCAACGCATCAGGATTGTTGCGTTGAATAATGAGCGCAATCATTTTTTCGTTGATTGCATAGAAATCATTTTCATAGACAAAGCTAAAAAGCTCCTCGTTCGCTTCAGGATTCTCGATATATACGAATTCGGGGGCTAAACGCTTAACAACTTCCTTCAACTTGGGCATATATTCGACATCAGCCGTAAAGCTCAAGAAATCCTCCTTCTGTGCGACATATCGTGTTAATTCGGCCTTGCCATTCATTGTCACTACATCTTCTATGTCGGCATGAAGAATAATCATTTTCAAATATCGATTTTTCTTTTCGGCGGTATATCCTGACTCACGCAAAATACAATTCCAGAAATCAGGCCATCTTTTGCAAAGCCGATGAATTAACCAACCTTCGTGGCTTGGATCAGTCAAATAAGCATCAATAAACTCCAATGAGCTTTTTTTGTTGTTACTTATTTGATCCATCATTAACTCAAGGTATTCGTTGTTTGCCGAATCCTGAAATAATGTACTCAACAAATCGAAATTCAGCACGGCTGCTTTTTTGAAATCCGCGCGATTCAACCTTTTGATGACCTCTTTAACTTGGTTCAATGAGTGGGTGAATGATAAAGCCTCTTGATTTTTAACGCTGAAGATAAACGTCAGATCGTTTTTAGTTATATTTCCTTCGTAAAAATGGGAAATAAATGTTTCATACATTTCGTCGATATAACCATTCCTAATTAAATAAACCAGCAATTTCTCTTTTTTGATTTCTGCATCAAAAATACTTTCTAAGGAATGTATCTCAATTAAATTCTTAACACTCAATGAGTGAATATCACGTTTTTGCTCACTTAGCTCTTGGATTTCCTTCTTTATCGCTTCGATACGCCCATTTGTTTTTTTAATAATTAGGCGTTCCCTATCATCATATGAGAAGTTCGGATCAACGAAGTTTTCAATAGTTCTAAATGCGATGCCTGAATGTTGAGAATAATTGTTATATTGATATTGGATGTTTGTTTGGCTTCTTAGTGACACAAATATAACGTCACTCAAAAGCGACGCGAACCCATGCCAACCGTTATTTACATACACCGAGTTGCAACTCGGTATCTTTTCAAAGACAGCGGCTACATACATTCTGCGCAAATCAATAATATCGGGTGATTTCTCATTTTCGATGTGAAACAACTCTTCTTTTAGTTCATCAATACTATTCTCAACAACTAGAGCCAACTTATTAACCAAGTCTCTTTTGCAATTAAAAACCCCTGCCACCATGCCTGTATTTAAGTTCAGTTGCGCAAAATCGTCGGGATACTTATTTTTATAGACAATAAATCCCAGCAGCTTATCTAGCGGCAACGCTATTCCACCACTGGCGGTTAACTTATCCTGATACAAAACAAATTCATTGTGAATGTTTTTCAACATCCGCATATCTTCGATGTATAGCGTTATGTCGTTAACGAAGTCCCTTGAAATCGCTGAGTTCGATAATTTCTTAAATAAAATATCACCCGAATTGGACGCATTGATGACGGGAATGATGGGGATGATAAAGTCAAAAAACTTTGTTCTATTAGCTTTCTGAAATACATCATCACGGATTGCGTAGATAAAAACTATTTTTCTGCAAATTTGGTCAGCGTTATTGATGAGTGTATTCAACTCCCTGAGTTTAATGAAAATATCGACTTCATCGAATCTATCCAAATCCTCAATCACAACAACATCGAATTTTGTTTTTTCAAAGAAATACAAAATCTCGTCTAAATGCTTATTAAGAATTGAAGCACCTTGTAATTCATCGAACTTAATGCCTTCCGCTGAGACAGCAATATTGTTTAGTTTGAAATGACTAAATGCAGCAAATATCTGCTTGATAACAACGGCCGCTCCCAAGAGGGCAAATATGATCGACGCGAGCAAATAGGTTTGATTATCAAACGCTTCCTGCCCAAGGATTGCTTGGTACAATTTGTTTTCAGGTTTATACGCATAGAACGCGGTGGCAAGCCAAAGAACCAACATCACGGAGTTGAGTAAGTAACTGTGAAATGCAATGTTTTTGATTCGGCTAAATCGGGAAAATGGAATTACTTTATCCGTTACCCGATAAAAAATTTGCTGCAATACGCTTTTCTCGATTAAAGAATTGCGGTTTCCATCGGTCGCGTCATTTTGAATATCATCTTTGAATGAACCGAGAGAAATATTTAGGTATTTATATCCCTTATGCTCTCTTTCAAAAGTCCTTAGAACGCTGCTTTTGCCTGCCCCGTAAGGGCCCGTAATGGCGATATTTTTTACGTTCTCATTTTTCAAAGCCCATGCAATGGCACTCGAGTATTTTTTGTCCTCATCTGCATTATCTATCGGTGTTAAGTCTTCATAACGATTCGGATTATCAATTTCTTCATTTTTAGTGACTATGGCATCTAGCGTATGTAATTTCCTTATTATAAACACAAGCACCTTGCTAAGATTGTTCTTTACAGTACGCATATATACCTAGTCGATTGAATAATTTGATTTTATTAAATAATCCACTCATGGTTCGGCAAGCTCACCACTAATGGAAAATTTAATCAGCGTGTCCTTAGCAATGCTTAAAACTTCGCATTCGGAATGGGATAGTGTTCAATCACGAAATCAATGTCTTTATCCCCTCTGCCGCTAAGGTTCACCAAAATCGTTTGGTCCTTTCCCAAGGTCTTGGCGAGTTTCATGGCGTAGGCAACCGCGTGGGCAGATTCCAGCGCGGGGATAATGCCTTCGAGTTGTGAGAGTTTATAAAACGCATCGACGGCTTCTTCATCGTTGCACAGACCAATTTTGGTTCTGCCGATTTCGTTCAGGTAAGCGTGTTCTGGCCCGACGGAAGGGTAATCAATGCCCGAACCGATTGAATAAACAGGTGCAGGTTCGCCGTTTTCGTCTTTGAGCATGATCGAATTGAAGCCGTGCATCACGCCTTCTTCGCCATAGGTGAGCGTCGCGGCATGGTCGCCCAGTTTTTCACCGCGTCCCATGGGTTCAACGCCATATAAATTCACGGCTGCATCATCAATAAACGCGGCGAAAATCCCCATGGCATTCGATCCGCCGCCTACACAAGCGATGACATTGTCGGGCAACTTGCCTTCTAACTCGTCAAACTGCTCTTTTGCTTCAAAGCCAATCACGGACTGGAAATCTCGCACCATCATGGGGAAGGGATGCGGGCCGACCACGGAGCCGATGCAATAAATGGAATTGATGGGGTCTTTGACATACTCTTGAAACGCTGAATCCACAGCTTCTTTAAGCGTTCTCAAGCCATGCGTGGCAGGCACAACCCGCGCACCCAGAATTTTCATGCGCACCACGTTCGGATATTCTTTGGCAATATCGACCTCGCCCATGTGAATCTCACATTCCAGACCAAAATAGGCAGCGGCGGTGGCGAGTGCTACGCCATGTTGACCCGCGCCCGTTTCCGCAATCACGCGCTTTTTGCCCAGATGTTTAGCCAGTATCACTTCCGCCATACAGTGGTTGAGCTTGTGCGCGCCCGTGTGATTCAGGTCTTCGCGTTTGAGATAAATTTTGGCTCCGCCACAATGGGCGGTGAGGTTTTTAGCAAACGAAACAGGCGTAGGTCGCCCTTGGTAATGCTTGCGAACATATTTCAGTTCGTTAATAAACGCGGGGGAATTTTTCAACTCGTGATACGCCTGGGTGATTTCGGCGAAAGGACCTTCTAACACGGGCGGGATAAACGAACCGCCAAATTTACCAAAAAAACCATTTTCATCAGGATGAGATGCCAAATACGCTGTTTTCATTCACTACGTCCTTTTCTATAAATTCACACCACGTTAAATATTCAGAACAAGCCCAACTGAAAACGAGCCTGCGCTGGATAAGATGACCTGCCGAACTGCAACTGATTGACGACGGAGAGCCTCGAAAAACCCCTGCCGAGGAAAGCAAAATAAATCAACGAGCTGGATTCCCGCCTTCGCGGGAATGACGAATTTTTTGAGTCCCTGACATCAACAAACTCGCGGCATTATACGCCGCGACATCCTCATCTTTTCAAGCGTTGAGTCAGAGAATTTGCTTATCCGACGTGATGCCTGAGAAGCTGTTTACGCCACTGACTGCGAGGCCGAGATCAAGTTCTGAGTCATCTGGCAGATGCTCAAAAACTTGTTCAACCGTCGCGTATTGCGTCAGTGCGTGTACCACTTGTGGCAAAGGTTCTGCCCATATTGCTGCGTAGTCTTTTTCCATGCTAGACACCGCCGCAAAAGCCAGTTGCTCGACGGGCAGACAGAATTGGGCGTTCACGCCTGCTTTGTTGCCCCGCGCATCGACCCGATACCAGCCATAGTCGCTAAGATACACCGCATTCAGTCCGTGCAAACAATAAGGTGGGCCATCTGATCCGACCGTTAATCGCTGATAACACAAGCCAGCGGGTATGCCATTCGCTCGTAGCAGTGCCGCCAGCAAATGGCTTTTTGCATAGCAATACCCTGTGCTGTGCAACAAGACCGCCGAGGCTTTGCACGTCACAGGATTCATGCGGTAATCCCAACTGTGATAAATGGCATCGCGCACAAACTCGAAACAGCGTTTGGCAATCGCATTTTGATCCGCGCAGCCCGCCGCCAATTCCGCAGCTTTTGCCGCAATCATCGGATGGTGCCAGTCTATGTACTCACTGTCCGCCAAAAAGGGAGCGAGGTTCATTTGCAGCTCTGCGACACGCATCATGGCAGCTCCTTCAATACCTGCCGCAGCAAATCCAAGCCTTCAACGATTTCTGCTGATGTGCTGTTTAGGGCGGGCATAAAGCGCAAACAATGCGGTCTGGGCGCATTGAGCAGCAAGCCCTTTGCTCTGGCAGCCGTCACGACATCGGCTCCTATGTCACGACCTAGTTCTAAAGCCAGCAACGCGCCTGCGCCCCGCACCTCGCCCAGTCCAAATTCCTTGGAAATTGCCACCAATCCATCCGCCAATTGCGCCCCCATCTGACGCACTGACGGCAAGCATCCTTCGGTTAATAGCGTCCGTATCACGGCTACCCCCGCAGCGGTAATCAGCGGTGTACCCGAAAACGTTCCACCCTGATCGCCATACTCGAAACAACAGCAAGACTCTTTTGCCAGTAGCGCCGAGATAGGTACGCCCCCGCCCAAGCCTTTGCCCAAGGTCATCATGTCAGGCTCGATGCCATATTGCTCATAAGCAAACAGCGTTCCCGTCCGTCCACAGCCCGTTTGCACTTCATCGACGATTAGCAACAGCTGGTGTTCATCGCACAGCGTTCTCAATGCTTGGATAAATTCGGGGCTGGCGGGGATCACGCCCGCTTCGCCTTGTATCGGTTCCAACATCACCGCCACAGTTTGGGAACGGATGAGCGCGCGAACCGAACTGAGATCGTTCAGTATTGCTTTGGGAAAGCCATCGAGCTGAGGCGCAAATATCGTGTCCCAGCCTGCTTTGCCGCTCGCTGACATCGTCGCCAATGTCCGCCCATGAAACCCGTTTACAAAAGTGATGATTTCAAATGCGCCTCCTTTGAATTTTTGCCCCCACTTTCTGGCCAGCTTAATGGCACCTTCGTTGGCTTCCGCCCCCGAACTACCGAAAAACACGCGGTCAAAACAGCTGTTTGAGGTCAATAACTCAGCCAACTCTATCGCAGGCTCGTTGTAAAAAGCAGGTCCAGGATTCATCAACTTTTCCGCCTGAGCGCACAATGCCTGAACCACCACGTCAGGCGAATGCCCCAGACAATTCACCGCCCATGCTTGTACCCAGTCCAGATAGCGACGTTGCTGCTGATCGAACAAATACGACCCCGCCCCGCGCACAAACACAATGTCAGGACGGGAGGTGGTGGGCATCAGGCAATTTTTCATCAAAGTGGGTTCGGTATTCATCAGCTTTCTTTCGCGAAGTCAAAAAACAAAAAGGCCACGGGGTGAGCCGTGGCCTTGTCAGAGAAATCTGCTATGTCAGTCTGGCAGTTTTGCCAACTTTTCAATAGAAATATCGCAAATGCAACACGGCACGCCCAAGGGGTATCGGGCAGTGGCAGTACGTCGCATATTTCGGGTGGCAGATTTCATGGAGCGCGATGATGAGAGATCAAGCGTATTTTGTCAATGCAAATAGTTGAGGTGCTTTTGCACAAGACTGCTGAATACGTTCAGCATTTTCTGGTGAAGTAAGTTTTAACAACAGGCTTCAAACTGAACTACCTTGCAAAAAGGAAGCCTGCAAATGCTAGGCAAATCACAGAAAATACGATTTTGGACGGCAGGCTTTTGCGCACATGACGCGCGATTGACAAAAAATAGCTTTTGTTACGCCGAGCCGCGTGCCGAATCGCGGCTTTCGCCACTTGAAACGCGCGCAAATTTTGAATATACGCATGAATGCGATTGCGATAGCCCATCACCCAATCGTGCAGCCTGACAAACTGCGGCAGGGTCATCAACGCGGGTTTGGTGATGCGAAAAATGCGTGAAAACAACGCCATCCCCGTCACCTTCGCCGCCAGTAAAATGCTCGCGCCATACCACACGTACCCATGCGCCAACGCGCTTAAGGCAAATAGCTTGGCGGGAATCAACACCAAACTGGGCAGGCAAAAGGCGAACAACGCCACTTTTGGATTCAAACTCGCCAGCCAATTTTCCACCCACGCCACCACGCGGAACACCCGCAAATAGGACATGAGCCACGCCGTCACATCCCACAGCAACTCCTCGGCAAGAAAAATCGCCGCCGCCAACCAAACAAAAGGTCTGATAAACAAACGTTTTAACATATTGATTCCCCTGTCACACGCGCTATTTCGCGTTAATTTCTGCTAATTTTTTGCGCAAAGCCTCCACCCATCCTTGCTGTTGCGCATTTAACTTACCTGCGGCTTGCAAGCGTTCGGCAAGCTCCAACGCCCGTTGCAAATACCCTTGTGCTTCTTGGTCGGACACGCCTTGTCCGCGCAAGCTGGATAGTTTCACGCACGAAACGACCACATCCGTTTGCCATTGCACATTTGCTGCATCGAGCTGGGCTAAGCGTTCGGCGATGGCAAGATCTGCGCGATAACACCGCAGCGCACCCGCCCTGTCGCCTTGCGCTTGTAGTATGTCGCCGACTTTTTCGTTCGACACGCTCAAATCGCGTTGCCATTGGGTATTCGCTGCATCCTGCTGAACGAGGCGTTCACGAATAGACAAAGCAGCGCGGTAAAACAGCAGCGCACCCGCTTGGTCACCTTGCTCTTGTAGTATGTTGCCGATATTGTCGTCCGATACGCTTAAGTCGCGTTGCCATTGGGTATTCGTCGCATCTTGTTGGGCAAGGCGTTCGCGGATAGTCAAACTGGTACGGTAGGACATCAGCGCACCCGCGCTATCACCTAGCGCGTGTAGTATGTCGCCAATGTTGATGTGCGCCACGCTCAAGTTACGCTGCCATACTACATTCACCGCATCGTACTGAACGAGGCGTTCAGTGATGGTTAAATCTGCACGATAAGCTTGCAGCGCGCCCGCCAAGTCGCCTTGGGCTTGTAGCAAGTTACCGATTTTATTATGCGATGCGCTCAACTCGCACTGCCAGCTAGTATTTTCCACATCTGGCTGTGCGAGGCGTTCAAAGATGGCATGACTCGCGCGGTAAGACAGCAGCGTACCCGCTCTGTCGCCTTGGGCGAGTTGGATGTCTCCGATTTTATAGTGCGCCTCACTCAAGTCGCGCTGCAAACCACTATCACTGGGCTGTGCTTCACTCGCCGCCACCGTGAGCCGCAGCATGGTGCGGTATGCCTGTTCTGCTTGGGCTAGATTGCCCGCTTGTCGCTGCAAATCGCCCAATAACCACCAGTTGAGCGCGTAATCAGGCTCGTATTCCGTAGCCTGTTGCAAGACTTGCACCGCATCTACGGTGGTACTGATAGATGCCAAATGGCGCATGGCACGGGCGGCCTTGGCATTTCTAGCGACGGATTTTGCACTGACCGTATCCCCTGCGACACGCGACCGACGTGCGACTTCACGCAAGTAATCCGCTGTAGGTTTCAGATCGCCGAGTTGCAACCATTTCAGTGCTTTACCTGCGGAGGAATTGCTCTTTGCTTGGAGTAAGCGTTCGGATAAGTCTTGCAATTGGGCTTGGCGTTGTGGATTTTCGGACGGAAATTGTTGCTGTTTATCAGTTGATTGCAGTTTTCCGACCTGTTGCATGAGCAAACTCAGCACTTCGCTGCTATCAGCAGGGAGAGTATTCAGGTTATAACCCGTGCCATAAAGGTTGAAAGTCTTTTTGCTAGGGTGAATCGTCTCAAATTGCATAGACAATGGTGTGGCAGTAGGCTTGCGGTCTTTATGTGTGGGATGTTTCCAAGTGTAGTATTTCCAAAATCCACCTGCGAGTACAGCCACGCCAAAGCCAAACCAAGTCAGCAGTTCGCGTTTATCCTGGTCAAGAATCCAGTCTGTCCAGCTCATGTTTCGCCCTCAGCGAGATTTGAAAAGCGGCATCAGCCGCAGCGGACTGAATACTACCCGCGCAACGAGGAGAATCAAAGCTGATTTGATTAGGGGATCTCGAAATACCGTCGTGAGCAGCTTGAAGTCGTCAAGTCTTGGGGGGCATTTTGTAAATAACGACGATTTGGCGACACCCCGAAAACAAAAAAGCATCTAGATTTCTCTAGATGCTTGATGTTGCTGGGGTGGCTGATGGGGCTCGAACCCACGACAACAGGAATCACAATCCTGGACTCTACCAACTGAGCTACAGCCACCATTAAACTTTACGCTGACAGACACTTGGTGTGCCCGACAGGAATCGAACCTGTAACCCCTGCCTTAGAAGGGCAGTGCTCTATCCGGTTGAGCTACGGGCACAATTCATTTTTTTGGGTAATTTAAAAACTTACTAGAACCTGGTCGGGGTGGAGAGATTCGAACTCCCGACATCCTGCTCCCAAAGCAGGCGCGCTACCAGGCTACGCTACACCCCGAAGGCTGCGCATTATACAGACACCCAAAGATAAAGCAAGCAGGTTGCGTGAATCTTATTGAAATAAAGCCTTTCAGGGCATTTTGGCATGCTATGAATGGACTAAAATTCGGTAAATTTTGCGTGATAAAAGCACTCAGGAATCCAGTGGAAACAAGGAGATAAATTCTCATTCTTGGGAGAGACTGCATCACGATGAAATTGCACGACAAGCTAATAATATTTTTCGTACTGGGGTCGGAATGGCGGCATTTAGGGCATCGTGCAAGCTCATCCACTGACTTTCTGGCAGGTTCAACGGCTCACTTACTTCAAGCAACAGTGGCGTGAGGTGCAATTTAAAGTGGGTAAAGGTGTGACTAAACGGCGGCAAGGGGCTGGGTTGACCGCTCAAATCGTGTTGTTGCAGCCATGCGCTGACATGCTCAATTTGCGGCGGACACCATAATCCACCCCAGATACCTGACGACGGGCGTTTTTCCAGCAGAATTTGATCGCCGCAGTGTAGCAACAAGAATGTGGCAGATTTCTCAGGAACCGCTTTACGGGCGCGAGGCGTGGGCAATTGGGCGACTTGTCCGCTGAGATTTGCCACGCATTCGCCACGCACGGGACAACGTTCACATTGTGGCTTGCTGCGGGTACATAGCGTCGCGCCCATGTCCATCAGAGCTTGGGTGTAGGCGGCGATGTCGCGTTTGGGCAATAAGGATACCGCAGCCTGCCACAATTGCGCCTCAACGAGCTTCTCAGTCGTCACGCCATGGATCCCGCAATAGCGTGCAAGCACCCGTTTGACGTTGCCATCCAATATCGCGTGATTTTGGTGATATGCCAAAGCACAAATCGCGGCGGCGGTGGAGCGGCCAATGCCAGACAATTCCAAAAGCTGCTCAAATTCACGCGGGAATTCGCCTTTGTGGTGCAAGACAATGTGCTGCGCGGCGCGGTGCAAATTGCGCCCACGGGCGTAATAGCCCAGACCACTCCAATGCGCTAGCACCTCATCTATCGGCGCAGCTGCCAAACTCGATACATCGGGAAAGGACGCAACAAATCGTTGGTAATAAGGCAAGACAGTGGCAACTTGGGTTTGTTGCAACATGATTTCCGACAGCCAAACGCGATACGCATCCGCGCCCTGCCAAGGTAAATCATGCCGCCCGTGCGCGCGTTGCCAGTGAATCAAATGGGTGGAGAAAGTGGACATAATCAATCAGGGTGAATGTGCCCTCGCCTGCTTGCGGGAGAGGGTTAGGGTGAGGGGGTTCTTGAATTTTTGGCGCGCACCCTCTCCCCCAGCCCCTCTCCCACAAGTGTGAGAGGGGAGTTACGACAAGGGAGTATTCAAAGGAAGGCTCAGCATCACGCTGCCGTCTGGCGTTTACCGTAATGCGTGAATTTAGCTTGTGCTTCGGCGAATTCGGCGGGGGTGAGTAGCACGGGTTCGCCTAGTTGCAAAGTGCGCACATATAATTCACTGAGATTTTCGACTTCGATGGTCATTTTGAGCGCGTCGGCTAAATCTTTGCCCGCCGCGATCATGCCGTGGTTGGCTAATAAACAGGCCTTGCGATTCTCCATGGCCTTCAGAGCGTTGTCAGACAAGGCCTGTGTCCCGAAAGTGGCGTAATCAGCACAGCGTATGGTGTCACCGCCTAACAAGGCAACCATGTAATGAAACGGCGGAATATCGCGCCGCATACACGCCAAGGTGCTGGCAGCGACCGAATGAGTGTGGATCACCGCATTGAATTCAGGACGATTTGCCAAAATATCGCGATGGAATAGCCACTCACTGGACGGCTGCCAACGCCCTAGTGATTGCCCATCCATGCCAACCCAAACTAAATCCGCTTCCGTCAGATCCTCTGTACCCATGCCTGACGGGGTTATCAAAAACCCTTCGCCGCTGCGCACGGACAGATTCCCTGCTGTGCCGTGATTCAAGCCCAAAGCCTCTAATTTTTGAGCCATCTGCACCAGCTCACGATGTAAATTCAATTCTGTCATTTTTTATTACTCAGGTTAAATACATGAAATGCCCATTCCATCAGGCAAGGCTCAAAGCGAGCGACTTAAATCGCCGCGCGCAAATCCGATTAAAGGTTCAGCAAAATTTTTCCCCAGCGCAATCACTTTAAACAACTCGCCCATTTCGGCGGGGCTGGTCAGTTTTTGCAATTGAGCGGATAACGGGGCATAAGCACGCACATCTTCGGGCGAAGTCGATTTGAGCAGTTCCGTAATCCCGCTGTTAATCAGAAAAAACGCTTGATTGCTATAGCCCAATAATTCCAAGCCAGCATCTATGCCGCATTCTGCAATGTCGGTAAAGTTGACGTGTGCGGTCAAGTCTTGCAAGCCTGGCAAGAAGAACGGATCGTCGTGCGCGTAATGGCGGTAATGACACATCAGCGTGCCGCTATTGCGCTGGGGGTGATAATACTCGCGTGCGCCAAAGCCATAGTCTATCCACACCATCGCGCCTTGCTGCAAGCGCGTGGCAAGACTGTGAATCAAACCACGGGCGGCGAGGCAAATTTCACTGAGATAAGGCGCAGGCGGATTGAGCGTGTGCGCCGCTGCCAACAAATCCGCATCCGCGATGTCGCGTGCTTGCCAAACAAATGCCGCACCATCCCAAGCCACGCCACGCTCCTGCACGCCCTCTTCACGCCATTCCACCAAATGCACAGGCAATGCATCCAGCACTTCGTTTGCCACGATTGCGCCGCTGAAAGCATCAGGCAATGCGTCCAACCACACCACACGATCTTGCCAACGCGGTTGCAAGCGCGCTTGCTGGCGCGCGCGCAAGTCCGCGCTGACTTCAAGAATGTAATAATGCTCAGGTAAACAACCCAATACTTCTAATTCCGCCAGCATATCTTCTGCCAATTTACCGCTACCTGCGCCTAACTCCAAGATAAACGGCGCACTGCCCGCCATAATTTGCGCCATTTGTCGAGCCAAGGTTTGGCCGTATAAGTGCGATAATTCTGGCGCAGTTGTAAAATCTCCCGCCGCACCGAGCTTATGCGCGCCTGCGGTGTAATAACCCAACGCGGGCGCGTATAACGCCAACTCCATAAAGCGGGCAAAGGAAATCCATCCGTTTTGGGCTGCGATTTCTTGTTGGATCAACTGGGTCAGGCGCGCACTGTGCTCAGCGGCGGCGGGTTCAGGCAAGGGAAGCTTAGAATCTGAGTGTAAAGACATGGTCGGTTATAATCAAAAAGTTGCGCAAGTTTAGTGGAGGAAGCGATGCAAGGCAAAGTGGTATTGGTAACAGGCGGGGCAAAACGCGTGGGCGCGGCAATTTGTCGGCGATTACACGCAGCAGGCGCAAATATCGCGCTGCATTATCGCGCCTCGCAACAAGACGCATACACCATCCAAGCCGAACTCAACGCCCGCCGTGCCGACAGCGTCGCCGTGTTTCAAGCGGATTTATTGGAATGGCAAACTTTTCCCCGTTTAGTGGCGGATATTGTTGCCCATTTTGGCAAGCTGGATGGACTGGTCAATAACGCTTCCAGCTTTTACGCCACGCCTTTGTCACAAGTGAATCTCGACCAATGGCATGACTTAATCGGCAGCAATCTGCAAGCTCCACTGTTTTTGGCACAAGCCGCAGCAGACGAGCTTCGCCGCAACCACGGCAGCATCGTCAATATCATCGACATCCACGCGGATCGCCCCATGCAAGGGCACCTGCTCTACAACGTCGCCAAGTCGGGACTGCGTGGACTCACCCTAGCATTAGCCCAAGAACTCGCCCCGCAAGTACGGGTCAACGGCGTATCCCCTGGCGCGATCCTGTGGCCCACCGAAGGTGATTGGCAAGACCAAGCCAAACGCGCCGACATTATCGAACACACCCTACTCAAACGCGAAGGAGAACCCGACGACATCGCCCGCACCGTCACCTTTCTGATGCAAGACGCGCCTTACATTACAGGCCAAATACTTGCCGTGGATGGGGGACGCAGCATTTGTTTGTAACTTAAATCACCTCACGCATCGGCTTAGAGCTGAATCACTTCGCCTTCTAATGACTGCCAATGGATAGATTGGGTTTCGCGGCTACTGATTTGCAGCACGGCGAGCAAGTCGTAACCGCCGTCAGGTGCGGGCGCGACGTTGACTACCATACCACTGGCTTGACCTGCCATGTCTGCGCTGAATAACTCATCGCCCACTTGTGCGGGGCTGGTGATATGGGCGCGATACATACGGCGTTTGAGTTTGCCCAAGTATTGCATCCGCGCCACAATTTCTTGCCCTGGATAGCAACCTTTTTTGAAATTCACGCCGCCGAGTTGTTCAAAATTGACCATCTGAGCCACAAATTGCTCTTGCGTCGCAGGCAAAATCACGGGAATGCCCGCTAGTATGGTCAACCAATCCCAACAGCCACTGCCCACGGGGGTTAAACTCAAACTTTGCCACAACGCAGGTGCCTGTTCGGTGGGGATCATCAATTGAAAGCGCGTGTCCGACCAACGGATTAACTGTGTCGTTTCATTACTCACCACGCCTAAAGGCTCAGTCGGCAATGTGCCAAATATCGCGGCAAGTTTATCAGCAACGTCTTTGCCCGATACACCGATGGCGACCAACTCATCGCTGACATCCGTGATTTTTACTTTGCTGCGCAGCACATACATGCTCAACTTTTTGCGCAGCATGTCCGACAAGCTACGGGGCAATTGCAACACATAATCTGCGCCATCCTGATAAACCAGCAAACTCGCCAGCATCCGTCCCTTAGCAGAATTAAAGCTGGAAAGCTGCGCCTGCGTAGCGGTGACGGTGCGAATGTCGTTGCTGAATAGGTTTTGCAAAAACGACTGCGCATCCTCGCCCGACACCCGCAATGCGCCGTATTGACTCAGCTCCGCCATCACGTTGCCGTCTGCCGTGGCACGTAATTCCGCACTGGGATTGCCGAAATGCTGCACGATGTCAGCGTCTAACATCGCGCCATGTTCAATCAAAAATTTGTGCCAATTTGTATTCATAGTGATATGTCAGGTCGGTAAGGTGGTGTAACGCGCAAGCAATTGTTGCGCCAACCCAGATTGGATTGAGAAACGAGGCGGGATTATAAAGCGAGATATGGCTTGAATGGCACTTACTTAAGCCAAATCATCGGCAAACTCCCTCCCCTTCAAGGCATAGGTATCTACACAACTTTGTTCCCTCACCCTAGCAGGGGGAGGGTTAGGGTGGGGGTAGAATTTCATTTAAAAACAACATGCTTCATAATTTGTAGGGGGCGCGTTGCACATGCCCTTGTCTGGATGCAATTCGCTCCGTCGGCGTACCCTCTCCCCCTGCCCCTCTCCCACAAGTGGGCGAGGGGAGTCTGGGTTCAAATCCAGACATTCGGATATTGTTGTTTTTGAATGAAAAGTTTAATACACCCTTATTCCAAAATGATTGAAAGTTGTGTAGATACCTATGCCTTCAAGGGGAGGGTTGGGGTGGGGATGGGGGTGTGTGCAGAGAACGAGCCCATCCCCATCCTAATTGCCCCCTCGCTTCGCTCTCCCCCTCTGAAGGGGAAGAAACGGTAGTTCAGCCCGCTTTTACAGGATGGTGAAAAATGTTAATCCGTGCCGCATCGGGGAGTTTTGAGCTTAAGTAAGTGCCATTCAGATCTGGCTTAACGAAAAACACCTGTGAAGATAAATCAAGTTTTCGGCAATTTCACTTACAATCCGAGCATCGCTTACCTTTACCGCATCCGTGATAACGATTACACCACTACTTGCCTTGCGCGACAACTACATCTGGGTACTCCATGACCAACACCACGCGGTGGTGGTTGACCCTGGCGAAGCCGCTCCCGTCATTGAATTTCTGCAGCAACACAACTTGGATTTATCCGCTATTTTGTGCACCCACCGCCATCACGACCACATCGGCGGCATCAGCGAACTACAAGATCAATACTGCATTCCAGTCTATGGCTGCCCTCACCCGCAAAATCCACACATCACCCACGCCGTCGCGGCGAACGACACGCTGGAAGTTTTAGGCGTACCGTTTCGGGTGCTGGAGCTTAAAGGGCATTTGGATGACCACGTCGGCTTCGTCTCCTCGGACAGCGTATTTTGCGGCGATATTTTGTTTGGTGCAGGCTGTGGACGCAATTTTGAAGGCTCATTGGAACAACTCTTTGACTCGCTCAAACAACTCGAAGCACTCCCCGATGCAACCCACGTGTATTGCGCCCATGAATATACCTTAATGAATTTGCGCTTCGCCATGCTGTGTGATCCTGAAAATGCGACGCTACAACAACGCCTCATCCACACCATCGCCCTTCGTGCCGACAACCGCCCTACCCTGCCCAGCACCATCGGACTCGAAAAAGCCACCAATCCCTTCTTACGCTGCAATCAACCCGAAATCATTGAAACCCTGCAAGCTCGTGGCTTGCAAAGCGATGAAGAATTGATGGTGTTTATGGCATTGCGGGCGTGGCGAAATGGGGAGTAGCGTGTAGGTTGGGCTGAGGCACGAAGCCCAACGTTTACCGCGTGGTTGCTTGAAATCTGTTGGGCTTCGCTGATGCTCAACCCAACCTACGCGCTACGACGCTGCACGTTTTCGCTCAACCCCAATTGAGCATGGGGCAATACATCGCGGACATTTCGCCTCAAATATCTTGGTTATTTCGTGCATATTCCTTCCATTTGCCCATAAGCTGTGAATGTCATTACCTAAATAAATGCCGTAGGCTGTGAGAAGGGGAAGTATTATTGCCCAAGCAACCCCATGTAGTATTGATCCGAGGCCTTTTTTAGCAATTACATCTTGGAATAGAACAGCATTTAGTGGTGGGGAATATCCCGTTTTTATGGTGCTTATCCCTTCAGGAATACAAATTATTGACCAAATAAAAATTGCAATGGGTGCGCCGTAGCAAACGAAGAGAAATGCAATATATGCAACATTCAGCCCAAAAATCCTGACGCATTCTGGGTGACTCGTATTTTCAAACCACGTACCAAAACCGATCAACCCTACACCAATAAATAACAAAGGTATTAACCTTACAAGAGCTCGCTTCTTGTTTGCTCTAAGGATGATGGCTTGAGCACTCTCAGGAAGTGTTTTCAATTGTTCTTCCAAAGAAGGAGGTCGAGGGATGCGATAGCGAGTCTCTTTAGGAGTTCTAAAGAAATCAACAATCGCGGCACCTATACCCAAAGCGACAAGACCATATATTGCAAAAATGCTCATCTCATTGGTCATATGAATACATAACGTTAGTTAAGTGTATAGGTAGCGCAGCGTAACCCGACATTTCCACACAGATTTCTTTGATTTATCGGGTTAAGGCTTATACCAAACCCGACCTACCGATATGGATAACGACAAGTGTTAATTCACCCCTTTTACGGTTTGGCGTAAGTCCGAATCCCCATCGCTTGCCAAGCAAATCGGCCTTGTTGATCCGCCAATAGTTTTTCAATGCCGCGCACGGCGGGCTGGCCAATGGCGGTTGGGGCGTTGATTTGGGTGATGCCATACCAATTGCTCGGCGTATTGGGCAAGGCAATCGCGACCACTTGATCTAAGCCAAATGGTGGGGTGACGACGATGCGTTCTTGTGCAGATTTGCCTGGCAGCACCAGGATTTGTCGGGCAGGGGAACGCGCTTGTTCGGTGGCTTTTTGCGGATACAGCACCGACACATTGCCTGTCGCGTCTATGTTCAAAATCAACAAATGCGCATCGGCTTCGGTTTGTACATGAAACGCGAAGGAATCGCCTTCGACAAAGGTATTCCCTTGGGTCGCGGGATCGGTTTCGAGGTGGATATTAAAACTGGGTCTGGCACTCGCCACTAAATTTCGCCACCACGCTTCCGCATGTAAGCGTTGCGCCAATTCCTGCCCCGCATCGGGGAAACGCGCAATCGGGTCGCCCGAACCTGCACGCAACTCTAAGCCGCCCGATACTTTTGCCAATTCCAGCACGGCTTGATCGCTTGCACCAACCACTTTGATGCCATTCATTTTTTCCAGCGTGCTTTTCAGATTGGCTAATTCAGCAGGTAAGCGCACCGCCACTTGGGTCGAAAACACCGCGACTTTATTGCCGCCTTTGGGGATGCCTGTACCGAACAAAGGCAGCATCGCAACATGTTTGGTATCTTCCGCTAAGCTAGGCAAGCGTTGCGGTGTATGGCCGTATTCCCGCCCTTCCATAAACTGCAATACGGTTTGGTGCAATTCCGCATAATCAATTTTGCCGTTGCCATCCAAATCTGCTGAAATGTCACCCTTTAGCACCCGCAACAAGGTATCGGTCAACGCGCCATGCGGTTGATTGTCCACCGTGGGCAAAGCGATTAAATCGCTGGTTTGAATATCCCGTGCAGGTTCGCGGTCACTGGCGGCGGATAAAAACATCACGTGTTGATAAGGATACGCGGCGGCAGCGGCCTTTTGCGGGCGCACAGTCGAGCTATTTTGCATCATCGCATCCGAGGCAAAGTTAATGGGCACTTGGCGGAAATGCGCTTTGCGCCCTGGGGTAATCGCCCGCACCATATTGCCCGAATAGCAAGAATCGGCGATCACCATGATTTGACGAGTTTTTTCCAGCTCCAACAACACGGGGCGCAAATGGGTTTGACCGATAATCAAAACGTCAGACAGCCGATTTTGCCGCGCCAAATCGCCCAATTGATCGGGGCTGGGCGAATCGACGGGAATAAATGCGCCAGAAGAATAAGGGAGTGGCAAGTTCACATGGCTGTCCAACGCGCTGGTGCCATGACCTGAAAAGTAAACCAAGACGAAATCGCCTTCGGCACTGCGCTGTTTCAATGCGGCTAATTCGTGCAAAATGTTCGCGTACGTCGCCTCTTGATTGGTCAGTGTTTTGATGTCAGCCGCCTTAAAATTCCAGCGATCTATCAAGGTTTTTTGCATCGAGCGCACATCGCTCACCGCCCCTTCCAACTGACCGACATTCTGATATTCGTTAATCCCAATCAGCAACGCCACTGGCTTTGCATAGACAGCATTCGCCACCAACAACAAAATCCCCCACAACAACAGCAACTTGGCTTTCATCTTCAGGTTCTCCCGCGAAATTAAGGTAGGTCGGCATTATTGCCGAATAACACCCATAAAAGTTACCCTACCGAACAAAAAACATCCCTCACTCACAAGTGGGCAAGGGGAACGAGAAAATATGACTGACTTGCTGACTAAAAATTCCATGCTAAAAATTTTAATCCTTTAGCACGGCAAGTGTAGGACAACAATCAAGACTCTATGTGAATCATAGTGGGTCATCGTGGCACAAGTGAACAATCTCCCTCCCCATCAAGGGGCGGGCGCCTAGTTTCACCCACTGCAAATCATATAGAACCACACTCAATTAGTCTCCTTGCGAACGTTCGCGGAGCAAGTGGTATCCAAATAAAGCCCAAGGTAGCGCAAAAAAGTAGCGCGCGGTGTACTCACCAAACCAAGCGTGTAAAGCGAAAAAAACAGCACCTAATCGCGCCCGCCCCCCACTGTGCTGCAATGAGTCCACAGGAATGACAAACATGATGAGTAGCGCAATCAAAATAAAACCACACCCCGAAAAAAGATCAATCCTATTTTTCATTCCGTCGCCCAGCCTGCTACGCCCCTCACTCGTTGATAAGAAAATCTCAATTACGCTTTGTTTTCCACAATTTGCAAAAACAAGGCTAAACGGCGCGCGTCTATTTCACCTGCGGCGGCGGCATTGCGTAGGGCGCAGCTGGGTTCGTGAGCATGGCGGCAGTTGTAGAAGCGACATTTGCCAAGGTAAGGCGTGAATTCGGTGAAGCCTTGTTC
Source organism: Gallionella sp. (assembly GCA_028710565.1). Lineage (GTDB taxonomy): Bacteria > Pseudomonadota > Gammaproteobacteria > Burkholderiales > Gallionellaceae > Gallionella. The sequence goes on from JAQTTV010000009.1 coordinate 38,385, forward strand.
AATTTCGCCAAAGGTGAGGTGGTGCAGTCCGAAGGCTTGCACCCCAGGGCAGTCGATCAAGCTGCTTTCCGCGTCTAATTGGTACAACTTGGCGTGGGTGGTGGTATGTTTACCTGAATCCAACACGGTGGAAATTTCCCGCGTGGCGGCAAGGGCATCGGGCAGGAGCGCGTTAATCAGCGTGGATTTCCCCATGCCTGATTGACCGACCAACACGCTACTATGCCCTGTCAGCAAAGGACGCAACGTGGTCACATCTTCTAGCGCAGACAATTCGAGGACGGGATAACCCAAACCTGCATACACGGCAAGTCGCTGACGTGCCAGTTGCGCAGACGCTTGCAAATCGCATTTATTCAAGACGATCAATACGTTTAGGGTCTCATGGCGCGCCGCAACTAAGCAACGGGCAAGCAGTTCGTCGCTAAAGGATGGTTCGGCCGCCACCACGATGATAATTTGTGTGACGTTGGCGGCGATGCGTTTTTCGCGGAAAGCATCTGAGCGATACAGCATGGAGGTGCGCGGCGCGATGGATTCAATCACGCCTTGTCCGCCGCCCGTATGCTGGATCATCACCTGATCGCCACACACCACATCGGTCTTTTTACCCCGCGTCACGCACGGCACAAGGCTGCGATCTCCTGCCATGCGTATCAGATATTGCCGCCCAAAGGCAGCCACCACTTGACCTGCTAGTGGGGTACTCAAGATTTAAACAAGGCTTCCACTTGCGCAGCACAGATAAAATCGTTTTCCGACAAACCGTGAATCGCATGGGTGGTGTATTCGATACGGCAACTGTTAAAGGTGACGAACAGTTCGGGATGATGATCTTTGCAGTGTGACACCCAAGCCACCGCATTTACAAACGCCATGGTCTGGTAGTAATCCTTAAATAAGAATTTCTTGCTGATGAGATGATCGTACTGTTGCCAGCCCGATAAGTGCTGTATCAGCACGTCAATTTCAGATTGAGGCAGAGGCGCAACACCCCTTTCACAGGGCTTGCATTGCTTTTGAGCAAGGTCACACAGTTGATTCATTGCTATCCTTATTTAAGCTTGTAATGTTTATTGAGATACGCCGCCAGATGCTGTTCTTCTTGGGCGGACAACTTCGCGCCCACATTGCCACTGCATTGCGTGATTTGCGACACCAGTTGTGCAGGCGTACTCACTTTTCGATTGGCGCGGGTAAACATCGCATTACCATCCCCGCCCAACATTGCCGCATGGCAACTATTGCAATTGTATTTGTTAAACAAGGCTTCGCCTTCTTTAGCATTGCCTGTAGGAAAAGGATTGGCGAATGCGCTGTTTGCCAAAAGTAATAATGCCAATATGCTGAGTTGTTTCATTTTTAGCTCCTAATATTTTGAACATTAAATTGATGCGGATGTTTTGCTGAATCTTTAAGACTGTGAAACGTGAAAAGTGAAAGGTGTAGCAGTTCGACGGTTTGTTTCACGTTTCACATTTTTCGTTTCACCAAGGTAAATGGCAAGGATGCACGACGGTTTGTTTCACTTTTAACCTTTCACTTTTCACTCTACACCCTTCACGTTTGACCTATTTGCAAACCCTTGCAAATGCGCAATCCGCACGGCTGCTGGCGGGTGCGAATCATAAAACCGTGAATACAGAGGATCAGGCGTGAGCGTCGCGGCATTGTCTTGATACAGTTTGACTAGCGCATGCACCAACTCCTGAGCCGAGGTTTGTTGCGCCGCATAACGATCTGCTTCAAATTCATGTTTACGCGAAGAGGCGGACATAATCGGGCTTAACAAAAAGCTGAACACGGGCAAGACCATGAAAAATAGTAACAATGCCAAGGCGGTGCTCGGCATAGTGACCCCTAGCCCCTGATAAAACCAGTCTGTTTGCATCAATTGCGCCAACAACCACAAAAAGCCCAGACTCATCGCAAAAATAGCCACCATGCGTTTCACCACATGTTTATGTTTGAAGTGTCCCAGCTCATGCGCCAACACGGCTTCAATTTCGCTGACACTTAAACGTGCCAACAGCGTATCAAAAAATACGATGCGCTTAGATTTGCCAAAGCCCGTGAAATAGGCATTGCCATGTGAACTACGGGTGGAGCCATCCATCACAAATACGCCTTGCGAGGTGAAACCACACCGCTGAAGCAAGGCAGCGATCCGCGCTTTTAGGCTTTCATCTTGCAGCGGCGAAAATTTATTAAACAACGGGGCAATAAAAGTGGGATAAACCAATAGTATCAATAAATTAAATACTACCCACACCGCCCATACCCATACCCACCAAGACGAGCCCATGCGAGCCATCAACCACAAAACCCCCAGCAGCAACGGCATACCCAACACCACACCCACCAACAGCCCCTTCAAGGCATCTTTCACATACAGCGCGAGCGTCATTTTGTTAAAGCCAAAACGCGCTTCGAGAACAAAAGTGCTATACAAACTGAACGGCATTTCCAACATAGAAGTCAGCATCATCACCGCCACCACGGTCGCCATCCCTTGCATCAATGGGTTCGCGAACCAACCGTGACACACATCGGCAATCCATTGCACGCCGCCCCCCACGGTGAATAGCACCAACACCAGTGCGTCAAACAGCACGCTCCACATTGCAAAACGGGTTTTCGCCGAGGTGTAATCAGCGGCTTTTTGATGGTCTTCCAAGGCAATATGCGCTTGAAAAGCATCGGGCACCGCCGCGCGATGCGCCGCAATATGGCTCAAATGGCGACGCGCCAGCCAGAGTTTTGCAAGGGAAGTCAGCAATAAAGCAGACAGAAAAAAATAGGTAAATTGCGTTGCGGTCATCATATATATTCAGTTCACTCAGTGTCCATCACGCAAGCTTGCGATGACAAACGTTACACGTGGCAAGATAATTCAGGTTATCCAAAGAACGCGACTATGCCACAATACGCCCCTATTTCACCAACCACGCAAGGCGCACGAATTATGGCACAAAATCAAAACAACCTTATCTGGATAGACATGGAAATGACGGGATTAAATCCAGATGGCGATCGCATCATCGAAATCGCACTGGTCATCACCGACTCTCAGTTAGAAACCGTGGCTGAAGCCCCTGTGCTGGTGGTGCATCAGCCCGACAGCGTGATGGACGGCATGGACAACTGGAATAAATCCACCCACGGTAAATCGGGGCTGATTGCCAAAGTTCAAGCCTCAACATTAGATGAAGCGACCGTCGAAGCACAAATGCTGGAATTCCTGAAAGAATACGTACCCATTCGAGTTTCGCCCATGTGCGGCAATTCCATCTGCCAAGATCGCCGCTTCTTGGCGCGCTGGATGCCCAAGCTAGAAGACTACTTCCACTACCGCAACCTTGATGTCAGCACGTTGAAAGAACTCGCCAAACGCTGGAAACCTGAAGTCGCGCAAGGCTTAAAAAAACACGGCAAACACGAAGCTCTAGCCGACATCTATGAATCCATAGCCGAAATGAAGCATTATCGCGAACACTTCATCAAGCTGTAACTTCCCCCCCAAGGCGGCGGTGAAACCTCACCGCTTCCGCTGCATGCTAATCATCAACACACCCACCAGCACCAACGCAGAGCCCGCCATTTGCAGCAGCGACAAGGTTTCGTTCAAAAACAAATACGCCATGTATATCGTGCTAATCGGTCCGATTGAACCCAGTAAAGAAGCGTGTCCCGCCCCGATACGACGAATCGCTATCGACAGTAAAAAAACGGGCAACACCGTGGAAAATATCGCCATTGCCAGCGAAAGCTCATAGACTTTGAAAGACAAATCCAACGCCGAGAGTGGTCGCATCATCCCAAATTGCAACAAAGTCGCCACACTCGCCACCACCATCGCATAGGCGGTAAAACGTAGCGTGCCGATGCGCGCAATGGCATGACCCGCGCCCACCAAATAAATCGAATAAGACAAGGTACTGGCAAATACCAACGAAGCACCAAGCAACACATTGCGCTGTTGTGTGTCCATATCCTGCATAAACACCAGCGCAATGCCGACATAGCACAACGCCATCGCCGCCAAAGTGCGCCTGCCGATCACCCGTTTTTCAATCAAGGCCGATAACACCACGGTCATGGTCGGATAAAGAAACAAAATCAAACGCTCCAAGCCTGCGGAAATATATTGCAGCCCCAAAAAATCTAATAAACTCGACAAGTAATAGCCCATCAAACCCAGCCCCAGCACCCAAATACGTTCTTGTGGGGTCAATGACACGGAATTTTTGCGATTGGCCCACCACGCGACCATGATGAAAAAGGGCAGTGAAAAGACCATACGCAATGCTAACAAAGTAATCGCATCCACACCGTCTTGGTACGCCAGCTTCACCAAAATCGCTTTACCCGAAAAGCCCACGGCTGCGAACAAGGCGCAGAGTACACCCAGCCAAGCATGCTGATGCAGGAATAGACGGCGAAAAAAAGGCATCATTGTGAAGGGCTAAGGAGAAGTGAAATAAGGTGTTACGTACCAATGATCGGGTATGAAGTCGTTAGTCGTTAGCCTGCATGGCAAAACAAGAACATATCCACATGAACAACTAAAAACTAACGACTAACAGCTTGAGAAATTGCGTCATCTCTTGTGCAGTAAACTTGACGACAGAGCCAACCGCAACTCATTAAGCATGTGTCAACGCATCAATGCGTGTGCAATTCCGACCACTTTCTTTTGAACGATACAATTGCGCATCTGCCGCTGCAATCAACGATTGCGGGGTGGAAGTCGCGTGGCTTACCGTCAGCCCAATTGAAATGGTAACACTGGGGAGCATGGCACCAGACGCAGAGAAGATACCTTTATTCTCAATGGCTTGACGAATACGTTCGGCAATCATCACCCCTTCATCTTGGCTGGTGTTGGGCAAAATAACCATAAATTCTTCCCCGCCATAGCGCATAGTAAAGTCATAAGGACGCACGGTATTTCTTAACACTTCGCCCACCGCAATCAGCGCGTGATCGCCCCCCAAATGACCATGTGTATCATTGTATTTTTTAAAATGATCGACATCTATCATCATCAAGCATAGCGGCTGGACACTATTGATCGCTTGATCCAACAATCTCGGCAGCGCGTTATTGAGCCAACGGCGGTTGTATAGCCCCGTTAGTCCATCAATTTTGGCATAGCCACTGAGCTCCTCAATGTACATACGATCTTGGATAATGCGTCGCGTATTGGATTTCAGCCAACGAATAATCAACCGTAGCAAATTAGCCGCAACGGGGTTGGTATCGGCAATCAATTTATGCAGCAAATCACAATGTATCGGAAAAACTTGGCTTTCCACTTTAGCGACCACATAAGCAGAAGGGGATGTCCCATCCAATATAGAGAGCTCACCGACTGAAGTGCCCTGAGTCAACTCTCGAATTTCTGGACTATCTAGGGAATCAAAGTGCACAGCGAGCACGCCCGACAAAATCAAGTAAACATGATAATTATTACCTCCTGGGGAAAGCAACACGTCACCCGTAGATAGCGTCAAAGGCGTTGCACTTTCAAGCACCATATCCAGCATAAACTCAGGCGCATCTTTCAACAATTCAGTGTGTGACAGTGTTTCAGCTAAAGAACTCATCCTGTTTCCTTGAAAAAAACGGCTTGCCCCAGAATGCATTTCGACATCCAAAAAAATTCTGTGGCGGATATTACCAACATTTCATTCCCCAGTCGCTTGTTATATTTAGTGAAAACGGCAAGCACCCAACATCTTGAAGTGCAAATATCCAATGACCTGCACAACAAAATCGTCGTTTCATGACAAGCAAAAAACGTTATGATTCCACGATGACTGAACATATTTCTACTTCCCTCGTCGCCCGCAGCCTCTCCGCTGTGTGGCATCCTTGCTCACAAATGAAGCATTACCAAACCTTTCCGCTGTTGGCGATTACCCATGCGCAAGGCGTGTGGCTGTATGACGACCAAGGGCGGCGGTTGTTGGACACGGTCAGTTCATGGTGGGTGAATTTGTTTGGGCATTGCAATCCGCGCATTAACGCGGCAATCGTCGAACAGCTCAACACCTTGGAACACGTGATGCTGGCGGGTTTTACCCACGCGCCTGTCGTGGAGCTTTCCGAACGGCTGCGCGAACTCGCCCCCGCAGGCTTGGGACATTGTTTTTATGGTTCAGATGGCGCATCTGCCACAGAAATTGCTTTGAAAATGAGCGCGCATTTTTGGCGCAACAGCGGCAAACCGACCAAAACCAACTTCATCAGCTTGCAAAATAGCTACCACGGCGAAACATTGGGCGCGTTGTCTGTCACAGATGTCGCACTTTTCCGCGACGAATACGGCGCGCTGGTTCGGCAACAAGCAACAGTTCCCAGCCCCGATACGCGTTTAGCGGCTGCGGGTGAGTCAGCAGAAGCGTTTGCCTTGCGTTGCGCCGATGCGCTGGAACAGCATTTGCAACAGCATCACGCTCAGCTGGCTGCCTTCATTGTTGAACCGCTGGTGCAAGGTGCGGCGGGCATGGGCATGTATCACCCCGTTTATCTCACCCGCGCCCGCGAATTGTGCGACCAGTACCATGTGCATCTGATTGCCGACGAAATCGCCGTGGGCATGGGGCGGACGGGCACATTGTTTGCCTGCGAACAAGCGGGCATTTCGCCCGATTTTCTGTGTTTATCCAAAGGCATCACGGGCGGTTATTTACCTTTATCCGTCGTGATGACCCGCGAAGAAATTTACCTAGCGTTTTACGCCGACCAAACCGCTCGCGGCTTTTTGCACTCACATTCCTACACGGGCAATCCGCTGGCGTGCCGTGCCGCGTTAGCGACTTTGGATATTTTTGCACAGGATAATGTGATCGTTGAAAATCGCCGTAAAGCCACGTTTTTGAATCAAATTACCCAGCCCTTGCGCGAGCATCCCGCCGTCAAGAATTGGCGCAACACGGGCATGATTTGGGCATTTGAAGTGCAAAGTCCGCATACGGATTTTGCCCAACGCTGTTTTGCGTTGGCATTGCAACACGAGCTGCTGTTGCGCCCGATTGGCAACACCATTTACTTTATGCCGCCCTATAGCATTAGCGAAGCTGAAATGACCTTATTGGTCGAACGCACGCTGCAACTTGTTGAAGAATTGAGTGTGTGATGAATAACAAAACGTTTTTCACGCAATATAGCAACTGGATTCCCGCCCACGTGGGAATGATGAAACACAAAGGAATGACACAATGGAAAATTGTCCGAACTAGCCTATTTGCGCTATTCGCTTTTGCGATGTTCTCCCCTAACCTATTCGCCGTCGAATTGCCTGACACCGTCATCGCCGCGCTCAAACGTGCGCACATTCCACTTGGCAACATCGCGGTAGAAGTGCGTGAACTCAACCAGCCCGCGCTGATTAGCATCAATGCACAACAGCCGATGAATCCCGCTTCGACCATGAAGCTGCTCACCACCTTATCAGGACTGGAGATTCTTGGTCCTGCTTACCGCTGGAAAACCGAAGTTTATCTGGATGGCACGCTGAATAATGGCGTGCTACAAGGCAATTTGGTGTTTAAGGGCTATGGCAATCCCAAGCTGACCATTGAGCAATTTTGGTTGTGGTTACACGAGTTACGCGCACGTGGGTTGCGCGAGATTCACGGCGATGTGGTGCTGGATCAAAGTTTTTTTACCGATCTGAAAATCGACCCTGCCGAATTCGATGACGACCCTAGTCGCGCCTACAATGTAACCCCCAATGCCTTGCTATTGAACTTCAACGCGCTGCGCTTGCGACTGATTCCCCAAACGGGCGTAGCATGGCTGGAACCCCATCTAGCGAACTACACGCTGGTGAATAAGATTCAATTTACCCAAAAACCGACCTGCCCATATAAAGGTAATTACCAAGCGCGGCTCGATGGGCACAACATCGTGTTGGAGGGCAAGTTATCCGTCAATTGCGAGGAATCCGAAAAGTACTTTTCCTTGTTATCGCATGACGACTACTTTTACGCCGTGTTTCAAACCCTATGGCAAGAAGTCGGCGGTACGCTACAGGGCAAAATGCGACTCGGCAATGCCCCCGCCAATCAACCTGTCTTTTCCACTCACTTTTCACCGCCGCTGTCCGAAGCCATCCGCGACATTAACAAATTCAGCAACAACACCATGGCGCGGCAACTGTTTCTGAGCTTAAGCACCAACACGCCCGCCAGTATTGAAAGCAGCACCACTGCCATACAACAATGGTTAGCCAGCCAACATTTATCCTTCCCCGAACTGGTATTAGAAAATGGCGCGGGCTTATCACGTAAAGAACGCATCAGTGCGCAACATCTCGCCGATTTACTACAATACAACGCAAACAGCCCTATTTCTGCCGAACTTGTCGCATCCTTACCCATTTTAGGGATAGATGGCACGATGAAAAAACGCTTTCAAGACCGCGATGGACGAGGACACGCCCATCTTAAAACGGGTTCGCTCACAGGGGTCAAATCCATCGCAGGCTACGTCAGCGGCAAAAATGGCAAACAATGGATCGTCGTCTTTATCGTCAACCACGCCCGCTCTGCCTACTCAGCAGCTGCCCAAGATGCTTTGGTAGAATGGCTGGAACAAGGCGGGGAATAAGCTCTCGTTCACAAATAGTCACGAAAATAAGACCTTGGGGATAGCGAAATCTCTGGGGTAATTGTTGTGATAACGCATCCTGTCGCAAACACAAAACCCCCCTTTGTCGCAAAAGCGACAACTCCCTCACCCCGTCTTGTTTCATACACAGGGGTTGAGCGGTAATTTTCAACAAAACAACGATTAAACAATTAGTTATCGTCAACCCCATGGTGTGGCACGTAGTTTGCAAAGTATTTAGCACACACCCATAGGAGCTTGACCATGATTACCCTGACCCCAAACGCAACTGCCGCAATCGACAAATTCATTAAAGGTTCTGCCACGCCCGTCGCGGGACTGCGCATCGCCATCTCAGGCGGCGGCTGCTCTGGCTTCCAATACGGCATGTCGCTGGAAGAAGCCAAACAGGAAGATGACACCGTGCTGGAATACGGCGCAGTCACCCTACTCGTTGATCCTCTATCCGCACCACTATTAGATGGCGTGACGGTCGATTTTGTCGATAGTTTAAGCGGCAGCGGTTTTAAATTTGAAAACCCCAATGCCAGCTCAAGTTGCGCATGCGGTTCATCTTTTTCAGCATAAGGAGCAGAACATGTGGGATTACTCAGACAAAGTTAAAGAACATTTTTTCCAACCACGCAACGCAGGTGTATTGGCGGATGCCAATGGCGTGGGCGACGTTGGCTCCATCTCATGCGGCGACGCGTTGCGCTTGATGCTCAAAGTTGAACCAGAAACCGACATTATTTTGGATGCGCATTTCCAAACTTTCGGTTGCGGCTCAGCCATTGCTTCTTCTTCCGCGTTGACGGAAATGATTAAGGGCAAAACGCTGGATGAAGCCTTGAAAGTCAGCAATCAAGACATTGCCGACTATCTCGATGGTTTGCCACCCGAAAAGATGCACTGTTCCGTCATGGGGCGCGAAGCCTTGCAAGCCGCTGTTGCCAACTATCGTGGCGAAGTGTGGGCCGACGATCACGAAGAAGGCGCGTTGGTCTGTAAATGTTTTGCCATTGATGCCGTGCTGATCGAAGACACCATCCGCGCGAACAATTTGTCCTCGGTCCAGGATGTCACCAACTACACCAAAGCAGGTGGCGGTTGCTCCTCTTGTCACGAAGGTATAGAAGAAATTTTGGCTAAAGTGATGACGGAACGTGGCGAAAGTTTCAAGCCAGGTGCGGCACCCAAAGAAGAAGTCTCTGCGAGCGGCATGACCAATCTGCAACGTATCCGCAAAATCGAAGCCGTCTTGGAATCAGTACGTCCGCAATTGCGTCGTGATGGTGGTGACATTGAGCTGGTGGATGTGGACGGCAAAACCATCTACGTCAATATGACAGGCGCGTGTGCAGGTTGCCAGATGGAAGCACTGACGTTGCAAGGCATCCAACAAAAACTGATGGAAGAGCTGAAAGAATTTATCAAAATCGTACCGACCAAAGTCAGTTCACTGACACGGGCGATGAAGGGTTAAAAATTTAGGTCGGGTTAGGCATCACCACAACCCGAAATGAGCAAGTTGAAAAAGGAGTCGGGTTACGGCTGCGCCTAACCCGACCTACAAAAGGAAACGACATGACTGGCATCTATTTCGACAATAACGCAACGACACGGGTTGATCCCGCTGTGGTGGAAGCCATGTTGCCTTATTTCACTGAACAATTCGGCAATCCTTCTTCCATGCACAGTTTCGGCAACAAAGTCGGACTGGCGATTAAAAAAGCGCGGATGCAGGTGCAAGAGCTACTGGGCGCGGAATTTGATTCTGAAATCATCTTCACCTCCTGCGGCACAGAATCAGATTCAACTGCGCTGATTTCGGCATTAAAAGCGCAACCTGAACGCAAGGAAATCATCACCACCACGGTGGAACATCCTGCAATTTTGACCTTGTGTACTTGGTTGGAAAAAGATGGCTACAAAGTGCATTACCTCAAGGTGGATGGCAAAGGTCGCCTGGATTTAGACGAATACAAAAAATTGCTGTCTGACCAAGTCGCCGTAGTCTCGGTGATGTGGGCAAACAACGAAACGGGTACGTTCTTCCCTGTGGTGGAAATGGCAGAGTTAGCACATGCGGCGGGGGCGATGTTCCACACCGATGCTGTGCAAGCGGTCGGCAAAGTGCCACTGAACTTGAAAGATACCAAGATTGACATGCTGTCGGTGTCAGGACATAAACTGCACGCTCCCAAAGGTATCGGCGTGCTGTATCTCAAGCGTGGCGTGCGTTTCCGTCCACTGCTGCGTGGCGGACATCAAGAACGCGGTCGCCGTGCGGGAACCGAAAACACCACCTCCATCGTTGGCTTGGGCAAAGCTGCCGAGATGGCGATGGAAGCCATGGCGTATGAAAACACCGAAGTCGCACGGTTGCGCGACAAGTTGGAAGTGGGGATTTTAGCCAAAGTGCCACGTTCGTTCGTCACAGGCAATCCTGATGATCGCCTGCCGAACACCAGCAATATCGCGTTTGAGTTTATCGAAGGCGAAGCCATTTTGTTGTTGTTGAACAAATTTGGTATTGCCGCCAGCTCAGGTTCAGCGTGTACATCGGGTTCCTTAGAGCCGTCGCACGTGATGCGGGCAATGGGCATTCCCTACACCGCCGCACATGGCACGGTGCGTTTTTCACTGTCGCGCTACAGCACCGAAGCCGAAGTGGATCGCGTGATTCAAGTCGTCCCTGAAATTATTGCCCAATTGCGCAAACTATCGCCTTATTGGGACGGTGACGGCCCCGCAGCTGAACCCGAAAAAGCTTTCGCACCGACTTACGCATAAGGAAACTATCATGCCCAGCACCATTATCATCGACGACACCACCCTGCGAGACGGCGAACAGACCGCTGGCGTTGCGTTCACGTTGGCAGAAAAGCTGGGCATCGCACAACAATTGGATGCGCTGGGTGTGCAGGAACTGGAAGTCGGCATCCCCGCGATGGGACATGAAGAGCGCGAAAGTATCAATGCGGTCGCCGCACTGAATCTAAAAGCGAAATTGATCGTCTGGAGTCGTTTGTGTAAAGCCGATATTCAATCCTGTGCGCAACTCGACGTGAATATGATTGATGTGTCGATTCCTGTGTCGGACATTCATCTGGCTAAAAAACTGAAACGCGATCGTGCTTGGGTCATCAACAGCATTTATGAACTGGTGCCGTTGGCTTACGACTGTGGTCTGGACGTGATTTTGGGCTGTGAAGATGCCTCGCGCGCCGATCCTGAATTTATGTTGCAAGTTGCCGAAGCGGCACAAGCGGCAGGTGCGCGGCGCATACGTTTCGCCGATACCTTGGGCGTAATGGAACCCTTTGGGGTACATAAAGTAATTTCCACTTTACGTGCTGCCTGCGATCTGGAAATTGAAATGCACGCCCATGACGACTTGGGGCTGGCGACAGCCAACAGTCTTGCGGCAGCATTGGCGGGGGCAACCCATATCAATACCACCGTCAATGGACTGGGCGAACGTGCAGGCAATGCCCCGCTAGAAGAAGTGGCGATGGGTTTGAAAAAACTTTATGGCATAGACACAGGGGTAGACTTAACGCACTTTCCTGACTTATCGAAACTAGTTGCCATAGCGTCGGGTCGCCCCGTGCATTGGCAAAAAAGTTTGATGGGCGAAGGGGTGTTTACCCACGAAGCAGGCATACATGTGGATGGGTTGCTGAAAGACCCAGACACCTATCAAGGCTTTGACCCGATAGAAGTGGGTCGGCATCACAAACTGGTGGTGGGCAAACATTCGGGTGCACACGGCATTATCGCCGCTTACGCCACCATGGGCTTGAATCTTAGCCCAGCCGAAGCGCGTGCTTTATTGCCTGACATTCGCACCTTTGCCGAACGTGCTAAACGCTCACCTGCGGATCAAGAGTTGCTGTTTCTGTACCAACGCTATATTGGGCGCACCCTGCCCAGTACCGCGCACTAACATGTCCGTCAGGAGAGTACATCATGGAAGACGCTATGACTGCCGATAATCTCATGCCCCAACCCGCACCGCCATCGTTGCTGCAACTCTTGCGTGAAGATGTCAGTTGCGTGTTTCAGCGCGACCCCGCTGCACGGTCTGGCTTTGAAGTGCTAACGACTTACCCTGGCGTACATGCCATTTTGCTGCAACGCATTGCCCATAAATTCTGGATATTCGGACTGCGTTATTTCGCGCGCTTGATTGCTTGGTTTGCGCGCTTGCTCACCAATATCGACATTCACCCAGGCGCGACCATAGGACGGCGATTTTTCATTGACCATGGTGCAGGTGTCGTGATCGGCGAAACCGCTGAGATTGGCGATGATGTGACCTTGTATCACGGCGTGACGCTAGGCGGTACCACGTGGAATAAAGGCAAACGTCATCCGACTTTGTGCAATGGCGTAGTGGTCGGTGCGGGAGCCAAAATTTTAGGCGCAATTACCCTTGGTGAAAATGTGAGAGTCGGTGCGAATTCAGTCGTGGTGAAGGATGTGCCATCCAATCGCACCGTCATCGGCATCCCAGGCAAAATCGTATTGCGCACCGAAGAAGCCAGTGCGGATAACATTTATGGCATTAACCTCGATCATCACCTGATTCCCGATCCTGTGGGACGTGCCATTGCTTGTTTAATGGAGCGCATCGAAGTGTTAGAAAAACAGTTGCGCAAAGCAGGCGAAACCGTGACCAGCCAGTGTCACACCTGTGAAGCCGATGATCTTTGTGGCACAGAAGTGGCACGCAAAATGAGGAAAGAATAATGGACCTGCTGGATTTTGAACAAGCCGAGCTGTATTTCGATGAGCAAATCAGCCCTGAAGTAGAACATTTGGTTGAAATGGCGGCGGCGAATTATGGCAATGAAGAGGCTGAGCTGATGTTGTTGCGCGCCAACTTTATTGCACCGCAACATCTGGTGGTGCTGGTGGCATTGTATCGCTACTACTTTTACCAACATCGTTTAGAAGACGCGCTACTGGTGGCGGAAAGCACCCTTGCCGTGGTCGGACGACGGTTAGATTTTCCCGATACGTGGCTATATCTGCGTGAAGCAAATGTGGGCGCGGGCGTGATGCGCTCTATGGGTTTGGTGCGCTTCTATTTGATGGTGCTCAAGGCGGCTGGCTATATCCATCTGCGTTTGGGCAATTTGAAAGAAGGCAAAGCGATGTTAGAAAAGTTGGTGGAACTAGATAGCCATGACCGTATTGGCGGCAAATCGTTATTGGACGTAGTACAGCAGTCGATCATCAATGAAGCACACATGGAAAGGAATGCAAAATGGACGAACTAACCTTAGACGAAGCATTGGAAGAACTGGTCTCGGCTGAAGACTTCCTGAACTACTTCGAGATCGAATACGACGCTTCGGTGGTGCAAGTGAACCGTTTGCATATTTTGCAGCGTTTCCACAACTATCTGGCGAAAGCAGGAACGTTGCCCGAAGTCGAAGCGGCGCAGCGCGTGATCTATGTCACCTTGCTCAAACAAGCCTATCAAGACTTCGTCAAATCTGATGCGCTAACGGAAAAGGTGTTCAAAGTGTTCCACATGCACGAACCCCAAACCAAGTTTGTGCCACTGAGTTCCATCACCGTGAACAAGCAAAATGTTGCCTAAATACGAATTCGGCGACGAAGTCCGCATCATCCGCAACGTGCGTAATGACGGCACTTACCCTGGGGTCGCCATCGGCACGCTGTTGATACGTCGCGGCAGCACGGGCTTTGTGATGAATGTCGGCACTTTTCTGCAAGACCAGTTGATCTATACCGTCAATATTCTTGAGCAGAACAAAATTGTCGGCTTCCGCGAAGAAGAGTTGATCAGCATTGACGAGCCGTGGATCCCCAGCAAATTTGAAAGTCGTGAAAAAGTACGTTGCAAAGTAACCCTTGCCGTGCGCGGCGAGGTTCGTGCGTCGCCTGGCAGCGAAGGTGAAGTATTGAAAGTGCTGCGCGACGAATCAGGTGGCGTGCAGTATCAAGTCATTTTCCTTGACCGCGTATTGCAAGTACCCGAATCGGCACTGGAAGCAACCCGTGTCTATGACGATGAGGAGCAAAAAAATGGCTGAAAAAATTGATGGTGGCGTGGCTTACCTTGCGCTGAAAGCCGCGCAGAAAAAATATGGCAAAGCCCCCCATGACTTGCCTCATGCGGAATTTGAGCGCGTTAAAATGATGGCGCAGCAACAACATCAATTTGAAACCCGCGTCTTAATGACCCCCGAAGCGCGAGATGTCATGGTGCCACCCGCCACCTTGCAAACCGCCTTGGACGAAATTCGTGGTCGCTATCCTGAAGCCGACGACTTTATCGCCGATTTGGCACGCAACGGCCTGGACGAAACCAGCTTCGCCGAAGCACTGACGCGCGAAATGAAAGTCGAAGCCGTACTGGAAAAAGTCGCCTCACGTGCTGCCACCATCAGCGACTTGGACCTAGAACTCTATTTCCAATACCATCCCGACCAATTTCGTCGCCCTGAATCTCGACTGGCGCGCCACATCTTGATTACCATCAACGACACCATCGCCGACAACACCCGTGCAGCGGCACACAAACGCATCAGCGACATCGCGACACGACTGGCGAAAGCACCGCAGCGTTTTGAAGAACAAGCTCTCAAGCACTCCGAATGCCCCACTGCGCTAGACGGCGGCAAATTGGGCGACCTCCCCCGTGGCAAACTTTTTCCTGAACTCGACCAGGCATTATTTGAACTACAAGCGGGTGAAGTCAGTGGCGTACTAGAATCTGAACTCGGCTTCCATGTCCTACGCTGCGATGCCATCACACCTGCTACTGTACTGGGATTGAGCGAGGCAAAACCCCACATCCGCAAATTGATGGAGCAAAAACGCAAACGCGTTTGCCAACAAGCTTGGCTTAAAAAAGTGCTGGGTGAATAGCCCAACATATTCGTCATCCCCGCGCAAACCATGTCCCCGCCTAGGCGCGGGGCGGGATCCCGCTCTTGGGTTTTACTGGATTGCTGCTGCCGTAAAAACGATGAAACCCAAATCAACTCGCATCACACTGCCCTAGCCCTCTTCGATTCGCATACCGCTTCTTACCGAGTTTTGTGCTTGTTCGATCAGAAATTTCTGACGTACAACCTCAAGTAAAGAACGATCGCCATGAGCAACGCACCTTTTGAAATCGATTCCATTTCTGCAACAGATGGAGATAATTCGCTCTGGCTACAATGCTGGCGCGACCAACACACCGAAGATTTTCATCAATCTGTGGTCAACCCCCTGTTGTGCCGATTTTGGCCTACGCTGAAGTTGGCTCAGCAAAGTCGTGTCTTCGTCCCGCTCTGTGGTAAAAGTTTGGATATGATCTGGCTGGCGCAGCAAGGACATGAAGTCATAGGCGTCGAGCTGAGCCCCATCGCCGTACATGACTTCTTTTTGGAAAATAAATTGCGTCCCGTGCAACAGCAACAAGGGAAATTTACTTTATGGCGTTGCGGCAAGCTCAGCATTTTGTGCGGAGATTACTTCGCGCTCACCACTACGGAAGTTGGGCTATTTGACACCGTTTACGATCGCGCCGCGCTGACCGCCCTACCAGAAAACATCCGCAGTCTGTATGTCGCGCAGTTGAGACGGCTGCTACCTGCCTCGACCCAAGTCTTTTTGCTGACCATTGAGGATACTTCAGACAATACAATCTTTAACCAACCGATTGCAGTAGATGAGGAAATCAAGGCATTATATTCGGACGGGTTTGAAATTGATTTAGCTTATGTTGAAAGCGTAGTCGAGTCTGATATGCGTGCCGAGTACAAGGTGTACCAACTAAAACAACGTACGATTAAATAGGGTTGTCTTACTTTAAAACACGCCTACACACCTAGTAGCATGCGGTTTGAACTCAGTCGACCGAAGCCAACTGCCAGTATCCACTCAGTAAAAAAATTGTTTACAGCGAAGAATTATTTAGGTTTATTGCTCATCACGTACATCATATATTCAAAGAAAACCTGACACCAATCTTGGTCATTGTCTTTGAGCGACTCAAGCAAATTTCTGACCTCACTCGCAGGCCAATTGGGGTTGTACGACACCATCATGCTGCGTGGGTAATAATGAACGCTTTCTGACAGTCGCTCCCCCATCTTGTGTATCCCATCAAACATCAGAGCTAAGTCTTTATCTGAGTCAATTTCAGCAGTTAAATCACCATAGATTTTCGGATGTAATTTTGTGTATTCAATGAAGCGCGTCAATACATAAAAGAATTCACCCTTATTATCCTTGGTGACAGGATCTCCTAACATAAAAGGTAATACCGACAACTCCAACCAATAATAACCAAGCTTGGGATTGCGATGTTTTGAGACTCCAATAAAACCATTGCGCGCAGTTGCGCGTTGGATGGCATCATCCAACAATACTTTTTCTGAAGCGCGAGACGCAATCTCTTTTCCGACGAGTACACTCGGCTTAACCATAAAGAAATCAGGAAAATCGCTATAGAGACGACCAGAGTGATTATGATCGCGGTAATAGCAACTAAATACCTTAAGGGCTAATTCGCCGTTGTTTTCTAAATCGTAGTATTTCGCATGCGTCGCTTTATGTTGAGACATAAATTTATTCCTATACGTTGCTAAATTCTAAAGTGGTGTAAACGACCACGCATGATACCCTGCTATGCTAGAATTGTGCATCGATTCGAGATTATTTCTGTGATAAATTCCCTTAACGGGCAGCCCTTATTAAATACGGAGACGCTAAATAATGAAAAAGCACCTAGTCGTTATACTTTTTTTGTCCATGAGCAGTGCATATGCTGCCTTGAATAAGTGGGTGGATGAGAAAGGAAAAGTACACTACTCCGATCTTCCTCCTCCTGCAAATGTGCAAAAAACCACGTTGCACTTTGCGCCCCCCCCTGTAGTCAGTGCTATTCTACCCGTTAGCGTAAGCGCACCTATAGCTATTTCGTCCCCGATCGCACAACCTCAACCGTGAAATTACGCCCACAGCGTACATTGCTACCACCTGTGCATTATAAGGTCTGTATGAACAGTCCTCAATTCTTGTTTTCGCAATACACCTGAACAAGGGAAGGAGTTATATCCCCCCTAGGTTAACCCTACTTGCATTTAAACTCGCAGGTAGACCATTCACAATAGTACAGAATAGGCCTCTAGCTCCCGCTTAAAGCACTCTACATAATCAGGCACGTCAGCAACAAATTGGAAATCACCAAAATCAAACCCAGGTGCAACCGTACAGCCCATAAGGGCGTGACCTGATACAACGCGGGCGGCTTGCCACACGCCTGCGGGGATGATAGCGACACTTTGCCCACCTGATTCGAAATCGCCGAGTCGGTAAGTGGTTAGTTTGCGGGTCTGTGGATCGTAGGCAAATAATTCCAACGTAAAGCCCGCATAAAAATGCCAAATTTCATCCGATTCCACCACATGCCAACGGCTGATTTGCCCCTCGCCCAGCAAGTAATAAATCGTAGTGAGTGCGGCGCGTTTGCCTCGCGGGGTGTCGAGGGAGGTGGGCGAACGGAAAATTTCCCGATACCAGCCACCTTCGGGATGGGGCTGGAGTTGTAGTGAGGCAATGAGTGTCTTCATGATTGGTAGCAAAATGCGAGTGGCTTGGGGACTTGCACGGCTAACTTGCCGATGCGGCCATCAACTTCTCGCATCTCGATTTCGTGGTGAGGCAGCGCGTGATGATTGAGATGCGCTAAGTAATGTTCCATCGACACCAAGTCATAACCTTGTTTGCGCCAACCTGTTAGCAACTGTTCAAACACAGGCATCCACTTGCCGCCTTCTAACTCCGCGTGCAGTGTAAAAACGTGTCCATTTGGCGGTGCGTCTTTGGTCAAATTCAACATATAGTCAGCGAGATTGTCCAGCGTAATACCGTCGCGGTTAATCAATTCATCCAGCGTAGGCAAGGTGGTCGGCAATTGAGGACACGCCACAATTTCGCCTTGCCATGTCGGGATAAACGGCTCCGTGCCGCGACTATCAGAACTGTAAGCAAAGCCAAAACGCTGCATCAACCGTAAGGCGTGGCGATTCATCTGCCAACCTGCCGCTGCGTGGCAATGGGGCGCATCGCCAAAGACTTTGGTATAAACATCCACCGCCCGTTGCAACTCGCGCTTGGTCCACGCCGCATCTTTGTTGACCACATGATCTTGCCAACGAATGTGATCGTGGCAATGAATGCCCACTTCAAACCCCGCATCGCGCACGCTACGCAAGATGTCCGCGCAACGCTTGCCGATATTCGGCGAGGGTAACAACGTGCCATACAACAAGGTCTTAATGCCGTAATGCTCCACCACTGACATGCGCGAAACTTTTTTCAAATAGCCTTTGCGGAATATCCGAAAAATCGCCCGCCCCATGTTGTCATTGCCAAGTGTGAAGAAAAAGGTCGCTCCTGCATGGTGATTCTTCAGAGTTTCCATTAAACGTGGCACACCCTCGCGCGTGCCGCGATACGTGTCCACATCAATTTTTAGGGCGAGTTGTTTCATGGGAAGGAAGTGTTCTAGGTTGCACTTTAAGTATGGCTCATGCCAGAACTCCCCTCTCCCACTGGTGGGAGAGGGGGCGGGGGAGAGGGGAACTTTTCATTAAGAAGAGCCTCTCTCCCTAGCCCTCTCCCGCAGGCGGGCGAGGGAACACGTGCAGTGGGGATGTGTATAAGGCTTAGTTAACCAAATTCCGCGCTTCAGCCACTTGACCGCGATAGGCTTCAAAAATGTTGCGCAGTGTGTCCGCCATATTAACCGTGGGTTGCCAGTTCAATTCTTCGCAAGTATTGGTGATTTTCGGCACGCGGTTTTGCACGTCTTGATAGCCTTTGCCGTAATACGCTGCTGAGGTGGTTTCTACGATTTTCACTTTTTGTGCGGAAACTTGGTATTCAGGAAATTCGTTCGCCAACTTCATCATCATGTCCGCCAAATCGCGAATGGCGTAATTGTTGGACGGGTTGCCAATGTTGTAGATTTTGCCTGTCGCTACGCCGTCTTTGTTTTCGATGATTTTCATCAATGCGCTGATGCCATCGTCGATGTAGGTAAAGGCGCGTTTTTGCATCCCGCCATCCACCAAGCTGATATTTTCGCCGCGCACGATATGACCCAAGAATTGCGTGACCACGCGTGAACTACCTTCTTTTGCCGTATGAATCGAATCTAAGCCTGCACCAATCCAGTTAAATGGACGGAACAGCGTGAAGTTCAAGCCTTCCATGCCATAGCCCCAAATCACGCGATCCATCAATTGCTTGGAGCAGGAGTAAATCCAACGTGGTTTGTTAATTGGGCCGCAAATCAATTCGGAATTTTCAGGATCAAATTCTTCGTCATGGCACATGCCATATACTTCAGAAGTAGAGGGGAATACCAAATGTTTATTGTATTTAACCGCCGCGCGCACAATCGGCAAGTTC
This sequence comes from Gallionella sp., assembly GCA_028710565.1. Taxonomy (GTDB): domain Bacteria; phylum Pseudomonadota; class Gammaproteobacteria; order Burkholderiales; family Gallionellaceae; genus Gallionella. Next base: position 58,458 of record JAQTTV010000009.1, read on the forward strand.
GCTTCAAAATCCAATTCAAACACGCGCAACGGTTGTTTCACATAAGTCGAAGGGGTCGCAATCGCCACCAGCGGCAAAATCACATCACATTTTTTAACATGATATTCCACCCATTCTTTATTGATGGTGATATCGCCTTCAAAGAAATGGAAGCGATCATGTCCCATCAAATCGCTGATGCGATCGGTGCTCATGTCCATGCCATACACTTCCCAATCGGTGGTGTTCAAAATGCGGTTGGAAAGATGGTGACCGATAAAACCGTTCACGCCGAGTATGAGGACTTTTTTCATGTTGTTTCCTTGAGGGAGTATTTAAATAATTGTATTTGACGGCAATACCGTGCGTATTCGCCAAAGTAAAACAGGTCGCTAAACGACCTGTTTGGGAATTCGGCAAGTCTAAAGAGAAAAAGTTTCGCGTCCCATGACGCGCCAGACTTGACGGCGCATTAGAGCAAAAATTAAAAAGAGCGTCAAGAAAATTAGGGGATTCATCACGTTATCTCATCGCTCAATTTTCATTTGCAAACCATCAATTTGTCTCACCGTCGGGGTGACTAGCTGTTTGCGACGTTATTCACCCAGCGGAAAGTGCGCTGCGCCGTGCCGTGACGCGAATTCAGTTGCGCTGATTGCTTCGCCCTCTAATTCAAATCGCACGATACGCAACACGCCTTGTCCACAAATCGCGTAAGCCTTGTTTTCTTTAACATAAAACGCGAGCGGCTTGCCGCTGGTGGTGCATTTTGTGACAAGCGTTTGCAAAATACGCAGCGATTTGCCTAGCAATATGCTGGTTGCGCCAGGATAAGGTGGGGCGACCGCACGCACCAGATTGTGAATTTCCGTCGCAGATTTGCGCCAGTCTATGACCCCATCCGCCGCTTTGCGTCCGCCGAAATAGCCGCCTAGGCTTAAATCTTGTTTTACAGCGGGTGCTGATCCAGATAGCAAATCGGGCAAAATGCGATGCAACGCCATTTCCGCCGCTACCGTCGTTTTCTGGAACACTTCATGTGCGGTGTCATTCGGTAAAATCGGCACGGCTTGCTGCGCCACGATGTCGCCGTTGTCGGGTTTTTCGGTCATGTAATGCAGCGTCGCACCCGTTTCGGTTTCGCCATGAATAATTGCCCAATTCACTGGCACACGTCCGCGATATTTTGGCAGCAATGAACCGTGCATATTCAATGCGCCACGGGTTGGAATCTCCAACAACTCGCGTTTGAGCATTTCACGGTAGTAGAACGAAAAGAAAAATTCGGGTTGTAAGGCGCGGATTTGGGCGACCACTTCAGGGGTGTTAGGGTTGTCTGGCGTGATAGTAGGAATACCATGCAAGGTGGCCAATTCTGCAACGCTGCTAAACCAAATATTTTCATTGGGGTTGTCGCGGTGGGTAACCACCAGCTCAACTTCTACACCCTGCGCCAACAATACCGACAAGCAGCGGTAACCGACATTGTGATACGCAAAAACGACTGCACGCTGACCTAACGTTTCACTTTTCACTTTTCACCTTTCACATCTTCAAGCACTGCTTCCACCAAATAGCGCGGTCTATGGCGTACTTGTTGGTAAATGCGTCCCACATATTCACCAAGCAGTCCAATACCGAATAATGCGATACCGATCATAAAGAACACCAACGCGAACAAGGTAAACATGCCTTCCGCTTCAGGGCCGATGATAAGGCGACGCACGACGAGGAAGACAAAAAACAGCGCGGAGAACAGTGACACCACCATACCCGTGAGCGAAAACCATTGCAGCGGCACAACAGAAAACCCCGTCATCAAATCAAAATTCAGTCGTATCAAGCTATACAGCGAGTATTTGGATTCACCCTCGGCGCGCTCTTCATGTTCCACCACCACTTCCGCAGGGCGACGCGCAAAGGTATAAGCTAGCGCGGGAATAAAGGTATTGACCTCTTTACAGCTGTTGATTGCATCAATAATGCCCCGATCATAAGCGCGCAACATACAGCCTTGATCGGTGATTTTGATGCGGGTGATGCGCTCACGGAAGTTATTCATGGCACGCGAGGCCACATGCCGCCACCAACTATCATTACGCTGTTTGCGAATGGAGCCTATGTAATCAAAACCCTCATCCATTTTCGCCAACAACTTGCTGATTTCTTCAGGCGGATTTTGCAAATCGGCATCCAGCGTAACCACGCGCTGACCACGCGTATGTTCAAAGCCCGCCATAATCGCCATGTGCTGACCAAAATTGCCGTTAAACAAAATCACTCGCGTCACATCGGGGCGTAGCTGGAACTGTTCGCGCAAAATTGCGGCAGACTTGTCACGGCTACCATCATTGACAAACACAATCTCATAAGGAATCGCCAGCTTATCCAGCGCGGGATACAATCGGCTAAACAAAGCATGCAAACCTTGTTCTTCGTTATAAACGGGAATGACAACGGAAAGAGAAATAGGTGTATTCATGGAGGGTATTCTACCGCAAGGGTATAAATAGCAGAAGCGCGTGATGGATGGCGCAGGATATTGATGTGGCGTGAGTGATAGAGCAAAAATATTCTTGGCTCATTGCATTCCATCTCGCAGAGGCCTCTCTCACTGACGAGATAATGTTCATCACCAGTCTCTTCATTCTGCAGCAACCTCTGGACGAATGATCTAATTGGTCGAGTAGACCGTACTTGCACAAATGTTGATACCTACGGGGTAAGCTACAACACCACTAAATTATCCCGATGGATCATTTCACTGTCACCGCCGTACCCGAGCAAGGTGGTAATTTCCGCGCTGGCGTGTCCTGCGAGTCGAGTGGCTTCTTGAGCATTGTAATTAACCAAACCGTGGGCTAGAACTGTGCCGTCTAAACTGATACAAGCGACCACCGCGCCGCGTTCAAATTCGCCGAACACGCTTTTCACGCCGATGGGCAACAGGCTTTTGCCTTCGTCGCGCAGTGCCTTGACTGCACCATCATCCAACACCAATTTTCCAGCGACTTGCAGATGATCTGCAAGCCATTGTTTGCGCGCTGCCAAAGTCAATGCGGGGGCAGTCAGCAAGGTGCCGATAGACTCCCCCTGCAACAAGCGCAACAACACATCACGCTCGTGTCCAGAGGCAATGGCGGTGTGCGCGCCACTGCGAGCAGCTCGTTTGGCGGCGAGGATTTTGGTCAACATGCCGCCACGTCCGATGGCACTGCCTGCTCCACCCGCCATGGCTTCTAACGATGCGTCGCCTGCTAAACCCAGACTGACCAAGGTAGCAGCAGGCTCTTTGCGTGGATCGGCCGTGAACAAGCCTATTTGGTCAGTCAAAATCACCAAGGCATCGGCATCGATCAAGTTCGTTACCAGCGCGCCCAAGGTGTCATTATCCCCAAATTTGATTTCGTCGGTGACAACTGTGTCGTTTTCGTTAATGATGGGAATGACGCGCAAACTAAGCAGCGTGGTCAAGGTGGCGCGGGCATTGAGATAACGTTCGCGGTCAGTCAAATCGGCGTGGGTGAGCAATACTTGCGCGGCATGCAAATCGTGTTGGCGGAAGCAACTTTCATAGGCTTGTACCAAGCCCATTTGCCCGACGGCAGCGGCGGCTTGCAGCTCATGTATTGCGGTGGGACGCGTTGTCCAGCCTAAACGCTGCATGCCTTCAGCAATCGCGCCCGAAGAAACCAGCACGATTTCATGTCCGCTGGCATTCAGCGCGGCAATTTGGCGCGCCCAGTTGCGTAAGGCTTGCAAGTCTAAGCCCGCGCCTTGATTGGTCACCAAACTGCTGCCGACTTTGACGACGATGCGTTTGGCGGTGGTAAGTAGGGTAGTCATGGGTTATTAGTTAAGAGTCAACAAGGTTGTAACTCCCCTCTCCCACTCGTGGGAGAGGGTTTGGGGGAGAGGGAAGCCCACTTAAATCAACGCGAATACCCTCTCCCTAGTTCTCCCGAACGCGGGCGAGGGAATATGGCGGTATTTACGATGTCAAGAATTCAACAGGTGCAACTTCCACGCCCGCCTGCGCACGCGCTTCGGCTTCTTGTTCATTCAAGGTAATCATGTGTTCCATAATTGCGTAGGTCAATTCTTTACACCCCGTGCCACTGATGGCAGAAATGGTAAATTGGCGGTCGTAGTCATCGAATTCTTTTAGGAAAGCCGCGACTTTTTCTTCGGGTTCTTCCAATAAATCCACTTTGTTCAAAATCAACCAGCGCGGTTTATCGTACAAAGCAGGATCGTATTTTTTTAGCTCATTCAAAATCGCACGCGCTTCGGCAACAGGGTCAATGCCATCGTACATCGGCGCAATATCCACCAAATGCAGCAACACGCGGGTACGCGCCAAGTGACGCAAAAATTGATGACCCAAGCCAGCACCTTCTGCCGCGCCTTCAATCAATCCTGGAATATCGGCGATGACAAAGCTCTTTTCATGCGACACGCGCACCACGCCCAGATTGGGGTGCAAGGTGGTAAACGGATAATCCGCGACTTTGGGTTTAGCGGCAGAAACGGCGCGAATAAAGGTCGATTTGCCCGCATTCGGCATCCCCAACAGCCCCACATCCGCCAATACTTTCAATTCCAATTGCAACTCACGGGCTTCGCCTTCTGTGCCAGCGGTGCATTGACGCGGCGCGCGGTTGGTACTGGATTTAAAATGGATATTACCCAATCCGCCCAGCCCACCTTGCGCCAACAGCACTTTTTCGCCTGCAATCGCCAAATCGGCAACCACTTCGCCGCTGTTGATGTCAGTAATCACCGTACCGACAGGCATACGCAACACAATGTCGTCAGCACCCTTGCCATAGCAATCCGAACCGCGTCCCGATTCGCCGTTTTTCGCACGATACATGCGTTGAAAGCGATAATCGACCAGCGTATTGATATTGATGTCCGCCTCAGCCCAAACGCTGCCGCCGCGACCGCCATCGCCCCCATCGGGGCCGCCCTTGTCTATGTATTTTTCACGGCGGAAACTGGCAATACCATTGCCACCCTTGCCTGCAAAAACTTCGATTTTGGATTCGTCAATAAACTTCATGCTATGTACCTAAAATAAAAAAAGCCCTACCTTGCGATAGGGCTGATTCGTGCCTAGCGGTGCAATTAAGCTGCAACGATAGAAACTGTTCTACGTTGTTGCGCGCCTTTGATCGCAAACACTACTTTGCCCGTAATTTTGGCAAACAGCGTGTGATCTTTGCCCATGCCGACATTGTCGCCAGGGTGAAATTCGGTGCCGCGTTGACGCACGATAATGCTGCCCGCGCTAATCAATTCGCCGCCGTAGCTCTTAACGCCCAAGCGTTTTGAGTGTGAGTCGCGTCCGTTACTGGTACTGCCGCCGCCCTTTTTTGATGCCATGGTATATGCTCCTTAAAATCGAATTATGCAGAAATACCGTCGATGCGGATTTCAGTATAGTTTTGACGATGACCTTGATTCTTTTGATAGTGTTTACGACGACGCATTTTGAAAATGCGCACTTTGTCCCCACGACCATGAGCAACAATTGTTGCACTGACGGTTGCGCCAGTTAACAAAGGTTTACCCACTGATAGGCTTTCACCATCAGCGATCATCAACACTTTATCCAGCACGATAGCTGAGCCAACGTCGCCAGGAAGAATTTCAACTTTTAGAGTTTCACCAGAAGTGACACGGTACTGCTTACCACCGGTTTTAATGACTGCGTACATAAACAACCTCGAATTATTGCGGGTTTTGCGAAGGCGCGAATTATACATACAACTCGAAAACCGTCAAAGGTATTTTTTCGATTTCCGTATAAAAATCTGTTGTCTGTTGGTGGCATTGCGCGACGAACATCCCGTCGCCTTAATACCACGCAAAACCAAGTCAAACTTAAAAAGAGTCTACGGCGCGCGCTGACGATCTCAGCAACACCCACACCGCACCGCTTCCCCCTTCATTAAGCGGCGCATCGCAATAAGCCAACACAGCGGGATGTTGCATCAACCAGTGACGAGTTCGCAGCTTCAATACCGCCTCACCATCTCGGCTATTCAACCCCTTGCCGTGTATCACCAATACACAGCGCAGCCCTTGATGCAGCGCGTCACGTAAAAACTGCTGCAACTGCTTACGCGCGGCATCGCTGAGATAACCGTGTAAATCTAAATGATCTTGTATGGATAGCGTGCGTCGTAATTTACGCAGCTTTTGACGCGAGTAGCCATTTCGTAAAAACTCACTGGGCACTTCCCCTGCGCTAAAGTCAGACAAAACATCTGGCAATGTGTTGGGAGCGGGTGAATGCCGTGCTTGAAACGGCACACAGCGTGGCTGGGTATGTGTAATACGATCGTGTGGCGGTAGCGGTTTCACGCCGCTGACAGCGGCGCGGAATAAAGCCAAGTCTTCCTCTAACTCGACCGCCACAATCGTTTAGAGATGCGCGAGGGCAGCCAGATACTTATCGGCATCCAACGCCGCCATACAACCCGTTGCGGCACTGGTACACGCTTGTTTATAAATCTGATCCTGCACATCACCCGCAGCAAATACGCCTTCAATACTGGTGGCCGTCGCATTGCCTTGCGAACCGCCCCGCGTTTGCAAATATCCGTTGCTCATCTCAAGCTGCCCAACAAAAATGTCGGTATTGGGCTTGTGTCCAATCGCAATGAATACACCCGTCAACGCAATATCTTGCGTTTCCCCATTTTGAACATGCTTGACACGCATGCCTGTGACCCCCGTCTTATCACCCAGCACTTCATCCAGCACGCTATTGAGTTGCAGGGTAATTTTGCCTGCTGCCACTTTTTCCATCAACTGGTCTATCATAATGCGCTCAGCACGGAAGGTTTCGCGTCTGTGTACCAAGGTGACATGTTTGGCAATATTCGACAAATACAAGGCTTCTTCCACAGCGGCATTGCCGCCCCCGATGACCGCCACATCTTGATTGCGATAGAAAAACCCATCACAGGTCGCACAGCCTGACACACCCCGACCCATGAAAGCCTCTTCCGATGGCAAGCCGAGATATTGCGCCGAAGCTCCCGTGCAAATAATCAACGCATCACAGGTGTAACGTCCTGCATCTCCCACCAATACAAAAGGTTTCTGTTGCAGTTCTGCGGTATGAATATGGTCGTAAATGATTTGCGTGTTGAAGCGTTCTGCATGTTGCTGAAAACGTGCCATCAATTCAGGCCCTTGCACACCCAACGGATCTGCGGGCCAATTATCCACTTCCGTGGTGGTCATCAGTTGCCCGCCTTGCGCCAAGCCCGTAATCAAGACAGGATTGAGATTGGCTCGCGCCGCATAAACCGCTGCGGTATAGCCTGCTGGGCCTGAACCCAAAATAATCAAGGCGTGATGTTGCGAGACAGTATTCATAACGTAATCTTCCACACAATTAAACAAAAGCGAAATTTACCAGTAGTTGCATTGCTCTGTCGATAAATTTCATCTATAGATGAAAGCCGAGCTGATGCCTATGTAGACACTCACTCAATGACAACGATTTACGAAAAAATCTAGCACACCACTAAATATGACCTTAAAAGTTGGGATAATTGTCGAAAAACCGACAAAATCACTAATTTATGGCATCATAAGAAAACGCTAATCTCACCCCAAGGGTGAAATATGGTCGCACCCTCTTCAACTCAAAATTAAGCAAAATTGGCGGATATCAGAATGTTGCTCAAAAGCTTTAAACTAGAACCAGACCTAATCACATTGAAGGAGAAAATCAAAAGCGGTCTTGCGAGTACCGCTGGAATTTTCATCGTGTACTTTGCCCTACAGCATCTGCCTCAACTACACTACCCCACCATCATGCTCGCCTCGATGGCTGCCTCCGCCGTGCTTTTGTACGCGGCACATCACAGCCCCATGGCTCAGCCTTGGCCGCTCATGGGTGGTCATTTTCTTTCTGCGATTTGTGGATGGTGGGTGGTTCAAGTTATTCCAGAACCAACGCTGGCTGCATCGGTTGGTGTTGGTCTATCTATCTTTGTCATGTCACTTTTCCGCTGCTTGCACCCACCTGGTGCGGCAACCGCGCTTATTATCGTATTGAACTATGCGAGCTACCGTCAGTTTGGTGGCATGTGGATCACACATGTCGTGGTACTAAATGCACTGATGTCACTCATCGCGGCGATCATCGTGAACAACATTGTGCCAGGCAGACGTTATCCCGCCCGAAACATACGCCCCGCCAACCCAACATCACCCCGAAAAATCGGCCTGGAGGATATTGAATTTGCACTCACTCAGATGGATAGCGTCATTGATGTCAGTGAAACCGACTTATTGGCAGTCTACGAATTAGCGAGCCAACACGCACATCGCACTAAATCATAAACCTATTTCACGATTACTCAGCGCGTTCGATAATCGCCCCGCCCAAGCATACATCTCCGTCATACACCACCACCGATTGGCCTGGGGTGATCGCCCATTGCGGTTGTTCAAAAGCAATCGTGCATTGTTTTTCATGCAACTCAACGAATTGACAGGGCGCGTCGGCTTGGCGATAGCGCGTTTTGGCAGCGTAATGGTGATGCAAAGCTGGCGCACTACCGCTGATCCAATGGCTATCCAACGCCAACAAACGAGGGGCTTGCAAGGCAGGGTGGTCGTGTCCTTGCACCACCAACAGGCGGTTGTTTGCCATGTCTTTGCCATACACAAACCACGGCTCACCAGAGGCATTTTTTGCCCCACCTATGCCTAGCCCTTGGCGTTGCCCGATGGTATAAAAAGACAACCCTTGATGTCGCCCCACAATTTCGCCCGTGGGGGTGCGCATTTCACCTGGTTGGGTCGGCAAATAGCGATTTAAAAATTCTCGGAAAGGGCGTTCGCCGATAAAGCATATTCCCGTGCTGTCTTTTTTAGCGTGATTGGATAAACCGTGTTGTTCAGCGATGCGGCGCACCTCAGATTTCAGCACTGCTCCCAGTGGAAACATAGCCTTGCTGAGTTGCGATTGATTTAAGCGATGTAGAAAATAGCTTTGATCTTTGCTGTCGTCAGCGGCTTTGCATAATTGAAACAAACCATCGACTTCGCGCACTTGTGCATAATGACCTGTGGCGATGCAATCCGCACCGAGCTGCATGGCGTGATCGAGAAAAGCTTTAAATTTGATTTCGGCATTGCACAAAATATCGGGATTGGGCGTGCGCCCCGCTTGATATTCGTGCAAAAAATAACTGAAGACGCGCTCTTTATATTCTTTGGAAAAATTCACCGCTTCAATGGGAATGCCGATGGTATCGGCAACTGACACCGCATCCAACAAATCTTGGCGCGAGGAACAGTATTCGCTGTTGTCGTCATCTTCCCAGTTTTTCATAAACAAGCCGATGACTTCATAACCTTGCTGTTTCAACAACAACGCCGTCACTGAAGAATCCACCCCGCCCGACATACCCACCACCACGCGCTTAGTCATAATGCACCAACAAATCTAAAGGATAACGTTTGCCCGCGAGGTAATCTTCCATGCATCGCAGTATAAGCGGGCTGCGATGACGGGATTGATTTGCACGGATTTCATCTGGGGTCAGCCACACAGCCTGCAAAATTCCCGTATCGAGCGAGCGATTAGGGTCATGCCCTGTGATCTCTCCGCAGAAAGCGAAGCGCAGATAGGTCGTATTATTCTCCACCGCATGCCAGCGGTAGATGCCGATCAGATGTTGCGGCACAAAATGATAAGCCGTTTCCTCTAGTGTTTCGCGCACCGTGGCGGCAAGCAGAGATTCATTGGGTTCGAGATGCCCCGCAGGTTGGTTAAAGCGCACCCCTTGCAAGGTTTGTTCTTCGACCAATAAAAACTTACCGTCACGCTCTATGACCGCCGCGACTGTGACATTCGGTTTCCAGATCATTTTGTCATCCTATAAAAACAAAAAAGGCAGGGTTTCCCCTGCCTTTTTTAAGAAGCTAGATATTACTTAGCTGCTGGTGCGGCAGCAGGAGCTGCTGCCGCAGCTGCGTCAGCCTTAGCTGCTTTTTTTGCTTTTTTTGCTTTTGCTTTTTTTGCCTTTTTACCAGCTTTGGCAGCTGGAGTAGCTGCTGGAGCAGCAGCAGTAGCTGCTGGAGCCATAGCTGCTGCTGGTGCAGCTGGTGCAGCTGGTGCAGCTGCATCAGCAGCAACAGCGGAGAAAGAAACAACAGCGAATACAGCAGCAACCAATGCAGATAACAATTTGCTCATAATGAACTCCGAAAATAATTTATAAAATTTAGACATCGAGATGTCGACCGAAGTAACGCAGAGACATTTCGTTAGGTTGACACTACTTTGAAATTTAATTTGGTGCCGGGGGGGGGAATCGAACCCCCACGCCCTTTCGGGCACTGGATTTTGAGTCCAGCACGTCTACCAGTTCCATCACCCCGGCGAAGTGGAGCGCATTATGCATATAAGTGAGCCTCAAAGCAACTACTATCGACGATTTATTAAAATAAATCACGGTTCCTTACAAAAAATCGCGCTCAAATTGCCATATTGCATCAAACAAACGACAAAACAAACGTTGAAGTTAATATATTGTCGCCACATCTACTACAATCGCACCCTTTCCTTTTCACAAGAAGCTATGCGTACTGAAGAATTTAATTTCGCCCTGCCTGACGCGTTAATTGCGCAGCATCCGCCTGCCGTGCGCGGGACAAGTCGTTTATTGTATGCACATGCAGATATATTGGAAGATCGACAATTTGGTGACTTCTTGAATCTGCTTCGCCCCAATGATGTACTGGTGTTGAACGACACAAGGGTGATTAAAGCGCGATTTTTTGGCACGAAGGAGAGCGGCGGCAAAGTCGAAGTATTGGTGGAGCGCGTGTTAAATACCCACGAAGTCTTAGCCCAAGTTCGCGCCAGTCGTTCGCCCCTAGCGGGTACGCGGCTGATGTTGGCGGATTGCCTCTTAGTTGAAGTCTTGGGACGGGTAGGCGAATTTTTCCATCTGCGTTTTTTACAAGATGAAGATGTATTGGTGCTGCTGGAACAATATGGACGCTTACCCTTGCCACCGTATATCACCCACGCGGCGGATAATGATGACGAACAACGTTACCAAACCGTTTTTGCGCGCACGGCGGGGGCGGTCGCAGCACCCACGGCGGGGCTACATTTTAACGATGCCATGTTGCAAGCCTTGCGCGACAAGGGTGTGACGATTGCTTATGTGACATTGCACGTCGGCGCAGGCACCTTCCAACCCGTGCGCACCGAGCACATTCACGAACACGTGATGCACTACGAACGCTACGACATCCCCACCGCCACCGTTGCCGCCATTCAGCATACTAAAGCCACTGGCGGACGGGTGGTCGCGGCAGGCACGACCAGTCTACGCGCCCTCGAAAGTGCCGCGCAGCAAGGCGAATTACAAGCTGGCAGCGGCGAAACAGGGATTTTTATCACCCCTGGCTACACCTTCCACGTGGTCGATGTGCTGCTGACCAATTTTCACCTGCCGCAATCCACCTTGCTGATGCTGGTCTGCGCCTTTGGTGGCATGACCCAAATGTTAGCCGCCTACCGCCACGCCGTTGAAAACCAATATCGTTTTTTCAGCTACGGCGATGCCATGTTGATTGAACGAAAAATTTAACCTGAAAGAAACCTAATGGAATTTACTTTATACAACACCTCTGGACTGGCGCGGCGCGGGCAATTGAGCTTGGCGCATGGCACGGTGCAAACGCCCGCATTTATGCCCGTTGGGACTTACGGCACGGTCAAAGCGATGTCGCCGTTGGAGCTGCACGAAATCGACGCGCACATCGTACTGGGCAACACCTTTCACCTATGGTTGCGCCCAGGGCTAGAAGTCATCGAAGCGCATGGTGGCTTGCATCGTTTTATGGGATGGGATTCCCCCATCCTGACTGATTCAGGCGGCTTTCAAGTGTTCAGCTTGGGCGCATTGCGCAAAATCACTGAAGAAGGCGTGCGCTTTCAATCGCCCATCAACGGTGACAAATTGATGCTTACGCCCGAAGAATCCATGCGCATCCAGCGCGTATTGAATTCCGACATCGTGATGATTTTCGACGAATGCACGCCGTATCCTGCCACCGACCGCGAAGCTGCTGATTCCATGCGTTTATCCTTGCGCTGGGCGCAGCGTTCCAAAGATGCGCACGGCGATAATCCCAACGCGCTGTTTGGCATTGTGCAAGGCGGAATGTACGAACATTTGCGCGACGAATCGTTGGCGGGGCTGGTCAACATTGGCTTTGACGGCTACGCCATCGGCGGCTTGTCGGTGGGCGAACCCAAAGACGACATGCTGCGCATCTTGCAACACACTGCGCCCAAATTACCACAGGACAAGCCGCGCTATTTGATGGGCGTAGGCACGCCCGAAGACATCGTGGCGGCGGTGAGTCAGGGCATCGACATGTTTGATTGCGTGATGCCCACCCGCAATGCCCGCAACGGCTGGCTGTTCACCCAACACGGCGACATCAAAATCCGCAACGCCATGCACAAAACTGACACCCGCCCGTTGGACAGCGATTGCACCTGCTACACCTGCCAAAACTTCTCGCGCAGCTATTTGCACCACCTGCAAAAAATCAACGAAATTTTAGGGGCGCGACTGAATACGATTCATAACCTGCATTACTATCAACAGCTGATGCAAGAGATTCGAGCTGCTATTGAGGCGGGGAAATTTGAGGAGTTTGTGGTGCGGTTTAATCAAATGCGAGGAAAGCAGGTTCCATCGGCATAAGCCAATCTGGCAGATTCGTAAAATAACAAAGGATGCTTGACGCATCCTTTGTGCTAAGGAAACACTGATTAAATCCTCCGTTCGCGGTGAACTTGTCGAACCATGAACAAAAGATTTAATTAAATCAAAATATTAAACCCATTTACCCTTCGACAGACTCAGGGCAAACGGATTTAATCAGTACCTCCCTAAATCAAACAACTAACGATTACAACACCGTTTCGCTAAATTGCTCTGGAGTGCCTTCAATTTTAACCGAAATAGCAGGATGCTCCCCCTGCATATCTAGCGTCGCATCAATACGCCCAAGTAAGTTATCACGCTCCACAACCTTATTGTTTTCAAGCGTTTTAGTGTGATCGAGTGACACTTGCGCCGTCGCATTCAAGTCCCCTTTCCTAAGTTTTAACTGCTGAAACTCATAATGATTGGGGGAGTATGCAAACGAACCCGTCAACACATCAAATTTAGTTTGCCCACCCACCGCCTTTTCCCGCCCGCGAGTACGCAGTATTTCTACTAAATCAACACCTTGAATAACACCCTTTTTAGCCTCAAAAATACCCGCCAATGTTGCCGTTTCTGCGAGACCTTTAAACTGAGGGGACAGCATCTTCAAACGCCCCGATCCATCAACATCCCCGACCAAATGACGATTAAAGCTTTTCAAATCTAAACTTTCCGCCTTGAGCATACCTTGCACCAACCAGCCCGCTTGCCAAGTAACGTTCATATTTCCACTTAAAAATCCCTGCGCGATACTGGCATCTAACTGCGTGATATTCAACCTATCCGCCTCCAAATCCCCTGTTGCGTGCAATTCCTCAAAGTGTAGATTGGGTAGAAATGGCATAGCGGCATTACGGACAGATAATTTAACCTCCTGATGTCCACCCATCGCAGTAATGCTCACGCTAAACTGACCCGTGCTTTCACGAAAATCGGTCAGCATCAACCGACCTGTGGTATTAAAAATAAACTGTCCTTCTATACCTCCCTTTTGAAAGGCTTCCGTCTCAAACCTAGCATCTTTAAAAGTAATTTTCTGTATAGGATAAACTGCATCGCTCGCCACAGACTCAAGCCAATTACCCACGACTTTTAGGCCTTCCCCCGTCATCTTGAACCCAGTCAACTCAACATCCGTAATCATTTTTTGAGTACTGAACAAGGTAAGTGGCGCGAAATTCACCGTAACGCGCTGCGCCCGAATCTGATTGGTTTTACCCATAAAAAAGTCATCGAACGTAACTTGAGGGGTCGGGATCAAACGAGCGTGCATTTTACCCACATGAACAGGCTGCTGCAGCCTCTCCGTGAGGAATAGCTCGGTTTTACGTTCATATTCATCCATCGACATTAGCATTGGTGCGACATAGAGTGCGACACCAAATGCAACTAACAAAAGCACAAGCAAACTCACAAACATCTTCTTCCACGGGAATGGCTTTCGCTGCAATGTTTCAATATGCTGCGCTTTAACAACCGACTCCACAGAGGCACTTGCGGCTTGTTGAACCGCGCGTTCTGCGTTCACTTTTGCAGTTTCCATCGCACGACGCTCCGCTTGCGCCCAAGCTTTAGCTTGCATTTCGGCTAATTTTTTAGCTTCAGCAGCCTGTGCATCCGCACGCTTTTGTGCTTCGATTTCTGCCATCAGCACTTTTCGTTTGGCTTCATCTTCATCATGCTGTTTGAGTTCTTTCACGTGCATTATCTCCGCAGCCGTTGGCGAGACCTTAGATTCCTCAGACGGCGGAAAGGATTCGGGCAATTCAGGGACAATAAAGTCTTGTAAGTCAGCATCATCGAATTGAGAAGCTTCAACTAAACTTGACTCCTGAACTGGCACGGGCTTTGGATCACTAAAAGTGAAGGGGGCTAAAGATATTTGGGAGTTGGGTGCATCATTGACTTTGACAGGCGGCGCACTTTCTCGCATGCGACTATTTAATGCATATACCTGATGTTCATGCCCATGCTTATCTTTTTGTGCGCCACGATAATAAAATTGCTCCGCATATTCATCACTCAACCGCGAAACGAAGTCATAGTAAGAGCGTGAAATGAATATCTGATTTTCCCCTGCGAAGTCCATCACCCGTTGCGCATCGTTAATACCATTGCCCACCATATTGGGCTTGCCATTCATATCAACCATAATGTTGATTGGTCCCAAATGGATCCCCATACGCACTTTGAGATCTTTGTACTTTTCGTTGCTAATAATCGCGTCACGAAACTTCATCGAGACTTCTAACGCCTCTTCTGGGTGATGGGTAAAGCCAATTGCAGCACCATCTCCTGTATCCAAGATGATGTATTCATTCCTATCATCGGAAACTGATTTTAGGCAATCTGAGACCAATTGATTAAACAATTTTTTCATCTCAGTTTGTTTCTGTACAGCCTGTTTGGTATAAGCCACCATATCAAAAAACAATACGGTCACCGTGGTGGTACGCAAATTAGGATCTGTTTTATCCGATCTTGCATCTGCCCCGTCAAGCACGCCCATTTGGTGGGGTTCAATTCGGATATTCACTGTTCTAGCCATGTCATTTGACTGACGATCAGCGATCTCTTTGGCTTGACGCTCAGCGATTTGCTTCACTTTCTCCTGTTCAGCCCTTAATTCCGCCAACTCAGCTGCTTGGTGCTCCTTCAATTTCATTGCCGCGACTAACGCCGCTTTCTCTTCGGCTTGCGCCTTTGCCAGCATCACTTGCTTGGCTTTTAATTTTTCAATTTCCGCTTCCTGACGCGCACGCAACTCGGCCGCTTGTTTCGCTTTGAGTTCCGCTGCCGCTCTAGCTTCGGCTTCGGCTTTCGCGACCGCTTTAGCGGCTTCTAATTCCGCGCGAGCCTGCGCAATGGCCTGTTCTTTCAAACGAGCCAATTCAGCCAACTCTTTGGCGCGACGTTCAGCCTCGGCACGTGCTTGAGCCTCCAAAGCCGCTTGCTTCTTCGCTCGTTCAGCCTCCTCCAGTGCCTGTGCTGCACTTTTTTCAGCCTGCAAATGCCTGACCACTTCTTGCTTTTCTTTTAACTTAGCAGCTAGTTTGGCTTCTTTCTCCGCCTCAGCTGCCAATATATCAGCAGTAGGCGCACGGTAAGCCGCAGTAAAGTCAAACTCATTCACAGCTTGCGATGCAATCTCACCTGTCGGCTTGCTTGGAATCACCAGCTTAGGCACACGCGCCAGACGGCTTTTATCTTCAATAAAGCCCTTGCTTTGCAACTCATTGATCAATCCTGGGAGCACAGCACGTAAACTGGGAGCCGAACGTTTTTCAATATCCGCTAACGTCGCAACCCCGTCGATCATCAGCAAAGCGCGCTTTATATCACCCGCCAATAATGCAGCCGAGCCATGCAGTTCGTTTTCGCCTTTACTGGTTCTCACAAAAATGATTTGGTTATCCATATTTCACTTTACGCTAAGATTAATTTATTGTTGACCACTTTAACGTCTTGGCACAGCAGATTTCGCCGCGACAGGACCGTCATCGCTAAAAATTTTATTGAGCAAACCACCAATTTTCATGCCAATGACTGTTCCCACCCCTGGCATTAAAGCAGTTCCTAACGCGGCTCCTGCCAAAAATGCACCACTCGGATTGACATGGGGTTGATCTGTCGTACCCGAAATCACTAGGGGAATACTGACCAATCCTAACGTACCTTTTAAATAAGCATCTAACCCACCCGTGATTCGCTTATCCGACAAAACATTCATTTTGCCTTGCGCCCTTAACACACCTGAACTCAAGTCGAGTTTCTGGAAATAATAGGCACCACCGTCCACTTTGAACTCCCCCGTAAAATCATCAAACTCAGTACCCTCAGAGGAATCCACGGCTTGTTTTGACTTAGACAATTGAGCCGCTTTAACCAAATCGACCTGAGTCAACTTTCCGTCCTTCAAGTGAAAATCTCCCTCGGCTGAACTATTCGCTGGAAAGGGAACCTGTGCACTTAATTGCATAACCACATTCCCCTTACCCGCCAACTTCCCATTCAATACCACACGATTGGTCATTGCCGCAACCAAAGGCTGCATCTCAATATTCTCAAGCTGAATCTCTGCCTGTAGTGCCTGATCCAGCCGTGACCATTTTGCCAAGCCTGTTAATCTTCCACCATACAAACTAACGTCTAGCACACTTAAATCTATCTGATCCACTTGCGCCTGAATTTGCGCATGCAACTCATCTAGCAATACGCCAGGCTGATCGACAACGACAGGAATTTGGAGCTGCTTTCCGCTCACCTCACCCACAAATTGCACACGCTGCTTTAATTCGGTTACGGTGTCTCCCTCACCTTGGAGTTTACCTGATAGATGCACACTCCCTGTCGCAAGCTCAGTTTTATCGGATAGTTTTAGCAACTGATCGACGGGCGCATCCAATTGGTCAAGTTGCGCAAACACCAGCAAACGCTTAGCAAACTCAGCGCGCCCCGACCCCGAAAGATGGATATCACCCATCACCCCCGTCAATTGTGTCGCGACCAAATCTTGGTCACTCACTACGCCCGCCACATGCAATTCATCCCACACCAAGCGTGGATACAACGGAGTCGTCCACCCCTTTGCATCCACCTGCATCGCAAAATGTCGCTGAGGTTGGGGCAACAACGTCGCCGTCAAATGCTGCTTGTCTAGTGTCGTCCAGATTTTTTCCAGCTTACCATCTGCCGCAAAACTCACTTTTGTTTCAACATCTGGCAACGTCAGCCAAGGCAAAATCAAAGTGACATCACTGGCTTGAAATTCGCGCAGCGTGACGATGGGTTTGCCAGAAGATTTACTCATTTGAGCCAGCAAATGACGAAATTCCGAGTAATTCACCACCACGTGTTCAGCGCGAATGGCGCGAACTTCTTTATTCCCCGCCATCAACGCTTTTAAATCAAATGAAACGTCAATAAGTTCAGCACGAATACCATCCGCCTTCCCCAATTGAACCTGATGCAGTTCCAAGTGGGGAAAGGGTAAAGCAGCAAGACTAATAGATTGAATTTTAACGGGGGTTTGAAATTGCTTGCTGGCGAATTTTTCCAATTGCGGCAAATACGTCTCTAAGGGAATCAAATACAATGACCCGATGGAAAGCGACAGCAGCGCAATGAAACCCAATAATAGTTTTTTGCCGATGGACATGAACGATCTTTGCTTATTTCAAGCTCACGCCTTGATGCGTTGAAAATCCCAGCTCGCTGATGACTCCCGCGCCAAAACGTTTAGCCAAACGATCGGCAAAACCTTCTTTCACGGTAAAATCAACAATATCTTCAGCTTTAATCACGTCACGGGCGATAGACTCCACGCTACCATAACCATCTGCCAGCCCCATTTCTATGCCTTTTTGCCCATTCCAAACCAAACCACTAAAGGTATCTGGTGTTTCTTTCAAGCGCGCTCCCCGTCCTTTTTTGACGACATCAATAAATTGCTGATGAATATCCGCCACAAGTTGTTTGGCATAGTCTTGTTGAACGGGATTGGCGGGAGAGAACGGATCCATAAACCCTTTATTAGCACCTGCGGTCACCAAACGACGTTCCACTCCTACTTTTTCCATCACACCCGTAAAGCCAAAGCCATCCATCAGCACGCCGATTGAACCAATCAAACTGGCTTTATCCACGTAGATTTTATCTGCTGCGGCAGCCACATAATACCCACCCGATGCACAAATATCTTCCACCACGACATAGAGCGGAATCGAAGGATATTTAGCGCGCAAACGACGAATTTCGTCATTGATTTGTCCCGCTTGGACAGGGCTACCGCCTGGACTATTGATGCGTAAAATGACGCCCTTGGTGTTTTTATCCTTAAAAGCTTCCTGCAAACTTGGAATCAGATTATCCGCACTGGCCGCTGAACCTGCGGCGATGACACCTTGCATATCCACCAACGCAGTATGCTTCCCATCACCCAATGTCGCTTCTTTTTTCTCTAGTTGCTCCATGCCACCCATCAGGACAAATCCCAAGAAAGACAGGTAAACAAAAAATAGCAGTTTAAAAAACACCCCCCAGCGTCGTGCACGACGTTGTTCGGTAACTGCCGCGAGGGCTAGTTTTTCCAATACATCACGTTCCCAATTTTGCTCAGCCATGTTAAATATATCCTAATAAAAATTCTTAAAGTGCAATCGTTCCAAGAAACGTCTTAGACCTGTCCACAATCTGTCGCGCGAGGCAGCAGGATCATAAAAGGGTGTTACGCATTTTCTTTCAGCCAAGCTTGTAAGGTGACGAAATCGTTCACCAAAGCGATAGGATTCAATTTGAGCAAATCCTCACCAGAGTGTGCGCCATGCCCCACCGCAACGACATCCACACCCGCATTCTGTGCCAACAAAATATCATGTGAAGTATCGCCTATCATCAAGGTGCGCTCAGGGCTCACGTCTAACTCAGTCATGATTTCGAGCAACATGGCTGGATGCGGCTTGGAGAAAGTCTGATCAGCGGTACGCGTTGCGTGAAAATAAGGATGCAATTGTGTCGTTTCAAGGGCTCTATCCAGCCCTAAGCGACTTTTCCCTGTGGCAACCGCCAACAAATAGCCCGCTTGATGCAAAGACAAAATAGTTTCATGGGCTTGGTCAAAGAGAGGAATCGCACTGTCCTGCGACAAAAAATGATGCCGATAGCGCGCAACCAATGCAGGACGCATGGCATCGGTTAAAGTCGGCACAGCATAACTTAAAGCCTGTTCCAACCCTAGGCCAATCACATGACGCGCCATCTCATCCGTCGGAATGGGCAAGTACAAATCGCGACAAGCCGCCTGTATTGAACCTGAAATCACTGCCGTCGAATCCATCAACGTCCCATCCCAGTCAAACACAATTAAATCGTAATTCATTCGCCTACCGTCGCACTCAAAAAGATGTCGCGGATATTAACACTTTCTAACGGACCAATTTAAGTAAAAACACCGCACAGGTGAGGGTGCGGTGTTTGGGTAGTACTACGAATCATTCAATTCATGGGGAGGGGAGCCATTCCTTTGGTCAAATGTACTCAACGCTTGCTTGCACTACGGCAGCGGCAGGGTATTGGTCACATCTTTACCGATGCCCCGATAGCCCGTATATCGCCCCGTATCGTCGAACATCGGCTCACCGCTGACCATCAAATACTGCTGCGAACCATCCGCGTTAATTCGACTATAGACAAAATCTAAAAAGGGCCGCCTCGCAAGCAAATTCGCTTCCAGTATTTCTCTTTCCGCTTCTATCCATTCCGCGCCATGATGATCTCTGGCATGCCCTTGCACGGTGCCGATACGAATACCCAACATTTCCAGCACAGGGCCAGAAATTTTAGTGAAATAACCGTTTTCATCTTGCTCCCAATACCAATCGCTGGACAACTCCGTCAAGCGACGAAAACGCGCTTCACTGGCACTGAGTTCAGCCGTGCGCTCCTGCACCTTTTGTTCAAGCCGTTTGTTGTAATCTTCGAGTTGCTGGTACAACAATCGCACTTCCAGCATATTATGAATGCGCGTGCGTATCTCTATGAAATCAAATGGTTTCGTGACAAAATCCTTCGCGCCAAAGGCAAGCGCACGATGTTTATGGTCAGGTTCCGCCGTAATCACCAGCACAGGCAGATAACGATGGCTCTCGATACTCTTCAATTTTTCCATGACCGCGAACCCATCCATCCCTGGCATCTGCAAATCCAGCAAAATTAAATCATAGTGATGCTGGCGATGCAGCTCACAGACCGCATAAGGATCCATGGTTGAGGTCGTAGCGGTATAGCCCGCGTCACGCAACAGCTCCTCCAGTAGCGACACGTTGGCTTGTTGATCGTCAACGATCAGAATGCGGGCATTTAAAATTTCTTGGTTGCTAATCATGATGGCTTTTCGGACATATTAGGATGCTTCGTTTTGGATAAGTCCAGTGCTTCTTCCAATGAATTCATAAACTCTTGCAGCTTAATGGGTTTGGTGAGATAGCGGAAAAATCCCGCTTCCAATCCTTTCTCAACATCACGCCGCATAGCATTGGCACTCAGCGCAATCACGGGAATGTGCATGGTCGAGGGACTATTAAGCAATATTTTCAGTGCTTCAAAGCCGTTGATGCCAGGCAAGTTTATGTCCATTAGAATCACATCGGGCAAATGCGCTCGCGCTAACGCGATACCGACCAGCGCATCTCGCGCACTGAGCATATGCACATCAGGGAATCCCTCAATAATTTGCTCAACCAACATCAAATTAGCAGGGTTGTCTTCGACGTAAAGCAAGGTGTGCAGCGCGATAGGCTGACACGGTTGCAAAATTTGATCTGGTGACGGGGTACTGCTTGCCATCTGAGGAGGCGACACGTCCCGAATCAAATCAACACAAAACTCACTCCCCTCACCCACGGTGCTTTTGACGCTGATGCTGCCCCCCATCAACTCAATCAGTTGCTTGGTGACGATCAGCCCGATACCCGTGCCTTGCTCAACACCATGCTCCTGCCCCAGTCGATTAAAGGGTTGAAACAACTGGCGTAATTTTTCAGGTGGCAGACCCTCACCTGTGTCCTTGATGCTGATTCTGATGTGCTCTGGATGGTTTGCGGTACAAGCCACCACGACCGTGCCTTCCTTGCGATTGTATTTGATGGCATTGGATAGCAAGTTAATCAGCACCTGCTTCATGCGCATGCGATCCGCATTGACAAACAAACTCCAGTCAAAAGGGAGGAAATCAACTCGCACGCCATGTTCTTGTGCTTGCGTCTCTATCATGGATTGACATTCTCGTATCACCTCTATCACCAATACGGGTTCGCGCGACAAGGTAAATTTACTGGACTCAATCACCGCGAGATCCAAGATTTGGTTAATCAGCTCCAGCAAATACCAGCCTGCTTTCGTGATTTGATGCAATCGAACGGCTTGCGCTTCCGTGGGTGCAGGAGATCCGCCCTCCATCAACTGGGCAAAACCGAGAATCGCATTGAGTGGGCTACGCAGTTCATGACTCATACTGGATAGAAAATCCGATTTGGCAAGATTGGCTTTTTCTGCAACCGCTTTTGAAATCAGTAGCTCAGTTTTGGTCGTCTGAATTTCGTCCATCAATTTTTTGGTTTCCATTGCCGCAATCATCATGTGTTCGTTCACTTGCTGCAACAGGCTCATCCTAGCCTCATGGGCAGCCTGCTTCATCTCCAGCACACAAATGTGCAGTTCACGCGTATCGGCGGTCTCCTCTCTAAAGTCCGCGAAGAGATCACGGGCATTTGCCGTCGCATCTCGCGAATCGGCTGTCTCGTCGCGCGTGTTCGCCGTCACATCACGGGAGTCAGCCGTCATATCCCGTGAATCCGCTGTCACATCCCGTGAATCCGCTGTTTCGTCGCGCGTGTTCGCCGTCACATCGCGTGAGTCGGCCGTCACATCGCGTGAGTCGGCCGTCACATCGCGTGAGTCGGCCGTCACATCGCGCGAATCAGCAGCGACTTCCCGTGCGGCGATCCGTGCTTCTGGGCTAGTTTGATTGCTCATTACACGTGTGATGCACTGGGCGTGGGACGACCTGACATAATGCCCGCATAGTCGGACAAGGTTTCGCCCACGATGATGCCGTCGTTGGTGATGTCAAACAAGCGTATGTCCTTGCTATGCTCGCTGCCCCGCACTTTCACGACCGAAAATGCGCGTTTAAATTGACCTTCAATTTCGACATAACGCTGCACGATGATGGCATCTGCCAAAAAGGCACTGCCAAAAGGACTAAAGCGCAAATCGGTATAGCGATCTTCCAATTCTGAGGTCATCAAAATAGTGACTCCCATATCCGTCAATTGGGCAATCATTCGATACAGCGATCCGCGAAAGTCCTCGCTAAACTCAGGAGCCAGTGCCAGCTCAAAACCTGACAAAGAATCAATGACCACGCGCTTCGCCTGCATACGAGTAATCATTTCGATCAAGTCATGCAAGGTTTCATCAATGGATAAATCCAACGAGCGCGTGTCGATCACGCCAATGTGTCCCGCCTTCACCAAGGGCGACAGCTTGTTGTCGAGCAACTGGCTGGGGCTTTTTTCAAAGGCGGCAATCACGCCAGGTTCGCCACGGCGCACGCCTTCCGCGAGAAATTCGGTTGCCAAAATCGTTTTGCCAGACCCCGTTGGACCGACCACCAGCAAGGAATATCCCACAGGCAAACCACCGCCCAACATGTCATCTAAGCGGGGTACGCCCATGGGAATACGTTGCGCACCTGAATTGATTTTCAGGGAAGATTTGACCTCGTCGCTGTGTTTAATCAGTGCGCGTGGGAAAACTTGAATACCGTCATCACAAATGCGGAAGGTATGCAGCCCTGGGGCTTGTGCTTGCCCGCGCATTTTGACCACCTGAATTTTGCGCACCATGGAATTGCGCTGCAAATTTTGCGACATCCACAAGATGCCGTCCGCCACGGTAAAGACAGGGCTGGATTCGGTTTCAGGCTCCAAGTATTCCCCGATCAAAAAGGTGGTCGCTTGCCAACTGGTCATTTGCAAGCCCAGTTGTTGCACAAAGCGTTGCAAATCTGACGCACCCAATTCATTCTGCCTTGCCGCTTGCACCACAGAGCGAAACGAATCTACAAAGACGAGACTGGGAGAATAGGCTTGCACTTCTTCGGAAATACGTGACAAAACACGGTCAAAATCCCCATCCAATAGCTCGGCAGACAAATTGACGAAGCGAATCGAGTCATTCACTTTGTTGAAATCGAAAAACGGGAATTGCTGCTGGTAGCGCAGCATCTTCAATGTCGGCTCACCCAATACCGTGAAGAACAAGGCACGATTCGTCGGCGTGGTCAGTGAGAACATGATCTGGTGCGCGAGGGTGGTTTTTCCACTCCCTGGCGTGCCTGCAATCAGGTTAAACGAAAATTCGGGCAGCCCGCCACCGAGCAAGTTATCCAGACCTGGAACGCCCGTTTTTAAACGGCGGATATTGACCTTGTTACTCATGTTTAAGCTCCTTCGGGTGTGCGGTCAAAAGGTCGATGCCATCGGTTTGATCCGAAGCGGGAAGGCCCCAAGCCGAACGTAAAATTTGGGTGGTTAACAGCTCGCCAATGAGCGTGGCTAAAATATCGGTGAAAGTGATGAGTAGCAGACTATTCGCCGCACAGACTTGCGCAGGCGTTTGCTGCGCCGCGCATCGCTTCAAGGCGACGAAACGCTCATCAGCAGGCAGCTCATCCTCCAACCACGCATAGGTGGGCTGCACCAGAAAAACACTTCTGGTGTAAAGCGAGTTAAAACCGCCTTCACCCACAATAGAAATGATTTGGGTCGCCACGGCTTCCCACAAAACAATCGCGGTATCCGCCACATTTTCAGCGGGCTTGGCCATTTGGTGATTGATGATATGGTGCCGTAGCACGGTGCGCTTATCCATGAAAGAAGTATCAAGAATGGGGGGTGAGGATGATGGCAATGAAACACGACCAACACAGCAATTGCGAAACAGTATAGGCTCTTTGCTGCGCGAAGCTGGACTTATCTCTAGGGTTGATATGCCGATTCATTTTCAAAACCTTTCAGAGAGATGCGTTTTTCCTGTTTCAGGAAGCAAACGGCTGAGTTCTTTTTTGACCACGCCATAACATTCGCAAGCGTGCTTTTCCAATCCAATCCGATTCAGCACGGTGATATGCCCACGACGATAGCTAATCAAGCCTGCGCGTTGTAAATTACCTGCTGCATCGGTAATACCTTCGCGACGCACCCCCAACATACTGGCAATCAGCTCCTGCGTGAGGGTCAATTCATTGGTCGGCAACCGATCCAAGGTCAGCAATAACCAACGACACAATTGCTGTTCTACCGAATGATGTCGATTGCACACGGCAGTTTGTGACATTTGGGTAATCAGTGCCTGCGTGTAGCGCAACATGAGGCGCATCATATTTTCCGCACGATTAAACTCTTCCATCACCAGCCTCTGCTTCAATCGGTAGCCATGACCACCCGTGGAAACGGAAGCGCGGCTAGGGGTGGTATTGCCCCCCATAAACAAGGAAACGCCCAACACACCCTCATTGCCCACGCCCGCAATTTCAGACGATGCCCCATTTTCTAAAATGTAATGCAGAGAGACAATCGCAGTGGTCGGAAAGTAAACATGTTGTAACTGCCCGCCAGATTCATATAGCACATTGCCCAACGGCAACGCGACGAACTCCAAATGCGGTTCAATACGTTTAAACACCTCCGTTGCTAGGGCAGCAAGTAGATGATTCTGATAAGGAGAATGCCGTAGGAGCAAAATAGCGACCATTTTTCTGTCGCTGGCGCAAACCATAGACAATTGTGAAGAAACGGAACGACCAATTAATGAAAGGGGCGTAAAAAATAGGTTATAGCATAGAATGCGGCTGCGTTATGTTCGTTAGCACACATTGAGCAAAACATCTGAAAATTTAGTATCTATTCACCACCACGCATTAAGTTCATAAACGGGTTCTTAAAGCAATTGCCCCTCTATGTGCGTTATCGAACAGAGCCTTGTTAGATAAAACGAGATGATGGCGCAGGTGTTTATTCCTCCCCTTAATAAACATCTGAAGTGCTTAAGCTCAGTGTCGGCAACGCCGTACTGGGCTTTTTTTGGTTTGCTTTTAAGGTGGTAGAAGGAGAAGGGAGAGGTGTTGCATAAAAATAATCGGGTATTGGGTTTTTAGTCGTTAGTCGTTAGTTTCCATGGAAAAGCATTGGGCTATCCATATGAAAATACAAATAAATTGCAGCTGCGCGTAGCGCGCCCCCTAAGAACAATTAACCAAAAACTAGCAACTAAAAACTAACGTCTTATCACTTATCACTTATCATGCGGCTCGCGTGAGAAAAATTGCGTCAGATAAATCGTGGCAGGTAGGAGACGCAACAAATTCGCGCCATGCTGTTTGAGGTTGGCAAAATTCCGATGGCGCAACGCCAATAGTACCGCGAAGCCGCTAGACACCAAAGCAGGATGACGGCGAATAAAACTCACGGCGACAACCCCTGCATCGACCACCGCTAGGGGCTTTTTAAATTGCTGTGCAATCTCCTCCATAGCAACTTTTTGATGCTGAATTTCAATCAACAGCGCGTAGCGACGAGCGAGGATGTCGTTCAGGTGTCGTTTCATGATTCAGCACTAAGTCGTGTATGGTCATCTGATAACTCTGAGAGACTGGACATGAATAATTTATGCCTTTTTGAGGCTTCATGGCGCAGGGCATACCACATCGTCAACCCAGCGACAAAAAACAGTCCCGTCAGTCCACCCAACACCGATAGCCGATGGCTTTCCCAAAAGAGGACCACGATAAAGACAGTGAGCAACATCAATCCCAACGCAAAAAATAGCAAAGCGATGCTGCCATAAATCATCATGCGCTCAACATGTAAACGTTCTTCCTGCATCTCGTTGGCAAGCAGCTCAAGCCGCGTTTGCACGATGACAATGAGCGTCGCTGCCGCCCGTTTCAGTGATTCCGCCAACCCAATCGAGTCGCGCATGACAGTTACTGACGTTTAATTAACATACCGATAATGACCCCTGCGCAAGCAGAGATGCCTATCGACTGCCAAGGATTGGTGTGTACATAGTGATCCGTTGCTTTCGCGGCATCATGGGTACGATCAATCACTGCCGATTCCGCATGATGTAAGCGCGCTTTAACGGCTTTCAGACTTTCCTGAATACGCGCGCGGGCGATCACTGCCCCTTCCTCCGCATGGTTGGAGGTGGAGTGCAGCAGCTCCTCAGCGTTATCTACCACCGTCCGCAACTCTTCCAACAGCTTGTCTTTTGGGGCTTTAATGTCGGCTGCGAGGGTGTTTAAAATATTCTTGCTCATGATTTTATTCCTTAATGAAATTGGGCTTGGTGTGAGAAATCGTGCGGGCAGGATGACTGCCCACAGCAAAATTACTTGTGACGTATGTCGTTCTTGACGGAGCGAACACCTGTCACCGTACGTGTCACTTCAGCCGCCTTATTTATCTCAGCATTTGAGTTAACGAATCCGCTTAACTGTACAGCTCCCTTGAAGGTTTCCACATTGATTTCAGAGGACTTCAAGGTCGGTTCATTTAGGATCGCCGCTTTTACCTTGGTGGTAATCACGGTGTCATCCACATATTCGCCTGTTCCTTCTTGCGTAGGGGTAGAGGCACAACCTGCCGACATCAGCAGCGCAAAAACCATAAAAAATGCGTATAGATACTTGTTTTTGTTCATGATAAATCTCCTTAAATGAAATACAATTTGAATACATACGTACTTGTGGTGAGCACTAAGACCATGCGCTTACAATCGCCCCATCAACAACAAAATGAGGACGATCAGCAATACGAAACCTAGCCCACCGCTAGGACCATAACCCCATGCTCTGCTGTGCGGCCAAGTCGGCATCGCGCCCACCAACATCAGCACAACAACCACCAATAGAATCGTTCCTAATGACATTTGCTTTCTCCTTGTTGTCAGGATGATGTTGATAGTCACCATCCTACTACTAGCTTAGAACGACTTTTTAGCGTTGAATAATGTTGCCGTTCGCATCCGATAGGATAATTTCCACGCGTCGATTTAACTGACGGCTCGCGGCGTTGTCATTGCTGGCAACAGGAAAATCTTCACCGTAACCCCGCATGGAGACGCGATCACCACTGATCCCCATCCCTGTCAAAGCCATCTGCACCGAGCTGGCGCGACGTTCTGACAAAGCTTGGTTATGTTCGTCACTGCCTGTGCTATCGGTATGACCTTCGATCAATACCTTTTGCTTAGGATATTGTTTCAAGAAATCAGCCAACTTCTGTACATTACGCACGCCGCCTGATGACAACTGGGCTTTGTCGGTACTGAACAACACATCCCCCAAGGTAATCACCATGCCACGATCTGTTTTTTTGGCATTTAACGCTTGGAGCTGCGCTTGTTGTTGCGCAATCAATTCCTGATCACGTTGCGCATTGGCATTGGCGGCAGCCAAGTCAGCTTGATCGCGTTGCGCATTGACATTGGCAGCAGCTAATTCTGCTGCCGTTGAATTGGCCATTTCTTGGGCTCTCGCCGCTTGCAGCTTCGCCGCGTCTGCTTCAGCCGTTCTGGCTTCCAGACGCACTTCGTTACGCCTAGCGCCCGCGTTGCTTACCTCTAACTCTGCGGTCTTACGCTTGGCAGTTGCCTGCGCAATGCCCACTTGCTGACTGGCGATATAAGCGAGATGCTCAACGGTATTAGCACCCTGATGATTGGTGACGGCATTGTCTGCACGTGCCAAGGTATCCCCCGCGTCCTTCAGTTCAAGCGCGGCCAATTGGGTAACTTGTGGATCACTTTGCGCGCTATCATAACTACTGTGTGCAGCAGCAAGTGTGGCGTTGGGTTTAACCGCTGTGGTACCGCAACCTGCCAAAACGGCAACTGCGATCAGCGTCAAAGAAAAAAAGCTATTTTTTTGCATAATAAACTCCATTAAAAATAATTGAATATTGCGATCACTTCCCCGTGCCACTCACAATGACACTGTGACACGGAGAAATAACAGAGGTCAGATCGTTTAACGAATCCGTTTCCGTAAAGACAGTACTGACTTGTGCGGCTTCTGCCAGCATTCTGGCGTACACATAATTTTTCTGTCCTGTAGAACGCTCTGCGCTCGCTTTCTTTTCAGTCCAGCTCATCTGGGAATAAGGGCTATGTTGCATATAGCTCCTCACTTCCCTTTAATGAGGATTGCGATTAATTTCATTCCGCAAGACACGATTGCCTTCCTGTACTACATCTGCTGCCTTTTGTGCTTTAGCGGCACGGGATGCAGCGGAAGCTAGTTGGGCATCAACTTGCGCCTGTTCTGCCAGTTGTCTAGCAAGACCATAATTTTTGCCGCCCATGGCACGTTCCGCCGCATCCATTTTGTCCATCGCAGACTTCAGCTGTACAGGTGAAAATTCATTTCCCCCCGCACTAATTGCCGTACTGACCGCCGCACGAGAAACCGCCATTTGTTCGGTTGGAGCAGGAACCGTAGGGGTGCTTGCACAACCAGCCATAAAAAGTGCGACGGCTAGGGTTACGCCAATTTTGTGCATTTGATACGATTCATTACCGTTATTTTTTTTCATTATCTTTCCCATCCATTGAAATAAACATTGAACACAAACATGACATTGAGTGTTGTGACTCAATGTGACGATTTTCAAATCCCCCTGACAGCAGGCGCAATAGCGACTTGTTGTCCCCAGTTTTTAATGGGTGTGATTCATGCTTCTGAGGAAAGCATCATGAGATAGAAAGCAGGGACGGTCTGTGCGCTGTCGTACATAGATCAGCGAAACCGCGCAGGCTGTACGCAAATACCATAAGGTATTGCCGTACAAACAATCGAGTATTGAGTCGTTAGTTAGCCAGATAAAAACACAAACATACCCACATGAATATATTGCAAATAATGGTGTATGCGCTGCGCTTATTTCGCCACTCACTAAAAGCTAACGACTAACTGCTTAATAACTCATTCTCTACAATTTACAATCAGGTACTTACAACTAACAGGCTGCTGAAAAACGTTATGAGCGAAGCCGAGACAAGGAAAAAAGGGGCGAAAAAGCGGAATTTACATCAAGTAAATGAGCATTTTGAGCCACTTTTGGACACAGTATCGGCGAGCGCAATAGTTTTGCAGCAGCTTGCTAAAAACGGCACGCAAAGGGATTGCGCACCGTCAATAGGATTATTTCAGATGGAGGGAAGTATTAGGGATGACGACTATTACCCTTACCGCCATGCCCACCCTTTTGCTTCTTGTCTTTTGAGTGCTTTTGTTTATCTACTTGGTGTTCGCGGGTGGGTTGATTGGCATGACTACTTTGTTCAGGATGACGTTCCTGATAGCGTGGGACGAATTCATCGTTATACCAATTATCCTGCACAAAATAGACTCGCTCACCGCAGGCATGGTAATGACGACAGTGTCTGCTCCAGTTTTTGGCATGACCTGGCGGTACGCGCATATAGACAGGCGGATGACGTACTGTCACTCGATTGATAAGACGTGGCCGAGCATAGATCACTTGTGGCGGAGCAGCGTTGCCGATATCGAGTCGCCCATAGAATCCTGGCTGACCAACCTGCACAGCAGCGGATACATCAGCCGCCATCGCTGGTGCAGCAAACATCATGGCGGCGGCAACGATTAAAAATTTTTTCATATTGAAACTCCTCTATCGTCGCGCGCTAAAACGTGCGAGCAGCAGACTAAATAAAAAACATCCCTAGGGAGACACGGACTTATCTTGCGTTCATGGTTCGATAAGCTCACCACGAACGTAACAGATTCAATCAGCATTTCCCTAACCGCCTGATTTAATCACGCGAGACAATATTGTTTTCGATACGAACACGATCACCCACGCGCAAATCGGAAATGCTTTGTGTAAATGTCGCATAGCCATCGTGATTTAGACGCACTTTGATGCGATAGCTGTCTTGCGCTCGGTTATTTTTTTCAACCTGATGGCCGAGAACCGCGCCTCCTACGACACCTGCAATAGTTGCAATGGTATTGCCGCTTCCGCCACCGACCTGATTGCCGAGTACACCGCCCACCACGCCACCCACGACTGCTCCCGCACCAATCCCGTTTCCACCCCCTGATATGGTTTCGATACTATCAATCACCCCATATTCAACTTGGGCAAGCGTGGGGGCTCGGCTGACAGGTACAGCAGAAGGGGGATTGGTTTGAGCACAGCCGCTTGCCAAAACAGTCACGCCCAAAAAAACGACGTTCATTAACTTGTTGATTTTCATAAATCCTCCTAATGGGCATGGCGGCTTACCAGCCCTAAAACATGAAATTGATATAACCCGTTTCCCTCTCCGCTATCCTCTCCAGCAAACGGGCGAGGAAGCGAACGAATCGTTAGGCGAGTTTCAAAACGACCAACGTTCGGAATGGAATGTGTGGTTCTTGGAACATGAATGACCCCACTTATCCGCCATTGATAAGTCTGAGCAAGACCATCACAATCGCGATGACCAATAACACATGAATAAAGCCACCCATGGTGTAAGAAGAAACCAAACCCAGCACCCACAAGACGAGCATGACGACAGCAATAGTGTAAAGCATAATAACCCCTTAGTATTCGGACAAACCATTGCACGCAAGCGCATGATTTATCTCAATATTTATTTATGAATCGTGTTGCCAATGACACCGCCAACTGCTGCACCGCCTACCGTACCGACCGCACTGCCGCCCGTCAAAACGGCTCCGCCCACCGCCCCCACACCTGCACCGATGGCGGTATTTCTATCCCGATCTGACATGCCCGCACAGCCACCCAAAGCACAAAGCAAAGTGACTGCCACCACATTTATGGTTACTTTTTGTATCGTTTTCATTTTAACTACCTCCAAATTATCGTTCTGATCTCAGGATCATTCCTGTTCAGTTTTTGACTTGCTTAATTGCCATTCAATCACCTGCGGATACTTACACTTCATGCCACT
The DNA here is from genome assembly GCA_028710565.1 of Gallionella sp. Taxonomy (GTDB): domain Bacteria; phylum Pseudomonadota; class Gammaproteobacteria; order Burkholderiales; family Gallionellaceae; genus Gallionella. Next base: position 89,765 of record JAQTTV010000009.1, read on the forward strand.
GTTTCATTCGCGTCACGTTTAAATACAGCCCTCAAAAAGTAAATTACGCCTTCATGTGAAGTGCCATCAACTTATCAATATCTGTCAAGATGGATGCCGTGGTGATTGCCAGTGTCACGGAAGCTGGCTCAGCAACTTTGATCGCCAAACCAAGCACTTGAGAGGATTTAGTACGCACTCTCACCTTTGCTTTAGTCCCCACGTCCAGCCCTCGTGCCACGCCCAAGCTAATCAAATTGGCGTGCTCTGCTAAAGAATCTGGACTACGTTTAACTGGCTGGCACGCCACCTCAACGGGTCTATCCACGACTTTTTCTTTACCTTTGGACACACCCTGCGCCATCAAATCGGAGCCAAAGGCAAGACTCGTAATGGCCAACATCGCCCTAATTTCTTGTTTATTCATACGTATTCTCCAAATATTATCTAAATTGAGATCAGTGACCAGCCTATCAAATCTCATTCGACCTGCTGTACCTGCACCCAAATAGTCTGCTTTCTCGCGGTTGAGTTCTGTGCGCTAGAGCACAAAGCCGCTGGATATAAATATCGTATCGTGCGAGAAGCTTTCTACTAGCAGCCCCTAGCCTCTTGCTGACGAATTCCCCTCAGACAAGTTTCACTATTTGCGATTACGCAAGCCTCCCTTTGAATGCTCGTGATGAAACAACCGCTCTATGTACGGTAACGCACGGAATGTCATGGGTGAAAGGCGGATAAGTACAACGGGCAATTTACCTTGCTCAGGTTTCGGCGATTTCAATTGGCTTTGGGGGCATCAGGATCAACACCTCAACGCTTATCAACGAGAGCGTGTACGAAATTCACTGGCAGCAATGGTTCGGTCAATGATGACGACATCATTTTAGGAACATATTTAAAGGGGAAAGAAATGAATAGATTAGCAAGCATTACCAAACCACTGCTGTGGTTAATGGCGTTACTCATGACCACCTTTGTAACGGGGTGTGGAGGAGGAGGAAGTGGCTCGCCTATTTTGGGTTTACCCAATATTGCAACGATGGTGTCCCTTGCGGTCACACCTGCCGCAGTTTCAATACCCATCACAGGTACACAACAATACCGAGCCATTGCAACCTTTAGCGACGGTTCTTCGCGCGATGTGACAGCCGCTTCCACTTGGACTTCTGGCACACTAGGCGTTGCCACAATTGTACCGACGACAGGTATGGCCACAGGTCTAGCGGGTGGCACATCACTGATCACCGCAACCTATACCGCAGGTGTGGTGACGAAGAGCGCGTCCACCAATTTAACCGTGAATGTAGCCACCTCTGTCTCGTTTAAGTTAACGCCGACCACCGCAACCATCCCCGTTTCAGGTACGCAACAATTTGCGGCAATTGAAACCTTTAGCGATGGCTCAAGCTTCGACAGAACCACCACTTCCATTTGGACGTCAGGCAGTGCCAATGCCACCGTATTGAACACAGGAGTTGCAACAGGTGTCGCGACGAGCATAGTCCCCGTGGTTATTACCGCCACTTATACCGTCGGTGCTGTGATTAAGGTCGCAACGGCTGCTTTAACGGTGAACGCGGCTACATCTGTATCATTTAATATAACCCCTACAACAGCGTCCATCCCTGTTACAGGCAACCAGAAATACACAGCGATTGAAACTTTTAGCGATGGCACTCGCTTTGACAGAACAGCCGCAACCGTCTGGTCGTCAAACAATGCGAACGCCACCATTGCACTTGGCACCAGTATCGCAACAGGTATCACGGCCAACGCAGTGCCCGTCGTGATTACCGCGACTTATACTGTCGGAGCCGTGGTCAAGACCGCGACCGCCGCACTGACCGTGACCGCCGCAACCTCTAAATCGTTCGTGGTCACGCCTGCTGCAACCACCATTTCTGTTGCGGGTACACAGCAATATACCGCTATTGAAACTTTTAGTGATGGCACCACCCAAGACCGTACCGCCCTATCACTTTGGACATCAGGGAGTGCCAATGCAACCATCTTGAACACGGGGGTCGCAACAGGTGTAACGGCCAATGCTGTGCCCGTACTTATCACGGCAACCTACACCGTTGGTGCAGTAGTCAAAGCGGCGACTGCCTCCTTAACCGTGACGGCGGCAACCTCGGTATCATTCAAAGTAACCCCTGCAACTGCATCCATTCCTGTGACGGGCAACCAGCAATATACAGCGATTGAAACCTTTAGCGACGGTACTCAGTTTGACAGAACTGCATCTACGCTTTGGACATCAGGCAGCGCGAATGCCACAATTGCGGCGGGTACCAGTGTCGCCACAGGCATTACTGCAACCGTGTTACCTGCTGTGATTACCGCCACCTACACCGTCGGTGCCGTGGTGAAGAGCGCAACAGCCGCATTGACGGTGACCGCTGCAACTTCTAAGTCATTTGCAATCACACCAGCACTGGCATCCATTCCTGTGACAGGCATTCAGCACTATACGGCGATTGAAACCTTTAGTGATGGCACCACGCAGGACCGTACCGCCCTGACTGTTTGGACTTCAGGCAGTGCCAATGCAACGATCCTAGCAGGTAGCAACATCGCGACAGGCATCACTGCAAATGTGGCTCCAGTTGTGATTACAGGTACTTATACTGTCGGTGCGGTGGTAAAGACTGCGACGGCCGCATTAACCGTGACGTCCGCAACCTCTAAATCGTTTGCCGTCACCCCCGCTGCGACCACCATATCCGTTGCAGGCAACCAGCAATATACGGCAATTGAAACCTTTAGTGATGGCACCACCCAAGATAGAACCGCACTCGCCGTGTGGACTTCAGGTAGCCCGAACGCCACCATTGCCGCAGGTACCAGTGTCGCTAAGGGTGTCACCGTAACGGCTGTACCCGCTGTCATCACCGCCACCTACACGGTTGGTGCGGTCGTTAAAACAGCAACGGGCGCATTAACGGTCACCGCTGCAACCTCCGTATCCTTTGTGGTTGCACCCGCTACTGCTTCCATCCCTGTGACAGGAAACCAGCAATACACGGCAATTGAAACCTTCAGCGACGGAAGCAGTTTTGACAGAACCGCATCCTCCACCTGGACTTCAGGCAGCGTGAACGCCACCATTGCAGCAGGTACCAGCGTCGCAACGGGCATCACAACAACACTGGTTCCAGTTGTCATTACCGCCACTTACACTGTCGGTGCAGTCGTTAAAACTGCGACGGCCAATCTAACCGTGAATGCAGCAACTTCCAAGTCGTTTGCAGTCACACCCGCACTGGCTTCCATACCTGTCACAGGTAATCAATACTACACAGCGATTGAAACCTTTAGCGATGGCACGACCCAAGATCGCACCGCACTAACGGTTTGGACTTCAAACAGTGCGAATGCAACCGTTTTAGCAGGTAGCAATGTTGCGACAGGTATTACAGCAAGTGTGATCCCTGTTGTGATTACGGGTACTTATTCCGTTGGTGCGGTGGTCAAAACGGCAACAGCTACCTTAAACGTGACCGCAGCCACCTCCAAGTCTTTTGCCGTCGCACCTGCACTGGCTTCTATACCTGTTGGGGGCACACTGCAATACACGGCAATTGAAACCTTTACCGATGGATCCACGCAAGACCGAACCGCGCTTTCTGTTTGGACTTCGGGTAGTGTGAACGCCACGATTGCCGCAGGTACCAGCGTTGCCACAGGCATCACCGTGACCGCGGCTCCTGTGGTCATTACAGCAACTTACACCGTCGGTGCGGTCATTAAAACAGCCACCTCCTCCTTAACCGTGACCGCTGCGCCGTCTAGATCCTTTGTCGTGACACCTGCGGCTGCCTCCATCACGGTGGGTGCGACGCAACAATTCACGGCGATTGAGACCTTTACCGATGGATCAACCATAGACCGAACCGCTGCCTCCATCTGGACTTCAGCTAACGGTAATGCAACGGTCTTAAATACGGGGATTGCAACTGGGGTAACCGCTACGGTGCTACCTGTGGTCATTACGGCCACTTACACGGTCGGTGCAGTGATCAAAACGGCTACTGCCAATTTGACGGTCACCGCTGTTCCACCCGCTGGTTGCATCGGATCGTGTCCAGCACCTGTATTGGGAACGATTGCACCGTTCGGCTTCTATAGCGGAGCTTCATTAACCAATCAAGGAGACCTATCCGTCATTTTTGGAGATGTTGGGATTGTCGGTGCAGCGGCCTCCATCACGGGACTTCACGATGCATTAGGCCGTACCTATACAGAAACCTGCCCGACCCTCGGTGCCGCAGTGGGCTGCGGATTGGTAACAGGAACAATTTTTGCGAACAACGCGCCCCTCCTCGGGCCATTCTTAGGGCCACTGGTCGCCAGCGATGCATTGGTTGCCTTTAATGATCTGGGCGCGCGTCCTTTAGGTCTCGCAGTGGAAGTTGCGGCGAATAATCTGGTGATAGTAGGTGCTCCGACAGCAGGTGAACTGGGTGGTCGCACCCTTGCACCTGGCACCTACAAATCTACCCCAGGGACCTATGCCATCACAGCGGGAAATCTGACGCTGGATGCGGGAGGCAATCCTAATGCGGTCTGGGTATTCCAAACAGCGGCAGGAACTGGCACGCTCACCGTGAGCACCCCTGCTGGACCACTGACCACCAGTGCCAACAAGGTGTTACTCATCAATGGCGCGCTCGCTAAGAACGTGTTCTGGTATGTCCCTGCTGGTGCGGTCATTAACACGGGGTCAAATATGGTCGGCACCATGATAGGCAATGCAGCCATCACATTCGGTACCGCCACAGGTGCAAACCCCGTCATTGTAACCGTGCTGAACGGTAGAGCGATTTCACTTGTGGCAGGCGCGACCATGGTCAACACCATGATCACGGTACCCGCACCGTAAGTCATCGAAATAAAGGTCAGCATCCCCTGATGACTGACCTTTATCACGCAAGCCAGACAAAAAATTCAACACCATTTGGAGAAAATCATGAAATTAACACTCACATCAAGCAAGCTTAGCTTGGCCGTGCTTGTTGCTATTGCGAGTCCGCTTGCTATGGCAGATGAAGCAGGCTGGACAGACGATTCAGGCTGGTTTATGGGCGCAAACATTGGTCAATCGAGAACCACTATTGATGACCCGCGCATCACCGCCAATTTACTGGCACAAGGACTCACGACCACCTCCATCGCTGATAACAACCGTGACACAGGTTACAAACTATTTGGTGGCTACCAGTTCAACAAATACTTCGGACTTGAAGGCGGATATTTCAATCTAGGACAGTTTGGGTTTGCCTCCACCACCCTACCCGCTGGCTCACTCGCAGGCAACATCAAAATTCAAGGTCTTAGTTTTGGTACCGTCGGCACCCTTCCCTTCACCGAAAGATTTTCAGCATTTGGTCGTTTGGGGCTGAATTATGCACAAAGCAGAACCTCGTTTAGTGGCACAGGGGCGGGGATTGGTGTTGTACCGCTCAATCCCAACCCCAACAAGAACCAGATCAATTACAAATTGGGCTTGGGTCTTCAATATGACCTGACACCGTCTTTAGGGATGCGAGCTGAGGTGGAACGTTATCGGGTCAATGATGCCATCGGCAATAAAGGCGATGTTGACTTGTATTCCATCGGGCTAATTTATCGTTTTGGGGTCGAAGAACCCACGCCGCCAGTCATCATTGTGCAACGAGAAGAGCCTCCTGCACCCATTGTTATAGAGCCTGAACCCGTCATCGAAGCACCGAAACCCATACCCGTGCCAGTTCCCGTTCCTCGCCCTGTACGCAAAAAGACCATTTTCAATGCCGACACATCAGCGGACTCCTTGTTTGACTTTGGCAAAGCGGTCGTCAAACCTGGGGGAAGAGCTGCGCTTGACCAATTCTCAGCAGAGCTCATTGGTGCACAGTTTGAAGTCATTACGGTCACAGGACACACTGACCGCATTGGCTCACAGGCTTACAACGAAAAACTCTCGGCACGTCGTGCTGAAGTGGTCAAAGACTATCTGGTGGTCTCCGCTGGCATTCCTGCTAACAAAATCTCAGCACGCGGTGTCGCAGGAGCTGAACCGATTACAAAACCTGACGAATGCAAAGGGAAGAAAGCGACCCGTGCATTGATCGCCTGCTTGGCACCTGATCGCCGCGTGGAAGTAGATGTTGACGCGACACGTACTGAAAAATAAGCGGTTGAGCTTGCGCGAGGTATCAAAAGCGTGAAATCCGTCAAGGATGACATGCGCGTACGATAGACAAATCATCCATCCCCTGAAAACGCAATGCGTGGGATGGATGCTCTGCAATGGAGCAGTCAATCAACGGTGCATCGTTTCTGATAATACGTAAAATTTTTATAGGAATGCAAAATGATCACATTAGCAAAATTTAAATTGATCGGTATGTCTCTACTGATCGTAGGTGGCTTAACCGCCTGTGACAAACCAGGACCTGCCGAAACCGCAGGTAAAAAACTCGATCAAACGGTCAATAAGGCGGGTGACAAAATCGCAGATACCGCTGACAAAGTAGGTGAAAAAGTTGATCAACAGACAAACAAGGTGGAGGTATCGCTCAATGATGCTGAAATTACAACCAAGATCAAAGCCGCCATCTTTGCCGAACTAGGTCTCAGCACTTTGCAAATCAGTGTGGACACACTCAAAGGTGTGGTGACCTTAAGTGGGTCAGTGGATACGCAACGAAATAGTGACCGAGCCAAGGCTTTATCGGCTGCTGTTCTAGGTGTTCAAGAGGTTAAGAACCTGCTGGTCTTAAAGTCCGTTAAATAATTTGGGTAAGTTGCCCAATCATTCAAGGAGAATCACATGGAAATACAAGAAGCCTACAAGCACAAAATGACCGCGCAACTGCGTGAATGGAATGCTGAAATCAGTTTACTGGACGCTAAAGTCGAAAATGCCAGCGTAGATATGGAAATCAAGCGCGCCCAAGCATTGCACGAACTGCGCGCCAAACAACATGCCGCCTCCGTCAAATTGCAAGAATTAGAAAAATCCAGTGGCGCAGCATGGGAGCAGGTCAAAGAAACGGCCGATATCATCTGGGATGACCTGAAATCGGGCATTGCAGATGCTCGTGCCAAGTTCAAATAATCCTTTCAACTGTCATTTTTGGCCCTAACAGATTGAGGCGACTACACATAGTTGTCGCCTCAATTTTCCATGATGAGGTGAGTATCATGAATTTTAAATTAACCCTGATCGCGATCTTGGTTAGCTTTACGGTGATCTTTATCGTGCAAAATGCGAGCATCGTCGAGATCAAATTTCTATATTGGCAAGCTTCTATGTCAAGCGCATTGCTGATATTTTTCGCGCTCTTAACGGGATTTATTTTGGGCTGGTTTATGCACGATCATTTGCGGCATCGGCAATCCAGACGTGAACTCATGAACGCAATGAAAAAGTACGAATAAGTTGTTAGGCATTAGTTTTTAATTGATAGGGCAGGCAAACACAGCACATCAGTAGTTTGCTATTTATTCAAAAAGATACACTCATATTTTCACCCTAACAACTAGAACAAACCACGAGCAACTAATAGCTTAACTCACAAGTATTTGCACCCAACACCTGAGCCAAAATACTGGCTACGTCTGGCAACATGCCAATCAATCTAAAGGAGAAAATGCTATGTTGCTCAGATTTAACAGGCTGCTGAAAAACGTAATGGGCAAAACCAATTTTTAGAAAAAATAGGTGCGAAAGGGGGTGTTTACACCGAGCCTATCGCTTTGCGACCCCGCATTTTGAGCTACTTTTTTGATACCGTATCAGCAGCGCAATAGTTTTCAGTCGCCTGTAGACGATATACTTGCAAAATTGACACCACCAAAACCTATTTACGATCTTACTGCGAGGCCGTGATCGAGGCTTATGCGCAGCGCAAAACCTCATTTGCACCAGAAAACCGTGTGTTTTGTGCGCTGCTGACAATCTCTCGCGCCAGACCGTAAACAGGAGCTAAGAGCTCATCTGAGCAAGATACCTTTGAAAGCCCCTTCTTTAGTAGGACGGTCTAGTTATTTTCAGCGCATCCTCACCGCCTGAGTGACTCGCTTTTATGCTATCTTAAAGTGCTTTTATTTTTTAGCGGGTCAGGCTCATGCGTTATCTCAATTGGTTGTGGCGGCTATTTGTTTTTTTCATGCTCATCGGATTTACGGTCAAAAATGACCAACCCGTTACTTTGCGCTATTTTCTTGGCTTTGAATGGGAGTCATCCTTGGTGATCGTGTTATTCACTTTCTTTGCAGCGGGAGCTGCGGTCGCCGTATTGGCGATGCTGAATATCGTGCTGACCCAGCGTCGCAATATTGCTCGCTTAGAACGAGAAGTCCGTGTCAAAAACAAACTCGCTGAGTTAGACAACACGCCCACCACCCCTATATCACTCTCTTAATACCATGATTTCAATGGAATTTGAACCTTGGATGCTACTAATTTTCCCTTTGTTTTTTGGCATGGGATGGTTGGCCGCACGTTTTGACCTGAAAAAATTACTCTCTGAATCCAGTGCCTTGCCACAATCCTATTTTCAAGGGCTGAATTTTTTGTTGAATGAACAACAGGACAAAGCCATTGAATCCTTTATCGAAGTCGTTAAAGTCGATCCGCAAACCATTGAACTGCACTTCGCCTTGGGGAGCTTATTCCGTCGACGTGGCGAGGTGGATCGCGCGCTACGGATGCACCACAATTTGGTGGATCGCGCCGATTTGGATGATGAAAAACGGCAACAAGCCATTTTTGAGCTGGCGCAAGATTATCTTAAAGCAGGGATTTTAGATCGCGCCGAAATCCTTTTTGGCGAATTAAAAAAAACCATCTATGCGCAACCCGCGCTGGAGTTCTTGTTGGAATTATTCCAAAAGGAACATGACTGGCTCAAGGCCATCGACATTGCCCAGCAACTAACCGCACTGGTGGGCAAAGCGCGCTATCACACCGAAGCCGCTTTTTTCTACTGTGAACTGGCGACAGAAGAAATCGCTCAGCAAAACATCACTACTGCCCGTACCCATCTGGAGTTGGCTTTACAGGAAGATGAAAACTCCGTGCGAGCCACGCTGATGCTGGGTGATTTATTACTCAGGGAGCAACGACCTGAAGCCGCCATAGCCACTTGGCAACGCATCGAAACCCAACATCCCGACTATTTGCCGCTGGTCGCAGAACGCCTGCTCAACACTTATCGCAGCTTGGACAAAGAAGCCGATGGCATCGCATTGTTACGCACCTATTTAGAAAAATACCACGCACTGGATTTGATGAATGTCTTATTCGACGGGGTGTTGAAACAAGAAGGTTCAACCGCCGCCTATCAACTCGTCCGCGCCGAATTAGAACGTAACCCTTCGTTATTGGGGCTGGATAAGTTGTTAGAAGCACGTTTATTAGAAGTCCCCATGGACAGACGCGCCGACGTGGAACTGGTCAAAAACCTGATCCATCAACGCACCCGCAGCCTCGCCACCTACCAATGCGGACACTGCGGCTTTAAAGCTCGCCAATTCTACTGGCACTGCCCCGCCTGCCAAGCATGGGATAGCTATCCGCCACGCAGAAGTGAAGAAACAGGGATTTCGTTGTAGGAATTTATGAGTTTACCCAATAAAAGGTTCAGATCGTGGGTCGCTCCGTGAACACGACCTAACGCTAAGAAAGGGTAAAATATGTACACATCCACCCACTGAAAGCACATCATGACCGTTATTCGCCAACAGGATTTTATTGATAGCATCGCCGACGCATTGCAATTTATTTCATATTACCATCCGCAAGATTTTATTCAGGCAATGGCGCAAGCATATGAGAAGGAACAATCTCCTGCGGCTAAAGATGCGATTGCGCAGATTTTGACTAATTCACGGCTGTGTGCGGAAGGCAAGCGTCCCATTTGTCAGGATACGGGCATTGTGGTGGCATTTGTGCGCGTGGGAATGAATGTGCGTTGGGATGATGCCACCATGGACATCGTGGAGATGGTCAACGCGGGTGTGCGCAAGGGGTATTTAAATCCCGATAATGTGCTGCGTGCGTCTATCGTCTCCGACCCCGCAGGCAAGCGCAAAAACACGGGCGACAATACCCCTGCCGTGGTGCATGTGGAATTGGTTCAAGGTGACCAAGTTGACGTGCGTATTGCGGCAAAAGGGGGGGGGTCGGAAAATAAAGCAGCCATGGAAATGCTCAACCCTAACGATGATATCGTGGAATGGGTGCTGCAACGCGTACAGAAAATGGGCGCGGGCTGGTGTCCCCCAGGAATGTTGGGCATCGGCATTGGTGGCACAGCCGAAAAAGCCGTGTTATTGGCAAAAGAAGCGTTGATGGAAGACATCGACATGCCTACGCTAAAAATGCGCGGCGCGCAAAATCCACTAGAAGCATTACGCATAGAGTTGTACGACAAAATAAATGCACTAGGCATCGGTGCACAAGGCTTGGGTGGCTTGACCACGGTGATGGATGTAAAAATTTTAGACTACCCCACGCACGCCGCTTCCAAGCCTGTTGCGATTATTCCAAACTGCGCCGCAACGCGTCATATTCATTTTGAGCTGAACGGCAGCGGTGTTGCAAGCTTCCCCCCTCCCAACCCAGAAGATTATCCTGATGTGACGTGGCACGCGTCTGCCGAAGCGCGCAAGGTCAATTTAGACACGATTACCCGTGCAGAAATAGCCACTTGGCAACCTGGAGATACGATTTTGTTGAGCGGAAAATTGCTCACGGGACGGGATGCAGCGCATAAGCGCATCTGCGATATGCTGGCTCGCGGTGAGAAATTACCTGAAGGCGTGGATTTTAACGGCAGATTCATTTATTATGTCGGACCCGTTGACCCTGTGCGCGACGAAGTGACAGGACCTGCAGGCCCTACCACCGCGACTCGCATGGACAGTTTCACCGAAACCATGTTGGCAGAGACAGGATTGATGGGCATGGTAGGCAAAGCAGAGCGTGGCGATACCGCCATTGCAGCCATCCAAAAACACCAGTCGGTTTATTTAATCGCAGTGGGTGGCGCGGCTTATCTGGTTGCCAAAGCCATACGCAGTGCCAAAGTGGTTGCTTTTGCGGATTTGGGCATGGAAGCCATTTACGAATTTGAAGTTGAAAATATGCCTGTGACGGTCGCGGTGAATGCAGAAGGCAAGTCCATTCACCGCATCGGTCCCGCAGCATGGCGTGAACGTATTCGTATCATGCCAAGAATTTAACTGAACGCTTGCTAGCGTTTAGTTGTATCGAATTGGCGGGTCTCCCCGCATTGTGAGGTAGTGAACCTGGTCAGGGTCGGAAGACAGCAGCCACAGCTACTTATCGCAAGTGCCGGGGGTAAGGCTCGCCTCCCTATTTTTTAGGTCATGAGCATCGTAACTTTGAAAAAAATCATGGGGCTTTTGATCGCATTGCTGGCGAGTAACCATGCGATTGCGGTAGATGGGCTGTCTGTCGAGTTGGGGCGCGGCAACGCGACCGATACTGCGCGCATCGGCGCAATGTGGAATTTTAATCAAAGTTGGTTCACTGACGGAGATTGGCAAGTCACAGGGTTTTGGGAAGCGACAGCAGGAACATGGCGGGGTCATAGCAATACAGGTGGCAATCATGTTATTACCGAATTGGGTCTTACCCCTGTATTTCGTTTCCAAGAAAAAAGTCCAGTCGGGATTGCGCCCTACCTAGAGGGTGGTATTGGCTTTCATTTAATTGATCTAACTTACATTTACAACAACCGCAGGTTTGGTAGCGCGTTCCAGTTTGGAGATCAACTTGGTTTCGGCGTTCGCTTCGGTGAAAAGCTGCAATTTGATTTAGGGTATCGCTTACAACATTTATCCAATGGTGGCATCAAACAACCGAACCAAGGCATTAACTTTAGCCAAATACACTTTTCCTACCATTTTTAAGCAGCCGTGAGCCAAAGCAATCTCATTTTTCGCTATATCGTACTCATCCTCTTGGAATAAATGTCAACTACCACCGTTCTTGCGCGCAAATGGCGACCCAAAAATTTCGCACAACTCGCGGGACAAGAACACGTCGTTAAAGCACTGAGCAACGCACTCACCCAAAATCGTTTGCATCACGCCTATTTGTTTACAGGCACACGGGGTGTAGGCAAAACCACGATCGCACGGATTTTTGCTAAGTCACTCAATTGTGAAACGGGTATCACAGCAACGCCCTGTGGCATTTGCCGCGCCTGTACGGATATTGATAGTGGTCGCTTTGTCGATTTAATTGAGTTAGATGCGGCATCGAATACCCAAGTCGATAGCATGCGCGAGCTGTTGGAAAGCGCGCTATATGCCCCCAGCAATGCCCGCTTCAAGGTGTATATCATCGACGAAGTACACATGCTGTCCAAGTCTGCCTTCAATGCCATGTTGAAGACGCTGGAAGAACCGCCTGCGCATGTCAAATTTATTCTCGCGACTACCGATCCACAAAAAATCCCTGTGACGGTGTTATCACGTTGTTTGCAATTCAACCTCAAACAACTACCGCCACTGCTGATTGCGCGTCATTTGCAATATGTCTTAGAGCAAGAGCATATTGACTTTGAAATAGGTGCGATCAACTTAGTCGCACGCGCCGCACAAGGGAGTATGCGAGATGCGCTAAGCTTGATGGATCAAGCCATCGCCTTCTCCGATAGCCATGTCGCAGAAAGCGTGGTGCGCAGCATGTTGGGCGCGATAGACCAAAGTTATTTGTTTGAGCTACTGGAACAGCTACAGCAACAAAATGGTATGGGGCTGATGGCGATTGCCGACAATATGGCAACGCGCAGTATCGCTTTTGAGTCCGCCCTCCAAGAGTTAGCCACGCTACTACATCGCATCGCCTTGGCACAAACCGTGCCTCAAGCCATTGCCGATGATGAACCAGAACGGATGCGTTTACTGGACTTGGCGACGGCTTTTACACCTGAAGATATACAACTGTATTACCAAATTGCGATACATGGGCGGGCGGAGATTGAACTCGCACCTGACGAGTACGCAGGCTTTACCATGACCTTGCTGCGGATGTTGGCGTTTGCACCTAGTAGCCGAGAAAGGGGAAGGGAGAAGGGTGAAGGGAATGGCGCGCGTGTTGTGCCGCCGATACCTGCCGCAGCACCCGTTTATCAGGAGCCTGTCGCACCGATTGCCACGCCCGCCCCTGCTGCCGCCCCCCAACCTCGCCTCAGTAGCGATACCTTGCCCGACTGGGGGACGTTATTGGGGCAATTAAATATGCAGGGCATGGCGTTGCAGCTGGCGAAACATTGCGTATTGGACAGTTTTAGCAACGGGCAGATGACCCTGTGTTTGGCGGAAGAGTTTAAACATTTGCAAAGCAATAAACCCGCGATAGACCGATTGCAAACCACCTTGTCTGACCACTTAGGTCAAGTCATCAAGGTGCAAATTGTGCTAGGTAAGCCGCAAGTTGCCACGCCTGCTCACGTTGAAAATCAGGTCAAGCAGGCCATGCAACAACAGGCAAATGAATCCATTGCACAAGATACTTTTGTGCGTGAGGCGCAAGATCAGTTAGCAGCAAAAATTATTCCAGATTCCATAAAATCAATCAATTAGGGGTACACAGTATGATGAAGGGCGGATTAGGTGGCTTGATGAAACAAGCCCAACAAATGCAACAAAATATGCAGAAAGCACAAGCCGAATTAGCCACGCTAGAAGTGGAAGGTCAAGCCAGCTCAGGATTAGTCAAGGTCGTGATGACTTGCTCGCATGAAGTGCGCCGCGTGTCACTCGATGACAGTTTAATCGACCAAGAGGATAAAGAAACCTTAGAAGACTTAATCGTCATCGCCTTAAATGATGCGGTGAAAAAGGTCGCTGCCACCACTGAACAACGCATGAGCGGTTTCAGTGCAGGCATGAGTTTGCCACCAGGCATGAAGCTGCCTTTCTAGTTTATGGCCTCTTTTACCATCCCACGCTGCATCTTGATTCGACTAAACTGTAACGCCAAGCTCATCACGAAGTGAAAACACCTTCCTATCTCGAAGAAATGATTGCCGCTTTACGCTGTTTACCAGGTGTAGGGCCAAAATCCGCGCAGCGCATGGCGTATCATTTGTTGCAACGGGATCGGGCAGGGGCTTTGCGTTTGGCGCATTCCTTGCTGAATGCCGCAACCAATATGCAACATTGCCAACAGTGCAACAATTTCTCCGAACAGGCTGTTTGCCCATTGTGTGCCTCTCCCCATCGGGATGTGAGCATGTTGTGCGTAGTTGAAATGCCCGCTGATTTGTTAATGATGGAACAAACACAGTGCTATCGTGGTTTATACTTCGTACTGATGGGGCGTTTATCTCCACTGGATGGCATAGGAGCCAAAGAATTGCATTTTGATCGCTTGCTGAAACGGGTAGCAACCCACCCTTGTGAAGTGATCCTCGCGACCAACTTCACCGTAGAGGGAGATGCAACCGCACATTATTTGGCAACACTACTGCAATCTCAAGGAATTAAAGTGTCACGTATTGCACGTGGCTTGCCTGTTGGGGGCGAATTAGAACAAGTTGATGCTGGAACCTTAGCGCAGGCCGTGCTGGAAAGACGTGAGATCACATTATGATAGAAACAAACGAAGACGCTGAACACGTTGAGCAGGGCGAAAAAATACAGAAGGTGTTGGCGCAAGCTGGATTTGGGTCTCGCCGTATGGTTGAGGCTTGGATTGCTGAAGGACGTGTCAGTGTCAACAGTGTACCCGCAACACTAGGCATGCGCGTGGTAGCAGGTGATCTGATTAAAGCAGAGCGTCGTACCTTGCGCGTGGGTGAACGAGACAATCGTGTGCGAGTGCTGTTGTATCACAAGCCAGAAGGCGAAATTGTCAGCCGCGACGATCCCGACAATCGCGCCAGCGTTTTTGATAAACTGCCCAAGTTGCGTGGTCAGAAATGGACGGCAATTGGGCGATTGGATTTTAATACCAGTGGATTATTGATTTTTACCACTTCGGGTGAGTTGGCCAATCGCCTAATGCATCCACGTTTTGAAGTTGAACGTGAATATGCTGTACGTGTTCAAGGCAAGTTAACGGATGAACAGCAAACACAAATGCTGGGTGTTGGTATTGAATTAGAAGATGGTCGCGTTACCTTTGACAAGTTAACGGATGAGGGGGGCGAAGGTTTTAATCATTGGTATCGCGTGATGCTCAAAGAAGGGCGTAATCGCATTGTGCGTCGTACTTTTGCCGCACTCGGTTTAACGGTCAGTCGGCTAATGCGAGTCCGTTTTGGCCTGATCAATTTACCGCCACGACTAAAACGTGGCATGACCGCCGAATTAGGCGAAGGGGAAATTGCGCAAGTATTGGATTGGGTAGGGATCAGTGCGGAAGAATTGACTGAAAAGCAAACTACCGCCCCATATCCTGCGACCATTGCCGCGCCGCGTAGTTCGCATCGCCGCTCACCGTTGCGCCGTGCTGCGAGTACACCGCAGGCTAAGCCTTTCGACAAAAATATGCGCCGTAAGAAAGTATAACTAGCATTAAATCCCAACAGCCTCTAAAATCCGCAAGCTTTGCTTTGACAAGCAGGGTAAAGCGGCCTTTAAAGTCAAATGAACGTCCATCTAATAGGTATGTGAATGGAACCACGTAGCAACAAAACGATTATGAGCAGTGTGTTCTTCTTGGACATTGTTGAATATTCCAAGGAGTCTGTTGTCGGACAAATTTCGTTAAAAGATAGATTCAACGAAATGCTTGCTGACGCACTAAAAAATGTCCCCGATGCAGATCGCATTATTCTCGACACAGGCGATGGTGCTGCGGTCAGCTTTATCGGCGATATCGAAGAGGCATTGCATGCCGCCTTTTGCTTGCGTCAAGGCTTAATTACTCAAGATGTTAGTATAGAACCCTTATTACGGGTACGCATGGGGATCAACCTCGGTCCTGTACGACTGGTACGCGACATTAATGGTCAACCCAATATTGTGGGCGATGGGATCAACGTCGCACAGCGTATCATGGCATTCGCCGACATTAACCAAATCCTGCTTTCTCGCTCTTACTACGATGCAGTTTCTCGGCTTTCCCCACAGTATGCGGGAATGTTCCGTTATAAAGGATCGCACACCGACAAACATGTCCGAGAGCACGAAGTTTATGCCATCTGCGTACCAGGTGAAGAAACAGTGCAAACAGTCGCACTCCCAGCTGAACCCCCTGTATCGGCTGAATCCGTTGAGGAAGCAGTCACGGATCAATCTGTTAGCAAAGGCAATAAACTACCCATCTTTATCGGCATCGCGGTCGCCATAGCTGCTATTGCGGGATGGGTTATCAGCGCCTCTTCGCCCACCCAACCGCCCCCTCCCATTACCAATAATACTGCAGCCAGTAATGTCGCAGCACGCCCCATCGCGACTTCAAGCGTTGTTGCAACTAAGCCTACAGTGAGCGCAGTCGCGGCGATACCGAATTCTGGCGTAGCATCAACGACAAAAGCAAAGAAGAGTACGACTACTTCTACTCATAGAACACCGACAGATGAGCCTACTTCCGCACCTACTTTATCTGGCGAAGGTCGTATTGTGATTAGCTGCAAGCCTGGTGCTCAAGTATTTATTGATGGTGCATCGAAGGGAAAAACGGGTTCAGATCCTTTGATTGTGAGTCTGTCTGCGGGCAATCACTCTGTCATTGTCAATACAGGAAGTGGTGTAGTCAATCAAAAAATTGAACTAGAATCTGGAAAAACGATACGCATCAGCCCTGGTGCTTGCAACTAGCTCATTTGGAATATAAGAAACTCATCACAGTCAAAAGTCATGATTAGTCAGCTAGGACGCTATGAAGTAACAGATGAGCTCGGCCAAGGCGCGATGGGGGTGGTTTATCGCGCCAGAGATCCGCTGATTGATCGTGTTGTGGCCATTAAAACCATCAACCTTAGTCTTGCTAAGGAAGAAAAAGACGAATACGAGGGTCGTTTTTATCAAGAAGCACGTGCCGCAGGGCGATTAAATCATCCAAATATTGTGACTATTTATGACGTGGGCAAAAGTGGGGATATTGCCTACATTGCCATGGAAATGTTGCAGGGTCGTGAATTACGCGACATTATGAACGATGGGACTTTAATCCCCGTCGATCAGGTATTGGACATCGCCGCACAAGTTGCCTTAGGTTTAAACTACGCGCATGAACACGACATTGTACACCGCGATGTCAAACCGTCTAATATCATGGTAATTCGTGATGGACATGTCAAAATCACCGATTTCGGTATTGCCCGCATGGCTTCTGCTGCCGTACGCACCCAAACGGGCATGGTACTCGGCTCACCTAAATATATGTCACCAGAACAGGTAATGGGTCGCACGATTGACGCGCGATCCGATATTTTCTCACTGGGTGTCATGATCTACGAAATGCTCACGGGACAGCCGCCATTTAATGGTGATAACGTGAACACCATCATGTATCAAACCTTGAATGGCACGCCGCTACCACCAAACGAGATCAACCCTGCCGTACCAGAAATGTTAAACTTCATTCTGGTTAAAGCCTTAGCAAAAAGCTTAGATGACCGTTATCAAAGCGCAAAAGAGCTTGCCGATGATTTGCGCGCATGTCGTGATACGCTGCCACGCACCCCTAAAAAGCTCAACACAACCTCGACAGGAGAAAAAAGACTCCCGCCAACGGTCTCTGCAACAGGTCGTATCTGGACAGATGAAGAGTCGTTTAAAACAGCATCGCAAGCGAGAATGTCACCCGCATTTGACTCCACTGCGGCAACTATGCGCTTAGCGGCTCTTACCAGCTCGGAAGAAGATGTCGATGAGCTCTCTAAAACGCTCAAAATTTCCCGTCCTAGCCCAGAATCACCCAAGTCAGAACCCCCTAAACCTAGCCCTGCTAAAGCGGTTCTGGCTAAACCCAGCCCTGCACCCAACCCTAAGCTCATCACGACACCTCGACCCATGCAGCCCATGGTAAAACCAAAAAGCCACGCACCCATGATTGTGATGATCATCGTCATTCTGCTCGGCATTGCTGCATTCAAGTTGTTATAAATGCACTTTGCACTGCAACCCTCGCGTATTGCCAAGCGGGTTTTGCTCACCAGCCATATACTCAGCCTGATTGTGCTTTGGCTTAGTCACGGAATGCTTTCTATACACTTACTTCTTTCTCTGCTTATTCTGCTCAGTTTGTTTCATCATCGCACCATATTGCTTTACCACCCCAGCACTAGATTTACACTAGAAGAAAATCAAGCAATTACCCTAATCACGCCATCGGGTGAAACACAGAACGGCATCGTGGCAACAGGCACGACCATCACCCCCTGTTTTGTGCTGCTGCGCATTAAAACTGAAGCACAACGACAGCAGATCAATTTACCTATTTTTTACGATGCCTTAGCAACTGACGTATTTCGCCAGCTCAAGATACGGCTGAAATATGCGGCTTAAGTAGATGGCTTTTAGTTGGCAGGGTGGCTAAGCGCAGTGAATTAACCATTTTTCTAAATACTCAGCTAGATACACTCAGTTTTCTACCCAGCTAAGTAACGACTAGCAACTAAGAACCCAATACCCAATTATTTATACGCTGCACCTTAACGGGAACACAACTCAATGACGATTTTAATTTGTGGCGTAGATGAAGCAGGACGAGGCCCTTTAGCTGGACCAGTCAGTGCCGCAGCCGTGATCCTTGACCCCAACTATACGATTGTGGGTTTGGCGGACTCTAAAAAACTATCCGAAAAAAAACGCGACGCACTTGCCCCGCTGATTCGGCAACACGCACTGGCATGGGCGGTGGCATATGCCAGCGTCGCAGAAATCGACCAGCTCAACATCTTGCAAGCCACTTTATTGGCAATGAAACGCGCGGTGTTGGCATTGCCGATACCACCGCAACAGGTACTGGTCGATGGCTTGTTTTGCCCCGACACAGGCTTTCCCAGTCAGGCTATCGTTCAAGGAGACAGCAAAGTGGCGGCCATTTCTGCCGCTTCGATTTTGGCAAAAACCGCGCGTGACGCGCTGATGCTGGATTTACACACTCAATATCCCCAATACGGTTTCGCCCAACATAAAGGCTACCCTACTGCCGCCCACCTCGCTGCACTAAGACTATACGGGGTATCTGATATACATAGACGCAGCTTTAAACCCGTTGCGCGATTATTGACCGACAAATAAAAAAGCCCCTCTTTCGAGGGGCTTTACCCATCTACCCTAAGGCAGATTTAGACTTATTGGCAAGATTTTGGCAACAAAGTCAATGGCAAACCAGTTGCGCCCACTTTTGCTGTATCAGCTGCAACAGTAGCGGCTGTCGAATTTTCTGCCGAATCAGTACCATTCGCGCAATACCAGCTGCCTGTCAGCGTATTGTAGTTCATATGCACCCACAGCCCAGAAATCTTGCTGCTCACACCCGTTGTTTTAAATTGGGCGTTGACAGTAGACTTGGTCGCATTAGTTGTGATACCAGACACATATTTACCTGTTACCACAGCACTGATTTTAGTGACATCCCAAGAACCATCTGTGGTGTACGCTTCTGTCATCGGGGTTTTTAGACCATCTAAAAGCGTCATCGCTTCAGCAGCTTGTGCACGTGCTGTGTAATCGCCGTAAGCAGGAATCGCTACTGCTGCCAAAATACCGATAATAGCAACCACAATCATCAGTTCGATCAGTGTAAAACCTTTTTGCAAGTTTTTCATTTTAATGCTCCTTTGTTTTAAGTTAGGGTTAAGCACACATAAGATGTTGCGCTTGTTTTATTTAAAGCATCAATCATGCCATATTTACAACCTGTTGTTTTATTTGCATATAAATACAACACTCTTTCTTTCAATAGACTTACAACCGCAATCCAGCCTAAATAATTCCAAAATTCGTCACTTATATGACGCGATTTGTCAAATTAAAGTCGATTTTACCATCACAAACTTCTGACACCCTTCATCATGACAATTCCATCAGCTTGGATAAATCTGTCAGAATTCACATAACTCCGTTGATATATTGAAAACGCATGATAAATACCTCCCTCCCAAAAAATTGCGACATTTTTTGCAATGTGATAGACAACTACGGCGACATTGGTGTGTGTTGGCGATTGGCGCGTCAATTCACACATGAATACGGTTTGAGCGTGCGACTCTGGGTAGATGATTTATCCAGTTTTGTAAAATTATGCCCCGATGCGATGGATGGCGCAGCGCGACAGTTTTGTCGTGACGTAGAGGTATGCACATGGCAAGGGGATTTCGATGGCATCATACCTGCGGAGCTGGTGATTGAAGCATTTGGTTGTCGCTTACCCGAAAACTACGTTGAAGCAATGGTGGAACGTTTGCCGATTTGGATCAATTTGGAGTATCTCAGTGCAGAAGCGTGGGTTGAAGGTTGCCATGAGCTGCCGTCTCCTCACCCTACCCTGCCCTTAGTGAAATATTTTTACTTTCCTGGTTTCACTCCAAAAACAGGAGGGCTGTTGCTAGAGCAAGATTTAATAGCACGACGTGATGATTTTCCGAACCATGCAGCGACATTTTGGCAATCCATTGGACGTGAGACACCCGATGAAAACACTTTAACCATTTCGTTATTTGGATATGAAAATGCGGCATTGTCGACATTATTAGCGGCTTGGGCAAATGGTGAGCAGCGGATAATGTGCCTTGTACCCGAAGGCAGAATTTTACCTCAAGTGATTGAGTATTTTGATGTTTGTCACAACGAGGGTACACATTTAATCGCACCGAAGCCTAAAAACTCGCAAATCAATTCGTATCAACAAAATCGTCAATGGCAGCACGGCAATCTCACCGTGCAAGTCTTGTCCTTTGTACCACAAGAAGAATATGACGATTTACTGTGGGCGTGTGATGTTAATTTTGTGCGCGGTGAAGATTCTTGCGTGCGAGCACAGTGGGCAGCAAAGCCATTTGTGTGGCAGATTTATCCGCAGGATGACGGCGCACATTGGGCAAAATTAGACGCATTTTTAACTTTGTATCATGCTGACGCGCCCGAACTGGCTGCCACCACCCGCGCTTTTTGGCAGGCGTGGAACATGGGTGATGCGACCACCATCGCTCAAGCGTGGAAAAACTTCATCGCGACACGCGAACCAATGCGCCAACATGCGCAACACTGGGCACAACACTTATCTCGCAACAATCTGGCTTTGAATTTACTGGATTTTTGCCAAAAAATCGGTAGAATCCGCGCCTTCAAAATTGTAGAGTCGTCATCATGAAAATAGCACAAGAAATTCGCCCAGGTAATGTCATTATGATCGGTGCTGAGCCGATGATCGTCCTGAAAGCGGAATACACCCGTTCTGGCCGTAATGGTTCAGTCGTTAAAATGAAAATGAAAGGTCTGTTGACACCGACCGCACAAGAAACCGTCTTCCGCGCCGATGACAAATTGGATCAAGTCATTTTGGATCGTAAAGAATGCACCTATTCCTATTTCGCTGATCCTATGTATGTATTCATGGATGATGAATACAACCAATACGAAATTGAAGCCGAAAATATGGGCGATTCAATCAACTACGTCGAAGACGGCATGGCGTGCGAAGTTGTTTTCTACAACGAAAAAGCGATCTCCGTTGAGTTGCCTAACACCATCGTACGCGAAGTCATTTACACCGAACCAGCAGTACGTGGCGATACCTCAGGCAAAGTCATGAAACCCGCGAAAATCAACGGCGGCTATGAATTACCCGTGGCAGCCTTTATCGAAATCGGCGACAAAATCGAAATCGACACCCGCACCAACGAATACAAACGCCGCGCTTAATCGCGAAGGTGTTTGTCAAAAAGACCAGCCTTGGGGTTGGTCTTTTTTTTAGTTGATAGTCGTTAGTTATTATTTTGTGAATAAGCGCAGCACATCTACAACTATTCAACATCAATTTTATCGGATGAAAAATCATCAACTAACGACTAGATGCTAACAACTAGAAACTACTCAATGACCCAAGCCGTATTTTTTGACCTTGATGGCACATTTGCTGATACTGCACCTGATCTGGCAGCGGCGTTAAATCATACGCGCGCCATGCGCCAATTGCCTCCCCTGCCCTTTGAATTATTACGCCCACAAGCTTCACATGGCTCACCAGGCTTATTGAAAGCTGGCTTTGGTATCACATCTGACGCGCCCGAATTCAATGAATTGCGTGAGATTTTCTTGAGCTATTACACCCAGAATATTTGCGTGGGGACACGCTTGTTTGAGGGGATGGCAGAACTGATTGATGAGATCGAACAGCGCGGCTTACCGTGGGGCATTATCACCAACAAGCCCCATCGCTACACCCTGCCGCTGATGGAGGCTCTGGGCTATGCACAGCGCGCCGCATGCTTGATTAGTGCCGACACCTGCGCCCATGCTAAACCTCACCCTGAGCCCATGCTCAAGGCCTGTGAAATTACTGGTGTTGCGCCTGAGCGATGCTTGTACTTGGGCGACGATCTACGTGACATGCAGGCCGCCAATGCCAGCAAAATGCGCGGCATCATTGCTCATTATGGTTATGTCAACGACACAGTTGCCAGCTGGGGAGCACAAGGCGGCATTACTACCCCATTGGCATTATTAAACTGGCTATAAAGCTAAATCAGCTTGCTAACCACCCGCCTTTCTGGTATTAAGGCGGACTTTTATTTTTATCCCGTTGGAGAAGTGTCATGCCGCTGCAAGCGAACAAACCCGCCATCCCCTATCAAGTGAAATCCGATGAGGAATATATGAATCCTGCACAACTGGATCATTTCCGCCAAATTCTGAATCTCATTAAAGTTGATCTAGGCGAAGATATTGATCGCACTGTCCATACCATGCAAGATGAAGCAACTGTTTTTGCTGATCCCAATGACCGCGCCACGCAAGAATCCGATATGAATTTGGAACTGCGCAACCGTGATCGTGAACGCAAGCTGATTAAAAAAATTGACGAAATGTTGAACAAAATTGAATCAGGTGAATATGGCTTTTGTGACAGTTGTGGGATCGAAATTGGATTAGCACGTTTAGAAGCTAGACCTACCGCAACACTCTGTATCGATTGTAAAACATTGGACGAAATTCGCGAAAAACAAGTCGCTAAGTAAGTCAAAATAGTGTGAGTTTATTCATACATACAAACAAACAAAAACCCGCCAGAAATGGCGGGTTTTTGTTTGTCTCATCCTGATGTGATCGAGACAAAACCCGATCAACATCATCAAACGATTACTCTGCTGACGGCGGTGCAGCTTTTTCTGGTACGGGCAACAACGCACGCATACTCAACTTCATGCGTCCTTTGTCATCCAATTCCAGCAATTTAACCTTAACGATTTGTCCTTCTTTCAAATAATCCGCCACGGCCGCTACGCGTTCATGGGCGATTTGAGAGATGTGCAACAACCCATCTTTACCTGGCAAGATGTTGACCAACGCACCAAAGTCCAGCAATTTCACAATCGGGCCTTCGTAGATTTTGCCCACTTCCACATCCGCCACGATGTCGCTAATACGTTGACGTGCTAACTCACCGCTTTCGCTGCTGGTGCAAGAAATGGTGATATTGCCCGCGTCATCGATGTCGATGGTTGTACCTGTTTCTTCGGTCAACGCACGAATCACCGCGCCGCCTTTGCCAATCACGTCACGAATTTTGTCCGCATTGATTTTCATCTTAATCATGCGCGGTGCAAATTCAGACACATCCACGCGTGCCGTTGGCATGGAAGTCGTCATCAAACCCAAGATGTGCATACGACCTTCACGCGCCTGGGTCAACGCCGCTTGCATAATGTCACGGGTAATGCCGTTGATTTTGATGTCCATTTGCAAGGCGGTAATACCTGTTTCGGAGCCTGCAACTTTAAAGTCCATATCGCCCAGATGATCTTCATCACCCAAAATGTCGGTCAACACCGCAAAGCGATTACCTTCTTTAATCAAGCCCATGGCAATCCCTGCCACATGCGCCTTCAATGGCACACCTGCGTCCAACAAGGACAAGCAACCGCCACAAACAGAAGCCATGGAGCTAGAACCGTTGGATTCTGTGATTTCCGATACGATACGCATCGCGTAACCGAACTCTTCTTCACTTGGCAATACGGCAACCAAGGCACGTTTAGCTAAACGACCATGACCAATTTCACGACGTTTCGGTGTACCCACACGCCCTGTTTCACCTGTGGCGTAAGGCGGGAAGTTGTAATGCAACATAAAGCGGTCAGAATACTCACCTTGCAGCGCATCGACTTTTTGCGCATCACGTAAACTACCCAAAGTTGCCACTACGATAGCCTGTGTTTCGCCACGCGTAAATAAAGTTGAACCATGGGTGCGAGGCAACACGCTGTTTCTAATGGTAATTGGGCGCACGGTACGGGTATCACGTCCGTCGATACGCGGTTCGCCACTCAAAATGCGACCACGAACAATTTTAGCTTCTAATGCGCTGAACAAATCATTCACATGATTTTTAGCTACATCATCAGTTACCATGGCATTGACAACCTTGTCGCGAATGATAGCAACGGCATCGGTACGTTCTTGTTTAGCACGAATCGAGTACGCAGCTTCCAATTCTGCTTCCGCCAATTGGTTCATTTGTGCGACCAAGGCTTCGTCTTTGGTGGGTGCTGTCCAATCCCAAGCATCCTTGCCGACAGCATCAACCATTTCGTTAATCGCGTCGATCACCACTTGCATTTGTTCGTGACCGAACATCACTGCGCCCAACATGATTTCTTCGGACAATTGTTGTGCTTCGGATTCCACCATCAAGACTGCGCGATCCGTACCTGCTACGATTAAATCCATTTGCGAGGTTTTTAATTCCTTCGCAGTGGGGTTCAATAAGTATTGACCCTCGGCATAACCGACACGCGCCGCGCCGATAGGACCATCAAACGGAATACCTGAAATGGCCAATGCAGCGGATGCGCCGATCATGGAAGGAATGTCAGAATCAATTTCGCTATCGGAGGACATGACTGTCGCCACGATTTGCACTTCGTTGTAGAAGCCTTCAGGGAATAGTGGGCGCAAAGGACGATCGATCAGTCGTGAAGTCAGCACTTCTTTTTCGCTTGGGCGACCTTCACGTTTGAAGAAGCTTCCAGGAATTTTACCTGCTGCGTAAGTCTTTTCTTGATAATCAACCGTTAAGGGGAAAAAATCTTGTTCTGGTTTCGCATCTTTACGACCCACAACCGTCACTAATACCACCGTATCATCTAGGCTAACCAACACAGCACCTGAGGACTGACGGGCAATTTCTCCCGTTTCTAAAGTCAACTGATGATTGCCAAACGTGATTGTTTTTTTAAAATGACTCAAGGAACACCTCATTGACTTGAATGACGCAACACTGCGCCATGATGAAAAAACCTCTAAAATTCTTCCAGCCGATTTATCGCGACACGGCAGACTTTTAGAGGTTTAGACGAAACTTGACCAGTAAATAATCACCAGACAAAAATACGGGGCACTCATGCACCCCGTTTATGACAAATGCTATTTACGGATTTCTAAGCGTTGGATCAATGTACGATAGGACGCTTCATTCGTGCGCTTCAAGTAATCCAGCAACTTGCGGCGGCGGCTCACCAAACGCAACAAACCACGACGTGAGTGGTGATCTTTAGCATGGTCTTTAAAATGCGCAGTCAGGTAAACGATGCGAGCGGTAATTAACGCTACTTGAACTTCTGGGGAACCTGTGTCGCTTTGAGCACGTTGGTAGTCGGTCACGATTTGCGCTTTTTGCGCAGCAGTAATGGTCATTGGTTATACACTCCTAAAAAAGTACCGCATTTTACCCTTGAATCCACGTATTATTCAAGCACAACATTGCACATCAGGATGACAAACCACCCCTCTCTACCTGACATTTCCACTTTAAACCCGCATTCCCTCATTTACCCCTATCCTAACGCGAACAATTCCCAACAGATCAGACACATCACCGCCACCCTTGAATATAACAATATCCTTATTTACCCACCCTTTCCTGACAATTTAGACAAAAATTCGCTCATACAGAATGCCTTGGGTAGAATGCGCACCTTCTTCTTACGCGAAAATTAAAATGACCGCTAAATCCCACAAAGCATTAAATTTTGAAGCTGCGATGACGGAATTAGAGGGCATAGTGGCGGACATGGAGGCGGGCAAGCTCTCGCTGGAGCATTCTCTGACGGCGTATCAGCGTGGCGCAGAATTATTAGCGTTCTGTCGCAATCGGCTGGATGATGCGCAACAAAAAGTGCGCATTTTAGAGGGTGATGTACTTAAACCCTATATAACGGAAACAGGAGCCGCATGATGCAAGGTGATTTTTCAAGCTGGGCGAAGACCCATCAATCTCGTTTTGAACAAGCTTTACAGCAGCTTTTACCTACCGCTGATCTTGCACCACAACGACTGCATCAGGCGATGCGCTATGCCGTACTGGACGGCGGCAAACGAGTGCGTCCTCTGTTGGCATTTGCAGCAGGAGAGTTGACGGGGGCATCGTTAGCCCACCTGAACATCGCTGCAGCAGCTGTGGAGTTGATTCATGCCTATTCGTTGGTTCACGATGACATGCCGTGCATGGATGACGATGTATTGCGTCGCGGCAAACCAACGTGTCATGTGCAATATGATGAAGCCACGGCCTTGTTGGTGGGCGACAGCTTGCAGACTTTGGCGTTTCAACTATTGACAGAACACCATTTAAACGAAGACGCGAGCAAACAATTGGAAATGGTGAAATTACTGGCAATTGCATCAGGTTCGCGTGGCATGGCAGGTGGGCAAGCGTTTGATTTGGACAGTGTAGGCAAGGCGTTGACCATTCCTGAATTGGAATTTATGCACATACACAAAACAGGCATGTTGATTCGTGCGGCGATTTTGCTGGGCGCACATTGCGGCAATGTGAGCGACGCACAACTGAGCAAGCTGGATCATTTTGGCAAATGTGTAGGGTTGGCGTTTCAAGTCGTGGATGATGTGCTGGACAGTGAAGCAGATACCGCCACACTGGGCAAAACGGCAGGCAAAGATGCCGATCACAATAAACCTACCTATGTCACCCTGCTAGGGGTGGCAGCGGCGCGCGAGATGGCGCAGCAGCTGCATCAATCTGCGCTAGACGCACTGGCAGATTTTGGGGATTCCGCACAACGCTTGCGTGAATTAGCTGATTTTATTGTATTTCGGAAATTTTAATGTACCCATTGCTAAACAGTATAGATTCTCCAGATGATCTGCGTCGTTTGGACAAACAACAATTACCGCAATTAGCCCGAGAATTACGTGAATTTTTAGTGGATTCCGTGAGCAAAACAGGGGGGCACCTTTCCTCTAATTTAGGCACAATTGAACTCACGCTCGCCCTGCATTATTTATACAACACCCCCGAAGACAAGCTGGTGTGGGATGTAGGGCATCAAACTTACGCACACAAAATCCTGACGGGACGGCGCGAAGCCATGAGCACCTTGCGTATGGCGGGCGGCATTGCGGGGTTTCCCAAGCGGGAAGAAAGCCCTTACGACGCATTCGGCGTGGGACATTCCAGCACCTCCATTTCAGCTGCGTTAGGCATGGCGGTTGCTGCAAAACTGGATGGCTCTAATCGTCGCTCTGTGGCAATTATTGGTGACGGCGCATTGACGGGGGGCATGGCGTTTGAAGCTTTGAATTGCGCGGGGGCGATGGATGCCAACTTATTAGTGATCTTAAATGACAACGACATGTCCATTTCCCGCCCTGTGGGTGCGCTGAATAACTACTTGGCACGCCTCATGTCGGGACGTTTCTATGCCGCCGTACGCAGTACCAGCGAAAAAGCCTTGCGTGGCATACCCTCGGTACACGAATTCGCCAAGCGTGCCGAAGAACACGTCAAAGGCATGGTAACACGCGGGACTTTATTTGAAGAATTTGGCTTTAACTACCTTGGCCCCATTGATGGGCATGACTTGGATGTTCTACTGGATACGATAGGCAACATTCGCCAGCTCAAAGGTCCGCAGTTTTTACACATCGTCACCCAAAAGGGCAAAGGCTACGCCCAAGCGGAAGAAGACTGTTTGCTGTATCACGGCGTCAGTAAATTTGATCGCCATCAGGGCGTGGTGGTTAAAGCATCCTCCAAGCCTACTTATACTCATGTATTTGGTGACTGGCTGACCGACATGGCAGTACTGGATAAACGCTTGGTCGGCATTACGCCAGCTATGTGTGAGGGCTCTGGTATGCAGGCATTTGCCAAGCAGTTTCCTGATCGCTACTTTGATGTGGGCATCGCGGAGCAACATGCGCTTACTTTTGCGGCTGGTTTGGCGTGCGATGGCTACAAACCCGTGGTCGCCATTTACTCCACCTTTTTGCAGCGCGCTTATGACCAACTGATCCATGACATTGCCATACAAAACCTGCCCGTGGTATTGGCGATAGATCGCGGCGGGCTGGTCGGCGCGGATGGGGCAACTCATGCAGGCAGCTTTGATTTGAGTTTCTTGCGCTGCGTGCCCAATATGACCGTGATGGCACCTGCGGACGAAAACGAATGCCGTCAAATGCTGTTCACTGCCATGCAACTCAACACCCCCAGCGCGGTGCGATATCCACGCGGAACGGGGCCTGGCGTGACGATACAGTCAGAGATGTCCGCACTGCCTATCGGCAAGGCGCAATTGCGTCGCACGGGCAAAAAAGTCGCCATTCTGTCCTTTGGCACGATGCTGGCGGCGGCAGAGGCGGCAGGTGAACAACTCGATGCCACCGTGGTGAATATGCGCTTTGTTAAGCCACTGGATGTGGAAATGATTTTGCGTTTAGCTGATGAACATACGCTACTCGTTACAGTAGAAGAGAATGCCATCCAAGGCGGTGCAGGGAGTGCGGTGGCGGAATGTCTGTCGCAGCATCACAAAGTGGTATCGCTTCTGCAACTTGGCTTACCAGATCGCTTTATCGAACAAGGTGACCCCGTGCAGCTACTGGCAGATTGTGGACTGGATGCGGCTGGTTTAGTGCAATCCATCACGAGGGCAATGTGATCCCCTACCCGCACACCCGTCAGAAAGTTCAAGGATGAACTCGCCTTGGCTGAGGAGCTTATTTTGCAGCCTCGTCTGCTGGTGTGCAGGTTCCGCCTCCGCCATAGAAAACGTCACGCTACAACTCAAGTGGAAGCATGCTTTTCAATTTGCAGGCTACTACGCCGCGCTTGACCAAGGTTATTACCGTGATGTGGGACTGAATGTACGTATCCTCGAGGCTGATCCAGCCACAGATCCCGTGCAAAAAGTCGTGTCAAACCAAGCGCAGTATGGCGTGGGAACGAGTAGCCTGCTCCTAGAACGTGCTGCGGGAAAACCTGTGGTCGTGCTGGCGGTGATTTTCCAGCAATCCCCCTATGAAATCTACGCCGCACCCAACATCCATCATTTACGCGACTTAATTGGGAAACGCTTGATGCTGGAACCCCAATCAGGCGAGTTGCTGGCGTACCTAAAAAAAGAGGGCATTCCACTCGAACAAATCCATCAAATGCCCCATAGCTTTGATGCAGATGGCTTGATGAAAGGCTATACCGACGCGATTTCTGGCTATATTTCCAACGAGCCCTATTATTTCAGACAAGCTAAATACCCCTATCAAACCTTTAGCCCGCGCTCAGCTGGGATCGATTTTTATGGGGATAATCTGTTTACCTCCGAACAGGAGTTGCGCGATCACCCTGAACGCGTCAAAGCTTTCCGTGCGGCGAGTTTACGCGGCTGGAAATACGCCAAGGAGCATCACAATCAAATTATCAACCTGATTCTAGCCAAGTATGCTGCACAGTACACCCACGACTATTTGGACTTTGAATCGGATCAGATGATCCCCTTATTGCAACCGAATCTGATTGAGATCGGTTATATGAATCCCAGTCGCTGGCAAGATATTGCGAGCACTTATGCCGATATTGGTCTACTTAAACCCAACTTTCCGCTCAAAGGTTTTTTGTACGATGCAACAGAACCCGATCTGACTTGGTTCTACCGTGGTTTGGCAATCGCTGCCTTGCTCATCATCGTCATCGGAAGCGCAGCTTTATCTATTTTACGAATCAATCGCAAGCTCAATCTGAGCTTGAATGAACTGCATGCTGCACAACACGCCCTCTCCAAAAGCGAAAGACACTATCGGCAGTTATTGGAAACCATGCAGGATGTGGTCTGGATACTTGATCCAGAAACCTTACGTTTTCACTATGTCAGCCCATCCGTTCAACAATTGCGCGGTTACACCGCCGAGGAGGTCATGCGCGAACCTTTGGATACCGCACTGACACCTGAATTTTCTGCCATTCTGAAACAGCAAATACAACAAAACATGGCGCGCTTTTTGTCGGGCGAAGCACATGACCAAGTCTACATTGAAGAGGTTCAGCAGCCTTGTAAAGATGGCTCTATGATTTGGACGGAAGCTCTTGCTAAGTTTTACCTCAATGAAGAAACAGGAAAAGTTGAAATCCATGGGGTAACACGTGACATTTCAGAGCGTAAAGCCGCACAAGATAAAATTCACTTTCTCGCCATGCACGACCCCTTGACGGGACTCCCCACGCGCAACTTGCTCAATGATAGACTAGAGCACGCCTTAACAACAGCAAAACGAGACCATACCCAACTCGCCTTAATGTTTCTGGATTTAGACAAATTTAAACCCGTCAATGACAGATATGGACATGATGTAGGTGACCTGTTGCTACAACAAGTCGCCAGCCGAATACTGACGTGCGTAAGCACATCCGATACAGTCGCGCGCATAGGCGGGGATGAATTTATCGTGCTACTCCCCACCATACAAAGCGCACAAGTTGCGGACAATATTGCCTCGAAAATTTGTGAGGCGATGCGCCAGCCTTTTGAGTGCGGTGGTCATCAGTTGCAAATCTCCTGCAGCATTGGCATCGCCCTTTATCCTGAACATGGCAAGACTGGTTTAGAACTACTCAAACAAGCGGATATTGCGATGTACGCGAGCAAAGACCGCCCTCCTGAGTCGTTCGCCAACCCCACCTGAATACGCAATACCCGACAAATAAAGTCTGGATTTGTTATAATAAAACCTAATTGTGATTTGATAGAAAGCCACCATGAACACACCTCAGTCCACAGCCATACCCGATGTACAAAGCTCGGCGGATTTACGCCAGATTGCCATCAACCGCGTCGGCATCAAAGGCATACGCCATCCCATTAAAGTACAAGACAAAAGTGTCGGCATACAGCACACCATCGCCACGTTCAATATGTACGTGCACCTGCCGCACAATTTCAAAGGCACGCACATGTCGCGTTTTGTGGAGATTTTGAACGAGCACGAACGTGAAATTTCCGTGGAATCGTTTGAAGGCATTTTGCAAGACATGGTGACGCGGCTGGAAGCGCAATCTGGCTATATCGAAATGAACTTCCCCTATTTCATCAACAAAACCGCCCCCGTGTCGGGCGTGCAAAGTTTGCTGGATTACGACGTGACGTTGATTGGTGAAATTGTGGCGGGCAAAACCCGCATGACCTTAAAAGTCTTAGTCCCTGTGACGAGTTTGTGCCCTTGCTCCAAGAAAATCTCCGAGCGTGGCGCGCATAACCAACGCTCTCACGTCACCTTGACCCTGCGCACCAACCGTTTTGTGTGGATCGAAGACGTGGTGCGTATCGCCGAAGAACAAGCGTCGTGCGAGTTATATGGCCTGCTGAAACGTCCCGATGAGAAATTCGTCACGGAACGCGCCTACGACAATCCTAAGTTTGTCGAAGACATGGTGCGCGACGTTGCCGCCGTCCTCAATGCCGACCCTCGCGTCGAAGCCTACATTGTAGAATCCGAAAACTTTGAATCCATCCACAATCATTCCGCTTATGCGTTGATTGAGCGGGATAAAACAGAGGAGTAATTTTAGAGGCAGGGCGGCAATAGCGCAGCGCATTGCGCCGTATGACTTCCCTGTTTATAGCGTAGTGAAAACATACGGCGCATTAACGAATGCGCCCTACCGCGCTACATCGCAGGATTTGTCGCATGGTTTTTCAACCACTCTTGCAAAGCCACATCCATACGGGTTTGCCAGCCCTCTCCTGTGGCGCGAAAGCTATCGACCACGTTTTGCGACAAGCGGATGGTGATGCGTGTTTTGGTCGGGGCAACTTGCGCACCGCGCCCACGGCAAGTCAGTTTAGTTTGCAAATTGGCAGATAATCCCGAAAACCGACTCGCCGCGCTCGCTTCTGCCGCTGTCCACTCAGGATTTTCATCGTCAGGTAAGTTGTGTTTCATAAATCCTCTCCTCTCGTTTATTGGCTTTGCGGAAGCTAATCACCCGAATGCCATCTACTGTCTCGGTGAACACCAACGCGTGCAACCGCCCCTTCAGCCTCCCTAATGCCCGAATGCGCACCTCGCCATAATCCCGCCTCACATCGGGTGAAAACAGTGCGGTTTCAAATTCAAAATCCGCCACACGCTCAAAAGACAAACCACGCAACTCAATGTTGCGGGTATTTTTAGCGGAGTCGTAACTGATGTTCATGCCACATATTGTATGCACGAAATAATGACGTGTCAAAAAATTATCGGGCGGCTAGGGTAGTTGGCCGTGGATACGCATAGCCCGTCATGCAGCGGAGCGGAATGCGCCGCACCGCGCTGTATTTACATTTTTAGCGACGCGATATTACCAATAGGCTTCCTCTGCAACCCGTAATACTCATCATTCAGCTTAAGCATTAGCTGTTTAGTCCCATCATTAAATGGTGTATTATATACCAAACTTAAAGAGGAAAAGAGATGGGACAAGTATTACACGGCACAGCCACGACTACGCACGTTGTGCGAGCAAAAATTCAAAGGTCTGAAGCGAGCGTGTGCGCGTTATCCGAGCAGTACGGGATCAAC
>JAQTTV010000060.1 GCA_028710565.1 Gallionella sp.
AGGTCCAACGTGCCATTTTCGCCCTTGGCCCAAGCCACCCGCGCATGGATGTTCAGATCCGAAAAAATGGCGCGTCGGTCTTTAAGATCGCTGGCATCACACATAAACGTCGAATATCCGCGCTTCGATGCTTGACCAACCAGGTGTTCCCATTCAGACAGTCTTGTTATTTCTTCCGGATACCGAAACGACACCTGGGCCAAATCACTCTTGTTGCTATTGATACAGACGCACCCGACACGGCTTTGACCCTGGCTATACAATGGATTCAATGGGCAACCTTGACCGCGCACAAAATCGACGGTTTGTTGTGCGGTCCAGTCCACCAAAGGCCGAAAAGCCCAAAGTTTGGGGCCAATGCGCTCTATTTTTTTTGCATATCGACGATTGGGTGATTCATCACGGCGGATACCTTGCCAGGAAACAACATGCAAACCTTTGTCAATGAGTTGTAGCTGATAGGCTACGGCCATATTTCTTTTCAGTTCCTCGGTGCAGAATTGTGCCTTTCTTGATGGAAAACGGCCCTTCCATAAGCACAAATCCAAAAATGGATTACCAGTAGGATGCAGCACATTTAACGCTCGTCGTTTGGCTTTATTGGACCAGCGTACTTTTCGACCGCCACCGATTTTCCGCGTTTTCTGGACAAGCTCTTGGGTCGAAACGCCAACACGCCTAACAGTGCGATACAAGATGTTTCCATGCTGGTCGCGCTTAGGCACTGGATTTCCATTTGCATCAAACACCGGAGCGGTTTTGTATTCACGCCGGGTGCGTTGATCTTGGGCGACAAACCGCCGTTTAGCGATAATCTCACGACTAAAATCCGCTTTGAGTCGTGTTATCTGTATGCCCAGATGCCTTTCCAGCTCATCCAGATGTTTGTAAGTTATCGGAATTTCATTGCCGGTATCACAAAATATCGCCTGGATATTTTCTCTGGGTAAGCGATTCAAAGCGATCAGCAAAGTGGCCGTGCTGTCTTTGCCACCAGACACGCTGATTACATGAATCGTTTTCACGCCACCATCCTTTTTCCGCTTGCATCCGTGTAATTCGCACGGATCAATGCGATGGCGGGCGGCGGAGAAACGCTGTTTCCACACATACGCACCTGTGCGGATTTTGAAAACTTCCGTCCATCGTGGCCATGATCAATGATGTAGGTATCCGGAAAGCCTTGGGCACGATATAGCTCACGCGGCTGCAGCATCCGTAACCCTATATCAACAATGACATACGGGGTGCCTTCAACATGAACTGTCACCAAAGCCAAACGGTCTTTGGTCGTTATCGTAGCCATGGGGTCATGCAAATCCCCCCACTGGCCACCCTCACCGTAATAACGAATCAGGAAAGCGGCCACACGAAGCGCACCGGCTTCATCGTCCGGGGACAGGGCACATTCCACCAAAGCACTTTTCCCGCCGCCACCTGCTGTAACCGTACCAAGTGGCGCATCGGCCTCATGACCAACGCTGCAGCCGTATTGCCGAGACAAAAAGGCACCGACAACGCCATGATGCTGCCCGCCGGCACTGATCGTCATCAATGGGTCTTCCATATCCCGCGCATCGCAGTGGCCACGCAGATGCGTTAGGTGTGCCATAACGAATTGTTGCTGACTTCCTGTATTCGTAATCGTACTCGCAGGCCTCCGCAGGTCATGCCCAGGAGTGGTGTTAAATCCACCGTTCATTTGCGCCAGGTACGCACTGGCTACTGCATGTTTGGTTCCGCCCGCGACCACCGTTCCCAGCGGGGCATCCAGATCCAGAGAGCGCGGCGCTTGCCCTGCCCGTTCGCCGTATCCAGTTTGAACTAGGACCGGAGAAGCGACCGCAAAAGCCCCGCCTTTTGGATAGGCCGTTATCGTGCGTAACGGCTCCTGGGCAGGCTGACAGGCATCCCGCCCGTTATAATGCGCGATTGGCACAATAAAGGGGTTTGCACTCTCCAGCACATATTTTTTCAGGCCTCGCGCAATGCGCCGCAACGTGGCATCCGCCAGAGGCTTTCCCCGATCAAAGATAGACGGGCACGGAACCGACCAGTCAATACATTCGGCGGCTGACCGCCAGCGTTTTTTACCTTTGGTTTTGACCTTGGTATGGGTAGGCTCCGGCCAGTGAATAGGCTTCCCATCACAGCGAGCCACCATAAAAAGTCGCTCTCGCGTTGTCGGTGCGCCGAAGTCAGCGGCACAAAGGATTTTCCATTCTACGGCATAGCCCATATCACGAAGCTGAGACACAAAAGCCTGCCAGGTCCGACCAATCCTTTTTTTGTCTGGCACCAGATATTGCTGTCTGATCGGGACCACTTCACCTGGTTCGGCTATTGTTCCGTCCAGTTTCAGTACACGGCCAGTAGCCTTGTCGCGCTTGGCAACCAATGGCCCCCATTGGAGGATCTGCTTCACATTCTCCAGCGTGATAACGCGGGGCTTTACTTGACCTGCCCAGCGTTTACCCACCCAGGAAAGCGCCCGCGTTTTGCGATCTCTTGGCTGGCCGCCGGACGCCTGAGAGTGGTGCGTACAATCAGGACTCAGGTGCAACAGTCCTACGGCACGGCCATCACTCGCCTCTCTCGGATCTACCTCGAAAACATCACCAATATAATGTCTCGTCTGGGGATGGTTGACCTCGTGCATGGAGAGGGCATCTGCATTATGGTTTACCGCCACATCCACATAACGGCCAATAGCCTGTTCAATCGCCGTGGACATGCCGCCACCACCGGCGAACAGATCGACGGTAATTTCTTCGTTAATTCCAAGTATGAATTGCGAATTCAGCATTAATTATTTCTCATGTTCTTTTAGAAAAAAGGCCCGCCCATCAGACGGGCAATAGCCGCATAACAACCGCTTACCACACTTTCAAAACCGTTATTTCTCTTTTTTCTTCTGTTTTTCACTCCAACCCACCAGAAACGAGCCAACCAACCATTCAAAAGGTCTGGCGATGATCCAAAGGCCCGTCTCCAATACCCACAAAAGCCTTTCTGCTGACTTGCGCACCCATGGGCGCTCAAACTGCCGAATGTACCAGGCATCCAGAGCGCTAACTTTGTTGGTCATACAGCGTACTATCTTGATGGCATCAACCCTCATTAAACGCCACATCCATCACACGTTATAAACATCATACACAAAAAATTGGTTATGGTATACTATGTTTTCGGAAAACATACACACGCAAGCAAAGGTTCAATGACCACCATCCCTGTGCGCGTAGGGATGTTCCAGGTATTGGATCACATCCGTTTTCAGGTGTGAGAATCGAACGATTAGGAAATTCCTAATAGTTGCCCTTTCCTTTCGTCCCCGCATACGCGGGGCAACTGGTTTACTTCGACAAACGCGCCTGCACCCACTGCGCGTCTGCTTTCAGGTTTCTCGACAGATCCGCACGGGTAATGCGGATTCCGATCAGCCGATTGGCTGCCTGCGCAAAAGAGGCTTTCATGTGCATTTGTGCCGCCGTATTTTGCAGCGCAAAGTCCAGCCCCTGCACACGGGGCGTAATCTTCGATACCGGCGCACCATGGGCCAGTGCATGGCTCAAACTATGAGCGGCCAGCGCTTCCTGGTGCAACTGCGCCTTGACGGGCAGATGGCTGACGGGGCCGCCCGCGAAAGCCAATGCGGGGGTAGCGACCAAAATAAAGACGGCTAAGAGTGATTTCTTCATCA
This sequence comes from Gallionella sp., assembly GCA_028710565.1. GTDB lineage: Bacteria > Pseudomonadota > Gammaproteobacteria > Burkholderiales > Gallionellaceae > Gallionella. The sequence goes on from JAQTTV010000060.1 coordinate 3,704, forward strand.
TTTCAGGTTTCCTTTTGCAAAGTTCGTACAACTGGGTATAGGCAGGCAACAATCACCTTTCATTCCTTTGTTCTACAAGACCCCGTGCTAAACACAGGGTCGTTTTTTCGTCCGCACACACTGACCGGCGCATTCACAAGTTCACCGCCCTCAACACGGGAACCCCTAAAAAACGTGCCCAGGCATCCACGGATACCCGCTGAATGGCGGGAATACTGGTCCCCCTGGCCCACCAGACATCGGCGGGTGCCAATAAAACCTGTACGCCTGAATGCCAGAGCCCCAGCGCGGGCCATACCAGCAACTGTTCATAACAAATGAGATACCCCACACGCACCCCGTCCACCGTAGCCAGTTCGGGGTTTCCGAAAACATGCATCCGAAAACTGTTCCGGGGTGCCCATGGGTGCCACATCGAAAACGGTACCGGAATCCTGTCCGGTAATATCTTTTCTTTCCCATCATGCATCTGTATGAGCGCATCCACATACTTCTGCCGACCAGACAGAACATCCGCACCCAACAATACGGTTGTGGATGGATGTTTGGCCGTGTACTGCAAGACGGGTTGCCAGATTGCTCGGGTACCGGGTAACCACGGTCCCGCAATGCCCTCCGGCAAAAGCACCACCCGATCACCGCTTTCCAGATCCTTCAAAACTTGCGGAACCAGACGCAGGGAGGTCGTCACATAGGATAGGTTCGACAGCTCACCATAATCGGTATCGATAGACACCCAGCCGGCTGGCAATGCACGACTGGCCGGGCGAACAGGTACGCCCCATACGCCCCAAACAAAGGGTGTCCAAAGATAAGCAGACAGACACATAGCTGCCACCAAAAAAGTGGCAATCTTGTTTTCTTTTTCTTCCCAGCGACCCAGCCCGTAGATCAGCATCAGCACAATAAGAATACCTCTCCATCCTGTAGGCAACGCCCCAATCCATGGACTTGTCCAGCCAATGATACCCAGTGGCGGGATGATCGTGGAGAAGATGGACGTGATCATTGTGGCCGCCAATGCACCACGCCCACCCCCACGAAAAAACAAATACAGATAAGGGTATGCCAGATAAGGCAGCGCAAAAAGACAGGAAGACCCCATCCAGAATCCTATCCCGAGCCACAACCCGGTATGCGGAAAAAACACATCCGTGCCATGAATCAGCCCGTTGGTCGTCGCCAGATGGTATCCCAGCATGACCAGGAACGGCGCCAACCCATACCGACGGTTCACCACCGGTAAAAGCAACAGCGCAAAAGGCGCCAACCATATCGCATGCGGCCATGCCGCAAAGCCTACGACTGACCCCAGGAGAAGATAAGAAACCGCGCGATTAAGTAATGGCGCCTTCATCAAAATAAGACCTGCTGCTGTGCATTACGTTGGCAGGCCGGACTAATCCATAAACATTCCGTTCTTTCCACACTTCCTTCATGCCCACATGCCTGAACACTCTTACAAACCCGCTGCCATCCATGCGGCAGCAGCATTTCGTCGTACATCACACTGGCATATCCAGAAAGAACCACCATGCCTTTTACAAGCAATAATCTGTTCAATAGTGCTTTATGATCATTATCTGTCATCTCGTGAACATAACAGGCGCCACTGGCGTTGCGCGTATCCAACAGATAAGGCGGATCCACATAAAATAGTGTTTCTTTTGCATCAAACAGATCGACGACATCCAGCGCCGGACGCGATTCAATCAACACTCCCTGCATGCGCTGACAAAATGCAGAAATGTGAACAGGATAATTCAACCAGTCGATTGCAGGCGGATTGGACCGCCCACTTCCGGAATAAGAACGAAAACCGGTTTTACCCTTTGTCGCTCCGGCACTACCGAATCCCGAAAATGCACGAAAAATGGTACGTCGCGCACGATCCACAGGGTCATCACTCACATGATAGGAAAGATCAAACTCAGATCGGGCATAGGGAGTCAACGCGCAAGCCATTTGTAATTCTTGTGATTTATCTCTGTCACGAAGTACGGAAAATACATTGACTATATCTGCATCAAGATCATTATAAACTTCGGCACTACTTCTGGGCTTGCGCATTAGCACGCCTGCCGATCCGCCAAACGGTTCAACATAGGTGAAGTGTGGCGGAAAAAACTCAATGATCCAGTCAGACATGCGCCATTTACCACCGTGATAACGCATCACTGGACGTGTTGGGCGACGTTCATCAGAAAGAGCAGTCATGAATGAATTTCCCTATTTTTCAAATCAACACTTTCCAAAACCAATGCAGCCGCCATGCGTCGCGCCTCATTGGAAAATTCGGTTTTTAGAATCTTGTCAGCCAATACAGACAGTCTGGATCCTGTAGATGCGCACTGAACACGCATCCACTGTAATTGCACGCGGATATCATTCACGAATTCCTTTGGGAATAGTGTTCCATCCGTGTTCAACCAATTCTCAATGAATTGCCACTCAGGGCGCATGCTGCTTCGCCCTTGCCCTGGTACATTCAATCTCATGCAAGGCATCACGTAAGGCCGCCCGCAGCTCGTCGTTCAGCCCAGGCAATAATCGTGGATCGGTTGATCTTGCTCGCAGAAGGGATCGCCAATAGGTTATACGCACTCCAAGCGGTAATATTTGACTCATATATGCTTTCCTTCAGACAGCCGGACTCCGGACACACGCGGCCACCATTGTTGATGGTCCAAGCGCATGTTCCACACACGACACTTGGATTTCATAGCCAACCATCTGGCCCCTGGCGCATCTGGCCGATCCGGAATATCCACCCCAATGCCTTGCGGAAACACGACAACGACTTTGTCATCACGCAATATCTGTAAGAGCTTTCTTA
>JAQTTV010000036.1 GCA_028710565.1 Gallionella sp.
AACATGCCACCCCCCATTCAAGGAGAGAAAAAATGAAAGCATTACAAAATGGTTTTACCTTAATTGAGTTAATGATCGTGGTCGCGATCATTGGTATTCTGGCAGCAGTGGCGATTCCTGCTTATGGTGACTACACTGCACGTGCGCAAGCCGCAGAAGCGATGACTTTATTGGATGGCTTGAAAACACCCATGACAGAAGCCTATGCCACCGATGGCTCATGGGATGTGACCGCTATTAGTGCGGTTTTATCGGGTAAATATGTTTCAGCTATTATTGATTGCAATGCCCCTGGTGGTGCTTGTAGTGCGACTGGCGCGCGCCCTACGCCAGCAGGTGTAGGAACGACCGTTATTCAGGTAACTTACAAGGCAACTGGAGTAAGTAGCAAAATTGCGAGCAAGAAAATTCACATGCTTTACAACCCCGTTACGGGCTCATGGACTTGTGCCAATGGTGATGGTGCGAACGATGTGGGAACTGATCCTGCGACAACACCCAATGTAACCGCACTGATTGGCGCATTAAATAGTCGTTTACCCGTTAATCTAGTGCCAAAGTCTTGCAACTCTACACTGTAATATTTTTGGTTACGTAGCAGGTTTTTGCGTAATCATTTACCTAAAAAGGGAAGCTCTGGCTTCCCTTTTGTATTAACGCCTTCAAAATTCTGCGATGCATTGACCATCTACGACGAATAATGACCTTATGCCACCCCCCTCTAAGCTGGCAGTCGGTATTTTTTAGCTTGCAGAGTAGATAAGCACAGCGCATCCATAACTCTTGAAATATATTCAGCTAGATATAGCTCATACTTTCCCCAGTCAACTGACAACAAATAACTCAATACCCGATAATCTATACGCAAAACCTTACTTCGCAAACTTTCGCGATGCTCTTGGTGGTTTTACCTCAAACGACTTAAATACACCTGCCAGTCAAAATACTCCCCAGGATCGGTTTTACGTTGCGGGGCGATGTGTTGATGCCCTGCGATCCCTGCAAGCGGATAGCAATGGCGTAATGCCCGTGTCAGTTCGTGCAAAGCATCATATTGTGCGGGTGTGTAGGGTACAAAATCACTGCCTTCAAGTTCAATGCCGATAGAAAAATCATTGCAGCGAGTGCGTCCTTGCCAGCTGGACACGCCTGCGTGCCAAGCGCGTTGTAAACAAGACACAAATTGAATGATCTTCCCGTCGCGGCGGATGAAAAAATGCGCCGAGACCTTCAATCCAACCAGTGTTTGATAATAGGGATGGGCGTGATGGTCTAGCGTATTGGTAAAGAGTTCTATCACGCCTGTACCACCAAATTCATTGGGCGGCAGGCTGATATTATGAATAACCAGTAACGCTATCTCTCCTTCAGGGCGATGATCGCAATTGGGTGAGGGTAGTCGCTCACCCTCGCTCAGCCAACCCTCTGTATCAATCTTCATCATCGTTATCTTCAGGGGCTTTAATACCCAGTCTTTCCATGCGATAACGAATGGTGCGGAAGGTGAGTCCGAGCCGTTTGGCGGCAGCCGTGCGATTAAAGTTGGTTTGTTGCAATGCGGCCAATAAAGCTTGCTTTTCAACTTCATCCAAATACTCTGGCAACGAGTATTTGCTGGTGGGGAAAGATGAGGTTTCAGGCTGGCTGGCCAGCTCTTCGGTTTCTGTTAAGGGCAACAAATGCAAGTCCTGCGAGGTGATTTCATTGCCATCACACAACGCTAAAGCGCGTTCGATGATATTTTCCAACTCACGCACATTGCCAGGGAAATTGTATTGTTGCAGGGTGACAAGCGCGTCCTTGCTAAACATCATAGGCTGATCGCCTCGCAGACGCAGCAAGGTTTGGGTGGCGATATCGGGTACATCGTTGCGCAGTTCGCGCAGGGCGGGCATTTGGATGGGGATAACATTCAGACGGTAATACAAATCCTGACGGAATTTCCCTTGTTTGACACGTTCTGCCAGATCGTTATGGGTAGCACTGATAATGCGCACATCAATCGCTTCTTCGCTAGTCGCCCCTACTTTCCGCACCTTTTTTTCCTGTATCACGCGCAATAGTTTGACCTGCATGGTCAGCGGCAAATCAGCGACTTCATCCAAAAATAGCGTCCCGCCATTTGCGGCTTGAAAAAACCCATCTCGATCTTTCTCAGCTCCTGTAAACGCGCCCTTTTTGTAGCCAAAAAATTCACTTTCCATTAGGTTTTCAGGGATCGCACCACAGTTCACTGCGATCATGGGTTTGTCGTGACGTGAACCACTTTGTACGATTAACCGTGCTGCCAACTCCTTGCCGCTCCCCGACTCCCCTGTGACATGCACTGGGGCTTGGCTACGTGCCACACGTTCGATTAAATCACGCACTTTTTGGATGGCAGGTGAATGCCCCAACAGCATTTTGTCAGATGCGCCTTCACTCTGCGGCAAGCTGAGTGCCGCTTTAACCAAAGCGCGTAACTGGCTCAATGACACAGGTTTGGCGAGGTAATCAAATGCACCAGATTTGAGTACACTAATGGCATTTTCCATATTGCCATGCGCCGTAATGACCGCTACAGGGGTGTTTATATTATGGTCGACGATGTATTGCACAACTTGCAAGCCATCACCATCTGGCATCCGCATGTCTGTCAAACACAAATCGTAACGACGGATTGCCAGTTTTGCCAGTGCGGTGGATACGTCATGGGCTTTATCCACTTCCAGCCCCATTTTTAATAACGTAATTTCCAATAACTCAAGAATATCTGGCTCATCATCCACCACTAATACGCAGGGGCTTTTATTTTGATGATTAGTTGCTGGGTTCATTGGGTTCATGTAACTCTCCAAAAATAATACTAAAACATGCACCAGATTGCCCTAGCATGGATATATATCTTAATTGTGCATTGTTAGCCTCACAGAGCTCCTTGGCAATATATAGTCCTAAGCCAGTCCCTTCTGTTGAGGTGGTAAAAAAAGGCTCAAATAAGCGTACCTCATCCTCCTTTGAAACGCCTTTACCATCATCCTGTATCAACAATACAACCTGATCGTTCTGGTGTTTGGTGACCAAGCTTAAGCTGCCCATTTTTCTTTGTCCATGTCGCAATCCATTGCGACATAAATTCCATAAGATTTGATTTAAGTGACCTCGATCAAACGTAACATAACAAGGTGATGTGCATTCTAAAATACAAATTCCTGTGGCTAATTTTTCTGTTTGCGCAAACTCCTCCATAAAGTTTTTCAATAGCACAGCAAGGTCTAGGATTTCTGGCAGCGCGCGATCACGTCGATTCAGTTGCATCACATCATGCACAATCTGGTTAATCCGTTGGGTATTATCCATCACAATGTGCAACAGCCGTTTCTGCTGTTCACTCATATTATCTTCTTGTAGCAATTCAGTGGCATGACTAATTGCGGACAGAGGATTACGCACTTCATGGGCAATATTGACGGTGAGTCTGCCTAATGCCGCGAGCTTGATTTGCTGAGCCTCCGCTCGAACTTGTTGCATATCTTCTAAAAAAATCACTGCGCCACGCGCTTCATTGGGTGAAATCGCCACGAAGCGCAACCTAGCTTGAATACCAACATCGAGTTGCAAGGTCTCCCGACTACTCATCCCACTACGCTTCCACAGGGCATATTGATCATATAACAAGGGAAACATACTGGCTAAGTCCGCCCCTTTTTGAGCCGCGTGATGGAGCAGTCGTTCCGCGCAAGGATTCATTTGCACAATTTCACCTTGTTCATCCACCACCAGCACGCCGCCTTGCATATCCCGCATCACCAAGCGATTGGCTTCGGACATACTGACCAAATCTTGCCCACGTTGTTGCGCCAGTTGCTGACTATCTACGGCATATTTTGCCAAGATATGTGCCAGCCAAGCGACCGCAAAATACGACATGCACAACAATCCGACTTGGACAAATTGGGGGCTGGAGGCTTCGTTAAGCAACACCGCCAGACCGTGCGCCAACAACATGCCAATACTGGCAATCGCCGCAAAAAACAGGGTAATTTTGCCGTGGCTAATCAAGCCAGCTGCGGTGAGTGAGATGAGTAGCAATAACCCTAAGTTGCTTTGTATGCCGCCACTGGCATATGAAATGACCGATAACAGCACAATGTCACTGATAATTTGTCCCGCCAACTGCCAATTAAAGCGCGGGAAGCGAAACCACATCGCCACCAAGGACGCGATGACTAACGTGAGGTAGGTGATACTGGCGTTGGCAAAGAGGGTGGGGTGACGATTGCTGATAGACCAGTTTTCTGACAAGTGGGTCGCCAAAAATATCATCAACCCCGCTAAGGTGAGTCGGTATAAGTTAAAGTAAAACAACGAACGCCAATGCTCTATCGGACGTAGAAAATCCATCTCTTCTGGCACTTTATCCACGATACGCATCACGATGTTCCGCGCGACAAAAATAATAAACCCCAACTTGCAAGCTTTCACCCTTGGGTACATGGATGCCGCACTGCGCGCAGCGAACCATATTCTCAATCGGCTTTTCGGCTACGGAAGGAGGCGGTGGACGACGAACAGTCTTAAAGAGTAAATACACCACGAGCGCAACGGCAAGTAAGAAAATTAAACGACCCATGGATGGTTTGCCTAAGAGAATGAAGAGTGTGGTGCGATTCTAAAGGGCAGGGGTGAGCGGTGGCAAGATAAAAGCAGTTTAAGGCGTGGAAAGGGGGAAGCGGAGAAGGGAGAAGGCTCTCCCTTTCCCCTTCTTCTGCAAAAGGGATTTCGTTCGTTCTCCCTAACGCTTACCAGCCCGATTCGCGTTCGGGGGTCGCCGTGATTTTATGGATGCTCAGATCCGCACCATTGAATTCTTCTTCCGCATCTAAACGGATACCGATCATCTTTTTGAGCGCGCCATAAACCAAATAGCCGCCGATGAAAGCAATCGCCACCCCCAATGTCGTCCCTAGTAGTTGCGACATAAAGCTGATACCTGCTGCGCCGTTGCCCGTGCCGCCTAGGGCTTTTAAACCAAAAATCCCCGCAGCGATGCCGCCCCACGCGCCGCACAAGCCGTGCAACGGCCATACGCCCAGCACGTCGTCGATTTTCCAGCGGTTTTGCGTCAGGGTAAACATCACCACAAACAGCGCGCCTGCTACGCAACCTACCACCAACGCGCCCAAGGGGTGCATCAGGTCTGAACCCGCACACACCGCGACCAAGCCTGCGAGAGGGCCATTATGCAAAAAGCCAGGATCGTTTTTACCCAACCACAGCGCAGTCAACGTGCCGCCGACCATTGCCATTAAAGAATTCACCGCCACCAAGCCACTAATCGCGTTAATCGTTTGCGCCGACATCACGTTAAAACCAAACCAACCCACGGTCAAAATCCACGCGCCCAGTGCCAAAAAGGGAATGCTGGAGGGCGGATGGGCAGAAATGCGCCCTTCCTTGCTATAGCGACCACGACGTGCGCCCAGCAAAATCACCGCCGCCAGCCCAATCCAACCGCCCACGGCATGCACCACCACCGAGCCCGCAAAGTCGTGAAACTCCGCGCCAAACGTGCTTTTGAACCAGTCTTGTATGCCGAAGCGATGATTCCACGCAATGCCTTCAAAAAAGGGATAGATAAAGCCCACCAACATAAAAGTGGCAATCATCTGCGGATTGAACTTGGCACGCTCCGCAATCCCACCCGACACAATCGCGGGGATGGCAGCGGCAAAGGTGAGCAAAAAGAAAAATTTAACCAGTTCGTAGCCACTTTTAGCCACCAAATTTTCCGCGCCCGTGAAAAAATTGATGCCATAAGCAATGGTGTAGCCAATGAAAAAATAAGCGAGGGTAGAAATGGCAAAGTCGGTGAGAATTTTCACCAGCGCGTTGACTTGGTTTTTCTTACGCACTGTCCCCAGTTCTAAAAATGCAAAGCCCGCGTGCATGGCAAGCACCATAATCGCGCCTAATAAAATAAATAGGGTGTTATTGCTGACAATCAGCTCTTCCATACTGCTCTCCAAAATAGTGCAAAAACGTGATGGCAAGCAAGAGCCGTTCCATATTTTCAACATACTGATTTAATGTAAACTAAAATTAAATCATGCGTGAACTTCGCGATGAAATATCCATATTGGTGCATTTCATTTTAAGGTGCACCAAATTGTCGCACCAACCAGGTGCATCTTGTGTAATAGGGACATTGGATATGACCAACCGAGACGCTCAAATCCTTTTCCGATTGCCCAAAACACACTCAACCACCAACCCTCTCCCCCAAACGTAGATGAGTGGCGAAAATTACCGACATCTACACCCAAAGTCGTTCCGAAAGAATTAGCCTGCCACGGCAAAACGGCTGCCAACAAAAAACCCGCTAGATCATTGGGATTTAGCGGGTTTACTGTACGCCCTGCTTGTACAGGGAAAAACGGATGACTGGCGGAGAGGGGGGGATTCGAACCCCCGATACGGGGTTACCGTATGCCTGATTTCGAGTCAGGTACATTCAACCAGCTCTGCCACCTCTCCGTGCTGCGGCGCGATTCTACCAGCAAGCGGCCGACAATGCAGTAACTTCGCAGCATGCGTTCGCCCAAAAAGTGATGTCCAAGCGTTGACAATGATCGACAAAATACTGCTTTTAGCAGAAAATCTGCCCCATCAACTATTGGCATGTGAGTAAATGCGGGATTGATCAGTTAAGGAGAAGTAAATGGAATGGTCTGCTGTGCGCCCGTTGGTCATGGTTGTAGATGATGTCGATGAAAATCTGATGGTTATAGAAGCAATTTTGGGCGATCAATATGACCTGAAATTCTTCAGCGACTCAAGAGATGCGCTACATTATGCGTACACGCACACCCCCGATCTGATACTGCTTGACGTGATGATGCCCATCATTGATGGCTATGAGGTTTGTCGGCAATTAAAAGTGAATGCACATCTCGTTGATGTACCCGTCATTTTTATCACCTCTAAAAGTGATGTCGAAGACGAAGAGATGGGGTTTTCGGTGGGTGCATCAGATTTTATCCACAAACCCATCAGTGCCCCCATCGTTACGGCGCGGGTCAAGACCCATCTCAAAATCAAGTTTATGCTCGATTACCTAAAATACGAAAACCTAAATTTAAGGGAAAATGCTAATCAAACCTCCTCCGAACTGTTTGCGTTGAGAGAATTTATTCAGAGTAGTTTGAACAGGTGATAGTGAAAAGATATAATTTAAAATCAATGGGATGATGATCAAATCCGTTGGCAAGTACGACTAACATCGGCGCAACGTCACTTATTTTGGCTATACGCAACATCAACGCTAACGGAGAAGAAAATGCCATGACACACCAAAATGCCAAATCGCCTCTCAGAGCATTTATAAAGCAGATCGAAACTGAAGCAATTTACGATGGGCATCTAAGTCTTGAGTATGGTTTTCTACCCGCACGAGTCCCCCAAAAGACCCTTCCAGCTACATTTAAACCATGGGAGGACTTTGCAGAAAAAATTCAGGATTTTCTCTTTGTGGCGAACCCGCAGGCGGTGCTTGAGCAAATGCCGCTGCTTCAAGCTGAGCAGTTAGAGGACGAGTATCTTCCTTACGCCTCGACCTTGCTCAGTTTGTTGGCACATGCTTATTGGCGTCTCGGGAATTCCTATTACACTTTAAGAATGAGCATGGTTTCGGCGTACCTGCCTGAATCCATATTAACCCCATGGCAGATCGTCAATAGCCGTCTGGGACGGTTCAATGACAAAGTGAACTTGCCATTTCAAAATGCCTACGATCTATTCCTGAATAATTGGAAGTTTATCGACCAAAAGAATCAGGTAAATCCTGATGGATCGTATGACAAAAATCAGTTACTCATAGAAAATCTTGAGCCCCTGATACCTTCTTTTGGAAATGAAGCCGAAAGGGTGTTTTATATGTCCTTCGTCGAGATGCATCTATATGCCTCAAAGATGATTGTGCCAATAACGCGCCTTCAGGATGGCATATTGAGTGATGATTTTAAAATAGTTTGCCAAGAGCTGGATGAAATCACGGGGCTAGTTAAACTGTGTACGAAAGCCTTTCAGAAAATTTCTCCTCACCCTAACTCGCCTACTTATTGTGATCCAGTGCTTTGGGCTAAAACGGTCGGCATCATGGGGGTGCCCCACGATAAATATCCCCAAGGAGGAACGTCTGGAACGGGTACGCCGCTGATGCATACCCTAGACGCGTTGTTGGAACGCTCCAAACTTGCCTCAACATACGGTCAATATGTTCAAAATGAGAGTCTGCCAAAATTACCTTCATATTTAATCGACTATGTGATGGCGATTCGCAAGGTCTCAATTAACGAATATCTCAAGCAAAAAGAGGGGGCAGTAGCAGAAACGGAGCTTAATCGGAGTTACCAAGCTCTCGTGGAGGCATATGCGGGTGAGAATGGTTTTCTGGGGGTGCATATCGGTAAGATTATGAACTACCTCGCCACTGGCACGTTGGTAGGTCGAAACGAATCAACTAGTGGTCATGAACGGTATATCTATCGAAAAACATGGGAAGAGGTTGCGCAAGATTTGGAGCAATCCCGCATAGAAAGAATTACGCATAATGCTGGCAGGGTAATCAGGAATACCGAAGAACTGACTGAACATAACGCCGACATCATTCTGAATAAATGGACAAGAGCAGAGGTCGCATGTCATCGTTATGAAGATGACTTGTGGATCATCATTGGCAATAAAGTGTTTGATTTAACAAGCTTTATAAAACATCACAAAGGAGGCTTCTATTTGCTGACAGCCTATGCGGGGAATGATGTATCGCGATTTTTTGCATATGTGCAAAATCATAAGCTCATTGCCAATAACAAATTCCTCAAAGGTGAACTTGTTGAATCCGATTTACATGGGGAGCAAAAAGATTTATATCAGCTATGGCACGCCCTACTTGACGATATTCTACTGATAGGCGGTATTTTAAAAATTCAATACGGACATACATTCTCAAGTGAAAGCAGAGAACAGGCGAATCAGTATTCGCTTGTTCTTACTGGAAGTGCACATCACCATTTTGTAAATGAACATTTGCATCAGGTGGTGACTCATTTAGAAAGGATAGCCGCATCAGTGAACTCACCGTTGGTTAGCGCATTTAAAGCGATCTTGGATTTAGACGCGTACACAAAGTTAAGTCGTGTCGAAAATTGTAATCTTACTGATTTTAAGGCTGAAAAAGTCAGTGCAAACCAGTCAGATCAGCAAGCACAAGAAGACCATAAAGAAGAACTGCTCCAAAGAATGCAAGGGTTTCGCGCATTGGATACCAATCTTATCGAAAAGATGATCAACACAACCATCGAAACCATGGGGGCAGAAGCTAAAGAACTACCTGAGTTCTATCGGCATCAATTGACGGTTTTATACGGGATTATTGAGTTGTATGTGAAAGGACTGTCGAAATAATATTAAAAATTGAGTCGAAAAGAATAGGCTGATTTACTCGTCATTCCTGCGGAGGTTGGAATCTAGCTTATTGATATAACATCGTTTTTCGGTTATATGTGAAATACAATGGGTAATGCTACATCTCAATTTTTTGGCATTTCCCACAATAAAAACTCGCCCGTTGCCCTTGTTTGATATGTAGTATTTTCTCGCCACAGATTCGGCAAGGTTCGCCGTTCCGTCCATAGACCCAATAGCTTTGCTGAAAATAGCCCGCTTGTCCTGTCGCGCTGACGAAGTCGCGTAGGGTGCTGCCGCCTTGTTGGATGGATTCGGTGAGGGTGGCGCGGATTTCTGCGACGAGGCGGGCGCAATCTGCGAAAGTGAGTTGTTTGGCGGGGCGTAGTGGGTGGATGTTGGCGCGGAATAGGGATTCGTTGGCGTAGATGTTGCCTACGCCGACCACGAGGTGGTGATCCATGATGCGTTGTTTGATGGGGGTGTTGCGTTCGCGAGTGCCTTGGTAGAGGAAGTCGGCATCGAAGGCGGATTCTAACGGTTCAACGCCGAGTTTGGCGAGTAGCGGGTGAGTATGCACTTCGCCTGTATACCATAGGACTGCGCCAAATCGGCGTGGGTCGCGTAGGCGCATACGTTTGCCGTTGGTGAGAATCAGGTCAAAATGATCGTGCTTTTCGGGCGGGGTGTCGGTGAGCAAAATGCGTAAACTGCCTGACATACCGAGGTGCAAAATCAGCGTGCCTGTGTCGCACGTCATCAGCAAATACTTGGCGCGGCGGGTGAGACGATGGATTGTTTGCTGCGGCAAAATTTGTATCAGCTCGGCGGGAATTTCCCAGCGCAAACGCGGTTGGCGAATGATGACGGCGGCGATAGTCTCGCCTGCTAAGTGCGGCTCAAGTCCCCGAAGCGTGGTTTCAACTTCAGGTAATTCAGGCACGACGACGTTTCCACCACAGATAACCGCCCCAGCCTGCCAGCAACAGCGGCAACCCGATTAAGAAAGTCAGGCTGATGCCGACCAATTGCTTTTCGCTGAGTGCCAGTTTGACATCTTTGCTGGGGCGAGGATTGAGGGTAATCAGTCGTTCGTCGTTGGACAGCCAGTTCAGCATATTCAAGCCCAGTGTGACGTTGCCGCCATTACCCGCGAAGCTATTCGCCAAAAACTCACCGCTGCCTACGACCACGATGCGCTGATCACGGTCGTTGACGGTGCGTTGCAAGGCGGCGGCAATCGCCACGGGGCCTTTGGTGTCATTGCGTTTATCAAAGTCAAATTTGCCCAGCAAGGCGGTTTGGCTAACCCAACCACGCGGGGCGACTTCGACCAAGGTTTTCCAACCTGCGTGTTCATTCCACAACAGCGGGCGCGCCGAGGGGAACGCGGTAATCAAATCAAAATTTTGGGTAATGGCGTGCGGCATGTAGCCCGCGCCCAACGCCCATGTCACAGGCGCGCGCATCTCTTGTGCGGCGGGGTCAATCACGATACCGCTGGGCAAAATCAGCTCTAATTTCTCCGCCAAGCGTTCCAAGCCGTGCAAATTATCGGCATCCACCAACCACAATAAATTGCCGCCGTTTTCCACATAGCGCACCAGCTTATCCACCTCGCCCGCCATCAAATCTAATTGCGGATGGGTGATGACTAACACGCTGATATTTTGCGGAATATCGGGGGCAATCGCTAAATTCAGGCTGCTGATTTTAAAGCCATTTTGTTTTAACTTCGCGCCAAAGGGATTGCCCAAATCAAAGTTTGCCGCGCCATCTAATTTGCGCTCGCCGTGTCCGTCCAGATACATCACGGTTTGATTGCTACTGCGTGCCAAACGCATCAGCGTGTTGGTCAATAACGGTTCATTCAACTTGGTTAAATGTTCACTGCGTCCCGCGTACTCAATAATCATTTCGCCATTTAATTGGATATGCGCAGCACGGGCTTTATCAGATTCTTTTTCGGGATCAATAAAGGTGAGTTTGATATCGGATTTGTAACGTTGATACAAGGAGAAAAAATCACGGATGATTTTACGGAGATCGCCATGTTGCGCATCTTGCTCGGTGGCGTAAACCGTTACACTCACTGCCCCTGTGAGCGTGTTTAACACATCCACACTGGCGGGTTCTAAGCTATTCATCCCGACAAAGGTTACATCGCGCTGCACAGGATAACGATAGGCGAGGTAGCCCAATCCACTGACAATAGACAATAACAAAACAACAAACAATAGCTTGCGTAAAACGGTCAGCCATTGATGCGACATAGCGCGACTCCTGTAGTGAGTGAACTGAAATGTAAAACAAGTCGTTCATATTACACACACTACTTAATCTGAGTGAGGGTAAGAACGACTTGTGAGTTGGGTGAATGCTACTTCGACAACCCCAAACGTTGCCAAATTGCCACGCTAGGCGCAGCTTGGTTAAGGGTGTAGAAATGCAGCCCTGGCGCGCCACCTGCTAACAAACGTTCGCACAGTTTTGTGACCACATCCAGCCCAAATGCTTGTACGGACTCATTATCATCGCCATAGCCTTCTAGCGTTTTGGACATCCAGCGGGGGATTTCCGCGCCGCACATTTCTGAGAAACGTGCTAACTGCGAAAATTTCACAATCGGCATAATCCCAGGCACGATGGGTGCGGTAACCCCTAGCTTTTGGCAAGCATCGACAAAGTAAAAGTAGCTGTCGGCATTGTAAAAATATTGGGTAATCGCGGCATTCGCACCCGCGTCCATCTTGCGTTTGAAGTTGCGCAAATCGTCTTGTGCGGATTTAGCTTGGGGGTGAACTTCAGGATAGGCAGCGACTTCGATATGAAAATGATTACCCGTCTCGGCACGGATAAATGCAACTAACTCATTAGCATATTGGAATTCGCCTATGCTCGCCATGCCAGATGGCATATCGCCGCGCAACGCGACAATGCGACGCACATCTTGGGCTTGGTAGGTTTTTAACAGCGAGCGGATATTGTCGCGGGTTGATCCCACACAAGATAAATGCGGGGCAACATCCGATCCTTCGGCCTTAATTTGCGCGACGGTTTGTAAGGTACGCGCCTGTGTCGAACCGCCGGCGCCAAAGGTTACCGAATAAAAAGCGGGGTTAAGTACCGCCAATTTTTGGCGGGTTAAGACAAGCTTTTCCATGCCCTCTGTGGTTTGTGGCGGGAAAAATTCAAAACTAAAAAGTGGTTTACTCATGGCAATCCCTTATGATTTCTTTAATAACTGGTTCGCTGCGGCGGACAACGCCCACGTAAAAATACTGTAAAGCACCGCTCCCAATACCCCGCTCCAAAAGCTATCGACCACAAAATCCCGCAATATCGACCCGACCAGCCAGAACAACAAACCGTTAATCACAAAAATAAACAGACCCAGCGTCACCAAGGTGACAGGCAAGGTGAGCAGCAACAATAAAGGACGGATCAAAGTATTGACCAGTCCCAACAAGAATGCTGCGACCAGTGCTGCCATAAACCCTTCCAGATGTATGCCTGGGACAAAATTCGCGACAGCAATAAGTGCCAGCGCGTTCAGTATCCAAATCAGTAAGAGTTTCATTTTGCTTTCCTTGTGCGTGAGGCGAGTGGATCGGTGCGACTCCGTAATGCCGCTGCATAAGCGCATTGAGACCACTCGCCCATGTCAGCGGGAGACTCTAAGCATTCTGCGGGCGCAGACCAATAGGAAAGTTGCACCGTGCGTGTGGCATTTTGGTAGGTAAATGGTATGCATCCTGCCCGTTCAAATTGTGCCACATTCCTTGCGTCTACTTTGAAGTACAACGTTTCGTGAGCGATCAGTGCAAACATTAAGCCGTCGCGATAAAGCCCATAACCGCCAAATATTTTGCGCGACGATACGGATGCCCAATGCGACATGACCTCCCGCACATACTCAACAAATTCGTTTTGTGGGGAGGTCATGGCTTAACGCGCTGCTAAAACAGCTGTCGATTTAATAACGGTAGTGGTTGGCCTTGTAAGGGCCATTTTTGTCCACGCTGATGTAAGCCGCTTGTTCGTCGGTCAATTCGCTGAGTTGTGCATTCAACGTGGTCAATTGCAAACGTGCCACTTTTTCATCCAAGTGTTTAGGCAAGGTGTAAACGCCGATTGGGTAATCTTCATTGCGCGTAAACAACTCGATTTGCGCGATAGTTTGGTTGGCAAATGAAGAAGACATCACGTAGGAAGGATGACCCGTGCCACAACCCAAGTTGACCAAACGACCTTCTGCCAACAGCAGAATCTTTTTGCCGTCAGGGAAAATCACGTGATCGACCTGTGGCTTGATGTTGTCCCAAGTGTATTGTTTCAACGACGCTACGTCGATTTCGTTATCGAAGTGACCGATGTTGCACACGATGGCTTGGTTTTTCATTTTTGCCATGTGAGCGTGCGTGATGACGTGGTAGTTGCCAGTACAAGTCACAAAGATGTCGCCGAATTCAGCCGCGTAATCCATGGTCACGACGCGATAACCTTCCATTGCCGCTTGCAAAGCACAAATTGGGTCAATTTCGGTTACCCAAACTTGTGCGGACAGCGCGCGCAGAGCTTGTGCAGAACCTTTACCCACGTCGCCATAGCCAGCCACGACGGCAATTTTGCCCGCAACCATCACGTCAGTGGCACGCTTAATCGCGTCAACCAAGGATTCACGGCAGCCATACAAATTGTCGAATTTGGATTTCGTCACAGAATCGTTGACGTTGATGCCAGGGAATTTCAATTCGCCACGTTCGTGCATTTGGTACAAACGATGTACGCCTGTGGTAGTTTCTTCGGTGACACCTTTGACTGCTGCCAAACGTACCGAGTACCAAGTCGAATCAGTTGCCAATTTGGCTTTGATGGAATTGAACAAGCAGATTTCTTCTTCTGAACCTGGGTTGTTCAACAAGGAAGCGTCTTTTTCAGCGCGTGCGCCCAGATGCAACAACAAAGTCGCGTCGCCGCCGTCATCCAAAATCATGTTGGAATAACCGCCGTCTGTCCATTCAAAAATGCGGTGGGTGTAATCCCAGTAATCCGCCAAAGTTTCGCCCTTAACAGCGAATACTGGCACGCCCGTTGCAACAATCGCAGCAGCAGCGTGATCTTGAGTGGAGTAGATATTGCAGGAAGCCCAACGCACTTCGGCACCCAACGCGGTCAATGTTTCAATCAACACGCCTGTTTGGATAGTCATGTGCAACGAACCTGTGATACGTGCGCCCTTCAGTGGTTGGCTGGTCGTAAATTCTTTGCGAATCGCCATCAAACCAGGCATTTCAATTTCAGCGATCGCTAATTCCTTGCGACCCCATGCTGCCAAAGACATATCGGCAACAACATAATCGGTAAAACCGTTTGCAACTGCATTCATAAATTGCTCCATTCATAAAAAGTGAAATGAATGGGTGCAGTTAGAACGTGGAAAATGCTTCGAGCCTGACGGCAGATAAAACCAACCGTTGCAGCACCCCTCGAAGGGCGCGGATTATAAACGAAATTTTGTATTTTTGACAAAGATTGCGTAGCGAGTTTACGTTGCTTCGTCCAATAACTTGCCGCCAATCGCCCAGCTTTCCTCAGCCACCTCTTCAAAAGTCAAATAGGTGTATTCCTTAGGTTTCAGCGCGATACGCTCCAGTGTATCGGTGATTTCTTCGGCAATTTTTGCTTTCTGTTCGCGGCTCAAAGTGCCTGCGAGGCGAATATGAACGTAAGGCATAGGGACTCCTGATGAGGGGGAGGTATTGAAGTCAAGTATATGATTGTAAAATAAATATGTGAATCATGATGAGTCATCGTGACACAAGTGAACAATATCCCTCCCCTTGAAGGCATAGGTATCTACACAACTTTCAATCATTTTGGAATAAGGGTGCATTAAACTTTTCATTCAAAAACAACAATATCCGAATGTCTGGATTTGAACCCAGACTCCCCTCGCCCACTTGTGGGAGAGGGGCAGGGGGAGAGGGTGCGCCGACGGCGCGAATTGCATCCAGACAAGGGCATGTGCAACGCGCCTCTACAAATCATGAAGCATGTTGTTTTTATATGAAATTCTACCCCCACCCTAACCCTCCCCCTGCTAGGGTGAGGGAACAAAGTTGTGTAGATACATATGCCTTGAAGGGGCGGGAGCATGGTTTCACCCACTGTAAATCACATAGAACCATTGTAACTTATCTTGGATAAGGCATTAAACTGTTAGTCGTTAGCTTTTAGTGAGTAGCGAAATAAGCGCAGCGCATACACAATTATTTGCAATATATTCATGTAGGTATGCTTGTGTTTGGCTAACTAACGACTCAATACTCGATTATTTGCAAGCAACACCTTAACCATGTACTACCCATTTCAAACTCACTCCCACGGGAAATGAGGCAAGTTTTCCAATGCTTGTATCAGCACTTGATTCCAAGCATCGGATAGTTGTTTGGCAAAAGCATCATTATCATTCAGTGTCATACGACGGCCGAAATCCAAACAGTCTTTGGGGTAAATCATCAACTCAATTGGAGGACCTACCGTGAGGTTACTTCGCGTGGTAGAGTTCATGGAGACCAACGCGCAACGCGCCGCGTGTGCCAAAGGCGTATTGCGCTTAATGATGCGGTCAAGTATCGGTTTGCCATATTTGGCTTCGCCGATTTGCAAAAATGGATGTTCGTCCGATTCGTGTATGTAATTGCCTTGCGGGTAAATCAATAGCGTTTCAGGGCGATCCCTCCCAATTTGTCCACCCAAAATAAAGGTCGCTTCAAAATTGGTGTTGGCGGTATCACGCTGAGCGTGCTGTTTTTGTACATTGGCACTGACGTGGGCAATATAGTCCGTTGCCGATAACATATTGGGAACATTACGCAAATTGACGGGCGCATTTTGTTCAATGTCGTTCCATAAGCGTTTGACCACCGATTGCGTGGTGGCCAAATTGCCTGCGGATAACAAGGTGAACATGCGCTCGCCTGTCCACACAAAACTGTGCATTTTGGAATAAATCGAAATGTTGTCGAAGCCCGCGTTGGTGCGCGAATCCGAGCAAAATACTAATCCCTCGTCTGTGTTGATGGCGATGCAATAGGTCATATTAATTCACAAAAGTTCGTCAAGGTTGAGTGGCAACACTAGCATGCGTGGCAACTAGGGGCAAATTTATCATCGGCTTTTTCCAAAAATTTACGGTGGGTCACGTACGCCAAATATGTCAAAGCGCACGTGGACTTACCTAGTTTGCGCGGAAATAATGTTGCGTCAACGCGTTATGAAAATCAGCTAATGCCTGTTGTATCTGCTCTAACTTGTCCCGTAAATTCGCTGCGTCTAAGTTTTCAGCGCAGCCCAGTTGACCGTAAAGCTGTTCGACCAATGGTTGCAAAGGTTGTGAACGGGGTAGCAAAGCAAGGCACGAGGTGACTTCGGCTAAGCAATATGTGATGCTGCGCGGGAAACGTGCATCACAGAGCAGAAATTGAATCACGGCTTCGCTGCGTACCTGCATGGATACCAAGCGACGATAGCTTTGATATGCCGATAGGGAATTGAGCAAGCTCATCCAAATGCGCTCGGTGATGCTTTCGTGCAGGGCATTGTCTTGCGGTAGGTGCACGGCAGAATTCAAGTCCAACATGCGCGAAGTCATGTCGGCACGTTCAACATTTCTGCCCAACCGCATGATTTGGTAAGGAATATCATGCGCCATGGTGCCGCTGACCAGTCCGACAATGGCATGGCGTTGCTCAATCACATAATTCAATACTTGATAGCGTTCGCGCCGATTATCGCAAGCCGCATGTGCATGATCGCGTAGATAAAGATGCAAGCTGTTGATTCTTTCCCACATTTCTGCGGGCAGCAACTCGCGCAAAGTGCGGGTATTTTCCCGGGCATAGCGTACACAAGAAATGATGGAACTGGGGTTGCGGGTATCTTCAATCAAAAATCGCATAATGGCATCTTCGTTTGCCACGGGGTAAAACTGGTGAAAGCTGCTGTCCAGCCCCGCAATTTCCACCAAGTTCGCCCAACCAAACGCCGCGCCTGGCGGTAAATCTAGCAAAACATGCGTGCTGCTATTGATAAAACGCGCGGTATTTTCTGCCCGTTCCAAATAACGCGCCATCCAATACAAATTTTCAGCGGCGCGGGCTAACATGACTTCACCTCCGTTTCTACAATCCAAGTATCTTTGCTGCCCCCGCCTTGCGAGGAATTTACCACCAGCGAACCCTTGCGCAACGCCACTCGCGTCAATCCGCCTGTGGTGGCGAATAACTTATCCGATTGCAACACAAACGGACGTAAATCCAGATGACGCGGCGCAAGTTCACCATCGACCAGCGTGGGCGCAGTGGAAATATCCAAAGTCGGTTGTGCCATGTAATTGCGCGGATTGGCGCGTATCAGATCGGCAAACTGTGCCCGTTCTTCGACCGTGGCGCGCGGGCCGATTAACATGCCATAACCACCTGATTCATTAGCAGGTTTCACCACTAATTTATCCAAGTTATTCAACACATAATCGCGTTGGTCGTCGTACATACACAAATAACTGGGGACATTGGCGAGTATCGGCTCTTCGTTCAAATAATAGCGAATGATTTGCGGCACAAAGGCATACACCACTTTGTCATCCGCCACACCCGCCCCTGGGGCATTGGCAATGCCAACGTTGCCCTTGCGCCAAGCGCGCATCAGACCGCGCACGCCTAGGGTCGAAGCGGGATTGAATACCTCTGGATCTAAAAACTCATCGTCAATGCGGCGATAAATCACATCCACACGCGCCAGCCCCGCGATGCTGTTCATATACACGCACTCATCTTCGCCCACGACCAAATCCGAGCCTTCCACCAAATGCGCGCCCATTTGTTGCGCCAAATAGCTATGCTCAAAATACGCCGAGTTATAGATGCCAGGGGTTAATACCGCAATCACAGGATGTTTCACGGGGCGCGGAGACAAGGCCGCTAAGGTTTGGTAAAGCTGCGCGGGATAGTCATCCACGGGCAGGATGTTGATGCTGCGAAACACCTCAGGAAAAATTCGCTTCATAATCTGGCGGTTTTCCAACATATACGACACGCCCGACGGCACGCGCAAATTATCTTCTAGCACATACACCGTGCCATCACGATCCCGCACCAAATCCGTGCCACAAATATGTGCCCATACGCCAAAGCGGGGCGTGATACCCACGCATTGCGGGCGAAAGTTGCCCGATCCCGTTAGCACCTCAGCAGGAAACACACCCTCTTGGATAATGCGCTGCTCATTGTACAAATCGTTGATAAATAAATTCAGGGCGCGCAAACGTTGCTTCAAGCCCGCCTCAATCTGAGTCCATTCGCTACGTGCCATCACACGCGGAATCGGATCAAACGGCCAAGCGCGGTCGATATTGCCCGCTTCGCTGTAAATCGTGAAGGTAATGCCCATCGCCATGATGGTCGCATCCACCGCTTGCTGACGCGCCGCCAACTCTTGCGCGTCCAAGCTATCCAGATAATCAAACAACGGGCGCGCCGCCAAACGTGGCCGCTGCGCCTCGTCCAACAACTCATCAAACGCCGTATTCGTCGTATATTCGGGTAAAGTCAGTTTCATAATTGCCTAGTCTCGTGTGGTCTATACGAGAACTAAGCGAATTACGTGCCAGAGCGGGGTTTTTAGGGGGCAGAAAGCTGAGTGGTGCGAGAACGAAATCCAAAAAATTCACGCAACGGCAAATTTTGGACATTGTGCAAAAATTCAATTATGGGTTGGGGTGTGGTTTTTGGTTGATCGTTGCAGCTTGTGACTCGGCGTGGCGGGTGAAAAACGCGTCCATGTCCTCGTCAGGCACAAACTCATTTTACTGCGCTTGCGCTAAGCCTTCTCGAACGCGATATTCGTTGAAGTTAATGCTTTTTACTAACTGATCGAATTGCGCTCTCAAATTAGGTACACAGGGCAATACTTTCGTCAGAGCTTATGACCACCTTCGATGCTTCTTTTATGTAAGGTGAAATTAGCGTTTAATTTCTCATCAAGGACTTCTTTAAGTTTGTCCAATGAAGTCCCTTCAGCGATGTAACTAAAGCCATGAATATGCAGGCTTCCTGTTTCCTCATCTTTAATTGAAAAGAGAGGTTCAATTAGGTCAATTGCCTCAAGACTTTGCCAACAAAACGGAACGATTCCTTGATGAACAAACGTGTTGGTCCATCTATTTATTGCAGTGAGTGTAGCAATTGGCAATGGCATGGAGAGAAAATTTTGATGTTCTGGCGCATTAAAAAAATCAAGAATTTTTGAAATTGGCATGGTCATAAAACCACCACCCTTTTTGGTTACACTTTCCAGTCCAATCATACGTGTCACTTTTATTTCAATGGCTTGCCTAATCAGTGTTGGCATTGATGAGAATAAAAAATTTCTGCCTGTGGTTTCTGGTATTTGTTTATTACTGAAATATGCAAACTTTGCATGTAGAAAAAACTGATTGCTGGACAAGTTTTCAGCTCTATCTCGTCCACCGTCAAGTTGTAGCCTTCTACCAACCATCTGATTAAGTTGGTATATGTCGGATATAAGTTCTTGAGAGAATAGCAACCAATCTGATTTTTCCAGGTAGCAGTCGTAGGACTTATGGAATTTTGAATGGGCATCTAGAATCTTGTTAATTTGATTGTTCGCAGATTGGCATTGAGCTAAAAACCAATCTTCGTCTTTTTTTTGCTTGTATAGATTTTCAGCAAATGAACCTTCTTTGAACGCCCCTTCCAATACGGTTGATAGCTTTTCTTGCATTCCTGCCAAGACCTGCTTGTTATATTCATAATCTCTATAAGTGAGTTTTTTCAACATTTGGCTAATGTCTGAGTCCATTAAATTGCTCCCCTAGTTTTAATAGCATAATGCGCACGAAACTTTCGCGCGCATCCAAGCGTCCTGTCATTAAACATCCAACTTCCACCCCATCATCTCCCCCGCCCTTAATGGCACAAGCTGATGTTCACCAAATCCTACCGTGGCGGGCACTTGCCATGATTCTTTGCGCAAAGTAATCGTGTCAGTATTTCTGGGCAAGCCGTAGTAATCCGCGCCGTAGATGCTGGCGAAGCCTTCTAGTTTGTCCAGCGCGTCGGTGGATTCAAACGCTTCGGCGTAGAGTTCGATGGCGGCGTGGGCGGTGTAGCAACCTGCGCAGCCGCAGGCGGCTTCTTTGGTATGTTGGGCGTGGGGCGCGCTGTCGGTGCCTAAGAAAAATTTGGGGTTGCCGCTGGTGGCGGCTTTGAGTAGGGCGGCGCGGTGGGTTTCGCGTTTGAGTATCGGCAGGCAGAAATAATGCGGGCGGATGCCGCCGACCAGCATGGCGTTGCGGTTGTAGAGTAAGTGATGCGCGGTGAGCGTCGCGGCAATATGGGCGGGCGCATCAGCCACGAATTGGGCAGCTTGCTGGGTGGTGATGTGTTCAAACACCACGCGCAATTCGGGCAAATCCTTGAGCAACGGCTGCATGACGCGCTCGATAAACACCGCTTCGCGGTCAAAAATGTCGATATCGGGATCCGTCACTTCGCCATGTACCAACAGCGGCATGCCGCAAGCTTGCATGGCTTCCAGCACAGCGTAGGTGTTGCGCAAGTCCGTCACCCCCGCGTCGGAATTGGTGGTCGCACCTGCGGGGTAGAGCTTGACGGCATGCACCACGCTACTGGCTTTTGCCGTATAGATTTCTTCGGGGCGCGTGGCGTTGGTGAGATACAGCGTCATCAACGGGTCAAATTTCGCGCCTTCGGGCAATGCAGCCAGAATCCGTTCGCGGTAGGTGATGGCTTGCGCGGTGGTCGTCACAGGCGGGCGCAAGTTTGGCATCACAATGGCGCGGGCGAATTGGCGGGCGGTGTCGCCCACCACGGCACGCATCAAGTCATCATCGCGCAAATGTAAATGCCAATCATCGGGACGGGTGAGGGTGAGTTGTTGCATGGAAAACTCCAGTGAATTGAGCGAACGGTGAAGTGCTGCGTATTTTAGGCGGAAGTGTTTCCGTCTTAACTTTTGACTTATGAAACTCTAAGATCCCCTCCCATAACGCCTTCACAAGAAGGTTTTTATGACCCAAAACTACGCGGAGGAAAATATGCAAATTCAAAAGGGAAAAATTAAAATTACAACTGACCGCATTGAAACTGCAATGCTATTAATGGCGTGTTTAATTGCGTTGTTCGTTTTCTATTAACACAAACATGCGCATCCAGTGTTACGTGTCCGCGTTGACAGGCATCCAGCCCGCGACCACAATGCCCGCTTCATAGAGCAGCCACAGCGGCATCGCCAGCATAAATTGCGACACGATGTCGGGCGGGGTGAAAATCGCGCCGACCACAAATGCGCCGACCACCACGTAAGGGCGGATTTCGCGTAATTTTGCCACGTCAACTACGCCCATGCGCACCAATACCACCACGGCGACGGGGACTTGAAAGGTGACGCCAAACGCGATAAACATGGTGAGTACAAAGCTCAAATACTTATCAATGTCGGTCATTACCGCGACACCCGCAGGTGCGGCGGAAGTGATAAAGCCAAATACGATGGGGAATACCGCGAAATAGGCGAATGCCATGCCGCAGAAAAACAGCAAGGTGCTGGCGATGACCAATGGCCACACCATTTTCTTTTCGTGCGCGTACAGCGCGGGAGCAACGAAACGCCAGAGTTGATACAGGATGTAGGGCAAGCTAATCAAAAAAGCCGCCATCAGCGCGACTTTCATCGGCACGAAGAATGGTGTGGTCACATCCGTGGCGATCATCTGTCCGCCTTTGGGCAGTTTCGCCAACAAGGGGCTGGCTAACAAAGCGTACAAATCGCTGGCAAACGGGAATAGGCAGATAAATACCAGTAGCAACGCGACCGCAGAATGCAACAAACGCGTGCGCAACTCAATTAAGTGGGTAATGAAGGTTTCGTGGCTACTCATGGGGTTTGATACCCGAATCAGCGGGCGGTTGCGCCACGGCTTGATTGAGGGCTTCTACTTCCTGCTGGATGGTTTGATGGGTTTGCTGCATAGATTGCTCCAACGCCGTGGCTTCGGCTTGCACTTTTTGCTGCAACTGGCGGAATTCCTCTATCGCCATATCGCGTGAAATATCGGCCTTCACCCCGTTGATATAGCGTTGGGCGCGTCCGTACAAATGCCCCAAGGTGCGCGCCACTTTGGGTAGACGTTCAGGACCAATCACGATCAGTGCCACGACCATCACCACCATCAATTCGGAAAGACTGAAATCAAACATAACCCTGTGCGCGCCGAGTCGAACTAAACTTTGCTATGAGTTTTGTGGCTGACTTCGCCTTCGATGGCGGAACCATCTTCTTTAAGCTGCTTGGCGGGTTCATCATCGCTGCGCATCCCTTCTTTAAAACCCTTGACCGCGCCGCCTAAATCGCTGCCAACATTGCGCAATTTTTTCGTGCCGAATACCAACACAATCACCACCAACACGATCAACCAATGCCAAATGCTCAATGAACCCATGATGCTCTCCTAAAATGTGTGGCGTTAAGCCATCGACGGTAGCCGACCACCGCCGAGTATATGTATATGTAAGTGAAATACTTCCTGCCCGCCGCCCACGCCCGAATTCATAATGGTGCGGAAGCCGTTGTCCAGACCTTGTTCCTTGGCCAACCGAGGTGCCAAAGTCAGCATTTTACCTAGCAATGCCCCGTGTGTCTCATCCACTTCTTGCAACGACACGATATGGGCTTTGGGAATCATCAAAAAATGCACGGACGCGGCGGGGTTGATGTCGTGAAACGCAATGATTTCATCGTCTTCGTATACTTTACGGCAAGGAATCTCCCCGCGTGCGATACGGCAAAACAAACAGTTGCTCATGGTAAGCGTCTCCCTAAGGTAATGGTTGTCACGGTGCTTTGCTGATGCGGCTCCATTTCGGCTGGCGAGTTTACCGTTTTTTGTGTGGTTGTGCTTTGCATGGTTACAGAAAATGATCCAAAAATATTGTGTTTTCGGGCGAAAATAGACTTGACCATTTGGGGGCAACACTAAGAAGCTCGTTGAGGTGGCGTGTTAAAATGAACACATATTTTTAGCAGGGAAGCCAAAAACAATGATTACAATGCTATTGATGGTTGCGGGCATTTTGTTTCTTGCACTGCAACTGGAAGATAAATTCAAGATTCCCTCCCCGCTTGGTTTAATTGCGCTTTCTTTCCTGACCCATTACACGTTTCGTCAAGTTCCCGTACTCACGGGGAACGCGGATAGTTTCGCGACCTTAGTCATATTTCTGCTTCCTATCCTGCTTATTTCAGATTCCCTAGAAATTAAAGTAGCTGATCTCAAGGCGCATGGCCTTAGCCTATTATATTTAGCGGTCGTAGCGGTTGTGCTGTCCGTCTTGATTGCCTTGCCCATTGCGACTTGGCTATTCGCAGATTATGAACTTTCTACCGCAGCGATTATCGTGTTATTTGCGATGGTGTTAGCCACTGATCCCGTGTCTGTGGTGAGTATTTTTTCTAAGTTTGAGTTGCCGCACCGATTGAAAGTCTTGGCAGAGGGTGAAAGCTTGTTAAACGACGCGACTGCTTTGATCATATTTGTTTTTATTGGTCTATTCGCATTGGGTGGCGGGAAAATCACCGTGCCTTATGTGACTGAAATTAGCGGCTCTGTCGTATTGGGGTCAGTGACGATGGGTATGTTGGTGGGATTTGCGGGTCTTTTTACCATGAAAACCACCGAGAACCGTATTGCAGAAATGATGGTTTTGATTATCACAGGTTATGCTGCTTTTGAGTTGGCAGAACATTTCTATCTCCTCCTTAATTTGCTGGGTGGACATTCTCATCTTCATCTATCAGGTATCTTGGGTATCTTGGCCGTCATTTTTGCCACGATGACCGTGAACCATTGGATGACCACGTCGATTACCGATGAAAACAATCAAATTGAACGGGATGAGGCAGTCTTGCAGCAAGAGTACAAAAATCATACCGCCAGCTCGAATGTGATTAGCAATATGCTGAGTCGCATCAAGACAACCATTGCTGAACGAGAACGGCATTTGCGTACCAAAGAAGATGTGCAATTGCTGGCACTGGTCGCGAATACCATCCTGTTTATTGCGATGGCTGAAATGATCGACCTGAATTTACTATGGAAATACAGAGTTGAAATTCTGGTGATGTTGTTGGCGACCACCTTGATTCGAGGCGCGGTGATGGGATTGTTTGCGTGGATTTCTAATCGTACCGAACGTATGGCAGACATTAACCTTCGCTGGTGGGGCGTGTTGACTTTCGCAGGAATTAAAGGCGGTTTATCCATTGTGATGCTGACCATGATTCCAAACTCTTTTGCCCATCTTGAGATGTTTAAAGCCGTTGTGATTGGTATCATTATGTCCTCAACCTTCCTATATTCAGGAGGTCTGATCTTTATCATTGCCTCTAATCAAGCAAAGTTTGTCGCTGAGAAACAAGCGGACGAGCATCACTAAACAGTGATTTTAGTCTCAGGAGACACTAACCAAATCCGTTCGTCCTGAGCCGTGAATTGTGAGCCTGCCGAACGATCGAATGGCCGAAAGATGCCCCGTGCATCACACCGTAATCACCGTCCTGCCCACGCCTGCTGGCTTTATCGTGAAAAACCCAGCAGGCCTATAGCAGTTACGCGTGCCGTTGTTTGAGCAATGGCTGCTTGGGTTTGATCGACTGGCGTTGGACTAACGATTTTGCAATACAATTGCGCGGGAAAATATCAACCTATGGGGGTGCGGATTTAAACCTCCGTTCGTGGTGAGCCAGTCGAACCATGAACGGAGGCTCATAAAATCAATGGATTAAATCCATTCATCCTTCGACAAGCTCAGGACGAACGGATTTAATCAGCACCTTCCCCAAATAAAACCTGATTGGAAAAATATGCGTTATTGGCTAATGAAATCACAATGCCAAACACAATTAATTTTAATATATTAAAATCAATTGGTTAAAAACAAATATGATTATGATTTACTAGCATAATTCGTTTTAAAGTGTGAATCAGAGTGTGAATTCATGGAAGTGTAATTACCCACTGCCACACCACCCCTAGCGATCTTCCCGCGTGTGCCAGAGACGCAAAACGTAAATCGTAGAATTCTGAATTTCGTATCGCATTTCATAGGACCCGACTAAGATGCGTCGGACCTCGCGAGAATCAAACTCATCCAGCCTTTCTCCGAGACGCGGTTGCACAAGCAGTTTTGCAGGCACTGCCGTTAGGGATTGCACAGTCGCCGAAGCTGCTTGCTTGTTTATTGACGACAGAAACTCGTGCAGTCTTGCCAAGTCAGAAAGCGCCTTAGACGTCCATTTCAACTCCATCAACGGGGCACCGGCAGCGGCTGATCAGTGCTAAGGCTATCAGCCCAAGCTTGTACGGCTTGATGATCGATGACTTGTCCTGCATCCACATCGGTCATCGCATCCAGTGTCATCCGACGACGCAATTCTTCCTGATCAACCCAAGCAGACAAGGCCTGCTTAACAACCCATCCACGAGAACGCTCCATACGAGCCGCAATCTGATCCACTTTATCCACAAGTGGAATTGGGACATGTGCAGTTAACACTTTAGTAAGCATCTTGAGTCTCCTATAAATCAATTTTAATCACAGTGATTATATTTGATTATTGCCTTGGTGGCATAGCGGCAAAAGCAAATGCACTCACGGAGCTTCAGTTTTGACTGCTGCATAACCAAACACAAAATCCACCGCCTTCTGCGCTACACCCGCAGCAACAAAGATTAGTCGCTTGCCACGTTTCATCGCATCAAGCCAGCCGATATAACTCGAAAGCGCCAGACGCGCTGACAACCCACTGTGGGTGCATAGAAAGGCCGCTTCGATATTACTCAGCCGAGTAGGTAAGTTGTCGCTGATGTTTTATTGCCAGCAGAACGACCTCAATTTCTGAGTGTGCATACAGCACTATATGGCGACCAACAACATACTCACGTAAATGCGGCAGACTGGCTTGCTGCGCAAGCTGCTGAACAGCCTCCACTCTCAACCTAGCTTGCACGGAACGTCCAGCAAGAAAACGAGCTGGTTGGCCTCCTGCTGGCGACCAACTCAGCACAGCGATCATCTCGCGCAGCTCAGCCTTCAGCTTACGCAAGCGTTCTGCGGCAGAATCAGCATCTTGCACAATAAAAAACTGATGAGCTGCCTCCATATTTTTGAGAAAATTAGGGGCAGCTTCAACCCGAGCATTAACAGGCAGCGTCACTATTCTGCCAATGCCAACATCAAATCATGAGCGGACACACGTTGCCCAGCCAGAATTTGCCGCAATCCCACCTCAGCCTCGTCCAGCAATACTAAACCAGCATGCTCTTCTTCAAGCGCATGGTAGTAATCCAGTTTTCGAGCATCAACAATAGCCACAAAACTCGATCCATTCTTGGTAAGTATTTTTTCCATGCCGCCACCGACCACATCATCCGCAAGCTGCGTCAATCGCGCACGAGCCTCACTGATAGGCACTACATCACCTGCTCTCATCTCACATCCTTTAATATATTCGTTAATGAATATTGTACATTTAAAATGTCAGTACTGACGTAATATTGTCGGACAGAATTCGCCAAATTTTCACTCGCTCAGGCCGCTTCTGTCGCGACTGTACCCTGCACAAAATCCGCCGCCTTCTGCGCAGCACCGGCAGCAACGAAGATCAGTCGTTTGTCGCGTCGCAGCGCATCGAGCCATGAACTGACATAGCTCGCATGCTCCAGACGCGCTGACAGCCCGCTGTGGGCGCACAGAAACGCCGCTCCGATCTCAGCAATCAACTCTTCATACGCGTAGCCTCAATATCGCTACGCCTGGTCAGCGGTCGATTTAATCGACGCGGATGCCCTGTCCAATGACATAGCTCATGGAGTGCCGTCGCATAGTAATCTTCTGGCTTAACAAATGATGCTGATGGCGGCAGTTGAATAATGTCGTCGCTTGACCGATAAAATGCTCGATTCCCCCCATGACAGATTACCGCTCTGGTCTTAATCAACACTTGCTCGGCCTCTTCGATGGGTTGCCACGTCAGAACTGGGCGAATCACAAAATGTTCTGGGATCGACTCAAGCTGACTGACATTAAATACTGTAAAAGTCTTCAGCAGCGGGATACTACGCGTGTCAGCTGAATCGGTGTCGGCCACGTCAGTCTTGGCGTCTTTGATCTCGCGCATGCGGTAAAAAACAATCTGCGTGCCGTGCTCACCCTTGCGGATACGCGCACCAATATCACCAGCTTGCTTGAATGTAAGCCAGCGATTGTCGGTGTAATTTTTTGCTGAAGCTTCAACATAAAGCATGAGCACGTTGATGCCCCGATATAGCTTGCTGGTAGCAATGTTGCTCGGTATATACCCATCGCCTTTGAAAACCCCGAAAAATAGCAGACAATGTCCAGATGGAAATCAAACTGAGTGTAGAAATCAAAAAAGTCTTGGAAGCTCGTCACCGCGTGGAGCGGGATGGGCGGGTGCG
>JAQTTV010000037.1 GCA_028710565.1 Gallionella sp.
ATCTCCAAAAAACCAAGCACCTACACTCGTCAATTGTTTGTTTGTTCTTTTAAAGAGCAGTCGCTGTGTCAGCGAAGAGGTGCGCATTCTACAGAGTTATTTAACGCTGTCAACACCTTTTTGAAACTTCTTCTTAATCTTCATCGCTTATCCTGCTAAAACGATTCCAACTCAGAAGCCGCGCCCTGTGTCAGCAGCGAAGCCCGCTAATATAGCCAGTCAGGCTCGGTGAGTCAAGTGGTTTCGTGATTATATTTCATCGTCCATTACGAGCAACGCCCACACCAGTACAACTTGTAGATACTAAATACCATTAAATCAAAGCACTGAGCCCCCACTTGCGTGGAGGCTCAGATTTGGAATTGTCAGCTTCTTATTCGCACAAGAATGACAACCTTCTAACCACTCAAGTCATTTTAGGTCTTGCGATACAGCTGGCTGCCTTGATTGACAAACTCAATCGCCTTGGCGGTCATGCCTTTATCCAGCGCGGTTTGTTCATCTACGCCTTCTTTTGCCGCGAAGTCGCGCACGTCTTGCGAAATCTTCATGGAACAGAAGTGTGGACCGCACATAGAACAGAAGTGGGCGACTTTGGCTGACTCTTTAGGCAAAGTCTCATCATGGAAGCTTTTCGCACGATCAGGATCTAGCCCTAAATTGAATTGGTCATCCCAACGGAATTCAAAGCGCGCCTTAGACAAGGCATTGTCGCGGATTTGCGCCCCTGGGTGACCTTTTGCCAAGTCTGCGGCGTGCGCGGCTATCTTATAAGTAATGATGCCTTCCTTCACGTCGTCTTTATTCGGCAAGCCCAGATGTTCTTTGGGTGTCACATAGCACAACATTGCCGTGCCAAACCAGCCGATCATCGCCGCGCCGATTGCCGAGGTGATGTGGTCGTAGCCAGGGGCGATGTCCATGGTCAGCGGGCCTAAGGTGTAGAACGGCGCGCCGTGACACCATTTGAGTTGCAAGTCCATATTTTCTTTAATCATTTGCATCGGCACATGACCAGGGCCTTCGATCATCACTTGCACATCGTGTTTCCACGCGATTTCGGTCAATTCGCCCAGCGTTTTCAATTCGCCCAGTTGCGCTTCGTCATTCGCATCGTAAATTGACCCTGGGCGCAAACCATCGCCGAGGCTGAAGGTGACATCGTAAGCCTTCATAATCTGGCAAATTTCCTCAAAATGGGTGTAGAGGAAATTTTCTTTATGATGCGCCAAACACCATTTCGCCATAATCGAGCCGCCACGCGACACGATGCCCGTCAAGCGATTGGCGGTCATCGGCACATAGCGCAGCAACACACCCGCATGAATCGTAAAATAATCCACACCTTGCTCGGCTTGTTCAATCAGCGTGTCGCGGAAAATTTCCCACGTCAGGTCTTCGGCTTTGCCGTTTACTTTTTCCAAGGCTTGGTAAATCGGCACCGTCCCAATCGGCACGGGGGAATTGCGGATAATCCATTCGCGGGTTTCGTGGATGTGTTTGCCCGTGGATAAATCCATCACCGTGTCGCCGCCCCAACGGATCGACCACGTCATTTTTTCCACTTCTTCTTGGATACTTGATCCCAACGCAGAATTGCCGATGTTGGCGTTAATTTTCACCAAGAAATTGCGCCCGATAATCATCGGTTCAACTTCGGGGTGATTGATGTTGGCGGTAATCACGGCACGACCTGCGGCGACTTCATCGCGCACAAATTCAGGTGTGATTTGCTTGGGCATAGACGAGCCAAAATTTTCACCCGCGTGTTGACGCAACATCATGGGCGACATATTTTCGTGGCGTTGATTTTCGCGGATGGCGATGTATTCCATTTCAGGCGTGATGATGCCTTTGCGGGCATAGTGCATTTGCGTGACATTCATGCCCGCCTTGGCGCGGCGCGGCGCACGGCGCAAATTGAAACGCATCTCGGCGAGTTCGGGATCATGCAAACGTTGCTGACCATAGGCGGAAGTCAAGGTTTCCAGCACTTCGGTGTCATTGCGTTCGGCAATCCAGCCATCGCGCACCGACGGCAAGCCAGAGCGTATGTCGATTTTGACGCTAGGATCGGTATAAACACCCGAGCAATCGTACACATATATAGGAGGATTTTTTTCCGCACCCATGCCGTCGGGGGTGTCGGCTTGCGAAATTTCGCGCATCGGCACGCGAATGTCGGGACGACTGCCTTCGACATATACTTTGCGGGAATTGGGTAAGGATTGGATCGCGGCTGCGTCAACATGCGCAGCATCAGCGGTGAATTTGGTATTGGCGTTCATTGATGCTCCTAAAAAATCGGGAAGCATCGGCTGATAGCTTCCCTACGACGGCATTACCCGTACAGGTTCAAAGGGTGTATCTCACTTCGCGACGCGAAGACCCCCAGCGAGGGACGCAAGGTACTGGAAAGGCAGCAGAAGTGCAAGATAGCAGCAATTCTTATTTTGACTAAACAGTGGATTTTGTGGGTACGAATTCATTTGTACATCGCCCGACAGGACGTAAAATGCGTCCTGCATGCCTTATTCACAAGGACTTTACGTTGTTTTCGCTTTGTATTTTCTCTTGTTTGAGGTACTTTGCTCATAGTGTTGCGCACTTAACTTCCACGCGCTTATCGTAAAATACATTCCCGAATTTTTATCTTTTCAAGGAGTTTCATCATGAAATTATTGACACATCGCACCACTTTAATCGCCTTGGCATTAGTCTCGCTGATGGCAGCCACCCGTTTTTATCATTTTGGCACGACATTGCACTTACCTGATGCGTCGTTGGCGGTGTTTTTGTTGGCAGGATTTTTTATCCGTAGCCCGCGTTTTTTAGCGGCGTTGTTGGTGCTGGCAGGCGGGATTGATTACCTTGCGATCACGCAGTTTGGTGTGAGCGATTATTGCGTAACCCCCGCCTATGGATTTTTAGCACCGATTTACGCGCTGTTGTGGGCGACAGGACGTTATGCCGCGCAAGCCCACGCCCGCAATGGCGTGATGTTGGCGACATTGGCATTTGCCTCAGTCAGTGTGGCATTTGTATTGTCGAACGCTACATTCTTTGCGTTTTCGGGTCGCTATGCTGACCTTGGCGCAATGGCGTATGGACAGGAAGTGGCGCAATACTATGTGCCCTACTTGACCAGTGCGGCGATGTATTTGCTGCCCGCAGCTTTGTTGGGTGTGGTGTTGCATAGCCGCTCTCCTATCGCAGCACGATGAGCGACACCGCGCACCAGCAACAAATGGCGCGCAAAAAAGCTGTCGTCGATGCAGCAATAGCCCGCGCCGATCAGGACAAAGGGGTGTTGTTGGTGCTGACGGGCAACGGCAAAGGCAAGTCCAGTTCGGCCTTTGGCATGGTGGCGCGCACGTTGGGCTACGGCAAAAAAGTCGGCGTGGCGCAGTTTTTGAAAAGTCGCCGCGACACGGGCGAGGAGCTGTTTTTAGGTAATCAGCCCGATGTGGATTGGCAGGTATTGGGTGATGGTTTTACCTGGGATACCCAAAATCGGGAAGCGGACATTGCCAGCGCGCAACGCGGTTGGCAAGTGGCACAAGGTTTCTTGCGTGATGCGTCGTTGCATTTGGTGGTGTTAGATGAGCTGACGTATTTGCTCAACTACGGCTATTTGGATGCTGCACGCGTATATGCTGACATCAAAGCTCGCCCCGCGATGCAGCACGTCGTCATCACAGGTCGCGCCGCCCCGCAAGCCTTGCTTGATCTTGCCGATACCGTCAGTGAAATTCAAGATGTCAAACATGCTTTCCGCGCAGGTGTGCGGGCGCAGGCGGGGATTGATTTGTAGTTGATGTCGTTGTTCTATTTGCCAAAATGTGGGTACGAATTCATTCGTACGATTTTGCGTGAATCAGGTCAATATCATCCTGCTTACCACCGCATTTCGCCCTTTTGGGCGATGTACAAATTTGTCGTACCCACAAAACGCTGTTGTTTAGTCAAATGAGCATTGCTGGTAGATGGCGATACCTGAAAATTTGGATCAACTCTTTACTTAACGACGCATTCGACTTTATTTCATCACATGCCCCATCAGCAGTTTTTTGAGTACGCCAATTGAATTGGTTGCGCCTAATCCTGTATTCCGCAACCATTTCAATGTCGGATCATTATTGCCGAACAGGTTCTTCAATCCGTAGGTTGCAGCTTGCATGGTGTAGATGTCTTCTTTGCGTTGGCGGTTGTAGCGGCGCATCAGTAGGGCATCGCCGCAGTCGGGTTGTGCGCCGCGTTCCAGTAGGATTTTTGCCAATTGGCGCGCATCGCGGAAACCCGTGTTTACGCCTTGTCCAGCAAGCGGGTGCATATTGTGCGCGGCATCACCAATCAGGGCGACGCGGGGCGCGCTGATGTGTGGCAGTACCAACAAGCGCAGCGGGAAAGCAACGGCGGGGGTGACGATGCTGAGTTCACCTAGAGTGTGTTGCGATGCGGCGGCGACTTCGGCACACAGCTCCTCGTTGCTTAACGCGGTCAAACGGGCGGATTGTTCAGGATGTACCGACCACACCATCGACAATTGGTTATCGGGCAGCGGCAGCAGGGCTAAGATGCCATCGGGTTGAAACCATTGGTGGGCAATGCCGCGATGCGGGCGGGTGCAGCGGAAATTAGCGACTACGCCGTGATGGTGATAATCCACGGGCGTGGCAAAAATCCCCGCTTGTTGCCGCACCCAAGAATCGCGTCCGTCCGCGCCGACAATCAAATTGGCGTGGATTTCGCGCCCGTCAGATAACGTCAGATGTGCGCCATCGTCCGCCAAATTCAACGCGGCACAGCGAGCGGGATGGAAAATCGTCAGGTTGTCTTGCTCTTGCAACACCTGATACAGCGCGTGATGAATCAGTCGATTTTCCGCAATCACCGCCAGTTCTGGCACGCCCATTTCATACGCACTAAATTCCAATGCCGCGCCCGTATCGCCAAACACCCGCATCATTTCCACGGGGGCGACGCGGCGCAAATCAACGTGTTGCCACGCGCCGATTTCGTCCAAATATCGCCGACTGGTGGGGTCTATCGCATAAATGCGGCTGTCCCAATCCTGATCGTTAAGCACGGGGTGAGGCTGCGCTTCCACCAACGCCAAAGACAAGCCGCTGTGTCGCAATGCGGCAGCAAGGCACGCCCCAACCAGCCCTCCGCCTACAATAATCAGGTCAAATTTCATAGTGGCGGCATGATATACCAAGATAGGAGAGGCGGGCGGGTGAGGCTGTGCGAGGTGCTTAATTTTGCGCTGGTTTTGCGGATGCGAATCCGTCTGACAGATTGCGAGTTGCTTAGCCGTGATGCTGTTTATTTGCGCGGTTCAGGTGACTGCGCGGCAAGACTCAACACAGGGCGTTGTTCTAACTGATCCAGCAGTAAATGGCTCAAAGATTGCACATTTTCTGCGCTGTAATCAACGCTGGGGATGCCCGAACGATCTAGTTTTAGTGGAATAATGCCCGCGCCCTGTAACTCGCCTTGAGGGCTGAAACGCACCTCCGCCACAATGGAATGCGCGAGTTTTCCTTGTGTAGAAAGCGAACGATAGCCGACAAAATTGCCCAATGAATAAAAAATGGGTTTGTTTCGGTACATTTCATAGGGGCGCACCACATGCGGCCCATGACCGAAAACCGCATTCGCGCCTGCGTCAATGACGAGATGGGCAAACTTCGTTAAATTGCCACGGTATTCATTCATAAAGTATTCGTCCCCTTTGGGCATACCCGAAGCCGACGCGCCTTCCTTGCCGCCATGCACTGTCACCACTACCCAGTCTGCTCGACTGCGCGCCTGTTGAATCTCGAACGTGATCCGTTGCGCATCGTTCATGCGGGTAAAGGTGGGGACATAGCTATAATTCAAAAAGGCGACACGGGTGTTGCGCACCTTGATAATCGCGATTTCTGCACTTGGCACACCCATGGGTGCAATGCCCTGCGCCCTTAGAGCCGCAAGGGTGGATGCCAGTCCTTGCGCGCCAAAATCCATCGAGTGATTATTCGCCAAAGACATGACATCAAACCCCATGGCACGGAGCGTCGCGGCATAGCTGGTGGGCATTTTGAAGGTAAACACGTTAGGCTTGGACGTGTCTTTGCGCGAGATGCCTTGGTCGGAAAGTACGCCTTCCAAATTCCCCACCACAATATCCGCATGGCGCAATTCGAGATGCAACGCGGCGATGCGCTGCCGATCCCTAGCGTTGGGTAGGCGATGTTCGGGGTAATCACTGCCCAGCACCACATCGCCCACGGCTCGAATCACAATTGGCTTGAGCATGGACGCATCGACCGTGGGCAAGTTTGTGGCGGGTACTACCATCGGTTTAGATACAACGGAAGCAAATGCCGCTGACATCGCACTCCAGTAGGTGAAACCAGCCGCCACCACGCCCACCATCACAAACAACAACGCTCCCCGCCAAAAAGTGCGGGCGTGCGATGCGGGCGAGGGCATCGTCCCCAATGTTTCCAATGTTTGTTTTGCTTCGAGATCGTTGGGCATCAGCTCCACATACTGCTGCAAAGCCAGCCGCGAAATGCCATCAGGGAGGCGGGACACCTGTTTTTGTTTGACGGCTTGTCCGCCGAGGCGCGCCAAAATCATGGCTTCCGTGCTTTGTCCACGCGCATATTTAACGCGCACTAAGGCGCGTAAGGCAGCGGAGCTTTCAAGCGTTGGACGTGGCGTGGCACTC
The DNA here is from genome assembly GCA_028710565.1 of Gallionella sp. Taxonomy (GTDB): domain Bacteria; phylum Pseudomonadota; class Gammaproteobacteria; order Burkholderiales; family Gallionellaceae; genus Gallionella. The sequence continues at coordinate 6,722 of JAQTTV010000037.1, forward strand.
ATATTTGCATCGTTCTCGCCAACGCGTTACCGTAGGCAGTGATCAATTCGTGATTTGGGGTTGTATTTGACAAATCACGGGGTGGAAAAATGGCGGATTGCCCCGCGCCGATGTCGTCCCAATATTGCCGACTGGCGGGGTTATCGCAGCAAGGCTCGCCCCAACCAGCCCCCCGCCTACAATAATCAGGTCAAATTTCATAGTGGCGGCATGATATACCAAGACGGGGGAGGTGAGCGGAAGAGCATAGGTATCTACACAACTTCCAATCATTTTGGAATAAGGGTGTATTAAACTTTTCATTCAAAAACAACAAGATCCGAATGTCTGGATTTGAACCCAGACTCCCCTCGCCCACTTGTGGGAGAGGGGCAGGGGGAGAGGGTGCGCCGATGGCGTGAATTGCAGCCAAACAAGGGCATGTGCAACGCGCTTCTACAAATTATGAAGTATGTTGTTTTTATATGAAATTCTACCCCCACCCTAACCCTCCCCCTGCTAGGGGGAGGGAACAAAGTTGTGTAGATACCTATGGCGGAAGAGGGGAGTTCTTCCTAATGGGAAATCTTGGCTAAAAGTTGATGATTACATCACTTAGTGATATAGTTTTCGTATTCTCAGAAAGGAATGTGATGTCCGTTTTCAAAACTAAAGTGTTTGCGCATTGGCAAGCTAAGGAAGGGTTAACCGACCAGTCGTTGTGCGCCGCCGTGGATGAAATGTCCAGAGGATTGATAGACGCGGTGTTGGGCGGTGGGTTGGTCAAAAAGCGCGTGCCACGCTTGGGCGAAGGCAAGCGTTCTGGCTTTAGAACCTTGCTGGCAACCAACACCCACGACCGTTGGTTTTTTGTGTATGGATTTGCCAAAAATGCGCGGGACAACATTGACCAGCGTGAAATGCAGGCGTTAAAACGATTAGCCAGCGTGCTGCTGGAGATGGACGAAAAGGCGACTGCCAAGTTATTGAACAACCAAGAATTAAAGGAGATTTGTCAATGAAAAATAGCATCCTCGATGCCGTGCATGAAACCGCCCTCGGCTTACATCGCGCAGGCGTTATTCCCGATGTCACCCTGCGTGAATTCGATAAATTGTGTTTGCAACCCGTCCATCCGCTGCAACCCGCCCAAATCAAAGCCTTGCGCGAAAAAGCCAAAATCAGCCAAGCAGTTTTCGCCGCATATCTGAATATCAGCGTTTCTACCGTGCAAAAATGGGAAATTGGCGAGAAAAATCCTAGCGGTATTGCCTTGAAATTGCTGAATATTGTGGAACGGAAAGGGCTGGACGTATTGGCTTGATGGCGTTGCGCGTGGAGCTGATGCTGCGCTTGCGTGAACGTTTGCAAGCGGATGGATTAACGCAACGCGAAGCGGCAAAACGGCTGGGGATCACACAACCCCGCATCTCTTCCTTATTCAAAGGCGCGTGGCGCGAGTTCAGCATGGATATGTTATTGACCTTGGCAGAACGGGCGGGGCTGCATCCGCAGTTGAAATGGGGGGCTTGAACCCCATTCCCCCGCTGCTACGTAATTATACGTTTCATCTAAGCTTGCTATGTGTTAGGATTTTGCGGTATTTCTAATAGTTGATTCGGTACAATGAGGTTTTGATAAAACGCACTAAGTGAATTATTACAGTGTTTTATTTAGGAGCGGCCTAAATTTAATCGTGCCGAATCTATATACGCACATTATGGGAGAGTAAAATGGAGTCAGAAAAAAATTTCTTTTATAGCAATGGGTTGGAGCTCGCCGTCTCTCCATATGATATTAACTTAAAATTTTTAAGGCAGGGAACACCTGATGGTTCAGTCGTTGGAAATACTCCCGCACCAATAAGGTTGGATGAAATGACTGTTTCGATGGGGCCTGCACTTGCGAAAACAATAGCAGTTATGCTTTTTAAGGTTATTGAAGATTATGAAAAAAACATCGGACATATTGCTCTTCAAGCTCAAGAGCAAAAAATTTTTGAGGATGTCTTTGGTACGATTTTGAAAGATCGTGATGCAACATAACTTAATATTGACGAAGTATTTGCCAGTGATGGCGGTTATCTTGTCTAGCCCCCATGTGGTATCTTCGGCAGAGGCGCACATAGTGGTTCGTTCCAATAGTAGGGGCGATTACATTTCACGAAGTGTTACCCTTAAACGTATTGATCAGTACCATCTACAAAATAAATTTGAGATTGTTTCTTTAAAAAATAAATCTGGATTTCCTAAACCCAAAACGGAGCTAGGGCGCAGACTCTTGGAGCATAGGGCAAGAGCGTTAGCACGAGGAATGAATCTTCTTGCGCTTGATGAAATCAACGCTATGGTTGAAGAGCAGAGAGGATGAATTCGTTTAACGTAACACAGCCTAAAATACTTACGTTCCTTGATACAGGGGTGTTGTTATCTGCATTTCGAGGGGAAGACGCATTGGCTCAGGCAGCTTTTGCAGTGATTGATGATGCCGACAGGGAGTTTGTGGTGTCTATTTTCTTAAAGCTCGAATTATTGCCAAAAGCAAGTTTTAACAAAAATGAGGATGAAATTGCTTTTTACAATGACTATTTCAATGCAGCCTCATGCATGGTCGACACTACTCCAGAGCTGCTTGAAAGTGCATTAAGCCTTGCTTGTGAGTTTGGCATGGGTGCCGTGGATGCAATTCACTTTCATGTGGCGATGGAGGCTGGTGCGGTTGAATTTGTGACAACAGAAAAGCCAACGAAGCCTTTCTTCCGCGTAAATAGAACAAATATCAACGTAACTTCTCTCAATAGTGCAGCTTCACTCTGAAAATTTTTATACGATCAGTTTGATTCGTACTCCTCTTGTATTGCTTTCTCATTGTATTGGTCATGTCCACGTCCCCTTACCTCGAACTCCTCGCCCCCGCTAAAACCGCTGCTATTGGGCGGGAGGCGATTTTGCATGGGGCGGATGCGGTGTATATCGGCGGGCCTGCGTTTGGGGCGCGGGATAAGGCGGGGAATGCGTTGCGCGATATTGCCGAATTGGTGAGTTTTGCCCATCGTTTTCGCGCCAAAATTTTTGTCACGTTGAACACGATTTTGCATGATGCCGAGCTGGAAGCGGCGCGGCAGATGGTGTGGGATTGTTATCAGGCGGGCGTGGATGCGCTGATTGTGCAGGACATGGGGCTGTTGGAGCTGGATTTGCCGCCGATAGATTTGCACGCTTCGACGCAATGCGACATTCGCACGCCTAAAAAAGCCAAATTTTTGGCGCAAGTCGGGTTTTCGCAATTGGTGTTGGCGCGGGAATTGACGGTGAAGGAAATCGCCGCTGTGCGCAAAGTCGTGCCCGAAGATACGGTGCTGGAACATTTTATCCACGGCGCGCTGTGCGTGGCGTATTCGGGGCAGTGCAACATCAGCCACGCGCAAACGGGGCGCAGCGCGAATCGCGGCGATTGTTCGCAGGCTTGCCGTTTGCCTTACACCTTGCAGGACAAACAGGGGCGGGTGGTAGCGTATCAAAAACATCTGCTGTCGGTGAAGGACAACAACCAAAGCGAGAATTTGCGGGCGTTGATCGCGGCGGGCGTGCGCAGTTTCAAAATCGAAGGTCGCTACAAAGACGCGCCTTACGTCAAAAATATCACGGGGTATTACCGCCAATTGTTGGACGAAATTTTGACGGAACAGCCTGAGTTGCACGCTGCGTCTAGTGGCAAAACGCAGCTTTTGTTTACCCCGAATCCCGACAAAACCTTCCATCGCGGCGCGACCGATTACTTTACCAACGGGCGCAAAGCCGACATCGGCGCGTTTGATTCGCCGTCGTTTGTTGGGTTGCCGTTGGGTTATGTCACCAAAATAGGCGATGACTGGTTTGAAATCGATACCGCCGAAACGATGGCGAACGGCGATGGCTTGAACTACACCCACCAGCGCGTGGTGCGCGGCATCCGTGCCAATCGCGCTGAAAAAGTCGGCAAATGCTGGCGCGTATGGTCGAACGATCCGCTGAATACCTTGGTTGGATTGCGCGTTGGGCTGGAAATCAACCGCAACAGCGACCACGCTTGGGAACTATTGCTGACCCGAAAATCCAGTGAACGGCGAATTGGAGTCAGTGCGCACTTCGCCGAAATCCCTGACGGCTTCGCGCTGACACTCACAGACGAAGACGGCTACCGCGCCAGCGCGCAGTGGACGGGCGACCAACAACCCGCGCAGCAACCCGATACCGCCGTGGAACAATTGCGGCAGCAACTCGACCGCTTCGGCACCAGCGAATTTTCCTTGCGCGGCGACTTGACCGTGGATTGGTCGCAGCCGTATCACATCCCCAGCTCCGCCTTGAACAAATTGCGCCGCGACGCATTGACCGCACTCGAAGCCGTGCGCGCCGCCGCGTACACCCGCGTGCCGCGCAAAGCTGAAGTGCAACCGCCGCCGACTTACCCCGAAGTCAATTTATCCTTCCTCGCCAACGTCTATAACACCGCAGCCCGCGATTTTTACGCCCAGCACGGCGTAAAACTGATCGAATCCGCCTTTGAATCGCACAAAACCAAAGGCGAAGTGTCGCTGATGGTGACCCGCCACTGCATCCGTTTCTCCCTCAGCCTATGCCCGAAACAAGCCAAAGGCGTGCAAGGCGTACAAGGCACGGTGCGCGCCGACCCCATGACACTGGTCAGCGGCAAAGACGAACTACGCTTGGAATTCGACTGCCGCGCCTGCGAAATGCACGTCATCGGCACGATACGCCCCAATATCCTCAAAAGCCCGTCACCGTCCGTAGTGCCGTTGACGTTTCATCCGAATAAGGGCGGCAAAGGAAAGTCTTCAAAACAAGTTGAGCACTAACTCCCCTCGCCCACAAGTGGGAGAGGGGCGGGGGGAGAGGGTGAGTGTCGCAAGCCCCCTCTCCCTAACCCTCTCCCGTAAACGGGCGAGGGGATCTGGTACGCTGGTTTGTCGTTAATCTGCTGTAGAAGGTGCTGGCAAATACCGTCGGCATAACGCCAGCCAGCCTTCTCGCGCCACGGCGTGATCGACGATAGGTGCGGGGTAAGCAAAGTCTGTAGGCGATTTCCACGGTGCGTGGATAAATTTATCAGGACAGTTTGCCAATTCCGTCACATAGCGACGGATGAATTTGCCGCTGGGGTCAAATTTCTCCGACTGGGTGACGGGATTGAAAATCCGAAACCACGGTTGCGCGTCGCAGCCTGTTGAAGCCGCCCATTGCCAACCGCCGTTATTCGCCGCCAAGTCGTAATCCAGCAACTTTTCCGCAAAATAACGCTCGCCCCATCGCCAGTCGATGTGCAAATCTTTGACCAAAAATGACGCGACCACCATGCGCAAGCGATTGTGCATAAAGCCTGTTTGATTGAGTTGCCGCATCCCCGCATCTACCAGCGGATAGCCCGTTTGTCCGTGCTTCCACGCGTCAAAATGCTCGGCGCGATTGTCGTACACCAGCGCATCGAATGACGGTTTGAAACATTGCGTGACCACGCGCGGATGGTGATACAACAACATTTGATAAAAGTCGCGCCAAATCAATTCCGACAACCAAGTTTGCGCGCCCTCACCGCCTGTGAAATAGGCGTGGCGCGCCAAACTGCGGATGGAAATTGTGCCAAAACGCAGATGGGTAGAAAGATAGGACACGCCTTTCATCGCAGGGAAATCGCGCCGCTCATGGTACATCTCCATGCGTGGCTGGAAGTCTGCAAACAAGGCTTCCGCACCCGTCATGCCGCAAGGTAGCGCGCTGGGCGGCATCTCTTCAAAACCTAGACTGGTCAGGCTGGGTAACGTGTCCGTCGCGTTGACGGATGCCAACGAGTCGAAGTGATTTTCGGTGGGATAGGCTTGTAAATCCGCATCAATCAGCTTTTTCAGCCACGCGTTTTTGTAGGGCGTAAACACGCTAAAGGGCTTGCCCGCACCCGTCAGCACTTCATCTCGCTCAAAAATTACCTGATCTTTATAGTCGTGAAAAGCGATGTTGTGTTGCGCCAATGCCGCAGATACTGCCGCATCCCGCGCAATCGCATCGGGTTCGTAGTCGTGATTGCAAAACACCGCTTGCGCGTTAAGTTTTTGGGCGAAATGAGGAATTAATTCGCGTGCACTGCCATGCAAAATATGTAAAGTGCTGCCCAATGCCTGCAAAGCCAGTTGCAGCTCCCGCACGCTGTGCCAAATAAACATCACGCGTCTATCCGCTCGATTGGGCAAAGTATCTAAAATATCGGTGTCGAACACAAACACGCAGTGTACCGCCGCGCCGTTTTTCAACGCGTGGTATAACGCCGCGTGGTCATGCAGCCGTAAATCGCGCCGAAACCAGCACAGGGAAGTGGAATAGTGCTGCATCAGTCCAACTCCACGCGATCAAACCGCCGTAACCATTTTTCAAAAAAAGGAACACGGAGTTGCCATTTTCCTTCGGCATTTTGCACAATGAAACCATGTTCGCGCAGTCGGTTCAGTTGATTTCTGTCGCGAGGATTCTGGTCGTGGAGTAGGTCACGCACCGTGGCTTTGCAGGCATTGTCGGCACAAAACTGTTGCCAAAATACCACCATAGGCGCGGTAGAACTGTCATCTATGACTTTTTGTACGGCGATGTCTAAATCCGCTTGGGTCATATTTTTGCGAGGCGTGCGGTTGGCGATATTGACCATTTCTGAACACAATAACTGCAACAAGGCGGGATGGCCTTGGGTCAAGTTCACCATTTGATCAGGCAATTCAGGGGGGTAAATTAAACTGACGGGTTCGGTAATCAATCTGTATGCGTCGGCATAGGGTAAATAATCGACGCGGAAAGTTTGGGCGTGTACCAAATAGTGTGCCCAATGCGGATTTTCTAATTCAACAAACAAAGCCGCACCGACAAATAAAAATACAATCTGATTTTGTCGTTGTGAAAAACTGCGCATCGCGGCTAACAATAATCCTCCTTGATCGGGGTCTGTTTGTAGTAAGCGATGCAAGGCTTCATATTCATCTAGTGCTAAAATAAGCTTATAATCATCGAGTTGCAATTGCTCTAAGTTCGCTTCAAACCATTGCCATGCCGTCAGCCAAGTCGCAGGCACACTGGGTTTTACTTCGGGTAAGTCCAACTTGCGGTGAATTTGTGTTTGTAGATCTGCCAACCAACCAGATACCGTATTACCGATGCGTGCACTTTGCAAATCCTGATAGACCACCCTAAAACCGCTACCCAGTAAGGGTTCTAAAAAATTCAGCAAACTGGTTTTGCCTACACGCCGTTGTCCTTGGATCAAAAATAAAGGCATTTGCTCCGCACTGCAAATGCGTCGCGTTAACTCATCTTTTATATCGTCTCGTCCCAAAAACACTTGCGCATTGCTGTTGGGACGCAAGGCTTCGCCTGATAAATAGACATTGCGGGTAATCGGTTCTTGTTGCTGCACTTCTGCATCCAGTTTTCGCGCTTCTTCTTGGGCAACTTTTTGCCATAAGCTTAGTGCCTGTAAATATTCTTCTCGCCAACATCTATCTTCCACCAGTGTTTGATTGTAAAAGTGGGTGAGTTGCGTTCTAACCAGTTGGAATTGTTGTTGCTTGAGAGAGGGTTGAATTTGATGGCGGTAAGCGATCAGCTGTGCTTTTAAGGTGTGCAACTGATTGAGCCAATCATCAGAAGGTTGTAGGCTTTTGTTTTCAATATTGGGCGGGGTGAGGCATTCAAAGGTTAAAGGTTGGCTGAGCCAGATCCCCGCGCACGCGGCGTAAGCAATTTCATCCGCCAGCTTGCTTTGTAAAGGGCGAAATTCACGCAAAAAAGCGACAAATTTTTGTGCGTCGTGGGGTGTGACCAATGCTAGGCGACGTAATTTGCTGCTGACACCCCACAAGGGTAACCAAATTCGCTCGTCTTGATGGTAAGGTGCGTTGTAAAAATTCATGCGCCACAGGCTACGCAACAGATGAAATGGATAAAAATAGTAGCGGAAATAGGATAGATGCCAGCCTAATCCGAAAGAGAATCCAAATGCCAAGCCAAAAGTCAGCCCTGGCGGGAGTCCTAAAGAGAGTCCTACCGTGAGCGCGAATGCAACACCAAAAGCCACACCCCCTACTACGCTCAGAAACATGCCAACAGTAACGCCGAAAGCCAAGCTCGTCGCCAATCCAGCGGCTAAACCCGTTGCTAAGCCAGCGGTTAACCCAGTGACGACCCCTGCTGCCAAACCCGTTGTCAGCCCAGCCACTAACCCAGCCGCTAAGCCCGCCGCCAATCCAGCTGCCAACCCTGCCACCAGTCCGACCATCATTCCCCCTGCTAGACCCAAAATCAATCCATTGATGAATCCAGTAATATGTTGTTGAACGACAAAAAACATTTTTTGTTCGAGCGTCGCTTGTAAATGATAATTACCTACAAATTTAGCTAGATATTCTGAGGGGAATAAGCGGGGTGTGTCAAAGGTAACCATCAGCAATCGACTCAGTAGAAATAGCAGCATACTGACAAGGCTGATCCAAAGTGAGGCCCGCAGATAAATAAGAGCGGTTTGTTTATGGTTGAGTTTTTTGCTATAACGAAGCAATAACGTGGGTTCAAAAATCACCCATTGCAATACTTGTCTCGTATTTTTAGGTATGCAGGATTTGCAGTGTGTCGCTTCATCCCGCCGAGTGTTCACTTGAACCACCCTTTCAGTGATTGCAAGAAAGGTTTTACTTTATCGAAAAACACCAGCACCGTCGTGACTAACCCGAACACAGAAATCCGCAATAATTTTGATTGGAACGACCAATTCGCCGCTTCCCTACCCATAATGGCAAACCAATTTAAGAGCTGGTCAAAATGTTTGCGTATGCTTCTTTTCTGATAATGGTTAAAGCGTTTGTCCCAAATTTTCAATCGGTGTACTAAAGGCAGTTCCTGTCTATTGCCTTGTGCCAATTGCGCGATGCAGTGTTCTAGGAATTCAAAAGCGCGTGGGTGCGTATAAATCGTGCGGGTCAACAAGGCCAACTCATCGTCATTTAATTGTGTGACGTGTCGTTGCAACTCAACCAAGATGTCGTTGTAGGACAGTGCTTCTAGTTCAAAAGGGGTTAAGTGTAGGAGTGAAAGGTCACGAATTTTGTCAGCATACACACGATATTCAAGGTAGTGATCGCCTGTCATGACCAGCAATCGGTGATTTTCTTGGTTGCGTAAACTATTAAGGTGGTCTATGAATTGCGCATAATTGCTATCAAAATGCAGAGCGTTATTCAGTAAGGCATCAAAGTTCTCTAGCACCAGTAGCACGGGGGTTTGACCCGCATGTTTATCCAACGTGGCGATCAAGGTACCAAAACCTTTGGTGGATTTGGTTACCGTGATAAATTCGGCACGTACCTGTTTGGAGAGCTCGCCCACCATGCCATGATAGTCTTCCTTCCAGCTATTCAAGTCGATAGACAACACCATCCATCCACTTTGCCGCATCAATCGGCTGAGATCTTCCACTAAACGCGACTGACCTTGTCCGACCTCGCCGTGAACGTTGACGGATTCCTTGCTCAGTGTGTTCGCTAAAGTTTTTGTGAATTGCGGGCGTAACATAGTAACTTCCATGCTGGCAGCGGGATGGAGATATTAGCATTTTCAGGGCGGCAGAAAAATTAGGATTTCCATTCTTTGCTGATTTGTCTACCCAAGCATGCCACCCATTCGTACAGCTCCCCCGCCCTCTTTCACACGTGGATGGGGGGAAACTCGCGAATTGCGAAGAGATGAGCCTAAGTCACTTCTCTCTTCGCCATTCCTGATCTTACGGCTGGTAACTCAACCCCACAAACACCGTGCGTCCTAAGGTGTTGTAGCCATGTACCTGCATGTAGTCCTTGTTGAATAGGTTATCAATCCGCCCCGTCAGCGACAGTTGCTTATCAATGGTGTAATTCGCCGTTAGGTTGACCAGTTGGTAGCTAGGCAGCGTGACGGGAGCGAAGGTTGCAATGTTGGTGTCGGAGCGCGAACCGCTATGGCGCAACTCGCCGCCCACTTTCCAAGCCCCCAAATCTTGCATAATGCCTAGGGTCGCAAGTTCTTTGCTGCGGCGTAGCAAACGTGTACCCGTGGCTCCATCGCGTGGATTTTGCAGCGTCAGATTGGCAGTCAGTCGGGTGCGGTCAAAGGTACCCGCATAGTGCAATTCCACGCCGTCAATCCGCGCTTGATTGAGATTGGTCACGCTGGTAAAGGTATTGTTAATCACAATCAGATCACGAATGCGTTGGTCAAAATACACGGCTTTGAAACTTTGTCCACCCGCTGCGTAATGCACGCCGACTTCGCGATTATCCGCCCGTTCTGGACGCAAATTCGGATTGCCCGCATACCCAAAGCTCAGCGGGTAATACATATCGGCAAAGGTCGGTGCTTTAAAACCATTGCTCACACTGGCGGTGGCGCGCCACGCATCCGCGAATTGCCAGCCATAACCCAACAGCCCCGTATTCACATTACCCATATCAGAATAGCGATCTTGTCGCACATTCAGTTGCACTTGATGCGCGTCGAATTCGCCCACATAGCCGCCCAACAGGCTATTCACGGTACGTTTTGTTTGGCTATATTTAGTATCAGAAGATAATTGTTGCGCCAATTGTTCGACGGCGAGACTCACTTTTTGTGATTCAGTCAATGCCACATCATTTTGCCAAGTGAGCTGATTGCTGCGCGTTTGGAAAAAGAACGACGGCGCACCGTTTAAATAAGCATGATTGCTGTCCGTGCCTTGCGCCAAACGCAATTGCGAATGCCACGCTTGGGTAAATTGATTATCGGAAGCAACCGAAAATTTATCCAATGTGGTGAGTAAATTATTGGTATCAGTTGGCAAGCCAAAAGAGCTGTCGTATTGCTTGTTACCACGCGTGCTAAACACCGTAGCGGATAAGGCGTGATCGGCATTGAAAGCATGTTGCACTTGCCCGCTGACGGTAGTGTTGTTATAGCCATCGTTGTTGGGATTGGCGGCGGGGGCTAAGCGCGGGTTAATCGCCGACACGCCGTTGGTTTTCACATTGCCGACATTGAGACTAAAGGTGGTGTCATTCGCCGCACCCGAAAATCCTGCCGCCATTTTTTGCGTGCTGTGGCTGCCAAAACCTGCGCTGGCATTGAACGCGGGCGCGCCGCTGCCTTGTTTCGTAAACAACTGAATCACGCCACCAATGGCTTCCGAGCCATACAAACTGCTGACATTGCCACGCACCACTTCGATACGGGCGATATTGTCCAGCATCAGATGCTCTAACGCCGTCGTGCCAGTTGTCGCCGAGCTGATACGCACGCCATCCAACAACACCAGCACATGACTGGAATTCGTGCCGCGCATAAACAAACTGGCATTCGCGCCTAAGCCACCCGATTGCGCCACTTCCACGCCTGCCGCAGCGCGCAGCAGCGTAGCCACGTCGGGTGCACCCGACTGACGAATAGCTTGCTCATTCAGCACGGTGGTGTCGGCAAGGGTTTTGTTTAAGGACTGTGGCGTGCGTGTAGCGGTGACGACGACTTCATCTAAGGTTGTCGTGTCCGCGAATGCCGCGCACGGCAAGGTAAATGCGCCAAACAGCGCGAGTGAGATCAATTTTTGTTGCATGATTTTCTTCCTGAAAAGTTCCAAGCGTCCCCGTTGGAACGTTAAAAATTCAGGAGTGCGGCGGGTGGGAAGCGCAAGGTGGATAGTTCCCTCCCCCTTGCAGGGGGAGGGCTAGGGTGGGGGTAGAATCTCCGCACCGTGCGAAACTTTTGCACAGTACAACCTTTCAACCCCCATCCCGACCTTCCCCCTGCTAGAGGGAAGGAGTATGCGCCGACCCGCAGCATCTCCTGTACAAAGTTCTCAGGCCGGTATCCGGGCTTATCAGACAAAACGCATCGCCTTCCCATGCTGAACGCACAGTGGCATGATGACGCGTCCACACTGACTTACCGTTGCGGGGGCAGCGCAGGCATAGAAAAATCGCACCTGCTTCCCGTTTAACTCGACTACAAAATAGCCAAGCACCTCAAAACGGCGCGCAATGTAGCACAAGACAAAAACTTTCGTTGCGAAAAGTACAGTCTCAACAATTCGAGTAAAATGCGCTCACCTTGTTTTTCACCTCATTCATACGGGAGTCGCCATGTCCACACCTACACCCATCGCTACCGATACGACCATACCCGCTCAAGTCGATACACCGTCCCTGTGCATAGAAGATGCAGACTCCCAGATGCGTATCCGCGAGTTGGATGACGATCCCACGCAAATTCGGGATTTATTTCTCAAAGAAGTGAATTCCATGATTCGCTATACTATGTCGGCAGGTCAGAAAATCCCCACTCGCGTGTTTGCAGTGGCGGAAAAATTTAGTGCCGAACATCAACAGCGCGAAAGGGAAAAGCAAGTAGGCAGCTATGTATTTGATCGCACTACCGCGCTAGACATTACCCAACTGAGCGAAGTACATGATTTACTCAGTGCCGCGATTGCCCCCGCCACCCCCCGCGCCATTTTGTTGCTGGATCCTATTTTTACTAAAAAAAGTAGCTTTAATTGGTTAAGCACCGTGCCGTTATTACGTCGCTTGATGCTGGTTTCTTTTTTATCGCTGATCGGTTTTCTCTTGATCTCGCAGTCTCCGTACATTACCGCGACGGGTGGGGTTATTTTTACGCAGCATGGACTTCCTTTGCTGGTGAATTTATTATTTTTCGTCTTCGCTGCTGCCTTAGGGGCGAGTTTTTCCTCGTTATTTCAAGCCAATGAATACATCGTCAGCGGCATTTTTGATCCCAAATTTGATGCGTCGTATTGGATACGCATACAAGTGGGCATTATTGCGGGACTGATACTGGCGAGCCTCATCCCGATCGAAGACCCCTCAAAAGTGTTAAATGGCTTGGGTAAGCCCGCCCTTGCCTTATTAGGCGGTTTCTCGGCTTCGCTGGTACATCGTATCCTCAATCTTTTTGTCGGCGCGCTGGAAGGTGTCGTGAAGAAAATGGGAGCCACCTTGCTGGATAACCCACAAGAAAATGCCCGCAAAGAAGCTGATGCACAAAAAGCCATCGAAACCATGGTGCAAACTTCCGTCGAAGCGGCCATACAAAAACAAAACAACGCTAGCTAATCTACCCATAGCGTCTCGTCTTTAACGAGGGCGAGACGCTTTTTGAAAAACACCTTCCGCAATAACGGGTTGATTGCTGCCCCCGCGCGCTTTAAACTCGCCCCCAACTTAACCAAACAAATACACGCGTGACTCAAAAACTTTATATCAAAACCTATGGCTGCCAAATGAACGAGTATGACTCGGAAAAAATGGCGGATGTGATGCGTGCCTGCGAAGGCATGGAACAAACTGAGCATCCTGAAGAAGCGGACGTGATTTTGCTCAACACCTGCTCAATACGTGAAAAAGCCGAAGAAAAAGTGTTTTCAGACTTAGGGCGGATACGTGCCTTGAAGCAAAAAAATCCTAACATCATTATTGGCGTGGGCGGCTGCGTTGCTAGTCAAGAGGGTGCGGCGATTGTGCAACGCGCACCGTATGTCGATGTGGTCTTTGGCCCGCAAACCTTGCACCGCTTACCCCAATTGATCCAAGCACGCCGCGATACGGGGCGGGCACAAGTGGATATTCGCTTTCCCGAAATTGAAAAGTTTGACCATTTGCCGACCCACCAAACCACGGCAGGCTCGGCTTTTGTCGCCATCATGGAAGGCTGTAGCAAATACTGCACCTTCTGCGTCGTGCCATATACCCGTGGCGAAGAAGTGTCACGTCCCTTTGCGGATGTAATGCACGAAATTGAAGCCTTGGTCGCACAAGGGGTCAAAGAGGTGACCCTGATTGGTCAAAACGTCAACGCCTATTGCGGCACCACGGAAGATGAGGACACGGTCGATTTGGCCTATCTGATTCAAGCCATTGCCGCGATGGACGACATCGGGCGGATACGCTATAGCACCTCGCACCCCAAAGAAATGACCCAACGTCTGATTGATGTGTATGCCACCACGCCCAAGCTGGTCAGCCATTTACACTTACCCGTGCAATCAGGTTCAGATCGCATACTCGCAGCCATGAAACGCGGTCACACCGTGTTGGAATTCAAGTCCATCATCCGCCGCGTGCGTGCGGTGCGTCCTGATATTTGCATTACGTCGGATTTTATTGTGGGATTCCCAGGTGAAACCGAGCAAGATTTTGCCGCCACCCTGAAGTTGATTGACGATGTGGTGTTCGACAATAGCTTTAGTTTTTTATACAGCCCGCGTCCTGGCACACCCGCCGCCGAGTTGCGCGATGACACGCCCGACACCATCCGCACCGCCCGACTCCATCAGTTGCAAGCCAAATTGATGACACAAGAAGCCGCCATCGCCGAAGGGATGCTGGGCACGACCCAACGCGTACTGGTCGAAGGTGTGTCCAAAAAAGATGCGAACGAATTAGCAGGACGCACCGACAATAACCGCATCGTCAACTTCCGCGCCACTCCCGACCTGATCGGGCAATTTGCCCAAGTCAAAATCACGCAGGTGGTCAGACACACCTTGCGGGGGGAGTACATCGCTTAAGTTGAGCACCTTGAATATCAGTATCTGAAGATGTTATTGCCAAACGGGTCAGTATTGTCCCACCGCCACACTTCTTGTCCCGCCGTGTTGGTGATGCTGCGCGGGCTGTCGAGGTGGTCGCTGTGGATGTAGTAGGTTTGAAGTCCCGTGAACAGCGTGCCAGTTAAGCTGACGCTGGGGTTGACGGGGACGTTCAGGTTGAAACTCAGGTTGGCAGTGTAGGTCGTCCCCACCACCGCGCCTGCGCTGGGTTTGTGCTGGATGTCGAGCGCGCAACTCCCCCCACCGCGACAGCGTAGTAGGGTGGATTCGCGCAGCAATCCACCTTACGGGTTTCTCTACCCCTATCCTGACTCTACCAACAGCATCCCGTTTACCTGCGGGTTAAACCCCTTGGGGAATTTCGTGTTTTTGTCATAAACCGCCGATGCAAATTTTGCACCATCGACCAAACAACCCAACAGATTCGCGGCCTGCAATTGCGTTGAAGTGCCGACGTTATCTTTGGATAAATCTGTACCGCGCAAATCTGCGCCTTCCATGTTGGCAAGCTCTAGATCGGCACCACGAAGACATGAATTTTTCAAATTTGCATTTACCAGTTTCGCACGAAAAAAAACTGCCCCATACAAGTCACAACCCTCTAGATTTGATCCCGTCATATCCGAATCTGCAAAATTAGCTCCTTCCATAACTTTTCCACTGAAATTGACATCACGCAGATCAACAGAATCAAAGTCTATTCCGTTAAAATCTTCGCGGTCGCCAACAGGACTACCATGCCGATCTCTAAGCTCTTTCATGTACGGTTCTCCTATGGCACAGGTATCAAATTGCGCGGAGGGAAAAGCACCCTGAGTGACTCACTAATAATCCAGTAAACAGCACCAGCTCCCGCAACAGCAGCCGCCGCCTTTTTCTCCTGATCCGTTACGGGTGCTGTGGCAGAACCACCACCGCCACCACATTTATCTTCGTATAGTGCTTCATCTTCTTTTAGAAAATCCTTTTGCTCCTGAATTATCTCTTCGTGTCCTTGAACGCTCATGCTTTGTGGAGCACCATGGAACGGTGGTGAGTAAGGCAAGTTTTCTGGATTAGCTTTGCACGTACGAATTCGTTCGTTAATCTTTGCTTTTCTTCTCTGGATTTTATCTTTGAGAGATTTGCACTCTTGACCATTGGGATCAAGCTTACGAGCCAAACCATCAGGGTCAGAATACCCCAGCGGATTCCCCCCCACATACCCAAAGGTGTTAATCCCACCCCGCAATCCAATCGGATCACTCTCCACATACCGCCCGACCGCAGGATTGTAATCCCGATTGACGTTGTAGTGCAGCCCTGTTTCGCGGTCAAAGATTGCCCTAGGAAGCGCAGGTTGAAGGTGAAGGTGCCTTGGTTGGCGGGGTTTTCGTTGGCGATGTTGTTGCCGAACGGGTCGGTATTGTCCCACCGCCACACTTCTTGCCCCGCCGTGTTGGTGATGCTGCGCGGGCTGTCGAGGTGGTCGCTGTGGATGTAATAAGTCCTCAACCCCGTGAACAGTGTGCCTGTTAGGCTGACGCTGGGGTTGACGGGGGTATTTAATTAAAGATCAGGTTGGCGGTACATTTTCGCCAATGGTCATAGCTTGGTTTGAGCGTAGCGAAGCCCAATAAATGCCACGCAACTACGCGGTAAAGTGGGCTTCATGCCTCAGTGAATGTACGATTACGCTGCGCTAATCGTATCTGCACGAGCTAACGAAACCGACTTGTGGTAAAGCGTTTCGGGGGCGATGTCGATTTCGCCAGGCCAAGTGACGGTGCTGTAATCGACCCGTGCCAAGGCAAAAAAAGCGGGATTTTCTAAGCGGCGAAACACGGGATAGTGCAAATAAGGGCGCATATCAAAATGCCGTTGCTCCCCATTTGCGAACGTCAGCAGCAAACCAAAATCTGCCACTGTTTTAACCAAACTGACTTCAATCATCGCCCACTCCTTAACGCAACGGATCAATCGGAAACACCGCTTCACCCCTCACCGCCAACGCCCAATCCGCCATCAATTCCTCTTCGTGAATCGCAATCCACGCCTGCACCAATCGCAGTTTTTTGTTCGGCAATTCGCCTTCCAGCAAATTGCCGTCAGGAATGGACACGACTGCTTTCATGCCTTGATATTCCAACTGCAAATGCGGTAAATGATGCTGTTGTGTATCCATAAACAACATCCGAATAATGATGCCGTAAAACATACTGATGGCGGGCATGGCAAACCTCCGTGAAAGTGAGTTGCGATTGTAACACTGCAAGGGGATTCGCGCAGCAGGCTCGTTTGGCGGGGAAAATGGGGCGAATCCGCCTTACGAGTTGACGGCATATCCCGCGCGGGCTTGTCATGGGTTTTCGTAGGGGCGACAGATTCGCACGCTTTTGATTTTTTCCGTCACCGTCAAAAAACTACCCGCCAGCGTAGGGGGTCAATAAGCAAAGCGCATTGCACCAATGGATTGATTTAACAAAGAATTTATATGAAGCGCAATAACGATTGCGCATTACGCGGGCTACAGATTTTGGATTTTGCAATCCTTCATGCTTTGCACCTTCCGCAATACAATTTCAACCTCTTGTCTTTCTGATGAATTTTGCTCAATAGCCAAAAAACTATTCCAGAAGTGGTAAATCTGCGCATTGCTGTAACATATTTCAAGCAATTCTGGACTCCGCCAAGTCATCAAAAGCGAGTCAGTTTTATCCGCCTCTAAAACCAATTGTTTTTCTGCTGGCCGTAAACTTTCTACCCATATTTGATAAGGCTGTGAAACCATAACAGAATCACCAATGTCGGGTAGCCAAACAAAGGCTACGAGAGATTTATTGGGTGAAACTTGCCTATTTAGCTCCTGTCCAGGTGGGAGAGTATGGTATTCGCCACTTTTGTTATAAGCAGAAACCAGCCACATTGAGACGAACCCAATAAAAAATGCTATTACTGCGAAAGATATATTTTTCATCGTTATTACTTTGACTTGCAGCCGCATTGAACATAGCGGCGACCATCCGCAATATTTTCCGCGTCACTTGGCTGATCCCCATATGGCCATTCGATAAATGCGGTTCCTTTTCCAAACTCCGCCTTACCGTGCCACTGTTGATAAATTCCCGCGCCATTTTCAGCTATATATGCAGACATACCCATCGCTTCAGCAACTGCGCCATAATTAAAATTTCCAAAAGCTTCATATTTTGGATCTTGGCGTTTGTAATCCCATGGCGCATAGTTCCTCACGTTATCCTTGAATGCCCAAAAATGGGCGGCAACTTTTACGCTCCCAAAAACACTATATGGAACGTATACAGGATAATCTTTTGCGATCTCAATATTTCTATCAATACAAGCCGAAGGAGGATGTGGCGGAACTTTAGGGCATGGGCATGGCGAAAGCCCCAGCGGATCACTAAACCCCAGCGGATTCCCGCCCACATACCCAAATGTATTAATTCCGCCTTGCAATCCAATCGGATCACTCTCAATATACCGCCCCACCGCTGGATTGTAATCCCGATTGACGTTGTAGTGCAGCCCTGTTTCTTTATCAAAATACTGCCCTGGGAAGCGCAGGTTGAAGGTGAAATTGCCTTGATTAGCGGGGTTTTCATTGGCGATGTTGTTGCCAAACGGGTCAGTATTGTCCCACCGCCACACCTCCTGCCCCGCCGTGTTGGTAATGCTGCGCGGGCTGTCGAGGTGGTCGCTGTGGATGTAGTAGGTGTTGAGTCCCGTGAACGGTGTGCCTGTTAGGCTGACGCTGGGGTTGACGGGGACGTTGAGGGTAAAACTCAGGTTGGCGGTGTAGGTCGTCCCGACCACTGCGCCTGCGCTGGGTTTGTACTGGATGTCCAGCGCGCAACTGCCGCCTGCGGGGACGGTGACACCGCTGACCGATAGGCAATTATTGGGCGAGAGGATCACCATGGCGAATTGTCCAGGGTTGGTACCCATTAGTTGTATTGCGGTGTTGTACACCAGCAGCGGGGTGGTGCCTGTGTTGCTCAAGGTCAGCGTTTGCACTTGGCTGTTGGTGAGGATCGGGGTGCTAAAAGCCAGCGCGCTGCGGGAAATCGTAGCGGTGGTATTGGCGGGCATGACGGTGGTGCCTGTCATACTGATGACTTGGGTGGCGGGACTGGCGTTGTCGGTGAGGGTTAAGGTGGCGGTTTTGATGCCGACAGCCTGATTGGCGGTGGGGGTGAACTGAAGGGCGACCGTACAGCTTGCGCCTACGGCGATATTGCTGCCTACCTGACAGCTGGGGTTGCCTGTGGTCGCATTGACAGTGCCGCTGACGAGACCGTTTTGGCTATAGGCATCGGCATTCCAGCCAGTCGCGCCGCTGGTTTTACTAATTGAGTTGCCGTTTAGCGTGATGTTTGTTGAGGTGGTCGCTAGATTAGACACACCGTATTGAAGATCATTGAGGGTGTAGCCTGTGTTGTATAGGCTAGTGTCTAGATAAAAAGTACGCCCTGCGGTGGTGGCAACGCTGCGTTGGGTGATGCCGTTTTTGAGATAACGGATGGTGCTGCCTTCGTACACCACGGACAGCACGTCGGTGGGGGTATAGGTGCCGAATGAACCGACTAACACACCGCTTTCGTAAATTTGCAGTACCCCAGTTGGCAAGGAGTACCAAGCATAATCGAGTGAGGTGTAGCTGCTGTCGGTGGTGGGCTCGCTGTTCAAACCAAACATGCCGTACATATTGGTTTGTCCTACGCGGGCTGAGATGTAGGCTCCGCCTGTGAGACCATTTTGGCTATAGGCATCAGCATTCCAGCCAGTCGTGCCACTGGTTTTGCTGAGTGAGTTGCCGTTTAGCGTGATGCTTGTTGAGGCGGTCGCTAGATTAGACACACCGTATTGGAGGTCGTTGAGGGTGAAGCCTGTGTCGTACAGACTAGTGTCTAGGTAAAAAGTGCGCCCTGCGGTGGTGGCAACGCTGCGTTGGGTGATGCCATTTTTGAGGTAGCGAACGGTATTGCCTTCGTACACCACGGCAAGCATGTCTCTAGTGGTGTATGTGCCGAATGATCCCACTAACACACCACTTTCGTAAATGATCAGTGCGCCGTCTGCCCTGGGGTACCAGGGCAAACGCATTAAAACAATCAAGCAAACAAAACGTTAGCACGGAAGTTATCATCCCAAGCGGCTTTTTTCTGTTTCCGTTTCAGGCTGAGTTTGGAGTTCTCCTTCTGAAATAAATTCAGGCATA
>JAQTTV010000038.1 GCA_028710565.1 Gallionella sp.
ATCGTCTCTGGTTGCTCTATCTTCATACCATTGGACGCTACCGCCAATAACTCAGTGTGTCAAACGGATATATGAATTATTGTCACTACCTATAAAATGGGTGTACCAAGCGGATAGGCATGGTTTGTAGTTGTATTTTTCCCAGTTTTTTCCTTGGGGGTTGTTCTCCGTAGTCAACTCATCCGTTTGCTGGCGACTTTGCTCCATCTGCCACAAGGCTTGGAACAACTCCCGCAAAACTGGCGTGAAACACTATGGGTCATCGAGATCAGACACTCTCCTGAATTGATTCCGCAGGCTGGAGCAGTAAACAACCTATTTAGCGTCAAATCACTATGGCAGGGCATACTGAAGGAGGAAACAGTTGCCGAAAGACTCACCAGAGCGATATTACTACCGATTCTTTACTTGCCTGCGCTGGCTTATCGCTGGAGCCTCAAAGCTAGCGCGTGGTTGTGGTGGCCACTGTTTTTATTGCTAAAACCCCCGTTTGCGGGCTTGAATGAACGTGCTTGCTGCAAAGAAACGGTGTTGTCCGTATCGGGAAAATGGCGGCTGTTGCTGTGGATTCCAGTGGTGCTATTGGCATGGTTGACGATTTCCGCCTTGCCCCAACTCGGTATATTGTTAGAGATTTTCCCAAAAGAAGCCGCAACCTTGGGCAAGTTATTGGCAACGGTGCAGCCACCAAAATTTGGGCTGCTATATATCATGTTGTGGTTGTTGGGTGGTTTGACGATTTGGTATTACTTGGCATCCGAAAATTTAAAGCTGCTGCACACGGACGAATTAAAACCCAAGCAATTTGCTAGTCTTCCAGCTGAAGAAAAAGCCATTTTCTTAGCGTCTGCGCGCCATGTCGAAAAATTACGCCTTGCCTTAATTGCCTGCGTGATCGTCGGCGGCTACGCCTTTGCAGCAATGTGGCTGCACGACAAAAATCCCGCCTACGCCAATCATTTCCTCGCCCCGTGGTTGTTGCGGATTTTGTAATCCCCCCGCGACGAATGATGCTTTGTTATGCCGACACATCCCCGTCATACCGACGCAAGTCGGTATCCAGATTAGAAAAACAGCCTCGCGCAGCGAGACCAAATGGGCTTTGTCCGCTACGCGGATGTTTGTTTTGACTGGATGCCGACCTGCGTCGGCATGACGGGCGCGCCTATCTTGACGCTAGGCGGGCTATAATCCGCCGCCCACATTTCACCCCATTTTTATTTAAGGACACCCTCATGGCGCAAAAAACCATTATCCAAACCAACGACGCACCTGCGGCGATTGGCACTTATTCCCAAGCGGTCAAAGTCGGCGACACCGTGTATTTGTCGGGGCAAATCGGGCTTGATCCTGAATCCATGCAAATGGTCGAGGGCATCGAACCGCAGATTCATCGCGTGTTTCAAAATCTGCGCGCTGTCACAGTCGCGGCGGGCGGCAGTTTGGCGGATGTGGTCAAACTGAACATTTTTCTCACCGACTTAGCCAACTTTGCCAAAGTAAACGAAATCATGGCGGAATACTTCGCCCAGCCCTACCCAGCCCGCGCCGCTGTCGGAGTGGCTTCCCTGCCTCGTGCCGCACTGGTTGAAGCGGATGGGGTGATGGTTTTGTAATTCAAACACCCTCACCCCGCCCCCTCTCCCGATGGGCGAGGGGTTTTGACTCCCTTCCCCCGCTGGGGGAAGGGCTGGGGATGAGGGGAATTTACTGGCTAGATTTAAAATCATTCCCTTGACCACGCCCCTCAAAATCACCCCCATCACGCTCGCGAAACTGGCGAAATTGGGCATCACGCGACGTAGCGATTTGGTGCTGCATTTGCCGTTGCGCTATGAGGATGAAACGCATCTCTCGCCGATTGCGACGTTGCAAGTCGGTGAATCCGCGCAGATTCAGGGTGTGGTGGCGCACGCTGAGGTGACCCATCGCCCGCACCGCGCCTTGGTGTGTCGCTTGGAAGATGGCAGCGGCGAGGTGTTTTTGCGCTTTTTGCATTTCCACGCGGGCATACAGCAGCAACTCAAAGTCGGCAAGCGGGTGCGGGCGGTGGGCGAGGTGCGCGAGGGGTTTTATGGGCGGGAAATGGTGCATCCCAAATGCGCCAACGTCGAGGATGACACGCCGCTGCAAACCAGCCTCACGCCCGTGTATCCGACGACCGCTGGTTTGTCGCAGACCAGTTTGCGCAAGCTGATTGCCAACGCGCTGGAGGTGATTCCCATCACCGATACGCTGCCAGAATCTTTATGCAATCGGCTGAATTTGCAGGATTTTTCCAGCAGCATACGGCTGTTGCATCAACCTACGCCCGACATTTCCGCCGCCAGTTTGGTGGCACATCAACATCCCGCGTGGCAACGGATTAAATTTGACGAGCTGTTGGCGCAGCAAATATCCATGCGCATCCACCACCGCGAACGCCGCCAGCGCGCCGCCGTCGCCATGTTGCCGCGTGGCACGTTGACGGAAGCATTGCTGGCGGCATTGCCGTTTAGTTTGACGCGGGCGCAGCAAAAAGTCTTCTCCGAAATTAGCCACGATTTGAGTTTGCCGCACCCGATGCAGCGGTTGTTGCTGGGCGATGTCGGCAGCGGCAAAACCATCGTCGCAGCACTCGCCGCCTTGCAAGCCATTGAAAACGGCTACCAAGTCGCGCTGATGTCGCCCACCGAAATCCTCGCCGAACAGCATTTTTTAAAGTTGAGCGAATGGCTCACGCCGCTGGGGATCACGCCCGTTTGGCTGTCGGGTAGTTTGAAAAAATCGGCCAAACAACGCGCCACAGAATTGATTGCTTCGGGCGAAACGCTGTTGGCAATCGGCACACACGCCTTGTTTCAAAAGAATGTGCAGTTCCATAAACTGGGACTGGCGATAGTCGATGAACAACATAAATTTGGGGTGGAGCAGCGGTTGGCGTTGCACGCGAAGGGAAAATCCAGCGCAGAAGCATCGTTAAGTGTGGACATTTCTACCCCCACCCTAACCCTCCCCCTGCAAGGGGGAGGGAAGCCGCCCGAACCGCACCAATTGATGATGAGCGCGACGCCGATTCCGCGCACCTTGGCGATGAGTTTTTATGCCGATTTGGATGTGTCGGTGATCGACGAATTGCCGCCAGGGCGCACGCCGATTGTCACGAAATTGGTCAACGACAACCGCCGCGCCGAGGTGTGCGAGCGGGTGCGCGCCGCGTGCGCCAAGGGGCAACAGGCGTATTGGGTTTGCCCCTTGATTGAAGAATCAGAAACGTTGGAATTGCAAAACGCGCAGGAAACCTTCGTCAATATGCAAGCCACGTTCCCCGAATTGCGCGTTGGCTTGGTACATGGTCGGCTGGACAACGCGGAAAAAGTGCGCGTCATGGCGGCGTTTAAAGCGGGCGAATTGGATTTATTGGTCGCCACCACGGTGATCGAAGTCGGTGTGGATGTGCCCAACGCCAGTTTGATGGTGATCGAACACGCCGAACGCATGGGGCTGGCGCAGTTGCACCAATTGCGCGGGCGAGTCGGACGGGGGGCGGCGCATAGCTTGTGCATTTTGCTGTTCCAACCGCCGCTGTCAGAATTGGCACGGGCGCGGCTGAAAATTATTTTTGAACACACCGACGGCTTTGTGATCGCGCAAGAAGACTTACAATTGCGCGGTCCTGGCGAATTGCTAGGCGCACGGCAAAGCGGTGTGGCGATGTTGCGCTTTGCGGATTTAAACGAAGATGGGGAATTGTTGGAATTGGCAAGGCTAGTAGCCGACGAGCTGCTACGCGATGACCCCGACACCTGCCGCAAACACCTACACCGCTGGATAGCGCATAAACATGATTTTTTGCACGTTTAAATTTGACGATAACGACACCACCTCATTCCCTCCCCCTTGCAGGGGGAGGGTTAGGGTGGGGGTAGAAGCGTTCACTTGTATCAAACCATTCAACCCCCATCCCGCCCTTCCCCCTGCTAGGGGGAAGGAGTGTTGTGGTTAGATCAAACATGCACCTGACCATCCCCGACCGCTTTTGGCGTCGCGACACCCTAGGTTGCCCTGCCGCATTACATCCTTGGTTGCACGATCACGGCTCATTGACCCAGCGCATCCAACAACGCTGTAGCCAGTTTGCTGTCCATCCCATTCGCAGCGGATTGGCGCGCATCGCTTACGACGAAGCCGCGCTGCTCGGCATTCCGCCACATCAACTCGCCTATTCCCGCGAGGTATTTCTGTATGCCGATGGTCAACCCGTGGTATTCGCGCACAGTACCCTCGCCGCCGCTGACTTGCGTGGCGCGTGGGCAGCCGTCAGTCAACTTGGCAACAAACCCCTAGGTACCTTGCTTTTTTCCCACCCGTTGATTCGCCGTATGCCGCTGCATTTCAAAGCACTACGTCCGCATCATCCGCTCTATCGCCGCGCCATCGCCCATTTGCCATACCGCCCCAGTCATTTATGGGCGCGTCGCTCGTTGTTCTACCTACACCACGCGCCGCTATTGGTGACAGAGGTATTTCTGCCAGAAATTTTTGACCTCCGCGAAGTGCCCATCAATGTTGCCGTCTGATAATGACGCGACAAGCGACGCTAAAAACACAAACGCCACCCAATCGGTGGCGTTGTTTATTGGCTAAACAGAATACCTTAAGCTTCTGTTGTGCCCAGTGCGGTGGTGTTGAAGCCGCCATCGACGTAGGTGATTTCGCCTGTGACACCACTGGCTAAGTCGCTGCACAGGAAGGCGGCGACGTTGCCGACTTCTTCAATCGTCACGTTGCGTTTCAGCGGGGCGTGTTTTTCGTTGTAGCTCAATAATTTGCTGAAATCGCCAATCCCTGCGGCGGCTAAAGTTTTAATCGGCCCAGCGGAAATGCCGTTAGCGCGCATCCCTTTACGACCCAATTCCATTGCCAAATAACGCACACTGGCTTCTAAGCTGGCTTTTGCCATGCCCATGACGTTGTAGTGGGGCATGGTGCGGACTGCGCCCAAGTAGCTTAACGTCAGCACGGCGGCGTTGCGCCCTTCCATCATCGGCATTGCGGCTTTGACCATGGCGGGGAAGCTATACACACTGATGTCGTGGGAAATGCGGAAGGCTTCGCGGGTAAAGCCTTCCAAGAATTCGCCGTCCAGTGCTTCACGTGGGGCGAAAGCGATGGAGTGAACCAAGCCGTCGAATTTGTCCCAGTGTTGATTTAAGTCCACGAATAATTGATTGATTTCCGCATCGCTGCTGACATCGCAAGGAAAAACCAATTCGCTGCCGAATTTTTTTGCCATGTCCAGTACGCGGTCACGTACACGTTCGCCTTGATAAGTGAATGCCAATTCCGCGCCTTCGCGGTGCATGGCCTGCGCAATACCATAAGCAATGGAGCGTGTGCTAATCATGCCGGTAATCAAAATACGTTTGTTTGCTAGAAAGCCCATGATGATCCTTTAAAACGAGGGTTGGAAAAACCGCGCGATTATAACCGTTTGAAAGGGTTAAGGGAGAATGGGAATCGCACACGCTGACAGAATAGGTATTTATTCTCACCTTAAACAGTGGAAAATGGAGGAAATCGCAAAAACATGACCCGCCATAACTGGGCTTAATTTCCCTCAACTAGATTATTTCTATGATATTGTTTCAACTGATTTTACAAAGAAACTGACTTACAGCGCATTGTGGCGATATTCGCGGCGAAGTTGCGTACATGTAACTTGAGCACTCTTGGTAGGATTCCCCCTCGCATTGCATTTATCACTTACTGACAAAGGAGTCATATTATGTTCATAAAATCAAGATTCTATCTATCCATTGGACTGGCACTTTTACCTATTTTGCAAGCAAATGCTCAGGCTGGGGGAATGGAAATTACTTATACCGATGGCTCAAAACAAGCTGTTTCGCTCAATCAAGAGTCTGAAAAAATCAAGATCATCGAGTTTAAAAAGAGCACAGGCTCCTCAACCACCAAACCAAACAACGATAATGTATTTGGGAGTGATACTTTTACGACAGGCAGTCTTAAGGGAGAAATTTTCTTTATCTCTGAAGTCAATAGAATTCCAGATTTAGATAATTTGCGTCCTGTTGGGCAGCCGCTTTATGCAACCTCGCTCAATATTACCGCGAGGCGATTCGATCAGGGTTTTCCAGGTATTCCAGGCAGAACAGAATGGTTTGCGATCAAATACACGGGCAGTTTTTTTGTCGCCAACGAAGGGATGTACAACTTTAGAACCGTCTCTGATGATGGTGTGATTTTGAAAATTGACAACCGTGTCGTGATTGATGATGGTGGCGTTCATGCGCCGCAAAGTGCGACGGGTCAGGTCTATTTAAACCGTGGCGAACACAACATACGGGTTGATTATTTTCAGGGACCAAAATATGACCTTGCCCTACAGCTATTCGTCACTCCCAGTGGGCAAAATGAGAAATTATTTGATACACGAGATTTTAAATAGCGAGTGGTTAAGTCCCTTTATGCGTCCTACAAGGTTTATATACCAGGAGTAGGACGTATTTCCGAGTGCGCTGCATGTCAATTTGCTGAATATTCGATCCGTAATCGCAGCGCGCTTATCGCTGCCCAACGCTAACTACCCCATTGATTTAACATGTCTTCATTTCTTTATCTTGCCTCCCAGAGTCCTCGTCGTCGTGAATTGCTTGCTCAAGTGGGTATCGCTTTTGAATTGTTGCCGTTGCATCAAGCTGGAATCGCCGATTTCACGGTGGATGAAACGCCGCATCAAAGTGAGTTGCCTGAGGTTTATGTGCGACGGGTATGTTTAGAAAAAGCACGGGCGGGGTTGGCGATGGTGGCAGCGCGAGGATTGCCCGTCGCCCCCGTGCTGGCGGCGGATACCAGCGTGGTATTGGGTGAGCATATTTTGGGTAAGGCGGACAATCTTGACCACGCCGCCGCGATGTTGCGCAGCTTGTCGGGACAGGAACATCGGGTGTTAAGCGCAGTCGCAGTGGGGTTGGGTGACAAATTGGAACTCGCGCTTTCCACTTCTGTGGTACGTTTCGCCCCCTTGAGCGAAGCACGCATTCAAGCTTATCTGGCGACAGGTGAATACGCTGACAAAGCAGGGGCTTATGCGATTCAGGGGATTGCCAGCGCGTTTATTGCGCAATTGTCAGGCAGCTACTCTGGCGTAATGGGCTTGCCTCTGTTTGAAACCGTTGAATTATTAAAGCAATTTGATTTTGCTACGCTTTGATAAGTTTCAAAATTGCCCACAGTTCGCACAGTGCGAGTATCCCAATCATGATGTTATTCGCCATTGTGCCGCCTGTTGCCACGCCAACCACGATGTCGCCGACTTCGATCACCAATCGAGAAACCAGCGTAATCAATAACCATTGCGGTTTGTTATAAATCACAGAAATCAGCAACGCAACCACACTGCCCAGCACGCGTACGCCTGTGCTGGCAAAGCCAAGTTGCGAGGAATAATCTGTGATGCTTGCCCCTGGGAAAGCCAACCCAGGGTTAAAGGTGAACACATATACGAAAAATAATCCCGCGCAAATCAGCACCCAAGTAAAAATTTTGACGGCAAATGGGATCGTTTGCATCGTCGCAGTTTGGTTTGTATTGGTCATCGGTGTTCCTTCTGTGTGATATGTTAAAAAGAAAATATAATCAAGTGGTTAAATTAACGGTTTGCTGGTGATAGCGGGGAAATAGTGACTCGTTGACCAGAAAATCCGCGACATCTATGCGCGAAATGGTGTGCATCTGCTCATCATTAAACTGCGTAATTTCGCGATAACGCTGGGGGGCGGTGCGATTCACTAACCGCGCAGGTCGAACCAACACCCAATCCAAATCACTGCGCGCAACGATTTGCTCTTGACGATCTTTGTCGGCGTAAATGCTGCGCAACAAGGTTGGCAAAATAAGATGGTCATACACAAAACCACCATGACCTCGGCTATCACCCGCCCCCATGCCCGTGACGCACAACAGACGTTGCACGCCTGAGGTTTGCATGGCTTGGATGAGGTTGGTTGTGCCGACAGACAAGAGCGAAACGGGCTTGACGGTTAAAGGTGTCCCCAACACACTGATGACCACATCCACGCCCGTCATGGCATCCGTCAATGCGGCTAAATCTAGCACATCGCCCCGCAGCACTTCGTGTGCGGCAATGTGTTCAGCGGGAAGATTGCTGGGTCTGCGCACCAGCGCACGGACACGCAGCCCTTGGCTTTCCGCCTGTCGTAAAATGTGCTGTCCAGTTAAACCTGTTGCGCCAATCAAGAGAATTCGAGGGAGTGCCATCTGTATTGAAGAGGAGTTTTATTGAGGTGGACAGTATCGCCAAGGCTGGTATATATTGTCAATTAGGCACAATTTTGTAATCTAGTACGTTTAAAGAACCAACATGAACCCACAAGTAGAAAAAGTCGAAATAACGATGGCATTGATTGGAAGTCGATGGTGTCCTGCGATAATGTATGTCCTCATACTGCATGGCACGCAACGTTTTTCACAATTGCGGCGATATATTCCTGACGTAAGCCAGCGAATGCTCACCAAACAATTACGCGATCTTGAGCGCGCAGGCTTGGTGCTGCGCGTGCTTTATGCCGAAGTGCCGCTGCGCGTGGAGTATTCTGCGACGGAGTTGGGCATTAGCCTCGCGCCTATTTACCAACAAGTGTGCGCGTGGGCAGATAAAAACTGGGGAGCAGTTGCCCAAGCGCAACAACACTATGACGATAGCGCATCAAATACCAAAAATTAACCGCTCTCGCCACCTTATTGCGCAGCTTATCGGGGCTGACACATTGCATTTGATGTTGTGATGTCGTAGCATCAAATCATCAAACAAACAGGTGAACATCATGCGCACGACTTTAGACATTGACGACGATATTTTAATAGCCGCAAAAGCCTTGGCGCGCAGCCAAAATATATCCGCTGGACAAGTTGTTTCACGCTTGTTGCGGCGCGTATTAACAGGGCAAACCATGGACATTGCCACGGAATCGAGTGCGCCATCGGTCGCAGGTTTTCGCCCGTTTATGGCGGGCAAAACGATTACCACTAACGATGTAGTCAACCGCTTACGCGATGCTGAGGGTGTGTGATGCGCGCATTGCTGGATGTCAATATTCTGATTGCTTTGCTGGATGGCAACCATGTTCATCACACATTGGTCACCGATTGGCTCAATAAAAACATCGCGGCAGGTTGGGCTTCTTGCCCGATTACCGAAAACGGCTGCATCCGTATTCTTTCGCAGCCCAATTACCCCAACACCGTTCCCGCCGCTCAAGTCGCCGCCCGTTTAGCCGAGGCGGCGCAACATCCCAGCCATGCGTTCTGGGCAGATTCCATCAGTTTATTGAATCTAGCAGGATTACGTTGGGACAATATTCTCAGCTCCCGCCACTTAACGGATGTTTACCTATTGGCACTTGCCGTGCAGCAAGGCGGTTGCTTCGTCACATTGGATCGTGGTATCTCTCTCGCGGCTGTCGCGGGTGCGTTGCCTGAGCATTTGATTGTGATTACCCCTTAACCGAATCATTGAACGAATACCCCCATGAGCGAAGAAATTTTAATTAACGTCACCCCGCAAGAAACCCGCGTGGCGATTATGCAGCAGGGCGTGGTGCAAGATTTGTACATCGAACGCAGCAGCAACCGTGGCATCGTCAGCAATGTGTATTTGGGCAAAGTCAAACGGGTGTTGCCAGGCATGCAGTCGGCCTTTATCGACATTGGATTGGAGCGTTCGGCATTTTTACATGTCGCCGACATTTGGGAAAATAGCCATGCCAACCCCGTTCGCCCAATCGAAAAAGTGCTGTTTGAAGGGCAAAACATACTGGTGCAGGTTATCAAAGAACCCATCGGCAGTAAGGGTGCGCGGCTTTCAACCCAGCTGAGTATGGCGGGGCGGCTGCTGGTGTATTTGCCGCAAGAGACGCACATTGGCGTGTCGCAGCGTATTGAAAGCGAAGCCCAGCGCGATGCTTTGCGCGCGCAATTACAAGCGGTTTTGTCGTCCGAACACAAAGGCGGCTATATTATTCGCACCCTTGCGGAAGCCGCCAATGAACTCGATTTCTCTGCGGACATCGCTTATTTGGATAAATTATGGGCTAATTTGCAAACCGCCGCTAAAACCGCCAGCGCGCCACAATTGTTGTATCAGGAATTGAATCTGAGTTTGCGCGTGTTGCGCGACTTCGTCAGTGCGGAAATTACGCGGATTTTGGTCGATTCACGCACCACACATCAAAAAATGGTCGAGTTTGCCGAAGCCTATCATCCCAGTGCAATTGAAAAGCTCTCACGCTACCCTGGCGAACGTCCACTATTTGATTTGTATGGTGTGGAAGAAGAGATAGAGCGAGCATTGTCCAAGCGTGTGGATTTAAAGTCAGGCGGTTATTTGATCCTCGATCAAACGGAAGCACTCACCACGGTGGACGTGAATACGGGCGGATTTGTTGGCTTGCGCAATTTTGATGACACGATCTTTAAGACCAATTTGGAAGCCACGCAAGTCATTGCCCGCCAACTGCGGCTGCGCAATTTGGGCGGCATTATCATCTGCGATTTTATTGATATGGACAGTCAGGAACATCGCGAAGCGGTGTTGAATGAGTTTAAAAAAGCCTTGGCGCGAGATCACACTCGCATCACGGTAAGCGGATTTTCCGCGCTGGGACTGGTCGAAATGACGCGTAAACGTACTCGCGAAAGTTTAGCGCATGTGCTGTGCGAACCATGCCCTACCTGCAAAGGGCGTGGTGAAGTCAAAACCGCTCAAACGATATGCTATGAAATTTTGCGTGAAATCGTGCGGGAAGCACGTCAATTTAATGCGCGGGAGTATCGTATTTTGGCGGCACAACAAGTGATTGACTTGTTCTTAGATGAAGAATCACAGACCTTAGCGCAATTATCTGATTTCATTGGAAAGCAGATTTCGTTGCAAGTCGAGACGGTTTATAGCCAAGAGCAATATGACGTTATTTTGATGTGATTTGGGGGTTAATAAGTCGCCAAAAATTGCTTATTGGGCAAGTTCTTAACGGAAATATCTGCTAAGATTGCGCTCGCGTTCAGAGGATCGCCATAAAAAAATTAACTAAACACTCAGGGAGAAAATATGTTTAAGAAGCAATTCATGGTGGCACTTGTGGCCTCCGTACTTTCCTCAGCAGCTTTCGCGGATGTACATGGTCACGATGTTGAACGTGCCGATCACACTGCTGAAGGCCCAGCTTGTAAGGGATACGGACCACAAACTCCGCGTGACATCGACAGCAAACGTGGCGAAAACAAGCTTACCTTTTCGTTGGCACCAGATTATCAGCAAATGAATTTGTGCAATATTCACTTCCACGTGAATGCCGAGCATAAAGCTAAAGAATTCTCCATTCATGCAGAAGGTGAGCACGGTCATGATGCTGGCTATCAGTGCAGCATGAGCAAGCACCTGACAGCTGCTGAACTGGCACCAACGGCAGAGCCAGTTTGTCCAAGCGAGCACGGTCCTTTGAAGCCAGGCGATACCATCGAAGTGCATTGGGTGCATTCTTCCGCACCCGTTGTCCCTGGACCAACCCTGTTTGCGTGTTTGTCCGACAACGTCAAGAATCCTGATCTGCGTGTAGAGTCTCAAGTGTTCACGTTGGTGAACGATCCAAACGCCTTGGACTTCAACTCGTTTGATTATCACGGTAAAGTGGTTAACGGCTACCAGCAGGCTGACGGGATTCCGAGCAACACGGGCAAACCCGTTCTGTTCGCAGGTTCGACTACGGGGCCAAAGTACAGTGACCAAGCTTGCTCACCTTTGCAAGTAACTTGGAGCGTTCGTCCTACTTGCGCCAAACTCGACATCAATTCCGTTGCAAAATGGTGTAAGGGTAATGCCTTCAAGGAAGACCATGCACACGGCGTACGTAAATTGGTAACTGAGCCAGCACTGTTGTCCGAAATCAAGTAAGTCTTTTCGGTGTGGCGACACACCGTTAGGTTTATTCAGCCGCCCCAGTTGCAATAGCTGAGGCGGTTTTTATTTCAACTTGCTGTCCAGTCGCGCAAAGCACACCTGTGCATGGCGGTATTCAGTCAGGCATCCAGTAGACTTTTAGGATCGACTTTGCTGTTTGTGATGGCAACGACCTTGTGACAAGATTGACCTCCCTGCTTTAGTTCCACCTGCAGCAACGGCACATCAAACAACTTCGCAATAAATTTCAGCAAGGCTTCATTGGCACGTCCTTCAATAGGTGGGGCGGCGAGTTTGATTTTGAGCGCGTCGCCGTGTAGCCCGATGACTTGGGTTTTCTTCGCGCCTGGTTGGACGTGCAAGGTCAACACCAATCCATCGGCGTGTGGGCGATACCAGCTTATGCCGCCTGCGTGTTAGCATCCTGATGCATCTGCGCTTCGCCCCAGGCTTTCATGGCGCGCAGCACTTCCACCAAACTCTCTCCGTTTTCGCTCAAGGTGTATTCCACGCGTGGCGGGACTTCGGCGTAGATGGTGCGGGTAATCAAGCCGTCGCGTTCCAGTTCACGCAATTGCGTGGTGAGGGCTTGTTTGCTGATGGCGGGGATTTTTTTCTGTAACAAGCCAAAACGGTTGGTGCCGTGCAGGATGAGAAACAGCAGCAACGGTTTCCATTTGCCGCCGATGCGGTTTAAACAGTAGGTGACAGGACACGGATTAAGCATTGCTTCCATTGATAAACTCCATTAGTCTATAAATTATGACTACTATCTGAATTGGGTGTGTTGTGTAACAATGGGCGATAGCGGCGGATAAGTCAATGTGTTTGGCACGCAAAATTGTCTTGCACATTGATCCGAATTTTGGCACAAGTGCTCGTAACTTAATGGCATTTCAACACCGCTAAATCTCAGGGGAAAGTGGTGGTGGAAATGCCGCACACTTTCGTAGAATGACCACTTGTTTGGCACAACCAAGGGAGACCTCAATGTTTTTTGATCCAAAGTTTATTGAACAACTGACCGCCGCTGCTCGTCTGTGCGGGAGTGCCCCTGAATTTATCTGTGACTTTTCAACCGCGTTGGCGCAACAATCGCCCGCCCAGTTGGCGCGGATTAACCCCTTGAATTTCGCCGATGCGGCAGGTTTGGATCGTGAACGCACCTTAGATTTGTTTGTGAGTGCTGCGCGGGCGGGGCTGTTTAGTTTTGAATGGGGCTTGGTTTGTCCGCTGTGCGGCAAAATTGGCAGTCATTCGGATTCGATCAATGAGGTGACCGAGGATTTTCATTGTGCGTTTTGTGCGCGTGATGTGGACACCGTGCTGGACGATACCGTCGAAGTGACGTTTTCATTGGATACAAGCTGTTGGGCGGGATTTAACCGCCATGCCGATTTTGCGACCAATTTTCGCTATTCCGTGTCCAGTAGCTTTTTGCCCCTTGATGCGTGGCTGGACTATCACCAGCGTCACACCGTTGCTGATGCGTTGTTAGGGATAGGTGAAACCATCACCTTGCGCTACACCCCGCAGCCAGGCGAGTTGCTGCGCTTGTATAGCTTGGATTTACACAGCTCTGTGACGCTCGTCACCTGTGATGCGGCGGATGGCGATGCGCCGCAATCATTTAACTTTTTCTTGAAAAACAACGGGTTTGGTGAGCAGAATCGTCAAATTGAACCTCGTTCGTTGGAAATTCAAATCACCAATACCAGCGAAGAGCGCGTTTGGGTTCAACTGCTGCGTTTGGTGGTTCCTGAAATCATGTCGATTTCGGCAAGCAGCGAACCGCATTTTGGAGCACGCTTAACGGGGCAACGCTTGCTGACCAACCAAGTTTTCCGTGAACAATATGGCTTGCAACGGCTGATTCCAGATTTGCGTTTGCGGGTGAAAACGGTGTGTCTGCTGTTTACCGATCTCAAAGGTTCAACCGCCATGTATGACCGCAGCGGCGATTTGGAAGCCTATCATCTGGTGCAAAAACACTTTGAAATTCTGCGTGCGGTGGTGCGGCAGCATGAGGGGGCGATTGTCAAAACCATGGGCGATGCCATTATGGCGGCGTTTCCTGATCCTGAAAATGGCGTGCGTGCGGCAATTGATATGCTGGCGGGTATTCAACAACTTTCGCGTGACATCAATCCCGAATCCTTAGGGTTAAAAGTTGGCTTGCACGCGGGTTCGGTGTTGACGGTCAACAGCGGCGGCTTGGATTTTTTTGGGCAGACGGTGAATATCGCGGCGCGGGTACAAGGCTTGGCAGAAGCAGGCGAAATTTGCCTGACCGATGCTGTGCGCCACGCCCCGCGTTGTGAAGACATTTTGCGCGAACGGGGTTTTACGTTAACGACCGAGGTGTCCAGACTCAAAGGTGTTGAACAAGAGCGGCAAATTGTGCGTTGTACGCCGCAGTGATAGGCAGGGGCGAGATGGTTGTCGCCCTTGCCCATTGGGAATGTATTACATTAAACGTAAAGCGAGGTTGTTCAGAAATTGGATCGGGACGATTAGGATAATTTGGCAGATGATCAATAACACCAGTGGAGACAGGTCGATGCTGCCGACCAACGGTATGATACGTCGAAGGGGGGCGAGAAAGCGTTGGGTAATCGCATTCAATAAGGGTGCCAGTGGCGTATGCGGGTTGGTCCATGACAACACGGCTTGTACCAAGAGCGCGACGATGAGTAAATACACCGCCATGACCATCAGCTTCACGATGGCTAAGACCAGTAGTCCCAATAACGCGAACCCCGAACCTTCTACGGTTAGTAGTAAACCCAAGTAGAGTACTTCTACGCCATAGGCCAACAGCAAACTGGCACTGTCCAAGCCGCGCCAAGCAGGAATATGGCGACGCGTAGGCAGCACAACCCAATCGGTCAATGCCATGATAAATTCCCCTGCGGAATTACGCAGCGGGGCGCGCAGCCATTGCAACAAAAAGCGGAAAAATAGCAAGCCTGCGAAACCTTGCACAAAGGCGTCCAACAACAATATCGCCAGTTCACGCAACATTATGCGTTCCCCAATTCGTCGCCCATTTCACGGGAACGATCCGCTGCGGCTTGAGCTGCTTGGACGATAGACTCTGCTACTTGATCGTTCGCTAAACTTTGTAAACCACGCTCGGTTGTGCCATTTTTGGAAGTCACACGCGTACGTAATACATCCACGCTTTCGGTGCTGCTGGCGGCTAATTTGCTCGCGCCTAAAAACGTAGCGAGGCTGAGTTGACGGGCAGCGGCATCGTCTAATCCTAATTGCACAGCGGCGTTTTGCAAGGCTTCAATCAGGTAAAACACATAGGCGGGGCCGCTGCCTGAAATCGCGGTCACAGCATCCAGTTGCACCTCATCGCTCAACCACAGCGTTTCGCCCACTGCCGATAGAATTTGCTGCGCTTGTTCACGTTGCGCGGCGGACACAGTGGGCAGGGCAAACAAGCCCGTCATACCGCTTTGTATCAGCGCGGGTGTGTTGGGCATGGCGCGCACGATGTTTTGTGTGCCAGACCAACGCGCCAAATCCTGTGCACGTATGCCAGCAGCAATGGACAGCAGCATTTGACCTTGCAATAGCGGGGCAAGTTGTTGCGCGACTTCGCGCAATTGTTGTGGCTTCACCGCCAACACGATAATGTCGCTGCCCGTGATGCCTTCAGCCAAATTTTCTACCGCTTGTACGCCGTATTGCTGCTGCAATTTGGCGCGACTTTCCGCATAAATCTCCACCACGCTGATACTTTTCGCTGCAAAACCTTGCCCCAATAAGCCGCCAATTAAGGCGGTTGCCATATTTCCGCCACCGATAAAACAAATTTTCATACTGATTCCTTTTTAGTAAAACTGTTGTTTTGAGAAGAGAGAAGGGTGGTGGCGCGCAATGTTTTTTGCGCCTTTCGCCGTTCGCTTTTGTGAAACGAGAAACGTTAAAAGTGAAACAAATCGTCGCACACCCGCCTCTTCCCTCTTCCCTCTTCACCCTTCTCAGTCTCTAGCCCCAAAAATCGCCGTGCCGACGCGAACGATGGTCGCCCCTTCGGCAATGGCAGCGGGAAAGTCGTGCGACATGCCCATGGACAAGGTGTCTAAAGCATAACCTTGTTGATTCAGTGCTTGCTGTATCTGCGCCACTTGGGCGAATGCGGCGCGTTGCGCAACTTCGTCGTCGGTAGGTGCGGGGATTGCCATCAAACCGCGCAACTTCAAATGAGGTAATGCAGCCACTGCCGCCGCCAATGCGCTTATATCCGCTGCGGCTACACCACTTTTACTATCTTCTCCGCTGACATTCACCTGCAAACACACTTGCAACGGTGGCAAATCCGCAGGGCGTTGCGCCGATAAGCGTTGCGCAATACTGAGGCGATCTATGCTATGCACCCACGCAAAATTCGCCGCAATCGCACGTGTTTTGTTGCTTTGTAAAGGGCCAATGTAGTGCCAATCTATCGGCAAATCGTGTAACGCCATCAGCTTAGGCAAGGCTTCTTGCACATAACTTTCACCAAAATCGCGCTGTCCCGCGCGATATGCCTCGCGTATCGCCTCAACGGGAAAGGTTTTACTTACCGCTAATAGCTTAATTTTGTTCACATTGCGTCCAGCCGCAGCAGCAGCGGTTGCGATCGCCGCGTTTGTTGCTTGCAAGTTTAAAGCGATTGTCGTCATAATCCCACGCCGTAGCGATCCTCATTCATCTTCAGGGAGCCTCTAATAATTTAAAGTTCTAAACAAGACAAGGCGCGAATAAAAAATTTTTACGCAGCATATAGATCATATGTAAGGAAAAATTTATTGTGAGCAACGCCGTTTCGTGACGAAATTTGGATTTTTAGAGGTTTCCTTCACCAAACTGGGACAATTATAATGGACATTACCGAATTACTTGCTTTTAGCGTTAAAAACAAGGCTTCCGACTTGCATCTTTCTGCAGGTTTGCCGCCAATGATCCGCGTTCATGGTGATATTCGGCGTATTAACTTGCCTCCCATGGAGCACAAGGAAGTGCACGCCTTGGTCTATGACATTATGAATGATGGTCAGCGCAAGTTTTACGAAGAAAATAAAGAATGCGATTTTTCGTTTGAAATACCAGGGTTGGCACGTTTTCGGGTCAATGCCTTCGTACACAATCGGGGTGCGGGTGCGGTTATGCGGACGATTCCGTCCAAGATTTTATCTTTAGCCGACCTCAAATGCCCAGAAATCTTCAAATCCATTTCCGACTATCCGCGCGGCATGGTGCTCGTTACTGGACCTACGGGGTCGGGGAAATCGACTACGTTGGCGGCGATGGTGAATCACCGTAACGAAAATGAAATGGGTCATATTCTGACCGTCGAAGACCCGATTGAATTTGTGCATGAAAGTAAGAAGTGCCTGATTAACCAACGGGAAGTGGGGCCGCATACGCTGTCTTTCCAAAACGCCTTGCGTAGCGCGCTGCGTGAAGATCCAGACGTGATTTTGGTGGGTGAAATGCGAGATTTGGAAACCATCCGTTTGGCGATGTCGGCTGCGGAAACGGGTCACTTGGTGTTTGGCACGCTGCACACCAGCTCCGCCGCGAAAACCATTGACCGTATTATTGACGTATTCCCAGCAGATGAAAAAGAAATGGTGCGGGCGATGTTGTCTGAGTCGCTGCGGGCGGTGATTTCGCAAGCCTTGCTGAAAACCAAAGACGGCGCGGGACGTTGTGCTGCTCATGAAATTATGATTTGTACGCCTGCGATTCGTAACTTGATTCGTGAAGCAAAAGTGCCGCAAATGTATTCTGCCATTCAAACAGGGCAGGGGATGGGGATGCAAACATTGGATCAATGTCTGCAAGGCTTAGTCAAAGCCAATAAAGTCAGCCCCGCCGAAGCACGTGGCAAAGCCATGAATAAGGATTTGTTTCCTGGTTAACTCACTTTTAGTGCTTGGTTGCCTTCATATGCAAAGCACAAACAGATGCAATTCCGAACGTTCCTATTGAGTCTAGTGCGGAATTGCATCCATTATCAGCCCAAATCTATTCGAGGGTTTAGTTGAATAACCGAGAGTTAATTGGCGTATTGCTCTGCTTGATCGGACTTTTCTTTTTCCACGCCCAAGCAGTCCTCAAGCCAAAGACAATTTTCTTGATCGCACGCGCCGCTAAGTGCGGTCTCAAAACAATCGAAATTGCCCTCCTGATTCTGTATCGCTTTAATTAACTCAGTTTTTGACAGTGCGTCTGGATCAATGCCACGTGATGCGGCGATATTATGTAAGATTTCTAGTTCCATGATCTGCTCCTTAGTTGATAGCGTTGAACAACGAAATAGCCATCCGTTGAACAAGGACGACTCTTGTCATTATGACTCCCAGAAAAACAAAAAAGCAAGCATTTATTGATGCAAATATGTAAGTGCAACACACTGTTTATAAAAGTATTTAGTTATTTTTTTCGCAACGCATATGCTTGCACCCTCGCCTTTCGGTATCTCTCATCAAATCGCATGTCAGATCGATTCCGATTCAGACACAAATGAGCAATTGCAACCTCATGCCTGACTTCAGCAATAATTTCCCAAGCAAAATGATGTCATCAAAATCCTGATTCATTTTTCATGTGTTTCGTGCTTCAATCCTACGCCTTAGTTTTTTGGAAAAATGCTCATGAACGCCACTACTTTCACCGCCTTTCGTGTTTTTGCTGACCAGCAAAGTTTTGCAACGCTGACCTTGGATGATCTTGACTCAGGTGAGGTGGTCATTGAGTCACATTATTCCAGCGTCAATTACAAAGATGCGCTGGCAGGAACAGGTGTGGGCAAGGTGGTACGACGTTTCCCGCTGGTGGGCGGCGTGGATGTGTCTGGTGTGGTGGTCAACTCTTGTGATGCACGGTTTGCGGCGGGTGACGCGGTAATCGTCACGGGCTATGGCATGGGCGTGGAGCATGACGGCGGTTATGCCCGCTATGTGCGCGCGCCTGCCGATTGGGTCGTGCCATTGCCAGCAGGACTGAGCTTATTTGAGGCGATGGCGTTGGGGACGGCGGGCTTTACTGCCGCCTTGGCAATTCATCGTCTGGAACAAAACGAGTTAACCCCTGATAGCGGCAAAGTCATCGTCACAGGTGCGACGGGCGGCGTGTCCAGTTTAGGGATTCAAATGTTGGCGCAACTTGGCTACCACGTGGTCGCGCTCACAGGCAAAGACACTGAACAGGGTTATTTGAAATCTATCGGCGCATCCGAAGTTTTGTCGCGCCACGAGCTGGTGATGGGGAATCGACCCTTGGAAAAAGCACTTTGGGCAGGCGCGCTGGATTCCGTAGGCGGCGTAACTTTGGCTTGGTTGACCCGCACGATGCAACAAAATGGGGTGATCGCCAGCTTTGGTAATGCGTCTGGCGTGGCACTCAACACCACCGTGTTGCCGTTTATTCTGCGCGGTGTGCGCTTGTTGGGCGTGGATTCCGCGCTAACCGCCATGACACTACGCCGTCAGATTTGGCAACGCCTCGCTACTGATTTACGTCCACAACAATTAAATCACGTCGTGCAAACGCGTCCACTCGCTGATTTGCCCGATACTTTCCTGCAACTGCTGAATCACACGCTCACAGGGCGTGTCGTCATTGATTTACGTGCATGATGTCGAACTGATCAGTATCGGTAACTCAGAGAGAAAAAAGCCTCATCCTGCAACTTGCTGTTGACCAAAGGGCTTTGAGTAATCGCTGAACCCAGCAAGCGACGCAGCATATAGATATTGACATTCCAATGGTTCGCAACAGGTACTTCCCACACCATACCCAACATGGTGGTGGTGTTTGCCTTCGGGCTATAAACGGGATAAATGCTGCTCTTAGCCTCAGCGGGCGAGACACCGTAGAAATAACGGGTGTACTCTGCCGTAAAGTGCTCAAAACCGAACATAGGGTAAACGACTGTGTTCGCTACATCAAACTTACTGGCATAAATTAGCTCATACAGCTGACCGTGAGAGCGATTGGCATCGTAAAAAGCATTGAGAAAAATCCCACCATAAGGTGTCTCTTGAAAAGTGCCGATACCGAGTGGAAGGGAATTCTTACGTTCGTTTATGCCCCGCAAGCTGGGTTGATTGGTTTGAAATCCGTCCAAATTAACGCGTCCAAGCACTTCAATATAACCATAACCCAGCGGCAGCGTCTTAATACCAAAAGTATCGAAACGCGCAAAAAATCGGTCGTAATCAAAATAGGCATAAGGAACGGTGATTTGTGTATTCCCATTATTTTTGACGGGGCTGGTACTCATATAGATGGCACCACCCACATCGCCTTGAATATGAGGTGAAAATGCCTCCTCTGCCTGTGCAGAGACTGAGCAAAATGTACTAACAAGAATAGAGACTAGCGAGAATGCGACAGGTAGGAACTTCATAGCTTGAGCCATTGCGTTGATCTTCAGGTCATATTGTAAACCAGCCTGCGGCGATTGAGACCCGTTTTCGCATTGATCGTTTTGCTAGAACTAATGTTTCATGACGAATGTTGTCTGGTCGCCCGCGCAAATAAACGACCAAATGATGACAATAGCGCGTTGCGTCAAATTCTCCCGACAAACCAGACAGATTCAGTTATAATCCGCGCCCTGCAAACGGTACGCCGTGTATGCAAGCGAAAGTGGCGGAATTGGTAGACGCACTGGATTTAGGTTCCAGCGCCGCAAGGTGTAAGAGTTCGAGTCTCTTCTTTCGCACCAAACATAATCAGCCCCTGATAAAACAGGGGCTGATTTTTTATCTATTGTTTTCGGTGCAACAGTAATCGGCTTTGCGCGCGCTTAAGACTCACGCTCTCCCTCAAATCAACATTCAGCTTGCTTGTCATTAGTTATGTTGACTTGGATTACTTGATCTCGCCACATTCTCGCTGCGCAACATCATGAATACACCCGAACCCCTTCCCTCCGCCATTTTTCTCATGGGACCGACTGCCAGTGGCAAAACCGCTGCGGCAGTGACGTTGGCACAACATTTACCCGTGGAGATTGTCAGCGTGGACTCCGCGCTGGTCTATCGCGACATGGACATTGGCACGGCGAAGCCTGATGCAGCGACCTTGGCCGTTGCACCACATCATTTATTGAACATCATTGACCCGACTGAAGTTTATTCGGCAGCGGCGTTTCGGACGGATGCGCTGCGGCTAATGGCGGACATTACCCAACGCGGCAAAATTCCCCTGTTGGTGGGCGGCACGATGTTGTATTTCCGTGCTTTGCAGAATGGCCTGAATGACTTGCCACAGGCGGATGTGGCGGTTCGTGCCGAGTTGGACGCGGACATTGCCCTTTATGGTGTGCCGTATTTGCACCAGCAATTAGCCGTTGTTGACCCCGAAACCGCAGCGCGTTTGTCGCCTAACGATAGCCAGCGGGTACAACGCGCTTTGGAGATTTACCGCATCAGCGGGCAGCCCATGTCGTCGCTGCTTAAACAACCCGCGCAAGCGGCTTTGCCCTATCGCATTTTGCCTATCGCCTTATTGCCCAGTGACCGCAGCGTGTTACATCAACGCATCGCCACACGTTTTGAACAAATAGTGGAGCAAGGCTTGGTGAATGAATTGCGCCAGCTGCGCACACGTTTTGATTTACACCCCGACCTACCCGCCATGCGTTGCGTAGGCTATCGCCAAGCGTGGCAGTTTATGGAGGGCGAAATTAGCCACGCGCAATTGATGGAAACAGGCATCATCGCCACCCGCCAACTTGCCAAACGCCAACTCACTTGGCTGCGCGGCATGACAGATAATATCACCATAGACTGCCTCGCCGCAGATGCCATACAACAAGTCTTGGCTTGCGCAAAGACGATATGCCATTCAAAGTGAGCGTTATCGTATGCTATTGAAAATGCTGAATGACTTGACGAAAACGCCTATTCCGCTATAATCCGCGCCCCCGTGAATCGAATACTCGGTTCACACCCTTGCTCCACCGCACCGCAAGCGGGGAGCTTTTATATCCACAAGGAGAAGTAATGCGACATTACGAAATCGTATTTATCGTGCATCCAGATCAAAGCGAGCAAGTTCCCGCTATGATCGAGCGTTATCGCGCACTGGTGACCAGCAAAGAAGGTCAAATCCACCGTCTGGAAGACTGGGGTCGTCGTCAATTGGCTTACCCAATCCAAAAAATTCACAAAGCACATTACGTGCTGATGAATATCGAATGCAACCAAGAAACATTGGATGAACTGGAACACGCGTTCCGTTTCAACGATGCAGTATTGCGCCACCTGACCGTCAAAACAAAAGCAGCCATTGTGGAAGCCTCCGCAATGATGAAGGAAGAAAAATCCCGCTCCGTGTTGACAGACGCAGTTGCAACCGTTGCTGCTTAATCGCAGCAACCAAACGATCAATTTTGGCATAAGGAACTATCATGGCTCGCCCATCTGATAAAAAGAAAGACGACAAGAACAAACGTTCTTCGCGCAACAACCTGTTTAAACGTCGTAAATTCTGCCGCTTCACCGTCGATAAAATCGCCGAAGTGGATTACAAAGACGTGAATATCTTGAAAGAATTCATCTCCGAAAACGGCAAACTGATCCCAGCCCGTATCACTGGTACCAAAACACGTTTCCAACGTCAATTGAGCACCGCTGTGAAACGCGCCCGTTTCCTGGCTTTGCTGCCTTACACTGATCTGCACTAGGAGCTAAGTCATGCAAATTATTTTGATGGAAAAAGTAATCAATTTGGGTCAATTCGGTGACGTCGTTAAAGTTAAAAACGGCTACGCACGTAACTTCTTGATCCCACAAGGCAAGGCAAAACGCGCAACAGCGGCGAGCATCGCAGAATTCGCGGTACGTCGTGCTGAATTGGAAGCGGCTGATTTGGCTAAATTGGCCGATGCACAAGCACGTGGCACAGCAATCTCTGGCGTTACCGTTCAAATCACCCAAAAAGCGGGTGTGGATGGTCGCTTGTTCGGTTCTGTGACCAATGCGGACATCGCATCAGCTTTGGTTGCTCAAGGCTTCGCGGTTGAAAAATCACAAGTACGTGTACCAACAGGTCATTTGAAATCTATCGGCGATTACACAGTAGCAGTTGTTTTGCACACTGACGTATCTGTTGATATCACCGTTTCGGTACTGGGCGAACACTAATCGCTTAAGTCGTTGAAGCAACAAAAAAGGACTGGAAACAGTCCTTTTTTGTTTTGTGGGGGTAATTGATTGAATGGAGTCCCGAAAAGTTGTCGTGAGCGGCTTGAGTACAAGGCGTGCGAAACAAAACACCTGCGACATATCAATGAAATAGGCGACGGGATGAGTAACATGCAACGAAGCAATCGAGTTGCTCAGTAGATTTTAGCATTCCCTAAAGTGCCACTCTCAACGGTAATCTCTCAAAGTTTATGCTCGCTTAGATAAACAATTCACAACGAGGACATTGGGAAGCGAAATAGAGGAAGGAATGTCGGGATATTTAATCAGCAAGGTGAAACGCTGTTTAATTCCATTATCCTGAGCCGTAAGCGTGTTGAATAGTCGAAGGATAAGGGGGTTTATTTCCAATTAGAATACTCAGGATTGAACTATATTCATTTATGCCACTCATAGCGTGCGAGTGACTTACTCGTTAGATATGAAAGAACCAAAATGAAGAAATATGTTGTGCTGATAACCCTGACCATTGCGGAATGGATCGTCGTATTAACACATACCGTTTCCGCTTAAACCCATAACCGACCAGACTAAATGATGATTTAACTTAGTCCGTCATGAATCCAAAGCCTCGCAGTAATGCGGGGCTTTTTTATTGCCTATCCACCGCATCGCGTGCAGGATATGAAAAAGCTGGTAGCATTCTCGGCAATCGAAAAATGAGGAGAGGTTGAAGATGGCTGAGCAATTTCGCTGGTGGCGCAAAGGAGACATGGATGGATTTTTTGGCTTGTTCGTCGACAACCTGATTCAACTTATCCTGATTGTAGTGTTGTGCGGAGCCATCTTGCACATGCCAGCCGAGATGGTGTTTGGGCGCATTTTGCCTGGGGTGGCGGTCAGTTTGCTGGTGGGCAATTTGTTCTACGCCTATCAAGCGCGCACATTGGCGCACAGTACGGGGCGCGCTGATGTGACCGCATTGCCCTATGGGGTCAACACGGTTTCGCTGTTCGCTTATATCTTGTTTGTGATGAAGCCCGTGCTGGATCAAACCCACAATGTCGAGCTGGCATGGCAAGTGGGTTTGGCGGCGTGTTTTAGCTCTGGCTTGATTGAGTTGGGTGGCGCATTTGT
Source organism: Gallionella sp. (assembly GCA_028710565.1). Lineage (GTDB taxonomy): Bacteria > Pseudomonadota > Gammaproteobacteria > Burkholderiales > Gallionellaceae > Gallionella. The sequence goes on from JAQTTV010000038.1 coordinate 24,277, forward strand.
GGCTGGTTGGGTCAAGCGCATCACGCCCCGTGCCGCGCTACTTGCAACCTTGGCAGGGATTGCCATCACCTTTATCTCCATGGATTTTTGTTTCCGCATTTTTGCGGATCCGCTGGTGGGCTTTATGCCGCTGGCATTTATTTTGATTCAATACATCGGTCGGATTTATTTACCTGCGGGCATTCCCGCTGGGTTGTTGGCGGTGGTCACAGGTACGGTATTGGCGTGGTTGATGGGCAGAATGGACAGTGATGCCTTGGTGCACGCCATGCAAATTCAGCTGCAAATACCGCATTTGTATATTACTGAGCTAATGGGTTCGACGTTTTCCGCCTATATGCTGACTTTTCTACCCGTGATCGTGCCGATGGGGTTATTTAATCTGCTCGGTTCCTTGCAAAATCTGGAAAGTGCGGAAGCGGCGGGCGATGTGTATCCCGTCAAAAGTTCGTTGGCGGTAAATGGTGTGGGCACGATGATCGCCGCGTGTTTCGGCAGCGTGTTCCCTACCACGATTTACATCGGTCACCCTGGTTGGAAAAGGATGGGCGCAGGCGCGGGCTACTCGATTGCCAATGGCATTGCGATTACTTTGTTGTGCTTGTTGGGCTTGGTCGGTTTTGTATCTGCGTTGATTCCCGTGGAAGCGGGGGCGGCGATTCTGTTGTGGATAGGCATCACCATTGCCGCACAGGCTTTTCAAGCTACGCCCCGATCACATGCGCCCGCCGTGGTGATTGGTTTTTTCCCCGCCTTGGCGGCATGGGGCTTGATGTTGATTGAGGCGGCCTTACGTGCAGCGGGCACGAACGTGGAAGCCGTGAGTTTGAAAGCGTTGAGCATGCAGCTGCCAATTGCGGGGCTGATCTCGCTGGAGCGTGGCTTTATTTTCACCTCCATGATTTTGGCAGCAATGACGGTATGTTTGATCGAGCAAAAATATCGTGCCGCAGCCGCTTGGGCAGCGGTTGCCGCCGTGGTCAGTGCCACGGGATTGATGCACGGTTATACCTTGGTCAACGGCGCAATTGTCAATGCTTACGGCCCAGCTCACACTTGGCCTTTTGTGCTGGGATACAGCGGGATTTCGATGATCTTTTTCGGGCTGGGTACGCGGAAGTGAGATTGTAAACTGTACAAAAATCGTTATTTCAGTACATTATTTTCGAGATTTGTAGAAGATCAATTACGTAAAATCAGCGGCATAGAACCTGTGCTATGACGTTGGCCTGGCTAACTTTGGGGCATCGATGAGCATCAACGTATCTGCATCAAGACCGCATCCCAAATGGGGCTGGGCTACTCTGGTTGTGGGATTGTATCCCATGGCAATTGCCTGCAATCTCGTGCCTTATGACTCTGCCAATGTGCATGCGCCGATGTGGGTGGTTTTTCTGTGTGGTTTCGTTTTTGTACTCAACGGCATGATGATTTTGCTCGGCCACCATCCTAAGGTAAACGAGTTGCTCGCGGCGATATTGCTGACATCTATGGGCAGCATAGCTGCGTGGATTGCCCTCTTTGCCCCATCCGTTGGTTTTTCAGGCGGCATTCCCTTTTTGCCCGATGTACTGAATATCTCGCTGGCGCGTTGGGGATTTGGCGGCGGTGCGCTGGTGTTATATGGCTTTGCTGCTTATGCAATACGTCGGTTATTGAAGATGCCGAAAGAAGCTGGATAAGCAACGAGTCACATACTAATTCCAATTTCAGATAAAAGCAGCAATAATACAACCCTCAATATAGGGGGCGATCATGGCACGAAAAGCGGGTGGAGCAGATCAGTTGGAAGCGGCAAAACAACTGCTGAAGAAAGCTAAAACGGCGGACGAGCTACGCGCAGCGCAAGCGATTGTGCTGCCATTGGCGTTAGGGTTGAGCTTGGCGCAAACGGCGGAGGCGATTGGTCGCTCAGTAGGCGTGACCTGCACGATGCGGACGCAGTTTGCACGGACATTGAGCGGTGAAGAAAAAGCCAAGCGCGGTAAACACGCATTGCGAAACCGAGCCAAAGCCAGCTTGGAACGGGAAGCCGAAATCCTTGATGAGGTATTGGCGCAGGCGGCGGTAGGCGGCATCGTGATCGTTCCGCCCCTAAAACCATTGGTCGAGGCAAAGCTGGGCAAGTCTATGGCACTGTCCACGTTGTATCAAATGCTGGCTCGCCATGGCTGGCGCAAGCTGGTACCTGACAAAAGCCATCCACAATCT
>JAQTTV010000010.1 GCA_028710565.1 Gallionella sp.
GCAAGCTCGCTTCAGACGCTTGTATTTTTGCTCGCACAACGTGCGTAGTCGTGGCTGTGCCGTGTAATACTTGTCCCATCTCTTTTCCTCTTTAAGTTCGGTATATAATACACCACTTAATGATGGGGCTAAACAGCTACTGCAAAACTATTACGCTCGCCGATACGGTGTCAAAAAGTGGCTCAAAATGCTCATTTACTGGATGTAAATTCCGCTTTTTCGCCCCTTTTTTCCTTGTCTCGGCTTCGCTCATCACGTTTTTCAGCAGCATGTTATGTCTCTTCCGCCACCATCTTAATCGCGCCACACGGACATTCTGCCACACACAATCCGCAACCTTTGCAGTAGTCATAATTGAACTGAAAGCCTTTGCCTGCGCCGAGTTTAATCACCGCATTGTCGGGACACACGCCATAGCAGTTGTCGCACTCAAAGCAGTTGCCGCACGACAAACAGCGACGCGCTTCAAACAAGGCATTGTTTTCATCCAAGCCACCTTGCACTTCATCAAAACTGGTTTTGCGGCGGATAATGTCCAACATCGGGCGCACGGTTTTGTCGGCATCGGAATAATACCAAGGGTTGAGCTTGCCAAAATCTGCCAGCTCATGTTTGGGTGCGGGTTGATACGCCGTGCCGTTTAACCATGCGTCGATATGACGCGCCGCCTTTTTGCCATGCCCCACCGCGACCGTGACGGTGCGTTCGGATGGCACCATATCGCCGCCCGCAAAAATGCCTGCATGTCCCGTCATCATATTGCTTGATACTTGCACCGTACCATTTTTGATTTCCAGTCCCGACACGCCTTCTAGCAAGGATAAATCCACATCTTGCCCCAATGCCAGCACCAGCGAATCTGCCGCCATGGTTTCAAATTCGCCTGTCGGCTGCGGCACGCCCTTGTCGTCCAGCACCATTTTTTCCACGGTGAGACTGCCCTCGTCCGCCTGTTTGATGGTGGACAACCACTTAATCATCACCCCTTCTTGCAGAGCTTCTTCCACCTCGAAATCATGCGCGGGCATTTTTTCGCGGGTGCGGCGATAGACGATAATCGCTTCGGTCGCACCCAGTCGTTTCGCTGTGCGCGCCACGTCAATCGCGGTATTGCCGCCGCCATACACCACCACGCGCCGCCCCAGCATGGGCTTGTCTTCGCCTTCCATCGAGCGCAGCACTGACACGGCATCGACGATATGCGCCGCATCGCCCGACGGAATGTAAGTCCGCTTGGCGATATGCGCGCCGACGGCCAAGAAAGCCGCATCGAAGTTGCCTTGTTTCATGCTGTCTTCGATATTATCGACTTTGGCATTCAGCGTCAGCGTCACGCCCAAGTTCAGGATGCGCTGCACTTCGGCATCCAGCACCTCGCGCGGCAAGCGATACTTAGGAATCCCAAAACGCATCATGCCTCCCGCCAACGGACCTGCTTCTTGGATTTCCACCTGATGCCCCAAGCGCGCCAAGTGATACGCAGCAGAAAGCCCCGAAGGCCCTGCACCCACGACCAGCACACGTTTGCCTGTCGCGGCGGCGGGCGCATCAAACTGCCAATTGCGCTTAATCGCTTCATCACCCAAAAAGCGTTCGACCGAGTTAATCCCAACCGATTCATCGAGCTGACCGCGATTGCACGCGCCTTCGCAGGGGTGATAACACACCCGCCCCATCACGGCGGGCAGCGGATTGTTTTCCACTAAGGATCGCCATGCTTGTTCATAATCGCCTGACTCGGCGTGAAACAGCCAGCCCTGAATATTTTCACCCGCAGGGCAAGCGTGGTTGCACGGTGGCAATCTATCCAAATACACAGGGCGAGCGGTACGCCAAGTGCCTGTTAAGTTGGCTAAAGATGTGCCAGGTTTGAGCGTAATGGCAAAAGGTTTGCTTTGCATTATGCGACCTCCTCTTCATCCAATAATCCATATTTGCGGATATTGCGGTCGGCGATGGCTTGGATGCGCGCCACCGTTTCGGGATGCGCATTTTTACCAAAAAGATGGGCGAATCGTTTTTGTGGCTGCATATATTCCTCCACGGAGATTTTATGCCGAATTTTCAGCACCCCTGTGACTTCGCCGTGTTCCGCTTCAAACACGGGAAATAAGCCCGATTCCTTGGCGTAGCGCGCCATGCGGATGGTGTCGTGCGAAGCCGTTCCCCAGCCTAACGGACACGGCACAAACAGATGAATATAGCGCGCGCCACGAATGTTCATCGCCTTACGGACTTTGTATTCCAAATCGCGCAAATCGGCGACCGTCGCCGTGGCGACATAAGGAATGCCGTGCGCCATGGCGATTTCAGGCAGGTTTTTGCCTTGACCAAAGGCGTTGCCAGGTTCAGACCCAACGGGCATGGTGGTTGCCGTACGCGCCGCAGGCGGGGTGGCGGAAGAACGCTGCACGCCCGTGTTCATATAGGCTTGATTGTCATAGCAGATATACAGCACATCGTCGTTGCGCTCGAACATCCCCGACAAACAGCCAAAGCCAATATCAGTCGTGCCGCCATCGCCGCCTTGCGCCACCACGCGCACCTCATGTTTGCCCTTCACCTTCATCGCCGCCGCAATGCCCGTCGCCACCGCAGGCGCATTGCCAAACAGCGAATGGATCCACGGCACTTGCCAAGAAGATTCAGGGTACGGCGTGGAAAATACCTCCAAACAACCCGTGGCATTCGCCGCGATCAACTGCCCATGACTTTCCGCCATCGCCGCATCAATCGCATAACGCGCCCCCAATGCCTCGCCGCACCCCTGACAAGCACGATGTCCAGAATTGATGGAATTGTTGCGCGTCTGACCCGATTGCACGCTGTGTTCTTCAGGCGTCAGTAAGCGATTGCCTACCGTATAAGTGCCTGTTTGGTAAAACTTAACGGGTTGAAAACTCATGGTGATCTCCTAACGTAAGTTGAGGGGCTGTAAGGTTGGGCGACTATTTCCATACAGGACAGCCATTACAATCCTGTGCCAAGTGCCAACGAAGACGACGTATTCGTTCTTCTGTTAACTCAATCATGCAGGAGTGGCGAGCGATGGCGTACATGCCTTCATCGCCGATCTGCATAACATTGTTTGAACACTCCGCATCGCGAAAGTGCAGCCATGCACGCTGCGCATTTTGAATGCCTTTGGGATTTGCGAGCACTGATGTTAATGCCGCATAAAGACGGTTTAATTCCAGATCAACCGTTTGGAACTCATTTGCCACGCACTGATACGCTTCTCGTTTTGATTCTGACGAGCAGATGATCGATTGTCTCTCGGAAAATTTGTGTTCTGCGTCTTGTTCATTAGCGACAAACGCTTCGTGTTTAGATTTCACGGCGTTTAAACATTCCTTCATAAACTCATTACGTTCAATCCCTTTCCTGTTGCCCGCCTGTCCTGAGCAGTTCTCAACAGCTCCAACAAATTTTTCATCCGCACTTGCAGTTAGCGGCGTACCAAGCAGGAACAACATGGCAAACAAGATAATGAGTTTGAAAGCACGGGTCATAGCTGATGTTGGCTAACGTAAAGATGAATATCCATGATTGATATTAGAATTTATGGAGATGATCTAGAAAAGCAATAAGCGGCATCGAAAAAATGACGCTAAATAGAAAGAGTAGTGTTTTTCGCCAGCCTGAATTGTACGCAATCCAATAGCAGTTGGCATAAATGCTCAGCACAAGCCAAACATATACTACGTTTTCAACAATATTTTCGGAAAACCGATTATGGATTAGTGACAATATCGGAGCGATGGCGAAACCCCAAGGCAAAGATGCCAGACTCAACGGGGCAAGAACCATAAAGCTAAAATGCTCGTCCTGAATCTCTTTTGGCAAGCTAAGTATATAAGTGGCCAAGATAAGAATTGGCAATGCTGCAACCAGCCCCATTATCGCCGCTGTAGATTTGTCGCTCATTGTAGTGCCTAGCCAAACTTTGCCGACACAATCCCTTTGTCATGCAGGATATTTTCGGCAATGGGGCCTGAGCGGCGGGTTTTGCGTTCGCGTTCTAGTTGTTTGTTGACCGCATCCCAGTCCAAGTCTAGGAATGTCACGGGCGGCAAAGCTTCTTGCTCGGCTTGCAAAAACAACTGGTGCAGCGAGGCTTTGGGAATGGGGCGACCGCCTAGCCCTGCAATTGCGGTAAAGCCTTTCAGCCCTGTGCCTGTGACCGCCATGCGCACATCGGTGGCGACAATGCCGCCCATGCCCACGGCGAGACTTTTTTCCAGCACCAGAAAGCGTTTGCAATGGATCAGCGCGGCGCGCACTTGTTCCAGCGGGAAGGGGCGGTAGCTGATAATGCCCAGCACGCCGATTTTATGCCCCGCGTCGCGCATCTCATCGACCGTGTCTTTGATCGTGCCCAGCACCGAACCCATGGCGATAATGATGGTGTCGGCATCTTCACTGCGATAGGTGCGGATCAACCCACCGCTGTCGCGTCCAAATTGTTGTTTGAACTCGGCGGCGAGTTGCGGAATGCGTTCTATGGCTTGCATCTGTTTGGCATGCGCCAAATACTTCACTTCCATAAAGGCTTCGGGACCTACCATCGCGCCGATGGAAACGGGGTCGGCGGGATCCAACACCTGACGCGGCTCGAATGGCGGCAAGTAAGCATCGACCTGTTCTTGTGACGGAATATCGACGCGCTCAAAGGCGTGGGTCAGGATAAAACCATCCATGCACACCATAATCGGCATGGATAATTCTTCGGCTAAACGAAACGCTTGGATATGTAAATCGACCGCTTCTTGATTGGTTTCGGCAAACAATTGCATCCAGCCCGAATCACGCTGCGAGAGCGAATCGGAATGATCGTTCCAGATATTGATCGGTGCGCCGATGGCGCGATTGGCGACCGTCATCACAATGGGCAAGCCCAAGCCAGACGCGTTGTAAACGGCTTCCACCATAAACAGCAAGCCTTGCGAAGCGGTGGCAGTATAGGCGCGCGCGCCCGCTGCCGATGCGCCAATGGCGACCGACATGGCGGCAAATTCGCTTTCGACATTGATAAATTCGCAGGGGGTGAGATCGCCTGATTTGACCATTTCGCCCAGTGCTTCGACGATATGGGTTTGCGGTGAGATGGGATAGGCACAGATGACTTCGGGGCGACACAGGGCGATGGATTCTGCCACCGCTTTTGAACTTTCAGTTTGCTTAAGCATCGGCGTGTTCCTTCATCATGTCCTTGACCAGATCATAAGCTTCGGTTGCCGCTGCGATATTGCCTGCGGCGACCTTGCCAGAAAACTTTTCGTTGATGGCTTTGACCACCGATTCCAGTTGAATAATGCCCGACAAGGCGGCGAATCCTGCCAGCAAAGGCACATTGGGAATGGGACGACCGACGTGCTTGAGTCCTAATTCCGTGGCGGGCAGGGTGCAAAACCGCTCAGGTTGGCGTTGTTTGAGCAGATCACCCAACCCCAGCTCCTCGATGCTATGACGGGAGTTAAGCAGCACATAGCCATCCAATTTCAAGCCCGCAAACACGTCAATCTGGTGCAACAGCGTAGGATCCTGAATGATGATGGCATCAGGTTGCATAATCGGTTCGCGCAGCCGTATCTCACGGTCAGCGATGCGGCAGAACGCCACCACAGGCGCGCCCGTGCGCTCGGAACCAAAGCTAGGAAACGCCTGCGCATGGCGACCTTCTTCAAACGCCGCGACAGACAACATCTCGGCTGCGGTGACGACACCTTGTCCGCCACGCCCATGAACTCGTATCTGAAACATTGTTCGCTCCCTTGATTGATTGCCGCAGGATTCTACGCCTATTCAGGCATGGCGTTTATTTCACTGCCAACAATTCCACATCAAACACCAAAGTGGCATTTGGAGGAATCACACCGCCCGCGCCGCGTTTGCCATAGCCCATGTCAGCAGGAATAATCAGCGTGCGTTGACCGCCGATTTTCATGCCTACCACGCCTTGATCCCAACCTTTAATGACCATGCCTGCGCCCAGTGAGAATTCAAATGGTTCATTGCGGTCACGTGAGCTGTCGAATTTTTTGCCTTTGTGTTCAGGCGCAGCTTCGTCATACAACCAGCCTGTGTAATGCACAGAAACATTTTTACCTGATACCGCTTCTGTACCCGTGCCTAGTTTTGTGTCGTTTTTGATCAATTCAGCCATTTTGCTATTCTCCGTAGTAGTGGTGGGTTGTGTTGCTTGAGTAGATGCGGTTTGTTCAGCGTTGGTACACGCTGACGTGGTCAAAATAGTCGCGGCAAATAAGACTGCCAAAGGAAATTTGCTATGGGTCATTTCGTACTTTCGTTTATCACAAGGGTGAGGCAGAGGGAGCTGGGGTCTCGCTGGGCGCACTTAATTTTTCCGACACAAATTCGGCTCTGGAGGTCGAATTGTTTTCTTGATTATGCTGCGCACACCATGCAAAAAATTCTTGAGGAACAATTTTGCACTCCATCGCACGCACCCCAGAACGTTGAAACTCTCTGCGCGCAGAGACTGCCATGGCTTTCCATTTTGGGAAAGTTTCCTCAAAACATTCAGGGTCAGTTGCCGTGGCTTTGACCTCCGCCCACGTTTCTTCGGTGTACCAAGTCAAACCAATCACCAAGGATTGATTGCGTTTTTTAGCGCGTAAGCGTTGCAGAATGGGCGGTTGTCTCATAATTTTAAGGATGTGCTGAATGGGTAAAAATGCCTCACATCACGCGAAATTGCGGTGTGTTAGGGTGCGGTGCTGCATTGTACTTTCGCTTTGCATTGAATCCAAGTCAAGAAAACTTATAAAGCGGACAGCGTGGACGTTAACCGTTGATTGCGCCCACCAACAATCCCCGCGCCAAGGCGTAATCCAATCTTCTCCGTCGCACGCCTGCTTTGTTGTTGCCTTTGAAGGGCGACAAAATCAGGTCGTGGGTGGTGGTACGTAAGGTTTCTAAAGCCAAATTGGCGCGAGTGATCATGTCGGGCAGGGCTTCGGGTGGGACGTTTTTCAGCGCGATGTAGGTGAGCAATCGGCTGGAGACTTTGATTTTGTCGCGGGCATAGTGAAAATCGGCTGCGGGGATAAAGGCGATGCGTATTGCGGGGTCGGTGCTATCGACGGCACGCAGGGCGATTTGTCCATCGGCGACGTTGAATTGGATGCGGGCATCGCGGGCAGCGGGGAGGCGTTGGCGGTGAATTTCGCCCAAGGTGGCGCAATAGCGGTCAGCTTTGTAAATGCGGGCGGCAGTCGCGCCCTCGCGCTGTTGGGTGTCGAAACAGGCGACGCACACGGGTACGTCGGTGTCCGCGAAGGGATTTTTTTCCAGCACGGATACGGCGGCCAGCGCGTGTTTGGGGAAGGCGGAATTCAAAAAAGTTTCGGGAATAATCGCCACCACGAAACGCGCGGCACTTAAACAACGGCGCAAGGCGATTTGGTATAAATCTTCGTCTTGCGTATCGGCAAAATAGCCCGCCACCGCAGCACCTACACCTTTGCGCGCCGCGCTGTATTTGGCGAGGTAAGGCGGATTCGTGACGATCATTTGATCGTCGGCGGCAGGAATGGCATGCAAGCTGTCATTCACTGCCCATTTTTCGTGGTGAATATCCAGACCGTTGATTTCGCACTTAAAAACCTCCGCACATTTTTCCAATAAATGCCCGTCGCCTGCAAAAGGGTCGAGTACGCGTGGGCTATGGCTCAGGGCGTGGGCGATAAACGCTTGGACGGGTGCGGTCAGCCAAGAAGATTTCACGGTAAAAAATCGCCCCGTCGTGGTTTTATGCGCGTCGATTTGCTTAAAGGTATTTTTATCTTTAGAAATCAACATTTTTCCTGTATCGAGTGGCGTGTTGGCGAAGGTAAGTCCCATCCTAAATCACGTATGGTGGGTGCGAATTTATTCGCACGCCTTTCAAAAATCGTGCGAATAAATTCGCACCCACAGAACATTCATTCGCATGCGTCATATTCATTTCATCCGCGCAATCAAAGCGTTGAGTTGCTCGGAATTTTTGTAGCTAATCACCAACTTACCCGCACCTTTGCGGGTGGATTTAATGGTGACGGCGACACCGAGTTGTTCAGCGAGGGCGGTTTGCAGGCGTTCCGTGTCGGGATTGGGTTCGGGTTTGACAGGTGCGGCTTCATTTTTCAACAAGCGTTGCACCAATTGTTCAGCGGCGCGCACGGTGAGTTTTTCAGCCACAATTTGCTCGGCGGCAGCGAGTTGCATCTCGACTTCCAGGCCCAATAAAGCGCGGGCGTGTCCCATATCCAACTTGTTTTCCAACAACAAAGTTTGCACAGGTTCAATGAGTTTGAGCAAGCGCAACAGATTGCTGGCGGTACTGCGCGACCGTCCGACAGCATCGGCAGCGGTTTGGTGGGTCATGGCAAATTCGTCTATCAGCCGTTGCAAGCCCGCCGCTTCTTCCAGCGGATTGAGGTTTTCGCGTTGAATGTTTTCAATTAACGCCATCGCCAATGCGACATTGTCCGCCACGCTGCGCACCAGCACAGGCACTTGCGCCAAGCCCGCCAGTTTTGCTGCTCGCCAACGCCGTTCGCCCGCGATGATTTCGTAATCGCCACCCAACAAAGGACGCACCAAAATCGGCTGCATAATGCCCTGCGATTTGATCGAAGCCGCCAAACTTTCCAGCGCGTCCGAGTCCATAAACGAGCGCGGTTGATATTTGCCAGGCTTCAATACCGCGATATTGACCTCGCGCAATACGTCTTCCTTCTCGCTGGTGCTGCCTGCCAATAGCGCGTCCAATCCGCGCCCTAAGCCTTTGTTTAATTTAGCCATGACTGCTTTCTAAAAACAAACCATAGGGTGTTGTTTAACGTGCTTTTGATTCATATTTTTCATAAAAGCGGTTTGACTTTGAAAGTATTCAAAATCTTCTAGGGTAAATTTTTTTGTGGAGTGTTGTTGCATTACGGTGAGCAAAATTGACTCATGCAAAAAACAAAATCGGTCTTTCATTAGATGCCGATAAGCGAACAAAAAATCTGCATTAAAAAAACTTTTCAATTCTTTACACAAATCATCATTTTTACCCATCAAACAGGAGGAGAAAATAATTGTTTTACCATGATTTTTTTCTGGAAAAACCCCGTTAATTTCCTTATCAAAAACGTCACCGTTTGAAAGACGAAAACCCTCTTCGTTGCCATGTCCCGAAAAAATAATTACATTTTCTTTGATTTTTTTCGAGAAAAAATACTCTAGATCAGCAAGAGAATGAATTCTCTCATAAGCAAAGTCCCAGCCAGCTGACTTGCAAAAAGGTCTCCAGAAATCTGCTGAGTTTCTACTTGCAGTGTCTTTGATATTGCTGCTATTTAACACCGTGTCAAACACCCGAACGCCCGTAATCATAAAAATTACTCCCAAAAATTAAAGTCCATTTCGCTAAATTACTTTAGTTGCCAAAAGTTGGCGGTATCGTGCCTCATCGTTGCGCAGCCCTTCGCTAATGTACGATTTCAACAGCGTTTGGTATCCTGAAAACCCCTTGTGCGGCGCGATTTCCTTCATGGAATCCACTACATCCACGGGGATGCGCAAGGTGATGGAAGTCATGGGACGGTCTTTTTGTAATCGGGTTTTTAAACGATCAGTAAGCATAATGTAATTCCTTGTTAATCCCATTTGGATGCGTGAAATCTATGTCAATACATTTACACCATTCCCTCCCCCTAGCAGGGGGAGGGTTAGGGTGGGGGTTGAAATCGTCGCACGAATGCAAACTTTCAACCCCCATCCCAGCCTTCCCCCTGCTAGGGGGAAGGAGCAGGTTCTTTATAATTTTAATTACAAATCATTATGTTAGAGTTAATCAATCCAAATATGTGCATTCTCAAAAATACACCATAAATTGTGTAGATACCTATTTTCCCCTTCTCGTTATCCCTTATTCAACATCTCCCCCGCCAACGCCAAATACGCTTGCGTGCCTTTGGAATGTTTGTCGTGATACAGCACGGGTACGCCGTAGCTGGGGGCTTCGGCGAGGCGGACGTTGCGGGGGATGACGGTGCGATATACTTTGCTGCCGAAGTGTTCTTGCAATTGCGCGGAAACTTGTTGCGCCAAGGAGTTGCGCGGGTCAAACATGGTGCGCAGTAGCCCTTCAATTTCCAATACGGGGTTGAGGCGTTCGCGTACTTTGCGAATGGTGTTGACCAAATCGCTCAAGCCTTCTAGCGCGTAGTATTCGCACTGCATTGGGATCATCACGGTGCGCGCCGCACAGAGTCCATTTAACGTCAGCAAGTTAAGCGCGGGCGGGCAGTCAATTAACACATAGTCGTATTCAGCTTCAACCACTGCCAAAGCGTTGCGCAAACGCATTTCACGCGCATCAACATCCACCAGTTCAATTTCCGCCCCTGCCAATTCGCGGTTGGCAGGCAATACATCGTATTTGCCCGTTTCACAGCGTTGGCGCGCTTCTGCGACTGTGGCTTCATCCAGCAACACGTCATACACGCTGGTTTTAAGCTCGCGTTTTTCGATGCCCGACCCCATGGTGGCATTGCCTTGCGGGTCTAAATCTACCAGTAAAACGCGCTGTTTGGCGGCAGCAAGACTGGCGGCAAGGTTGACCGTGGTAGTGGTTTTACCCACCCCACCTTTTTGATTGGTAATCGCGAGAATTTTGATCATAAATAATTTTGTCCAATTGGGAAATGCACAATATGTCGAACTGCATGTACTTTTGCGCTCCCCTCGCCCATTTATGGGAGAGGGGAGAGGGAGTACACCCGAAAAATCAGAAACCGCCCTCTCCCTAACCCTCTCCCGCATACGGGCGAGGGAGTTTGTGAACTACGTTTAGTATGTGTCGGGTTAAATCCTGGTCTGCGGAGTGGCTATCACCAAACTGCGTGCCGCATCTATCGTTGGCACATGCAAAGTGTGTATTTTATCAATCGTGCAATCAGCGGGGAGATTACCCAGCTCGTTTTCGGCGTGACCTTTCATCGCCGCCCAATGGCCGTTATCCGCCAACAAATGCCGTGAGCAACGTAAAAAATCGCCCAACTCGGTAAAGGCGCGGGAAATGATGCCATCAAACGGCTGGGCAGGTTGGAAATCTTCCACGCGGGCGCAATGCACGTGTGCATTTTTCAAGCCCAGTTGAATAATCGCCTGCTGCACAAAGCTGGTCTTTTTGCTATTGCTGTCCAATAAGGTAATCGACCAATCGGGGCGAACAATCGCCAACACCACCCCAGGTAGTCCCGCGCCGCAACCCACATCTAACCACCGCCCTGCCCATAAATGCGGCAAGACCGCAAGGCTATCCAGCAGATGATGGCTGACCATTTCTTTGGGATCACGAATGGCAGTGAGGTTATAAACCTTATTCCACTTGTGCAATAGATCTAAGTAAGTCAACAACTTAGCTTGCTGTTCCGCACTGATGTCTAACTGAAGTTCAGCGATACCATGCTGTAAAGTGGGTGCGAGAGGGTGCATATTCGTATTTTCAATAAGTGTCCGTTGGTTTCCGCCTGAAATAACGCATACGTTCAAGTGCGGAAAGTCGCTTGGGGCTACGCAATCAACTCGCGTAGCACTTCTGGGTGCTTTTCGGCGACGCGTAGCAAAGTTCTGGCTGCGCCTGAGGGTTGCCGCCGCCCTTGTTCCCACTCTTGCAATGTCCGCACCGAAACACCCAACAGTCCCGCAAATTGAGATTGTGATAATTGGGACATTACGCGAGCTTGCGCGATGGGTGATTCGATGACTCGCCCCGTGCGACTTGCCACGCCTCCCTGCTCAAGCTGCCGACTCTGAGCGGGGTGAATGAACGCCGACAATCCAGTACCTCGCGGGGCATCGTGTGCTAACAATTCTGTTTCAGATAGTTTTGGCATAATCGGTCATTTTCCTTAGCGTATTTCAGGTTGAAACGCCGATGCGTTCGGTAACAGAGCGGCTAAAAAGAGCATTCGACATCAGGTACAGCGAGCAATTATACGTCTTAGACGTAATTGTTGGGCAGCGATTTTGTGCGTCAATGTTGCGTGCCGTTAAGTCGTTAAAAATGTTCGCAAACAACTGACATTCCTGTGCCTGACGAGTATCCAAGATCATGATCGTTTGCCAAGTGACGTAAAAAAACCACGGGATACCGTGGTTTTTTTCGCGTTTAAGTCAGGTTAGTGAGTCTTTGGTTTGGCTTTCTTTTTCGCCTTGGGTTGAACAGGCGCAGGGTTGACTGGCGCGGCAACTGGTTCAGTCACCGCCTTAACAGGTTCAGAGACAACGATTGGAGGTTCAACGGGCTTGGCTTCAGGTGGCAAGCAACTGCTGTTATTGGTCATGCCATCAGGCATCACGGTATGACAGAAAGTGGCACCTGTCAGCGTCGCGCCAGTTAAATTGGCACCACTCAGATCCGCATCGGACAAATCGGCATTGAGTAAGCTGGCACCCGTTAAATTGGCACGCTCCAATCGTGCACCGCGCAGCACGCTTTTGTTCAAATTAGCATCCGTCAAGTTGGCTTGCGATAAATTGGCTCTATCCAAGTTTGCCCGTGCTAAATTGGCTTCGGTGAGGTTTGCTTTGGACAGATTGACGCGGAACAGGTTAGCTGAAGCGAGATTCGCCATGTAAAGCTGCGCCGCACTCCATTCAGCTGAGGCAAGATTCGCTTCTGCCAAAGCCGCATTAGCACACACGGTTTGTGGCTTAATTTCGCAACCGTTGATGACCAGACCTTGTGGTTTTGTGGTCGAATTTGCAACGGTATCGACTTTGGGTTTCTCAATAGGGCAGCCCGCATTATTGATAATGCCATCGCTCATGGTGGTGCGGCAAAGCGTTGCACCAAAGAACTTGACCCCGCTGATGCGTGCGCCTGCAAAATTGACATCAGTCAAGTTGGCATTGGAAAAATTAGTACCCTCTAGGCGCGCGTCGTTTAGATTGGCTCCCGTGAGATTAGCCCCACTCAAGTCAGCGTAGAATAAGTTGGCACTGGTCAAATTTGCGCCCGTCAGATTGGTCTCGACCAGCTTGGACTGGTAAAAGTTAGTGCTCACCAGTTTAGCTTTGGAAAGATCCGATTTGGAGAAGTTGCTATTGTGCAAGTCCGTACCACTGTAATCCGCACCCGATAGGGATTTTCCGACCATTTCGGCTTTCAGACACAGCGAGTTTTGACGCGGTGTACAATCGCCCCACGCCCACACATTTGCACCACTCAGTAAAGCGACTGCTGCGACACTCCAGACTAAAGATTTCTTCACTACCGTTCTCCCGTGTTGTTCAAACAAAATGCACTTGTCATTCAAGTGCAGTGCCGCTCAGATGTGCCAAGGCAGAAAAAGTTCCATCAGCCAAGGTGTGAGGCGGGACAGTATGAAGATCAATCATGTCTGGCTGATTTTGTTAAACTAAACCGTCTGGCGAGTGACGTGCCTATTTTTGATGAGAGGAACAGAGGCTATGCGATACAGCGAATGGAATAAGCAAGTGAGGTTTTCGGTGGTGATATGCGGCTTGCTGTTCACCACGACGGTGTTTTCAACTCCGTTGCCCAAAGGAGTCACCCAAGTCACCGAGGCGGAAGGTATACACGAGTATCGTTTAAGCAATGGTTTGAAAGTATTGTTGCTACCCGATGCCGCCAAGCCCACGGTCACCGTGAATATCACTTATTTTGTGGGTTCGCGCCATGAAAATTATGGGGAATCTGGCATGGCACATTTGCTGGAACATCTCGTATTCAAAGGCACGAAGCGTTTCCCAAATATCACCCAAGAATTCAGTCGTCGCGGCATGAGTATGAATGGCACGACTTCGTTAGATCGCACCAATTATTTTGAAACATTCCAAGCCAGCAACGAGAATCTGAAATGGGCTTTGGAAATGGAAGCCAGTCGCATGGTGAACTCCTTTATCGCAAAAAAAGACTTAGATTCTGAAATGACCGTGGTGCGCAATGAGTTTGAGCGTGGCGAAAACTCGCCGTTTGGCGTGCTGTTCAAGCGGATGCAAAGCGTGGCGTTTGATTGGCATAATTATGGCAATTCGACCATCGGCAATCGCAGCGACATTGAGAATGTCAAAATTGGCAATTTGCAGGCGTTTTACCATCGCTACTATCAACCCGACAATGCGGCGTTGGTGGTGGCAGGTAAGTTTGACGAAGCAAAAACTTTGCAATGGATTAGTCAGTCTTTTGGGCCAATTGCCAAACCTAAGCGCACCCTACCTGAGTTCTGGACCACGGAGCCTACCCAAGACGGCGAGCGTAGTTTTCTGGTTCGTCGCACAGGCGATGTTCAAATTGTGTTAGTGGCGTACAAGTCACCCAGTGTGCTGCATGGGGACAATGCCGCTTTGGCGTTTGCCAACGATATTTTGACGGATACACCCAATGGCCGATTACATAAATTACTGGTGGAATCGGGCAAAGCTACCAGCGTGTTTGGTACGTCATCCGAAGGTTTTGCACCTGGCTTGCAAGTCATTGGGGTTGAAATCAAAAAGGGAGAAGCGGTTGAACCCGTGCGTGACCTGCTGATCGCGGGGATTGAAGACTTTGCTAAAACCCCACCCACCCCCGCCGAAATGGAGCGGGAGTACCGCAGCTACGCCAATTATTTTGAGAAAGTGATGAATAATCCGCAGAGATTGGCGATTGGTCTATCTGAATCTTTGGCATCGGGGGATTGGCGGTTATTTTTGAATAATCGCACGCGCACCTCCAACGTGACAGCGGAGCAAGTGGCGGCCGTTGCCGCGCGCTATTTCAAACGCGACAACCGCACGGTGGGCGTTTTTATGCCTGAAGATGCGCCGCAACGTGCGGAAATTCCAGCTGCACCGAGTAGCGAGGAAGTGTTGCGTGACTTTAAACCTCAGGCGGCCATCGCCGCAGGGGAGAATTTTGACCCCGCGCCCGCCAACATCAATGCACGGACACAGCAAACTCACATCGGCGGAATTAAGCTAGCCCTGCTGCCTAAAAAGAATCGTGGCGAAACCGTGAATGTGGCCTTTACCCTGCACTGGGGAAATGAAAAAACACTGTTCGGACAATCGGCTGCGGCGGGTTTTGCAGGGGCGATGCTCACGCGTGGCACCCAACAATTTAGCCGTCAACAGCTGGCGGACGAGTTTGAACGCTTAAAAATTTCGGGAGGGATTTTTGGTTTTGAAACGACCAAACCGAATCTGGTTGCGGCGTTGAAGTTGATGGCGAGCGTGCTTAAAACGCCGACTTTCCCTGAAAGTGAGTTTGAGCAATTGCGTAAGCAATCACTCACGGACATTGAGTCCAGTCGCAAGGATCCTGACACCTTGGCTTCCGAAGCACTGGAACAGCACTTCAATCATTATCCTAAAGGCGATTGGCGTGCCAACAAAACCACGGATGAACAACTGGCTGAAATCAAAGCGATTACCCTCAAAGAAGTGAAAGATTTTTACACGCAATTTTATGGTGCGTCGCAAGGTGAGCTGGCGATTGTCGGGGATTTTGATCCTGCTGAAGTCCGTCAAACGGTGGGCGAAATCTATGCCGACTGGCAAAGTGGTCAGCCTTACACTCGCTTGCCCATGCGCAACTTTGAGGTTGAACCCGTGCGTCAACTGATTGATACACCCGATAAGGAAAACGGCACATTTATCGCCCAAATGAATCTGGATAGACGCGATGATGATGCCGATTATCCCGCGCTGATGGTGGCGAATTATTTATTTGGCGGTGGCGCAGGATTGGATTCACGTTTGATGCAGCGTGTGCGCCAAAAAGAGGGCTTATCTTATGGGATAGGTTCATCGCTGAGTATCGGTTCGATAGACCGTGCCGCCTCGTTTGGTATTCAAGCCATCGCCGCACCGCAAAATATGCTGAAAGTTGAAGCCGCCGTCAAAAGCGAACTGGAACGCGCCATTAAAGATGGCTTTACCGCCGCCGAAGTATCGGGAGCAAAATCAGGTATTTTGCAAAAACGGCAGCAAGGGCGCACCCGTGATGGCGGACTTGCGGGCAGCTGGCGTGGTTATTTGTTCTTAAACCGTACGTTTGATTGGGATCAAGCAATAGATGACAAAATTCGCGCACTCACTGTGGAACAAGTCAACGAAGCCTTCCGCCGTGCGATTGTTCCCAGCCAACTGAGCATCGTCATGGCGTTCGATCAAGCCAAGGCTAAGGCTGCAAGCAAGTAATTTTGGCTTGGTATCTCTCACACACGCACGCACGGTTTGGTCGTGCGTGTTGCATTTAATTCATAGGTATTGGTAGGATGAAAAGGTTATCGTTAGACAAAATTTTACAATCTCAAGGCTTTGGTTCACGCAAATGGTGCGGAGAATTGATTGAGTCAGGAGACGTGACGGTGGCAGGGCAAGTTGTCACCGATAAAAAGGCCATGTTTTCCACGGAGAACCTATCGTTCACTTTGTATGACGAGCCTTGGCAATATCGTGAACATATTTATCTGGCATTGCACAAACCCGCTAATTTTGAATGCTCGCGCAAACCCAGCCACCACCCTGGCGTGTTGACCTTATTGCCCGAACCTTTTCGTGCGCGGGATGTGCAACCTGTGGGGCGACTGGATCATGACACCACAGGATTGTTGCTGATGTCCGATGACGGAGCCTTTATTCATACCCAATCATCACCCAAGTATCATGTCCCCAAAGTCTATATTGCCACCACCGCCGACCCAATTACCCCTGAATTGATCGCACATCTATTGGCGGGCGTTACCCTGCACGACGACCCTGTGCCTTGCGCTGCGGTACGCTGTGAAATGCGTGACAGCAACGAACTCGAAATTGTGTTGGAGCAAGGCAAGTATCATCAGGTTAAACGCATGTTGGCGGCGGCGGGTAACCACTGCGCCCAACTCCGCCGCGTACAAATCGGTGGGCTCACTTTAGAATCGTTAGGCTTAGCGCAAGGCGAATGGTGCTATCTGGACGCAGCCGACTTAACACTGCTGGTCGCTGTCTAGCGAATATCATCAACACAAGGCGGTAATCCTTTGTTTTATTGATAAATTCAATTGCTTCATGTGTGTTCGGCAAGATGTGACGGCCTGATTTTATGGAACCCACTTAACCGTCACTATCCAGCACCAAAGCTGTATCTCCTCTGCAATCTGACTGGGGCTAAGTCGGCATTTGGGGGTAGGCGACTATTCGAACGTAAGCTAGGGTATAAGTGCCTACACTTGTGAAGCGAACATGCTGCCGCAAAACGATTGCACTCGCCGATACGGCGTCAAAAATCGATAGACGTAATGTAAATTCCGTTTTTTGCCCATTTCTTCCTTGTCTCGGCTTGCTCATTACGTTTTTCAGCAGCCTGCTATGGAAACGAGTCGTTGGGAACTGTACGTTTCCGCACACTGATCATTTGCTAATTGAGCCGTATACGGATGTTCAATACTATGCAAGCCCCTTAATTGTGGAGCCTGTCAGTTAATAACTGGAGTAATTTACCCGCCTGCTTTATAGTTCAAAGATGTCAAAAATTAACCAAATCCAAAGTGCCCTCAAAGAGCTGGATGGCGGGGCGTTTCAAAAACTAGCCGACGCATTCCTAATAAAGAAAGGCTACGACCACCTCGTGCCGTTGGGTTCTGTCATCGGGGTAAACAAAGTAAAGACGGGCACTCCAGACACATGGGCAATACTTCCAAACGGGAAGTATATTTTTGCTGAACACACAACACAGCAAGCTGGTCTTTTTGCAAAGCTTAGGGGTGACCTAAATAAATGCTTCGATGAGAATAAAACAGGCATTCCAGTAACAAAAATTCATGAAGTGATTTTCTGTCATACATCCACTCTCTCGCTCGATGAATATAACCAGTTGCAAGAGCAATGCGCAACACATGGCATCAACTTAAATATTTTTGACATTAGCTCCATCTCATACGACCTGCTGGAGAAGTTCCCAGGGATTGCCAGAGATCACTTGAGTGTTGATGTTGATACAGGGCAAATCATTTCACCTGATGAGTTCATCAAACTCTATGGCAAAAACAAACTGGCTACGCGACTGGACACGGCGTTCTATTTTCGTGAAGAGGAGCTACAGCTAATTGAGACCGCTCTCGAAAGCGGCGACTTGGTAATTGTCCTAGGTAAGGCGGGTGTGGGTAAAACCAGAGTCGCACTGGAATGTTGTGCGCGGTTTAACAAACTCCATCCAGAGTATCAAACCCTGTGCATCTTCAACCGTGGGCCAGACCTCTTTGAGGATTTGCGTATCCATTGCAGTGCGCCAGGAGCCTTCCTCATTCTGGTGGATGATGCCAACCGCATGAGCAAATTTGAATACATTGTTCAGCGTCTCCAAGATCAACGACAAGATCAGCGCATCAAAGTAATTGTTACCGTCCGTGACTATGCGATTGAAAAAGTCCGTGATGCATGCCGTAGTTATGGAGATGCGCAGGAAATAAATATTCCGCCGCTTAAAGAAGAGCAAATCAAGAAACTGGTCGAAAAAGAGTACGGCATCCGAAATAGCTTTTACCTTGATCGAATTGCCGATATAGCTCAAGGCAACCCCCGCATTGCCATCATGACAGCGGAAGTAGCCAAGGAGAAAAACACCTTAGACAGCATTGAAGATGTTTCGTGTCTTTATGACCGCTACTACGCTTCGATCCGCCAAGACCTGAATGAACTCGGCAATCCAGAGCTGTTAAAGGCGGCGGCGATTGTTGCTTTCTTTAGAACTCTCGATAGAAGCAACAAGAGATTGATGGGGGCAATCGAGGACGCATTTGGTATCTCTCCCGATGCCATGTGGGAGTTAGTCAATCGGCTTCATAACCTTGAAATATGCGACCTTTACGAGAATGAAGCGGCCAAAGTTTCCGATCAGGTTCTTGCCACCTATCTTTTTTACCTCGCATATTTTAAAGAACCAGTACTCGACTTCGGCACACTGTTAACAGCATTTTTCCCTGAACAACAGAAACGACTGATCGATGCCATCAATCCAGTCCTTAGTGCATTTAACAGTACAGCAGTGATGGATGCAATGCTCCCACATGTGGATCGTATTTGGGATGAATTAGATCAAGCTGGCGACGATAAAAAGCTTTTTGAACTTGTCGATGTGTTCTGGTTTTTAAAACAAACCGATACACTCGTTTACGTCCGCGACCAGATTGAGGCAATGCCCCAATCGCAAATTGATTTAACAACTCTCGATTTTGAGGTAAAACCAGTATCGTCACCCCATTCAATCCTGAGTATTCTTGGCTCTTTCCAATACACCGATGAAACATCGTTTCGCATGGCACTCAATCTTGTTTGTGATTATTTTGAAAAAAGACCAGACGAACTTCCCAAACTGCTCGACCTTCTTATTGAGCGTTTTTGCTTTCACTACACCTCCTACATTCACGGTTATCTAATCCAGAAAATAGTGATTGATGTCCTGTGGGAGCGCGCACAACAGGGGGTACACTGGTCTTTTGCCAAGGTATTTCTAGCCATTTCAAAAAAATACCTCCACACAAATTTTCGTAGCAGTGAGAGCAAGGATAACCGTACTATTTCCTTCAGGAAATTTGAGCTTTCCGCCAGCAACGAGCTTAAACAGTTACGCAAATCAATATGGGATGGCCTATTTCTGCTTTATCGGGAGAAGTGCTTTGAGGATGATGTCCTCAAGGTGATGCAGCATTACTGCAAGGCATGGCTTGAAATATCCTCAAGTGAAATCGTTGCACAGGATGCAGTTGAGATTGCGCCATTTTTGACACGGGCACTATCTCCGTTAAATTTCAAACACGTTTTATTGGTTCACGCTTATTTGGACAATCTTGAGCATTATGATTTACCGCTTGATGAAACATTAAGAAATCAGTTCGAGAACGAGGATTATAAGCTCTATAAACTGCTCGCCTTTGATTTGTCAGATATGTGGAATGAAGCACTAAGCTATAAAGAATGTGGTGCGCGCAAAAAAAACGAGATAGAGAGGTATATCGCCAATTTCAACCTAGAAGATTTCAAAAAACTCCTGAACCAATGCATTGAAATCAAGGCCTCGACAGTAGCTGGATCAAACAGGCTCAACCAGTTTCAACAAAGTATGCTGATCGTGTTCGACAACTTTGCAGAAAGAGATGCCAAGCTCTATTGTGATGTCATGAAATACTATTTGGAGTTGCAGACACCGCTTGAAATAAATCAGTACCCGCTGGTCTGGAAATTGATCCATCGTTGTGGTGTAGAGAATACTTACGAAATCCTGTCTAAGGCCACCTTCCCAAATCAGCGTTCATGGCTATTTAGTTTTTTCTTCCATCTTCCGCAAGATGAGATTACGCCTGCGCATCTAAATCAACTCCTTGAGTTATACCGAACCTGCGAAATACAAGAAATTCCTAATGAGTGGGATTTCCTTTTGAATTACCGTTCGATTGATCCAAGCATAATTTCAGTAGCAACTGAACTTGTCCTGGCAAAGACCGAGCGAAACAAAAACAATGCTCCTTTGTTAAGTTTTTTGTTTGAGCCGCACTCAAAAATTAACGAGGAAATTGCAATTCTCTTTGCTGGAAAATCCGAATTGCTTAAACGGGTTTACTTTATTGAAACCGCGACAGAATCAAACATGGATTATGACGGTAAAGCTTTTAACCAAATTTTAGACATGGATGCCGACTTCATTGACGAATACATTGACTGGATGTTTAGTGGAAAGGAGTGGCTGAGTTGGCACGATGACCAGCGTGACTACTCATTCATCTGGAAGCGTGATGATTATCGTGAGGTTATGCTCAGAATCGCCGAACGAATATTTGAGCATGAAAAGGAGTATTCAGCATTTTCATATATTCAGACTTTCTTTGGAGTGCGGAATGACGGCAAGCAAGCGCAACCATTACTTCCACAGCAGGAGAACTTTATACTGGAACTAATTGAGAGCAGGCATAGCAACGAGCAATTTATGAGGTTTGTGTTCAGTCTTGTTTCCAGCCTCCAAGAAGTGAATAGAACTGCGTTCATTTCAAAATTCATCAAGCTCAACAATTGCTTTGATACATTCAAAAAATTGCCGCTTGAGCCCAGTATTCGCCACTGGTCAGGGAGTGCAGTTCCTACGTACCAGAGGCATGTCGATTATTACCAAACCTTGATTCCGCTTTTTGATACGGTTCATTACATCAAACACAGACAGTATATCGAGAAAACCATCAAAGCTATTCGGGAAGATATTGAACGAGCAAAAAAGCGTGACTTCATTGATGACTAATTGCAAACTCACCTCTGCCACAACACCCTTGCCATCTCAAGCGGAACCGACACACCCTCACGGTGCGGAATAAGCCTCGCGGTGTAGTCTGTTGCGGGGCGGGTGGCGGGGACTTCGGCGTGATAGGCGTAGCCGTTGATTGCGCCGACCAGTTGCCGTGCGCGCTGCATTTCCACTCGCTCTGGATTTTCGCCATCGGCGTAAAGTTCGATTCGCACCGCTGCGGGATCAAGGTCATCGAAATAGACCTGCGCTTCAAATAGGTGTTGCTTGCCTACCGTTTCGACTTTCACTTCACCGAAGCGCAGCGCGTCCCATTTCTGTTCTAAATCATGCCGCCAATTGACCATGTCCGCGCCGAACTGTCCTTTGTTGACCGTGCGCGCTTGGTAGGCGGCAGCCGCTGTGAGGTAGTGTTGTTCGGTGTATTCGCGTACGGTGCGGTTAGCAGAAAATTTGGGCGTGAGCTGCGCCATGCTTTCTCGCATCCGATTCACCCAAGCGGTGGGGATGCCTTGTGCATCGCGGGTGTAAAACTCTGGGATGACTTCACGTTCCAGCAAGTCATAGAGTGCGTCGGCTTCGCGGGCATCCCAAGCGGGATCGTCGCCGTGTTCCTGCCCATCGCCCAATGCCCAGCCCACTTCGGGGGTGTAGGCTTCAGCCCACCAGCCGTCTAATTCGGACAGATTAAGTCCGCCATTGACCAGCACTTTCATGCCGCTGGTGCCACAGGCTTCCCAAGGGCGACGCGGGGTGTTGATCCAGACATCCACGCCTTGCACCAGATTCTCGCTCAACAACATATTGTAATCGCTGAGAAAAATCACATGGGGACGCACTTCTGGTCGTCGAATAAAATGCGTCCATTTTTGAATCAGGGCTTGACCCGCCTTGTCATCAGGATGCGCTTTGCCCGCCATAATGAGTTGCACGGGGCGTTGCGGATGGGTCAGTAAGCGCAACAAGCGTTCGGGGTCGTGAAGCAATAGATTCGGTCTTTTATAACTGGCGAAACGGCGTGCAAAACCCAGCGTCAATACGTTGGGATTAAACAAATGCTTCGCGATCTCGATAGATTCCAACGAGCTGCCAGAACCCGCCAATTGCAGGGATAAGCGTTGACGGATGTAGGCGACAAACGACTTGCTGGCATCCAGACGGAATTGCCAAAGCTGGGTATCGGTCGCGCGGCGTATATTTTGCCCCAGCGTTTCCGTCTCGCCCAGCCAACGATCTTTGCCGCAGATTTCGGTCCAAAGTTGGTCTGCCGCCGCCGAGTCCCAAGTCGGCATGTGGACACCGTTGGTGACATGCGCGACTGGCACTTCATGCGTTGGCCAGTGTGGAAACAGCGGCTCGAACAAATGACGACTGACCCGCCCGTGCAAACTGCTGACGCCATTCACCGCGCCGCTGCCGCGTATTGCCAGATAAGCCATGTTGAACGGTTCCGATGCGTCATGCGGATTCTGGCGACCCAGTGCCAGTAACGCGTGGCGTGATATACCGAGATTTCGCTCTGCATAAGTGCCGAGATACTGTTCGATGAGCGCGGGTGCATAGCGGTCAAATCCCGCTTCGACTGCGGTGTGAGTGGTGAATAAATTACCCGCCCGTGTGACGGCCAGTGCCGCTTCAAAACACTGCCCTGATTCTGCCATAAAATTGCGGGCGCGCTCTAACACGGCGAAAGCGGCATGTCCTTCGTTGAGGTGGCAAACTTCTGGCTGCAAACCAAGCGCGCGCAACAATCGCCATCCGCCGATGCCAAGCACCATCTCTTGCTTCAAGCGCAATTCTGGCCCGCCGCCATACAACTCGCTGGTGATGCCGCGATGGGCGGGATAATTCGCCACGTCGTTGCTATCCAGCAAATACAGTTTTACGCGACCAACCTGAACCTGCCATGCGCGCAACCAAACCGAGTAGCCAGGCAGCACAATCTCCAAGCGTAACCATTCCCCGTCTGGTTTGCGCAACGGGGTGATCGGCAATTGGCCAGGATCGTTATAGGGATAGAGTGCTTGTTGCGCGCCATCCTGGTCGATAATCTGGCGGAAATAGCCCTGCTGGTAGAGCAGTCCGACACCGACCACGGGTACGCCCAGATCGCTGGCGGCCTTGAGCTGATCGCCCGCCACATTGCCCAGCCCACCCGAATAAATGGGCAAAGCTTCGCTCAGCATAAATTCCATGCAGAAATACGCGACACAGTTCAGCGGCGAATTCGGGTGCGCTTGCTGGAACCACGCGGGCGCGTCTTCCGCTTGCTTTTTGGACAGCAGCAGGTCGTCTATCTTTTTGCGGAAAACGGGATCTGCCAGTGCATGACGGATTTTTTCCCGGGACACGGTCTGCAATACATCGCACGGATGGTGCGTCTGCTCCCACAGCATAGGATCAAGCTGCCGCCACACGTCATCGGTCGTATGACTCCACGTCCAACGCATATCCAAAGCCAGTTCAACCAGAGCATCAAATCCCTCGACATCAACGGAAAGCAAACCATAAAGCGGATGATGGGCGCGAGATTGTTCGTTCATGGCATTTCCTTAATGATGGATGGATTTATCTGATTGAATATATTTATTTTATTTAATTTTACGATCATGATTCGACAAGCTCACCACGAACGTAAGATTAAATCAGCGTTTCCCTAAATTGAACCCGATTAACCAGCCTTAGTTTGCGCAAGTGCGGTACTTTTTGAGGCGAGGCAAGCTAACAGGTCATGCCATGATTTTTCAAATGACATTGCACCTTCGCGCTGTAGTTCTATGGCGTATGCCGCATGATTGACACCTGCATGTACAAATTCGGCGAGCAGTGCTTCGGCATCGCCGCCATCTGTCGACAAGACATGCTGCGCATTGCCATGGTCGGCAAACGCGTGCAAGGTCTTTTCGGGGATGGTGTTGATGGTATCGGGTGCGGCAGGATCTTTGGTGCCCGTGCTTGCCCACAGCAAGCGTTGCGGTAACGCGCCTGATGCAGCTAATTTCTGCCAGCGCGCAGAGGCCAATAAATCGCAGTGGGCTTTATAAGTACACTTGGCGATGGCAATGCCGAGGCGGTTACGCAGTATTTCTGGCACTTTGTCTTTGACCGCGACATCCCAACGGCTGACGAACAGCGATGCCACGCAACCGACTTTAGGATCGAGTCCCGCCTCAATGCGCCGCTCGATACTGCGTATATAGGCTTCGGCAGCTGAGACGTAATGCTCGCGGCAAAACAGCAAGGTGACGTTCACGGGCACGCCTGCGAATATCAATTCCTCGACGGCGGGCATCCCTGCGCGGGTGCCTGGGATTTTGATGAACAAGTTGGGACATTGCGCGTGTTGATGCAGTTGCAAGGCAGCCTTGATCGTGGCTTCGGTATCGTCGGCGAGCAAGGGCGACACTTCCAGTGACACCCAGCCATCCACACCGCCCGTGGCATCGTAGATAGGACGGAAAAGTGCGGCAGCCTGAGTCAGATCTTCCAACGCCAGCTCAAAAAACAACGCCTCGCCCGTCTTGCCCGCGAGCGATTTTTGGCGAATCGCGTCATCGTATAAATCACCGTGCTGAATGGCATGATCGAAGATGGTGGGATTGGAGGTGAGTCCCGTCACGGACAGTTCGTTGATATAGCGCGCCAGTGTGCCGCTGGTCAACAGCTCGCGCGTGATGTTGTCTAGCCAAAGGCTTTGGCCGAGGTCATGAAGTTGTTGCGTGGCGTTCATTCTTTCTCCTTCGCAAGTTTGGATAATGCCAGTGTCTTAGGTAGTTGCTTATCTGTATCAGTCATGTGGTTGCTCAGTGTTCGCTGAAACTGTCTGCCGATGATCGTGCTGTTTGTTTAAGCCTTCATCGCTACCCCATCCCCTCCCCAACCCTCCCCTTGAAGGGGATAGAGCCTAGTTTGCCCATTCTAAATCACATAGAGCCATTTATAGTCGGTCACTTAAGCGCATTAAAGCTCGCCGCCCATTGCCCGCAAGCGCGTGCGCAGCGATGCGATTTCATCGAGCAGTTCCAACACCAGTGCGGCACCCGCAAAATCTATCCCTAGATCACGCTGCAAGCGTAAAGCCTTACGGGCGCGGTGCAAACTGTCGCCGATAAATACCCATTTTTCGGGTTCGCGCCCCTGCGGTTCCAGCACGCCGACTTCCACCAGCTCTATGATCTGTTCTGCATGAATGGAACAGGCGCGACACAGATCCGCCAGCGTCAACTGGGTTTGTTCTTCGTGTATGCAGATGGTTAATTGCGACAGATTATTTTCAGTATTCATTTCTCACACTCCCAGTTTGGTGCGTGGATTGAAAGCAAGCTCATGTGCCATTTTGCGGTACAACTCCTTCGCAACTTCGGTTTGGGCGGGCGGCAGCGCGATGGACAAAATCACATAACAATCGCCAGGTGGATTGCTGGGTATGCCGCGTGCTTTCAGACGCATCTTGCGACCAGAGGCAGATCCTTCGGGTATTTTGAGTTCGACGATGCCACCGAGTGTCGGCACTTTCACGGTTGCGCCCAACGCGGCTTCCCACGGGGTGACAGGCAAGTCAAGGTACAGGTCGCGACCATCGACGCGATAAAGTGGATGCGGGCGGAATTCAATTTCGAGATAAAGATCACCTGCCTTGCCTGCTGCACTGCCCGCACTACCCTGCCCGCTGAGGCGAATGTGCTGACCTTCGCGTATGCCTTTGGGGATGGTGACGTTGAGCACGCGTTCTTTGGTGCCCACATGACCTTGCGCATCCATCGCGGGTACGCGCAGCGTGATGGTACGCGTGGCACCATGATATGAATCTTCCAAGTCGATGAGTATCTTGGCATGATGATCCTCACCTTTTGCATGGGCGGAAGCACGTCCCGCGCCGCCCACATTGAAATCGCGCCCGAACATTGAGGCGAAGAAATCGCTGTAGTCCGCCGCATCGCCGCCAGCAGTGCTTCTCCCACTGTATTCAAAGCCTGTATTCCAGTCTGGTGGTGGGGTAAACGTCTGACCACCCTGATAGTTCGCACCGAGCTGGTCGTAAGCCGCACGTTTCTCTGTATCCTTCAGCACCTCATTCGCCTCGCCCAGCTCTTTGAAGTGCGCCTCGGCATCGGGTTCCTTGCTGACATCGGGATGGTACTTGCGCGCCAGTTTACGGTAAGCGCGCTTGATTTCATCCTGAGTCGCGTCACGCGCAACCCCCATGATCTTGTAGTAGTCTTTGAATTCCATTATTTAGGCACCCTGCAAAGAAACTGCGATATTTTCGACTGAGATTCGGGTCGAAAATGATGATCAACGCGCTGTCGTCTGGCTGTAAAACAGCGTTAACTGCTTGTGTATTTTAGGGTAGCAAGCTTGCAAAATATCAGGTGCGGTAAAAAAATATTCGCTTGCCACGGCAAAGAACTCTGCGGGACTGGTGGTCGCATAGGCATTGATGCAAGCCGATCCACGCACCGCCACTTGCTGGCACAGCAAATCATACGCCTCGCTAAAATCTTCTGCCCAGCTTTGAAAATTCATCCCGCCACGCAAGGGTGGCAAGCCGTTCGCCACGCCGTTCAGTCCATCCAATTTGTGCGCAAACTCGTGCAATACCACATTGTGACCCGCCTGCGGATGATAACTGTCACGTGCCACATCGTCCCACGATAGGATCACGGGACCGCGCAACCATGCTTCGCCGCTTAACACATTGGCTTCGTGATGCACGAGGCCGATGGCATCCGCCTGTTCATGATTCACCCGAAACGCGCCAGGATAAAGTATCACTTCGACCCAATTATTAAAGCAATCTGTCTCCAGATTCAAGATCAGCAAACAGGCTTGCGCGGCTACTGCGACACGCATCTCCTCTGTCACATCCAGCCCCTGCACCCCATTGATTTCCTTGTGATGCAAGAACCAAGTCGTCAGCTCACGCAAATGTGCCATTTGCACCGTGTCCAAGTCCTGAAGCACGCCTATCTTTTGCGTCACACTGTGCCAAATAGGCAGGGGGATAGGATTGCGTCGCAGCAAACGACGCATCTGCCAGCGTCCAAGCAGCTTTCCTAATGAAATCATTAAGGTATCTATCTACACGGCAACACGACTACCTAGCGTTAATCTCATCCAGCGCGGTGTGCATTGCCGCCAAAATGAGTTTATCAGCAGCCTGTTGGTCAATTTCGGGAATATCCCAACCGAAGATTCTGCGATATTTTTCCACAAGGCTGCGCATATCTTCATTGATTTCACTGCGGTAGGCATCTAATTCCAGCTGTTCCATTTTTTTCATGATACTTCTCCTTCAATAAATAGGCTCTATCTGAATCATAATCTCCCTCCCCTTGAAGGGGAGGAGGCCTAATTTCACCTGCTGTAAATCACATAGAACCAATAAATAGATTTATTTCCACATCACGTTGCATTCGTCCTTTGCTGCGGCAGCAAACAGATTGATCAGGGGCAACGCCCGATGATCCATGCTCACAGCGGGCTCCTCTCCATCCTTATCGGCGGGTGCAGAGGTGGGTTTTTCAGCTTCGATCGCAGCTTTTAAACGACTCAGTGCCTCAGGCACGTCTGCCGCCAAGATCGCACCAGGCACAGTTGGGCTGTGCCCCATCATTCTCAACATATCCAGCGCAACATTGCCAAACATCGTGATGTCTGCATTGGCTGGGGTTGTAAAAGTAACCAACATGTCATACTCCTATCTGTAAGAAGACCCTGCGCCAACAGGGATCTTGAACGGGCGCAACCTTTGCTGAACCCTCAGTCTGCTTCGATCAATCTTCATGCGCCGACTAGAGAGACGCTGATTAAATCTTCCGTTCGTGGAGAGCCTGTCGAACCATGAACGGAAGATTTAATAAAATCAGTGTGTTAAATCCGCCCACCCTTCGACAAGCTCAGGGCGAACGGATTTAATCAGCATTTTCCTAGCAACATTATGCGCAGATAAATGAGCTTTTTCAGTGCGCTGCCACACTGAACCAACATCACCCATGTATTGCTAACATTTGCACATCCTACCGAATCCACACCGTCTTCGCATTGACGAATTCATGTATGCCTAACTTGGACAGCTCGCGCCCATAGCCCGAAGCCTTTACGCCACCGAACGGCAAGCGCGGGTCGGACTTGACCATACCATTGATGAAGGTGCAACCCGCTTGAATCTGCGTCGCCAACTGCTCCGCGCGCGACACATCCTGACTCCAAATGGAGGAGCCGAGTCCGAAGTGGGTGTCATTGGCAATCCGCAGCGCATCCTGTTCGTCCGCAGCACGAATGACGATTGCCACAGGTCCAAACAATTCTTCGTGGTAGGCGCGGGTTAGACTCGTGACACCATCCAAGATGGATGGCGGATAGAAAAAACCTGCGCGTGCCACAGGTTGACAACCCGTTACCGCCACTGCACCTTGCGAAATGGAATCCGTAATTTGACGATGCAGCCCTTCTCGTAGGTCTAGTCGTGCCATCGGACCAATTTGCGTGGATTCAATCATTGGGTCGCCCAGCTTGAGCGACGCCACTTTGATTTTGAATAGGTGTAGGAATTCATCCGCGATTTGCGGCACGACGATGATGCGTTTCGCCGCGATACAGGATTGACCGCAATTCAGAAAGCGCGAGGCGGTCGCCATCTTGACGGCAAGCTCTAAATCCGCATCGTGCAAGACGATAAACGGATCTGAACCGCCAAGTTCCAGTACACATTTTTTCAAATTTTGTCCCGCACAGGCAGCCACTTTGCGTCCGACCGCCTCCGATCCCGTAAAGGTTACCGCATGCACATAAGGACTGGCGATGACATCGGCGACTTGCTCGGCTTCTATCATCAGCGTGGTAAACAATCCCTCTGGCAAACCGCCTTCGCGAAAAATCGCTTCCAGCGCGAGCGCGCACTGAGGCACATTTGCAGCATGTTTCAGCACCAGCGCGTTGCCTGCCATCAGGGCTGGTGCTGCGGCACGAAATACCTGAAAGAAAGGAAAATTCCACGGCATGATGGCGAGCACGGTGCCGAGCGGATCATGCTCAACATAACTTTTACCCGCATCAGATGCGACAGGAACAACACTCAAAAATGCTTCTGCATGCTGGGCATAGTAGTCGCAAACACTCGCACATTTTTCAACTTCAGCACGCGCTTCGTGCAAGGGTTTGCCCATTTCCTGCGTAATCAAAACCGCGTATCGATCACGATGCGTCAGCAAATGTATCGCCACATTGCGCAACACGGCTGAGCGCTGGGCAAATGTCGTCCTCGCCCAACTTTGTTGCGCGTCGTGGGTTTTCTCCAGCGCGTGCGCTAAACGCGGCACATCCCAACTGGCGTAGGTCTGAATCAGCTGGTTCGTGGTTGGATTGAAACTGAGATAGGGCATGGTCGATATTCCTGTTTGAGATGAAAACGGTAACTGTGTTCGCTTGGTGACAGACACCTGTGGAGATTGAATAGCCTCCACTTTCGCCTCAAACGAATAGGCTTTCATCCTACCCGATTTTCGCCTTACCAAGCGATGTCCTTGCGATTCAGAAGCATGGTACTGAATCGCTAAGTGGTGCTTCACATTTGAATGTACGAAATGCACTGCGCTGATTCACCCCTGATTCGTGTTTGAATTACTTGCGTTTATATTCTCCGTTTCCGTTATCATTTCCGCCATTTCAATCAGTTGGAGTATTCAAACTATGTTCAATTCTCTTCACAAAGTGACCCCTTTGTTCGGCGCGTTGCTGACGGTGTGTTGTTTGGCGATGCCTGTTGGTTTGGCTCAGGCAGAAGGTGTGAGCGTGGGTAAGGCTTCGGTGTTGCGCAATCTGGTGCCTGCGCAGCAACTGGAGCAACAAGCTGCGGTGCAATATGCCGAGGTATTGCAAAAAGCCGCCGCTGATCACACCTTGGGCGCGGATAACGACTCGCAAGTGCGACGCTTGCGCGCCATTGCGACCCGCATCATTCCTTTTTCCAATAAATTCAATGGGAACGCCAGTCAATGGAAGTGGGAAGTGAATTTAATTCATGATGCACAGCTCAATGCTTTTTGTATGCCAGGCGGCAAAATTGCGGTGTATTCGGGGCTGGTTGAGACCTTGAAATTAAGTGATGACGAAATCGCCATTGTGATGGCGCATGAGATCGCGCACGCGCTACGCGAACATGCGCGGGCGCGGATGGCAAAAAGTGAGTTGACCCAGTTTGGCATTTCCATCTTGAGCCAAAAAATTGGCGGCGGGCAATATGGCAGCTTGTTTCAAGCGGGCGGTTCGTTGTTGACCCTGAAATTCTCTCGCGGCGATGAAACCGATGCGGATATTGTGGGCTTGGAATTGGCAGCACGGGCGGGTTATGACCCGCGTGCGGGCGTATCACTCTGGCAAAAAATGACCGCCAATAACAAAGGCGCGCCACCACAATGGCTCTCCACCCACCCCTCTGGTCAAAACCGCGTACAAGAAATTCAACGCCATTTGCCTGAAGTGATGCCTCTGTATGAAAAAGCGAGGAAGTAGCATCTACGCGGTGCTTTGAGATTGTCATGGATACATAAGAAGTTGGCGAGATTTGACATGCCCATAGTTGCGATGCGTATGAAAAATGGGTAGTTGGCGTAGGGTGTCAATAAGCGAAGTGCATTGTACCGAAAAGGTTTTGGCTTCAAGGGAAAGCGATATGTTTTGAGGGGGTAAAAATCATGGGGAGTAGCTACGATAATATGAGTGTTGGCTACAAGAGAATCACTCAGGCACTTCAGCATGTAGTGGTTTTGGTCTTAAGTGCGTTGTTTTTGCTGGTAGTCTGGCTTGCTATCAGGCCATACGACTTGCTAGACCAAATAAACATTGGGATGAACTCAAATCAAGTCATTACGCAATTGGGAAAGCCGACTTCATTTAAGATGGACGATTCTTGGTGGTGTAAGAGCATCAGTCCGCATACCTGTAAACAGTTGATTGATGCGGGAGCTGAAAAAGCATTTTTCTGGAATGTAGGGATCGGTGTTTTCCTTGTGGTAGGTTTTGACAAGAAAGACCAAGCCTGCTTTAAAGTTGTCATTGATACATGAGAAATCAGTCAGTGGAGCGCGTAGGTTTGGTTGAACGCAGAGAGGCTCAACATTTTCCGCGAGGGTTTGTTGGGCTTCGCTGACGCTCAACCCAACCTACATTTTTTGACAACCCCCTGTTTATAAAATCATGCCCCCCCTAGAACCCCAACTCGCCACCTTTTCCAATCCCTTTTTACGTTATTTCGCCGCCACACGCCCCGCATTTTTGTCGGCGGCGTTGGTGTCATGTTTATTGGGCTTGGCGAGTGCGCATTATTCGGGGTTGGCGTTGCAGCCGAGTTTGGCAGTTGTCACCGTGTTGTTCGCGCTGGTGGCGCACGCGGGGGCGAATGTGTTGAACGATTATTATGATGCGTTGAACGGGACGGATGCGGCGAATACCGAGCGGGTGTTTCCGTTTACGGGCGGCAGTCGCTTTATTCAGAACGGGGTGTTGAGCGCGGCGCAAACGGCGCGCTTTGGCTTCGCGCTGATGGGCGTGGTGGCGTTGGCGGGGATGTGGTTGATGCTGCAATCTTCCCTTGCGTTAGCGTATATCGGTTTGGTGGGGCTGTTGATTGGTTGGGCGTATTCCGCGCCGCCGTTGCGCTTGAACAGTCGCGGCTGGGGCGAGCTGTGCATCACGACGGGATTTTTGTTGATCGTGGTTGGCGCAGATTTTGTGCAGCGCAAAGGCTTTGCCGCCATGCCCATCATCGTCGGCTTACCTTATGCCTTGTTGGCGACTAACTTGTTGTATATCAACCAATTCCCAGATCGTCGTGCCGATATTCAGGCAGGGAAGTTGCATTGGGTGGCACGACTGGAACTGCATCATGCGCGCTGGGGCTATTTGCTGATTGCCGTCATGGCGAATGGCTTTCTGATTTATGGCGTGGTCAGTGGCGCGTTGCCGAAACTGGCGTTATGCGCGTTGTTGGCGTTGCCGTTGAGTTTGAAAGCTTTTGCCTTGTTGCATCGTCACGCCGCAGAACCATCAAAACTCGCCCCTGCTATTCCGCTGACCATAGGGGCGATGCTGCTGCATGGCATTGCACTCACCATGGCTTTGTGGATCGTCCAATAAAGTACCAACTCAACTCATCTTGAGGTGACGCTGGGGGTAAAAGAAGCTATATTGCCGAGCATAAATATCTAGAAACCGAGTGTGATGTTACTAATCGGTTCATGTTTAGGCGGCACGGCAACGTCTTTTTTGCCGTAATCAAAGGGGAACAAGGATGTACAAAATTTTAGCTATTATTTCATTATTTGCTGTAACAGGTTGCGCGTCCATCACAGGATCGAAATTGCAGCCTGTATCCATACAAACGATACAAGACGATGTAGAAGTGGCAGGCATAGGCTGCACATTGACCAATGATGCAGGAAAATGGTTTGTCACCACACCTGGCAGTGTGACGGTTCAAAAAAGCACGGACGACTTATCAATTGATTGCACTAAGGAAGGTGTGGCGACTGGACATGCAACGGCTGTTTCCAAAAGTAACGCGGGTGTCTGGGGTAATATTATCGCTGGCGGTGGCATTGGTTACATCGTTGACCGTAGTACGGGTGCGGGTTTTGATTACCCAAACTTAATTAAGGTTGTCCTTCACAAAGTAGGTGTCGCGGTCGGTTTGACCGCTCCTGCGGCAACGCCAGCGGTCGCTGCTGCCGCAACACCCGCTTCTGCTGAAACGCTAGCCAAAAAGTAATCCCATCACTTCCGTATCTGCATCGCTGGCTATGAAGAATACCCTCAGGCAGGCGGTGCTTGCCCAACGCGCACAATTTTCTGACGCGCAACGTGATCTCGCGAATGCCGCGATCACCCAACGGTTGCGCGATTTTCCTGATTATCAGCAAGCCCACACGGTATTAGCTTATATGAATTTCGGCACAGAATACTCGACTGAAATGTGGGTGCAACACGTCCTCGCGGATGGTAAAAAACTGGCTCTGCCACGCGTCAATCCCGCCACAAAACAGCTAGACTTGTATTGGGTGAATGACCTTGAGAATCAATTGGCTGCGGGCTCGTGGGGGATCGCAGAACCGATAGTTTCACGCTGTGAAAGGCTAACGCACTTAAATGAGGTAGAATTAGCACTTTTGCCAGGTGTCGCTTTTACCCGCGAGGGGGCGAGACTGGGTTACGGTGGCGGTTATTACGATAAATTGTTAGCCCGTTTTGCATATCGTCCCACCTTAGTGGCGGCCGCATTTGCCTTGCAAATTGTCGCCGAAATACCGCAGGAGGTCACCGATGTCAAAGTTGAATGGCTGATCACCGAGCAAGAAACGCTGCGTTGTGCAGCGTGATTTAAGTAGTTTTTCCACCCTAACGTGGTTGTATGCAGGGACGAGATAGACCTCTTGTCCAACACGCTAGAGAATATAGACAACGCAACAAAGGAAGTAGATAGAGATGACCACTTTACCCGATCACGATCCGCAAGAAACCCAAGAATGGTTAGATGCGCTGGAATCCGTACTGGAAAATGAAGGCACGGAACGTGCGCATTTTCTGTTGGCACAAATGATAAGCAAGGCGCGCAGTCTGGGGGCTAGCGTACCGTTTAGCGCGACCACGCCGTATTGCAATACCATTCCGCTGGAAAAAGAACGTCGCTCGACGGGTAATCACCAGATGGAACAACGTATTCGCGCCTTGATGCGCTGGAATGCGATGGCGTTGGTGTTGAATGCGAATCGTGATTCGTCTGAATTGGGCGGTCATATCGCCAGCTTTGCTTCTGCCGCGACTTTGTATGACGTGGCATTCAATCATTTCTTCCACGGCAAAACCGATACGCATGGTGGCGATTTGGTTTATTTCCAAGGTCATTCTTCACCTGGTATGTATGCCCGCGCGTTCTTGGAAGGGCGCATCAGCGAAGAGCAGATGTACAAATTCCGCCAAGAAGCCGATGGCAATGGCTTGTCGTCTTATCCTCACCCTTGGTTGATGCCTGATTTCTGGCAGTTCCCGACCGTGTCGATGGGCTTGGGCCCTTTGATGGCGATTTACCAAGCGCGCTTTATGCGCTACATGGAACATCGCGGCATGGCAGAAACCACTGGGCGTAAAGTCTGGGCGTTTTTGGGTGACGGTGAAACCGACGAACCCGAATCCTTGGGCGCAGTGTCCATGGCAGGACGTGAAAAATTAGACAACCTGATTTTCGTGGTCAACTGCAACTTGCAACGCTTGGACGGTCCTGTACGTGGCAATGGCAAAATCATTCAAGAATTAGAAGGCGTGTTCCGTGGTGCGGGCTGGAATGTCATCAAAGTGGTGTGGGGCAGCCATTGGGATCGCTTATTCGCGAAAGACAAAACAGGCTTGTTGCAACAACGGATGCAAGAAGTGGTCGATGGTGAATACCAAACCTATAAATCCAAAGATGGCGCGTATGTGCGCGAGCATTTCTTTGGCAAATATCCTGAGCTGCTAGAAATGGTGGCGGATATGTCCGATCAAGAAATTTGGCGTTTGAATCGCGGCGGTCACGATCCTTACAAGGTATTTGCCGCTTACGCAGAAGCGACCAAACACACAGGTCAACCGACCGTCATTTTGGCTAAA
The DNA here is from genome assembly GCA_028710565.1 of Gallionella sp. Lineage (GTDB taxonomy): Bacteria > Pseudomonadota > Gammaproteobacteria > Burkholderiales > Gallionellaceae > Gallionella. The sequence continues at coordinate 34,916 of JAQTTV010000010.1, forward strand.
ACCGTTAAAGGTTACGGCATGGGGACGGCGGGTGAAGGGCAAAACATTACCCATCAACAAAAGAAAATGACCCAGGAAGTGCTGCTCAAATTCCGTGATCGTTTCAGCATTCCTTTGAACGACGCACAAGTCGCGAGCCTGAACTTCTATCGTCCTGCGGAAGACAGCGTAGAGATGAAGTATCTCAAAGAACGCAACCAAGCGATGGGACACATTCCTGCCCGCAAGCCCGTCACCGAAGCTTTGATGATTCCTAATCTGGACGCATTTGACGCGCTGCTCAAAGGCACGGATGACCGCGAAATCTCCACCACCATGGCGTTTGTGCGCATGTTGGGTATTTTGGTTAAGGACAAACATATCGGCAAACAAGTGGTGCCGATTGTGCCTGACGAATCCCGTACTTTCGGGATGGAAGGCATGTTCCGCCAATTGGGGATATTCTCGCAAGTCGGGCAGCTCTACACCCCGCAAGATGCTGACCAATTGATGTTCTACAAAGAAGACAAAACAGGTCAAATTCTGCAAGAAGGCATTAACGAAGCGGGCGCGATGTCCTCGTGGATTGCCGCTTCTACCGCGTATGCCAACTACGGCAAAGCCATGGTGCCGTTCTACATTTACTACTCCATGTTCGGCTTCCAACGTATCGGCGATTTGGCATGGGCGGCGGGCGATTTGCGTGCGCGCGGCTTTATGATCGGCGGTACAGCAGGACGCACCACGCTGAATGGTGAAGGTTTGCAACATCAAGATGGGCATAGCCATTTGAGCGCGGCAACGATTCCAAATTGCGTATCGTATGATCCGACTTACGCGTATGAGCTCGCCGTCATCATCCAAGACGGGATGCGCCGCATGTACGTCAATCAGGAAGATGTGTTCTATTACATCACCGTGATGAACGAAAACTACGTTCACCCAGCGATGCCAGCAGGCGCGGAAGCAGGCATTATCAGCGGAATGTATTTGCTGCAAGAAGCGCAAGCGAAAGCCAGCAAAGCACCGAAAGTCCAACTGTTGGGCAGCGGTACCATCTTGCGTGAATCCATTGCCGCCGCACAAATTCTGCAACAAGACTTTGGCGTAGAAGCGGACATTTGGAGTGTGACGAGCTTTAACGAATTGCGCCGCGATGGCTTGGATTGCGAACGTTGGAATCGTTTGCATCCCGAAGCAGAAGCACGTCAAAGCCATGTCGAAAAATGCTTGGCGAGCCGCAGCGGTCCTGTGATTGCGTCCACGGATTACATCAAGAGCTACGCCGATCAGATTCGCGCCTTCGTGCCACAGCCTTACACGGTGCTGGGGACAGATGGTTTTGGTCGTTCGGATACCCGCAAAAAATTGCGTCAATTCTTCGAGGTGGATCGTTTCTACATCACGATTGCGGCACTCAAAGCCTTGGCAGATGCAGGCACGATTAGCCAAAACGAAGTCAGCCGTGCGATCCGTTTGTACAATATCAACCCAGACAAACCCAATCCTGTGACGGTGTAACCGTAAGTCGCCACATAAGCACTTGATAGGACGTGGTGGCATCACAACATGATGATTAGACATACAAATACCACTAACCAAACTCCTTCCCCCTAGCAGGGGGAAGGCTGGGATGGGGGTTGAATGGTTCGTCACAAGTGAACGTTCCTACCCCCACCCTAACCCTCCCCCTGCTAGGGGGAGGGAATGTCGCAAGGTGACTTGTGCTGTGTGAATCGAGTTTAGGTCGCGTGGACAGGACAAAAAACAGCGGGATGTCCGCATCCCTCCCCCTTGAGGAAGGGGGGCTTTTTTAAGCAGAAGGAACATAAACATGGCAACGATTAAACAAGTATTTGTGCCAGACATTGGCAATTACAAAGATGTAGCGGTGATTGAAGTCGCCGTCAAAGTGGGCGACACGATTAACGCCGAAGACAATTTGTTGACGCTGGAAACAGATAAAGCGGCAATGGAAGTGCCTGCGCCGTTTGCGGGTGTGGTGAAAGAACTCAAAATTAAAGTGGGCGACAAAGTTTCCCAAGGTTCGTTGATTCTGTTGCTGGAAAGCGCAGAAGCAGGCGCAGTTGCTTCTGCACCTGTGGCGAATGCACCCGCCTCTGCTCCTGCACCAGCCGCCGCACCTGTAGCCGCACCTGCTGCGATCGTGAATACGCCTGCACCAACACCTGCGGCAAGTGCTGTGAGCGTGTCTGCACCCGCAGGCAAAGCACATGCCAGCCCTGCAATACGTCGCTTTGCGCGTGAATTGGGTGTGGACATCAGTGCGGTCAAAGGTTCTGGCGACAAAGGTCGCGTCACCAAGGAAGATGTACAAAATTACGTCAAAGCCATTATCGCCAAGCCCAATACAGGCGGTGGTCTGCAAGTGCTGGATATGCCTGTGTTCGATTTTGCCAAATACGGCGCAGTTGAAAGCAAACCCTTATCCCGCATCAAGAAAATATCAGGTGCTAACTTGCATCGCAATTGGGTAACCATTCCCCACGTCACACAATTTGACGAAGCGGACATTACCGAGATGGAAGCTTTCCGCAAAGAATTGGGCGCGGAATATGCGAAACAATCCATCAAGATCACGCCGCTGGTTTTCTTGCTCAAAGGCGTGGTCGCAGCCTTACAAAAGTTCCCTGAATTCAATGCGTCACTGGATGCGACGGGCGAAAATCTGGTGCTTAAACGCTACTTCCACATCGGTGTGGCGGTGGACACCCCTGACGGTCTGATGGTGCCAGTATTGCGCAATGTCGATCAAAAAGGACTGGTGCAATTGGCGCAAGAATTGGCAGAAATCAGTGCGAAAGCGCGTGACAAAAAGATCACCGCAGCGGATATGCAAGGCGGTTGCTTCTCGATTTCCAGCTTGGGCGGCATCGGCGGTACGGCATTCACCCCGATTATCAATGCGCCCGAAGTCGCGATTTTGGGTGTGTCACGCTCCAGCATGAAACCTGTTTACCAAGACGGACAATTCGTGCCGCGCTTGATGTTGCCGCTGTCGCTGTCCTATGACCACCGCGTGATTGACGGCGCGCTCGCCGCTCGCTTCACCAGCTATTTGGCAAAAGTGTTGGGCGATATTCGTCGCTTGATGTTGTAATCAATTTACTGAATATTTCCATCCAATAAGTTGTAAAATGCGCGCCACATCAGTTGCTTAGTGCAATTGGTGTGGTTTGTTTTTCAAGATATATCACCGCATTATGAGCATGAAATTACCTATCGGCATCTTCGGCGGTACATTTGACCCGATCCATTTCGGGCATTTGCGTTTGGCGGAGGAGATGTTGGAACTTGCGAATTTGCAGCAGATTCGGTTTATTCCAACGGGTACGCCGCCACATCGGGGCAATCCACAGGTGGCGGCGGCACAGCGCAGTGCCATGGTGGGACGGGCGATTGCCGATCAACCTAGGTTTGTGTTGGATGAGCGCGAGGTGCGACGGGCGCATATGTGTTATACCGTCGACACTTTGCGCGAATTGCGGCAAGAATTGGGAGAGGCGCAACCGCTCTGTTTGCTTATGGGTGGCGATGCTTTTCTCCAGTTGCACGCTTGGCATCAATGGGAAACCTTGTTTGAGCTGGCGCATATTGTGGTGGGTTGTCGCCCTGGATTTGCCATTGAAGAGCGCATTCATACTGCACCGATGGCGTTGCAGCTGCAACATCAACACCGCAGATGCACAGCGGAGGCATTATCTCAACGCGCCGCAGGGGGAATTGCCGTATTGGCGATTCCCAAATTAGAAATTTCAGCCACCGACATTCGTGCGCGGGTGGCGGAACAACGTACCATCCGCTATCTGCTCCCCAAAGCCGTAGCGGACTATATTTATCAACATCACTTGTACCTAACATGTTAAACACTGAAGAAAAAACACTCGCCGTAGTTGCCGCGCTAGAAGAAATTAAAGCCGCCAATATCACGGTGATCGACACCAGCAAATTAAGCAATCTTTTTGATCGCATGATTATCGCCAGTGCCAATTCCACCCGTCAAACTAAAGCCTTGGCGGATAACGTCGTGGTGAAATTGAAAGAGAAGGGTGAAATCGTGCTGGGACGCGAAGGCGAAGACAGCGGCGAATGGATTTTGGTCGATTTGGACGAGGTGCTGGTGCATATCATGCAGCCTGCGATTCGCGAGTATTACAACCTCGAAGAATTGTGGAGCAAAGCGCAAAACGCCCGTCCAAAATTAGCGACCTCGCCTGACGCAAAATAAAGCTTTATGAAGCTGTTGATTGTCTCCGTCGGCAATAAAATGCCCGACTGGATTGCCGATGGGTTCAAGGAATACGTCAAGCGCATGCCGCGTGAGGCGCAGATCGTGTTGGTCGAAGTCAAACCAGAAGCCCGCACCACGGGCAAAACCCCTGCGCAAATGATGGAAGCGGAAGCGCAACGGATTTTGCACGCCTTGCCCGCAGGTTGTTTTCGCATCGCCTTAGACGAACGCGGTGCGCAACCCACCACCAAACAACTCGCCGCACAAATGAAAAATTGGCTGGGTGCGGGGCAAGACGTGGCGTTTATCATCGGCGGCGCAGATGGACTGCACGAAAGTGTCAAACACAGCGCGCAACATTTGATGGCGTTATCATCGCTTACCCTGCCCCACGCCTTTGTCCGCGTGCTACTCGCCGAACAACTATACCGCGCCCACAGCGTGTTGAATAACCATCCTTATCATCGAGAGTAGGGGCGCACCTGCGTGTGCGCCATTGGACAAACATGCATGTGACCCATTGGGCAGACACGCAGGTCTGCCCCTACAGAAAAATACACGAACGGTTTTCAATAGACAGAACAAATTCATTCAGGAAAAACCATGACCACCACCGAACCCATCCATTTTGACCATTCTGGTAATTTCAACCGTCTGCGCGGTCGCTTAGAACATCAAGTCGGCAAGGCGATTGGCGATTTTAATATGATCGAAAACGGCGACAGCGTGATGGTGTGTCTGTCGGGCGGAAAGGATTCTTATACGCTGTTGGAGATTTTACTGACGCTGCGTAAGCGTGCGCCGATTGATTTCCGCATTGTGGCGATGAATCTGGATCAAAAGCAGCCAGGATTTCCCGCCGACGTATTGCCGACTTATTTGAAAAACTTGGGCGTGGAATACCACATTGAAACCCAAGATACGTACTCTATCGTCAAAGAGAAAATCCCTGAAGGCAAAACCACCTGTTCGTTATGCTCCCGCTTGCGGCGCGGCATTATTTACAATGTGGCACAACAACTGGGCGCGAACAAAATCGCCTTGGGTCATCACCGTGACGACATGATTGAAACCTTGTTTTTGAATATGTTTTTTGGTGGCAAGCTGAAAGCCATGCCGCCAAAACTCGTCACAGACAAAGGCGATCACGTGGTGATACGTCCCTTGGCGTATTGCGCGGAAAAAGACATCGCGCGCTTTGCCCGTGGTATGGAGTTCCCCATTATTCCGTGCAACTTGTGCGGCTCGCAAGAAAACCTGCAACGCCAAGTGATCAAAGAAATGTTGACCAACTGGGAGCGTCAATACCCAGGTCGCAGCCAAACCATCTTCACGGCGATGCAAAATGTCGCACCTTCGCATTTAATGGATGGAAAGCTATTTGATTTTAAGAATATGCTACTAGGACAAGCGGATGTGGCGGGTGATTTGGTATTTGATAGCGAATAATCTCAGGCATTTTTGATAATGTAACGAATGAGCCCCCGTGACCATTACGGCATGGGGGTTCATCTACATCATGTGGCGGTTAAACCAAACCAGCCAAATAAGTGGTAGCTTGCCCAGATTTAAATACGGCCGTCATCACTTGGTTGCGGGGTGTTTTACCTGGTTCAGCAATGGCAATGTGTACCCACGTGCCTTCATAAATCAGCTGATCGAAGGTCAAACCAGAATTCATAATCGCTGCCGTGATTTGGCGTGGCGTGCCAAATGAAGGGCAGGAGAAGTCAGCTGCGCAGCCATTGCTGTGTGCGCTGGTCATCGACCCTCCCACAGCCTTATTCACCGCTGGACTACGATAACCACTGCTGATAGAGATCGTTTTGCCGCCTAGAACGGTGCGAACTTTTTCTAGCAATCGTGCAACTTCCGTCAAATTAGTGAGTACATCCAGTGAATCAGGTTCATTGCTAATACCCAATCGCGCAGCGGCTTGAGAAGCGGTAAATTCGCTGAGCCAAAAGTGCTCAGAAAGTTGGGAGTCTGTGGTCATAGTAGTCCTTAAGCGCGTCAGTTGATGATGAAATCTGGAGCGCAGATTACGCCCGCAACCTTGTGCCTGTCAAGCAATTGAATATCAATTGATAGGCAATCTTCAGATGCCAATTTAGAGCGTGATCATTCTCACTGCGTCACAAAGTGATGATTGAAAATAGCAGAAGGTAGATTTTAGGGCGCACCGAAAGCTGATAAAAAAAGACCTGCATCTCTGCAGGTCTTTGTATTGGTGCCGATTATCGGATTCGAACTGATGACCTACCGCTTACAAGGCGGTTGCTCTACCAACTGAGCTAAATCGGCGGGTGATACACCTGTTGCTTGGTGGGTCGGGCGAGATTCGAACTCGCGACCAACGGATTAAAAGTCCGCTGCTCTACCGACTGAGCTACCGACCCCTGCAAAGGAGCGCGAATTATACGGATTTAACCAGCTCTGTCAACACCCAATTGCACCTAGCAACACGTTTTATTGCAAAAAATTGGTCTTTTCGACTGATTGGCAGCAAAAAATGACATTTAATCTCGTTCGCCTGACAATGCCATCAAAATATTCAACAAGTTGATAAAGATATTGTAAATATCCAAATACAAACTCAGGGTTGCCATGATGTAATTGGTTTCACCACCATGAATAATTTGACTGATGTCATACAGGATGTAAGCGGAAAACAGCAACACCGCCACACCTGAGATGGTTAAGGATAACACAGGAATTTGGAAAAACATATTCGCCAGCGAGGCAACCAGTATCACAATCAACCCAATGAACAAAAATTTGCCCATAAAGCTGAAGTCTTTCTTAGTGACGGTTGCTAAGGTAGCGAGGCTAAAAAAGATCAAACCCGTTCCACCTGCCGCCATGCCAATCAGTTCTGTGCCATTTTTCAGGTGCAACGCAACTTGTAAAATCGGCCCTAAGAACACGCCTGCCACGAAGGTGAAGCCCAATAACGCGGCAATCCCCCACGCGCTATTGCGTAGTTTGGTGACAGCGAACAACAATCCCATCATCACGGCAAACATCAGCAATGAGCTGATAATCGGGCTGGCCGCCATAAAGGATAAGTTGAGCGAGAGCCCAATAAATGCGCCAATGACGGTGGGGATCATACTTGCGCCGAGCAACATATAGGTGTTGCGCAGTACTTTGTTTTGTTCTGAAGCAATGGCGGGTGCGCCCGCTTGATATTCGTATTGCATTTAGGTTCTCCTAATTAATGTTCTGTTCAACAACAGAGGTCTAAGACTAGCGAAGTCGGGTAAAAGTTGCAACCTTTGTCCATCATATCGACTGGGGATGCTGGCTGGTTATGCTCCATTGACTGTCTTGCGCCAAGGTGTTTAATTTTTGAATTAAGCTATCGCGCAGGCAATGCAACTCATGGATGCGTGCTTGCGCTTTCAGTGCTTTTCCATTTTGTTTCAGATCGTACAACTCCACAGCTAACGCATGAGTTTGCTTGTGTAGCAATGCAATTGCGGCAAAAGTGGGGTGTGCACCATAGCGCACCATGCCATGGCCTTCCAGCCAGTGTGCAAAATGGCACTGTGTTTCGTTTAAAGGGGGCGGAGCAGAGGCTTTGTCATGGAGATAAGCTTCCAATACGCTGACCCATGCATGATGTTCCGCACTGGCGAAGAGCAGAGGTAAATCATCTTGATGTGCGGGCGCGGGCTTTTGCCAAGCTGGGTTGGTATGCCAACTGGCAACCCAATCAGGTATTTCAGCTGCGAGCATAGGATGCGCAATACCAAAACCTTGTGCTAGATCGCAACCAAGTTGCAATAACAAGGTGCCATGGGCAATGGTTTCTACCCCTTCTGCGATCACTTGACGATGAAATGCGGTCGCCAGTCCTAAAATACCTTCCAAGATGGCGAGGTCATCAGGATCGTCAAGCATGTTATGCACAAAGCTCTGATCTATTTTCAGTAGATTGACGGGGAGCCGTTTCAAATAAGTTAAAGAGGAATATCCTGTGCCGAAGTCATCTAGGGAAAAGGTTACCCCTAATGCTTGGCATTGCGAAATGGTATGAGAAATCTGTGCGACATCCTCAAGCGCAGTGGCTTCCAAAACTTCCAACTCCAATTGATTGGGATTGATGTCGGGATATTGATTCAGCATGCCTTGTAAGCGATCAGCAAAATCCAATTCTTGCAACTGGCGAGTACCCACATTCACGCTAATGGGCATCGCAAAGCCAGCGGCTTGCCAAGCACTCATTTGGTTCAGCACCGTGTCTATGACCCATTCCCCAATCATGACCACGAGCGGGTGACCTTCAACGACGGGTAAAAACTCATGAGGTGCTAAGAGCCCTTTTTGAGGGTGCTGCCAACGAATCAAAGCTTCCACGCCGATGACGGTGCCTGTTCGCATATTCACTTTGGGCTGATAGTGCAATACAAATTCTTTCGCATTTAAAGCCTGAGTGATACGCTCCAAACTTTCATGATGATCTCGAATGCTCACATCCTGAGCAGCATCAAAGATGAAGTAGCGATTTTTCCCCGCCAATTTGGCTTGATACATCGCTTGGTCGGCTTGACGCATGAGTTGATCGGCATCAATATTTTCACCTTGCGGATAGAAGGTAACACCGAGGCTGGCGGAAACTTGTAGCGTCACATCGCTAAACTGCACAGGACGAGCCGCCGCTTCAAGTAAGCGAGTGAGGATCTCCAGACTGCTATCTACACTTTCTAGTTCAAGCAATACCGCAACGAACTCATCTCCACCCAAGCGGGCGAGCGTGTCGCCATCACGTAACACTTGCTTCATGCGATTAGAGACGGTGATGAGTAATTGATCCCCTGCATCATGACCATGATTGTCATTGATGGCTTTAAAGCCATCTAAGTCGAGGAAGGCGACGGCGAGTAAGTGTTGATGTCGTTGCGCTTGGGAAATACCTTGACGAAGTCGATCCGCGAGCAAGACGCGGTTGGGCAAATTGGTCAGGGCATCATAATGGGCAATGTGCTCCAGTTGGTTTTGGTGTTCTTTGAGAGAGGTAATATCAGAGAAAAGTGCCACGTATTGCAGTGTATGTCCGTGCATATCTTTAACCGCACTGATGGTTTGCATGGCGGCATAAACCTCTCCATTCTTCCGTCGATTCCAAACCTCACTATACCAATGCCCCTGCTCTATCAGCCCGCGCCACAAGGCAGCGTAGTAATCTTTAGTTTGTCGACCTGAACTCAGCAAGCGGGGATTGCGTCCCAGCACCTCATTATGATGATAACCTGTTATACGGCTAAACGACTGATTCACATCAATAATAGCTCCATCTGAATCGGTGATCATAATACCCTCGCGAGCATGCGTAAACACGCTGGCCGCTAACTTGAGCTTCTCTTCAGCGTGTTTACGTTCTGTAATGTCCCAGCAGTAACCGATATAGCCGAGGAAGTTGCCACTGGTATCGAAGCGCGGTACACCAATGTCGGCAATCCAACCATAATTGCCATTGGCGCGGCGCAACCGATACTCCAGATCAACTTTATGTCGTTGCTGGAATGCGGCTTGGCAAAGGCTTTCGCAGCGTGCTCGATCATTCGGGTGTACATCTTCCAGCCAACCTATGCCCAGCAACTGTTCCATGCTTCGACCTGTATAGGTCAACCAGCGTTTGTTGTACCAAATGCCCGCATTTTGGGTATCTGACATCCAGATTAGAGCGGGCGCATGGTCCGCCATATTGTGGAAACGAGCCTCACTTTCAGACAGCGCATCTTCACGTTGTTGCAAGGCAAGCAGCAAACGATTAAAACCTGCAATCAATTCCCCTATTTCATCAAATTGAGTAATGGGTAAAGGGGTTAAGCGTGCGTAGGCATCTACTAATTTGGCGTGTGTTGTTAACGTACTCAGGGCATGAAGCATAGGCGCAAGTTGACGCTTCAACATCCACCACGTTAATCCCGCTGCCAACAAAGTTAATATTGCGGTGATAATCAACACGCGGTTCCGCATGATGTGTATCGGGGCAAAAACCTCGTCTGTAGGAATGGACACCACCACAATCCAACCCGTCAAAGGAATTTGCTTGAAGGAGGACAGCACTTCAACACCACGCGCATCATTGTAGGTAAGCGAACCTTCTTGCTCTTTTAAAATGAGATCAATGGATGGGTTTACTTTCTCTGCGGGGAGCGACTGCAGCGTTCGCCATTTATCGTTTGCCGTTACAATCCGACGAGCTTGGGGAGCAATCAGCAAATACCCCCCCTCCTTCCCATAATGCGCATCCGTTAAATGCTCCAAAAAGTTGTGGATACTCAAATCAGTCGCCCCAGCCAAAACGCCAATCACGTGATGATGCGCATCTTGAATAGGTACAGCCATCGTAAAACTCGGATGACCCGACAACTTACTTATGACTGGACTACCGATGATTGGCTGTTCATCTTTGATGACATCCTTGATGTAATCACGATCCGCATAATTGATGTGTGCTTGATTATTAGGAAAGGTGGTGGCGATTGAAATGCCATCCAACGCCGTTATAAAGCCACCGCCATTGAAAAAAACGGGCAAGATGCCTTGGCTTTGCAAATGAATTTGTAGTTGTTCAGGGTTTTTTAGGAGCTGAGGCGTAATCGTTTTAGCAACGCTGATTAATGCATCGCGACGCTGTTCTATTTCTTGATTGATCCCTGCGGCGACGAAGGTCGCTGTTGAAAGCTGCTGCTCGCTTGAGAGCGTTTCCATGTCTTTGTGCAGCATCTGGGTGGCAACAAACGCCAAAAACCAAATACTGCTCACGAAGATGCTTAAGGTAAAAAGCATCACTCTTTTCTTGAGAGGGTGTCCTTGAAAAATATTGAGTTGCATATCTTTTTACCGTATTACAGGAGCGTTAGAAGCTAACCCTAGAAGACCATCATTTGTTAATTGATATTGATTATATACACTTTATCGCTGAAGAAGCTCAACTGATTAGATAGTGCTAGTTTAATCAACATGCTAAGCGTACTTTTCTTGGCAATTCAAGCTGTTATTTTCATATCGCCTTATGGTATAAGGCGGAATTCTATTTACGTATTTTGCTATGCCTTACGCTGCACTTCAAACCGAACTCCGCCAACGTGAAACCCAAGGTTTATTGCGCCGCCGCCATACCTTAGATTCGCCACAATCGCCGCATATCGTAGTGGCAGGCAAGTCGTATTTGACCTTTTCCAGCAACGATTATCTGGGATTAGCGAACCATCCGCAGTTAATCGCGGCATGGCAAGCGGGGGCAGAACAGTGGGGAGTGGGATCGGGTGCGGCGCACTTGGTGACGGGGCATAGCGCGGCGCATGAGGAGCTGGAGATTGCCTTGGCGCAGTTCGTTGGCAAACCCGCCGCGTTGTTGTTTTCCACGGGCTATATGGCGAACGCGGGTGCGGTGCAAGGTTTGGTGGGAAAGGCAGATTATGTGTTTGCCGATAAACTAAATCACGCCTCGCTCAATGAAGCGATGCGCTTGTCGCGGGCGACGGTGAAACGCTATCGGCATAACGATGTTTCGCATTTAGCCAAGCTATTGGCAGACGCGCCACAAGGGCGGAAGTTAGTCATCACTGACGCCGTATTCAGCATGGATGGGGACATCGCGCCTTTGCCTGACTTATTGGCGTTGTGCGAACGCTATGACGCGTGGCTGTTGGTGGATGATGCGCATGGTTTCGGCGTGTTGGGCGCGCAAGGTCGCGGGGCGTTAGTGCATTTTGGACTGACTTCGCCGCGCATTATTTACATGGCAACCTTGGGCAAAGCGGCGGGCGTGTTCGGTGCATTCGTCGCGGCAGAGCAAGTGGTCATCGACACGCTTATCAACCACGCGCCCAGCTACGTTTACACCACCGCCACCCCGCCCTCCGTGGCACATACGACATTGGCAAGTTTGCGGCTAATCGAAGCAGGCGATGACCGCCGTGCGCATTTACAAACGCTGATTGCCCAGTTGCACGAGGAATTACAAGACTTACCGTGGACATTAATGCCGTCGGATACGCCAATCCAGCCGTTACTGGTCGAAGATGCCCATACAGCCTTAACCCTCAGCGCAAAATTGCGTGAGCAAGGCATCTGGCTCTCCTCCATCCGCCCGCCGACCGTGCCCACGGCAAGGTTGCGGATTACTTTGTCGGCAACGCATACGGCAGCAGATGTTTCACATTTAGGAAAGGCATTACATGACATTGCACGTTGAAACCCACGGCACAGGTACACCGTTGTTGTTGATTCATGGCTGGGGAATGCACGGCGGGTTATGGGGCGAATTGGTGCCGCGCTTGGCGCAGGATTTTCACGTCATCACCGTGGATTTGCCAGGGCATGGACTGAGTCGGGATTGTGTACTCCCTCACCCTAGCCCTCTCCCAGTGGGAGAGGGGATTGACTCCCTTCCCCCTATGGGGGAAAGCTTGCGAGGGGGCTGGCTGGGGATGAGGGGGGTGCAAGATCTCGATACCTTCGTCGATGTCCTTGCCGCGCAATTTCCTGAACCGTTGAATGTCTGCGGTTGGTCTTTAGGTGGGCAAATTGCTTTGCGTTGGGCGGTGCGCTTTCCATCGCAAATACAAAAGCTCATCTTGCTATCCAGCACGCCGTGTTTTACCCAGCAGCCCAATTGGGATTGCGCCATGTCGGCGGAGACCTTGGCGGGGTTTGCCGAGGCGTTGCAACAAGATTACGCCCTGACGTTACGGCGATTTTTAGCGTTACAAGTACGCGGCAGCGAGAACGAAAAAGCCTTGTTGCTGCGTTTGCGGCAGGCGTTGTTTAGTCGTGGCGAACCGAATGCCGATATTTTACAACGCGGACTCGGCATTTTGCGCGACTGCGATTTACGCGCCGATTTGCCAAAAATTCTCACCCCCACGCTGGTGATCGGCGGCGAACGTGATACCCTCACGCCCCCAGAAGCCAGTGCATTTTTGGCGCAACAGTTGCCCAATGCGCGGCTGGAATTGATACTAGGCGCGGCACACGCGCCGTTTTTATCGCACCCCGATGCGGTTGCGAAACTTTTTAGTCGTTAGCTGTTAGTTGGTGAAATGCACTGCGCTTAATAACGAGCCGCGACCAACTAACGACTAGCGACTACCCACTAACGACCAGCTATGAATGAATTTTTAATTGATAAACAACAGGTTCGCCGCTCTTTTAGTCGGGCGGCAAAAAGTTATGACGCAGCGGCGGTATTACAACGCGAAGTTTGCCAGCGCATGTTGGAACGCTTGGACTACATCCGCTTGCAACCCACCCGCGTGTTAGACGTGGGCAGCGGCACGGGCTGGGGCACGCGCCAACTGACTGCCAAATACGCCGACGCGCAAGTGATTTCGCTGGACATCGCCCTCGGCATGTTACAACTGTCACGCGGGCAAACCAGTTGGTGGCGCAAATTATTAAGCCCACCGCCCGCCGTCTGCGCCGACGTGGAAGCCTTGCCCTTCGCCGCCAACAGCTTTGAAATGGTCTGGTCGAATTTAGCCTTGCAATGGTGCAACGACTTGCCCGCCACGATTGTGGATTTGCACCGCATCCTCAAGCCCGATGGTTTGCTGATGTTCAGCACCTTCGGCCCCGACACCCTCAAAGAATTGCGCCGCGCCTTCCACGGCGTAGATGAACACACCCACCTCAACCGTTTCGCCGACATGCACGACGTAGGCGACATGCTCTCCCACGGAGGCTTCGCCGAACCCGTGATGGACATGGAATACCTGACCCTGACCTACGACGACGTGCGCGGCGTGCTCTACGACCTCAAAGCCATCGGCGCGCACAACGCCACCGCAGGGCGCGGACAAGGCTTAATGGGCAAACAAGCGTGGGCGCGACTGGTGGAAAACTACGAACAACAACGACGCGACGGCAAACTCCCCGCGACCTACGAAGTCATTTACGGCCACGCATGGAAAGTCCCGCCAAGAATGACCAAAGACGGCGCGGCGATTATTCAGACTTCGTTTAAATTGAAGTAAATCTGATGCAACCACATCGCACTTTCTTGCTGCAAGGTATATACTAAAAATATATTTTAGGAGGGTGCGATGAGAACAGCCAAATTATTTCGCAACGGGCAAAGTCAGGCCGTCCGTTTACCCAAAGAATTCCGTTTTGACGGTGAAGAAGTTTTCATCAAGAAAATAGGAAACGGGGTCATGCTGATCCCCGTGACCCATTCTTGGGATGCGCTACTGGGCAGTTTGGATAAATTTTCGCCTGATTTTATGGACGAACGCGCCCAACCTGAACAAGCCGCCCGCGAGGAATTATTCGCATGAAAATCATGCTGGACACCAACATTTGCATCGCACTGATTAAGCGCAAACCCGCTCACGTCTTGCAAAAATTGCAGACTTACTCGGCGGGCGATGTGGGTATTTCCAGCATCACCCTTGCCGAACTGCGCTTTGGCGCGAGCAAAAGCCAACACGCAGCCCAAAACCACGCCGCATTGGACGAGTTTCTGCTGCCACTGGACATCGCCGATTTTGACGAAGCAGCCACGCGACGCTACGGCGAACTGCGCAGCACCTTAGAAAAACAAGGCACGCCCATCGGCGCACTCGACACCCTCATCGCCGCCCACGCCCTTAGTCTAAACACCCCCCTCGCCACCCACAACACCCGCGAATTCAATCGTGTCGCGGGATTGCGGGTAGAGGATTGGATTAGCCAAGGGTAGGTTGCGGTATGATGCGCAGCACTAAAATCGCTACGATATGATTCGGGCAAACATGGAGGATCATTAGATTATGTCGCAAACTCGTATTGAATGGACAGAAGCAACATGGAATCCAACAGTGGGATGCACAAAGATTTCCGCTGGTTGTAAACACTGCTATGCGGAGGCTATGGCGGTGCGTCTGCGCGCAATGGGAACACAAGGTTATGAAAATGGCTTCAAGCTAACGATTCTTCCTGATCGTTTAAGCGAACCACTACGCCGCAAGAAGCCTACCGTCTATTTCGTAAACTCGATGTCTGACCTTTTCCACAAGAGCATTCCCGATAGCTACATTGATCGAATTTTTGATGTAATTGCTCGCAGCCCACAACATACCTTTCAAGTGCTAACCAAACGTGCTGAACGTATGGCTCAGTATTTCCGTACGCGTGATGTGCCGCTTAACGCTTGGCTTGGTGTTACAGTGGAAGATCGTAAGGACGGTGTACCCAGAATTGATAAGCTACGGGGAATTGATGCCAGTATTCGTTTCCTCTCCGTTGAGCCGCTGCTTGAAGATATTGGTGAGATTGATTTAACCGATATTCATTGGGTTATTGTCGGTGGTGAATCGGGTTCGCGGGCACGACCCATGCGACCAGAATGGGTTGAGCCTATTCGGCAGCAATGCGAAGAGACGGGAACAGCCTTTTTCTTCAAACAATGGGGAGGCTGGGGGGCTGACGGTGTAAAGCGGGCAAAAAAACAAAATGGTCGACAATTAAACGGGCAGACTTGGGATCAAATGCCAGAACTTCGCGTCCATTTTTGATACAGCCAGAACAACTGTTGTTTTTTATATTGATGCGTTTTAAGTTTCAGAAAGAAGCATATGGCAAAGAAACATTATGATTGGACAGATGGGCCAGCAAAGCTACAGCAACATAGTGTCGCCAAACACAAGCTTTTACGAAGTTACTTGGCAGCGTATTTTCCGACGCTAATAAGCTCTCCTCATCAGGATGAGTTGCGCCTAACCATTGTGGACGGCTTTGCTGGCGGTGGCGAATATGAACATGCTGATACGAGAGAAATTATGCTTGGTTCACCGTTTATATGTCTTCAGGCAGCCGAAGAGGCTGAAGCACAAATCAACTCTGTGAGAACTAAAAAAGTACGATTCAACGTGGATTATGTGTTCGTTGAGAAAGATCGCAATGCCGCGAACTATTTAAAAAAAACAATCCATGAGCAAGGCTACAGTTCACGCATCGCAAAAGATATTCACCTAATTCATGGTGAGTTTGCAACTCATGCCCATGACATCATTGAACAAGTTCGTAAAAAATCTCCGAAAAAGGGCAGGTCAATTTTCATATTGGATCAATACGGATACTCTCAAATCCCCATGCCGTTACTTGCAAAGATATTCCAGATATTGCCAAGAGCAGAAGTAATTTTGACATTCAACGTCGATTCATTTAACTCTTACGCAAGCGATAAAGGTGGGTGTTCGACACTAGAAGGAATTGGTTTGCCAAATATTTTCGAGGGCAGAAGTCTTCAAGATATAAAAAATAACGAACGCAACTGGCGAGCATACATTCAAAGCCAACTTTACCCCCACATTGTTAGATCGGCGGGGTCACGCTTTCACACGCCATTTTTCATCCGTTCAACAAAGGGGCATGGCGATTTTTGGTTGTTGCATCTATCCATGCACCAAAAAGCGCGGGACGTAATGACCGAGGTTCATTGGGAACATGGCAATACCTTTATTCATTACGGCGGTGAAGGTCTTGATATGTTCAAAATTGGTTACATTACTAAAGCCGATGAACGGTTTACCCAACAAGGGAAATTGGGTTACACGTTTGATGATGACGCAAAGAAAATCACCGAACAAAAATTGCATGAAGATATTCCTCGCATAATTTATGCCGATGATGAGGGACAAAGTTATGAGACGCTACATGCGACAACATGCAACGATTCACCTGCGACCTCAAGAATTTACAAAGAAGTGCTTAGTAGCCTAGCGAAACTAGGAGAGATTGAAATTATCTCTCCTGACGGAAAGCGTAAAACAGCTGCTGGTCAAATTAAGGGGGAGGATCGAATACTTCCGCCTCGGCAGCGGAAATTATTCGTCTAATTCGCGTAAGCGCAATTTTTCTACGAATGTTTAACTATCAACTCATCAAGCTCAATCCTGTATGACCTACTTCCTCACTGGCACCGACACAAACATCGGTAAAACATTGATTTCGTGCGCATTATTGCATAATTTCGCGGCGCAAGGTCAGCGCGTCATCGGCATGAAACCCGTTGTGGCGGGGGTGAATGCTTCGGGGGAATATGACGATGTGGTGCAATTGTGCGCGGCGAGTAATGTGTCGGCGGCGTTGCGCGACATCAATCCTTATGCCTTTGCGCCCGCCATCGCGCCGCATTTAGCCGCGCAGCAAGCGGGAATACAAATAGAATTCGCGCCTATTCTGGCGGCATTTCAAACTTTGGCACAACAAGCGGACACGGTTATTGTGGAAGGCGTGGGTGGTTGGCACGTGCCGTTGAACGAAGCACAAGACAGCGTGGACTTGGCAAAGGCGTTGAATTTGCCCGTGATTTTGGTGGTGGGAATGCGGCTGGGCTGCTTGAGCCACGCGCTGTTGACGGTAGAATCTATCGCCGCCAGTGGGCTGACCTTGGCGGGCTGGGTCGCCAATTGCGTGGATGAAACCATGCCCATGCGCGAAGAAAATATCGCCGCATTGCAACAACGCATCACCGCGCCATTGCTGGGGATTGTGCCGTTTCAGCGCGTGCCAGATGCAAAAATGGCAGCGGGATGTTTGCGATTGTGGGAGATATAGTGTGAAGCATTTGTTATGGATTGTGCTGGTTGTTCAGTGGGCGATACCTGTATTGCTTGGCGCACAAGAACCCACTGCGCCCGTACCCGACGCGAATTCAATTCCGTCTGGTTTCTACACGGCAAAACAAAAAGCCCACCACAAGGGTGAGCTTTTTGTTTTGTTGGTGGAGACGGCGGGAATTGAACCCGCGTCCGCAAGCACTCTACAGGCAGTTCTACATACTTAGCCATGTTATTTAATTTTATCGTGGACACGCCAACTGGCGGGCTGGTACACAACGAGTCACCTTATTTCTAGCTTCGTACAAAGTAACCCTGCACGACACGATTTCATGTATTTACCTCACTCATCTCCGTCTTGCGACTTCGAGCCACTCCATGAACAGCGTGGTGTGAGGTCTAGCTGACTAAGCAGCTAAAGCGTAAGTTTCGTCGTTTGCGACTATTTTTTTTCCAGCTTATTTACGAGGTTGCGGGTCCTCGGTATGCCCTACGCTGCTTTGCAACCTACGTCGAAGCCAAGTCGTCCCCGTGAGTTTGCTACAAAACGGGGTGGATTATAACAGAGGATGTCTATGACCATACAAGGCAATTGCGTAAATCCTTGATCGCAGGAGAGATTACGCGGCGGCAATCGTCACCTTGGCAAATTTACGCTTGCCGACTTGGGCAATCACGGTCAGGCCGACGGCGATGACGGTGGCTTTGTCGTTAATGCGCTCGCCATCTAGCTTGACCGCGCCCGCTTGGATGCTGCGCATCGCCTCGGAAGTGCTACTCGCCAATCCAGCTTGTTTGAGCAATTGCGGCACACCAATACTACCGTCCGTGGTGGTGACTGTGATTTCAGGCATATCGTCGGGCAATACGCCTTGACGGAAGCGCGCTTCAAATTCAGTCAAGGCAGCTTCAGCGGCAGCTTGACTATGGAAGCGCGCCACGATTTCTTGTGCCAACAGCACTTTGATGTCGCGTGGATTGCGACCTGTTTCAATTTCGCCGCGCCAGCCGTTGATTTCGTTCATGCTGCGGAAAGACAACAGCTCTAAATATCGCCACATCAACACGTCAGAAATCGACATCAATTTGCCAAACATGTCTTGCGGGCTGTCGGTGATGCCGATGTAATTGCCCAGCGATTTGGACATTTTATTCACGCCATCCAAGCCTTCCAGCAAAGGCATAGTGAGTATGCACTGCGCTGCTTGACCATAATGCTTCTGGAGTTCACGCCCCATCAGCAAGTTGAATTTTTGATCTGTACCGCCCAACTCCACATCTGCTTTCAGTGCCACTGAGTCGTAGCCTTGTACCAGCGGATACATAAATTCGTGTATGGCAATCGGTTGATTACTTTTGTACCGTTTGTCAAAATCATCGCGCTCCAACATACGCGCCACGGTATGGGTCGCCGCCAGCTTGATTAAATCCGCTGCGTTGAATTTATCCATCCAGGTGGAATTAAAGCAAATTTCGGTTTTTTCGGGATCAAGCACCTTAAAAACCTGCTCGCGATAGGACTCCGCATTGATCAGCACTTGCTCGCGCGATAACGGTGGGCGAGTGGCATTTTTACCAGTCGGGTCACCAATCATGCCCGTAAAATCACCAATTAGAAACAAAGCGTGGTGTCCCAGCTCTTGAAATTGGCGCATTTTATTGAGCAATACGGTGTGGCCGAGATGCAAGTCAGGCGCAGTGGGGTCAAATCCTGCTTTGATACGTAATGGGCGATTTTGCGCCAATTTCTGTTTTAATTCGTCTTTCAACAGAATTTCATGCGCGCCCCGTTCGATTAAATCAAACGCTTCTTTTGAATTGAATTGAGTCATTTTGGGTTTATTTAGGATAAATTATAAACATTTATTGAAATTTGGCTGGTTTTGTCTTTTGACCGCTCATCAGTTTTGCACCTCCGTCCATCCCAATTGCGGGTAATAGATTTTGACGCGTTGAATACTTCTGGTAAAATCGCGCACATCCAAACAACTAGCTTTTGTATCATTATTACAATGATCGGCTTAGAGAGGCACGAATGTTACCGCAAAATTCACTCAGTAAAGAACGCAAAAACAAGTTGCGTTGGCTGGTCTCCCTATCCACCATCCCGCTATTGAGCGTTGTAACCGCATTTGGCTTAGTTCCACACAGTGAAATCAGTGCTATTGGCAGCAAAGCAATTGCCGAAACCATTGTTTTACCCGAAATCAATCCCGCACCAACGACCGCAACGCATTTTTGGCGCAATGAGCGCGTACAAAAGGGCGATACCCTTACTGCCCTGTTAACTCGCCTCAATATCCAAGATGAAGTTGCAAGCGAATTCTTACGCACCAACAAGGGCGTGGAATCCTTCCGAAAATTATCCGTCGGCAAAGAGGTTCAAGTAGAAACGACCGCAGCAGGCGGGTTGATTAAGCTTACTTACCTTGGAACACCTAGCACACAAGTTATAGTTGAGAAAAAAGGCGGCGTGCTTACGGTGGACACACAAGATGCGCTGCTAGAAAAGCGACTATTTGTCCGCACAGGCACGATCAAAACCAGTTTGTATGCTGCAACGGATGCCGCAGGTATGCCCGAAGCGGCCGCCAATCAGCTGACCGAGATTTTTAGCGGCGACGTTGACTTCCATCATGAATTGAAACGTGGAGACAAGTTTACTGCAGTTTATGAAATGACCTATAGCAATGGTGCACTGGTAAAAACTGGACGCATTCAGGCTGCTGAATTTATCAATCAAGGACATGCTTACCGCGTGGTTTATTTCCCAACGGATGACCAACACGGTGATTATTACACGACAGAAGGCAAGAGTTCCCGCAAGGCCTTTTTACGCTCCCCTATTCAATTTTCACGGGTCAGCTCTGGTTTTACCATGTCACGTTTCCATCCCGTACTCAATCGCTGGCGTGCGCATAAGGGCACAGACTTTGCAGCGGCAATTGGCACACCCGTCAAAGCGACTGCGGACGGCGTAGTATCACTGGTCGGACAACAAGGTGGCTATGGCAACGTCGTGATGATTAAGCATCAAGGTCGTTACACCACGGTTTATGGCCACTTGTCTCGCTTTGGCAAGTATAAATCGGGGCAACGTGTCGCCCAAGGTGATGTCATTGGTTTTGTAGGTATGACAGGCTTGGCAAGCGGTCCACATTTGCATTACGAATTCAAAATTGATGGTCTGCAACGTGACCCGTTGAGCGTAGCACTTCCCAATGCGCGTCCTATCGACGAATCAAACAAAGTAGCCTTTGAAGCAATGTCCAAGCAATTCTTAGCGCGCTTGGAGATGTTGCGCAACACCAATCTCGCTAAACTCGACTAATGTGCCTGAGCTTTACATTGGCTTGATGTCTGGTACCAGCTTGGACGGAGTAGATGCCGTCCTTGTTGATTTAGCCAGCACCCAACCCCGCTTACTGGCAACCGCCTACCTCCCCTTCGATGACACGCTCAAACAGGATCTGTTAGCACTACATACGCCGAGTCACAACGAACTACATCAAGCACACATCGTCGGTAATCAATTAGCGCGCTTATATGCCGCCAGCGTCGCACAATTAGGCATCGAAAGTGGACAGCTGGTGCGCGCAATTGGTTGTCACGGTCAGACTATCCGTCATTGTCCTGAACACGGCTATACCTTACAAATTGGCAATGCAGCACTGCTGGCGGAACTCACCCAGATGACGGTCGTAAGTGATTTCCGTAGTCGCGATATTGCCGCAGGCGGACAAGGCGCACCCCTCGTCCCCGCCTTTCACGACCAAGTATTACGTCATCCCGATATACATCGCGTCATTGTCAATATCGGCGGCATCAGCAACCTCACCAACCTCTCGCCCCATACGCCCACTTCTGGTTTTGATTGCGGCCCTGGCAATTTGCTGATGGATGCATGGTGTAAGCTACATTTGCAACAAGCTTATGATAAAAATGGGGCATGGGCGGCAAAGGGCAAGGTTTTGCCTGATTTATTGCAAAAGCTGTTAAACGAACCTTTTTTTGCGTTATCTCCACCCAAGAGTAGTGGACGTGATTTGTTTCATCTCGATTGGTTGCGTGAGAAATTACACGGAGATGAACAAGCGGTTGATGTACAAGCCACCCTATTAGCATTGACCTGCGTGACGATTGCACAGGCTATTCAACAGTGTTGCCAAGGGGCAGTCGAAATTTATTTGTGCGGGGGTGGCGCGCATAACGCAGCGTTGAGACATCGCCTGAGCGCGCTGCTACCTGATTGCCGCGTGGAAACAACACAGCTTTTAGGTGTAGACAGTGATTACCTAGAAGCGATTGCTTTTGCATGGTTAGCACAGCAAAATCAACAAGGCAAACCTGCTAACCTGCCACGCGTGACAGGAGCAAAACATGCTTGCGTACTTGGAGCCGTGCATCATCGTGGTATTTAATGCGAAAAGTGTCTATTTGCTAGGATAAAACAATACTAAACGGTAGCCCATGGGCTTGATGTCGCGGGTATTGAATGCGACTTTCAAAACCACTTCATGGTTGCCCAGCAATCCGCGTTTTTCTTGTTCGGTTCGTGGCAAATAATCTGCGGGGCGCAATATACGTCGCACTAATGGGGCATCTTGTGAGTCGTTTAGCGTTAGTTCCAAATAGGGGAACGCTTGCGCGTAAGCAGCACGATTCCTCAATAAGGCATTGAGTATAATTTGATTTTCTTGCCCTGGAACTGCTTCCAAGTCAGAAGACTCGATACTCATCAATTCCGCTTTTTGCGGCAAAGGCAGACTGCATTGCAATAGTTCGCAATACGCTAACAAGGCTGGTTTGACGTTGGGATAGCGTACCGCTAAATCGTTCCTGAAAAAATAGACCGCCTGTCCCAACAAAGTCATTAGCAACAGTACGCTGGCAAGACCGAGCAGTATTGAAAATATCCTTTGTTTGGTTCGATGTTGCTTTTCGATTTGGATAGCAAGCTCTTCTGAAAAAGAGTCGTCTTCCACGAGGGGCGTTGTCGTCGTGTTAGCAGGGGTGGCAATAACCTGACTGAGCGATTCTGCGACCATTTGTGCTGTGGACATAGGATCCAGCGTAGCTAGAGATGCGGGGGGCGTGCCGACATACCCCTCCCGAGCATTGAATGCCTGAAGGCAATGCCCGCAACGCACTCTACCTTGCCGCAAATCAAGCTGATCTTCAGCGATTTTAAAGCAGGTGTTGCAATGTGGGCAGCGGGTAAAGCCTTCCATGGTCACTATCGCTTACAGCCTGACAAACAAGACCAACCGTCTTCAAAAATGGGGGGTGCGAAGTCGAACCATGCTTGATAGACCGCCATCACATCTTCTGCCTGTTGTTCCAATATCCCAGATAAGACGATTTGTCCGCCCGTTTTAGTCGCATCCGCCAACAACGGCGCGAGCATGCGCAGTGGATTGGTTAGGATGTTCGCGACCACGACATCATATCGTTCCGTCTTGACTTGATTAGGTAAATAGAACGCGATGTGATCCACTTCATTGGCAACGGCGTTATCACGGCTTGCCGTCACGGCTTGCGCATCCACATCCACTCCCACCGCGCTGATGGCACCGAGTTTACGCGCCGCAATGGCAAGTATGCCTGAGCCACAACCATAATCCAAAACCGTTTCACCGCCTTTAAGGTTGTGATCTAGCCAACGCAAACACAAGCGCGTCGTAGGATGGCTCCCAGTACCGAAAGCCAAACCAGGATCCAGCACGATGTTGATGGCACTTAAATCACGGGGGGTATGCCAAGTCGGCACGATCCACAAACGGGGCGATATGGGGATGGGGTCAAATTGTGATTGAGTGAGTCTCACCCAATCATTATCTTCCAGCGACTCTATCCGATAGTTTGGAATATCCAACAAACCTATATTGCTCGCCGCTTGCCGCAGAATAGCAGCCACATCCTGATCGTTATCAAACAATGCGCTGACCTGATTATGCTGCCACACCCCTGGAGGGGGTTCGCCTGGCTCTCCGAAAATCGCTTGCTCGTCAGGGGTATCCGCATCAGCATCAAGCAAATCCACCGACAATGCACCCAGCTCTAGCAAGGCTTCACTCAATGCCTCAGCATGTGCCGCATCTGAATCTGCAATTAGAGTTAACCAACTCATACTTTAGTCTTGCTACGTTCAGCCAAACGTTCTTCCAGATAATGGATGCTGGTTCCACCACCAATAAATGCAGCATCTTGTAGCAATTCACGATGCAGAGCGGTGTTGGTTTCAATACCTTCCACGGCCATTTCCGACAAGGCGATGCGCATACGTGCCATGGCTTGCTCACGGGTATCGCCGTACGCGATGATTTTGCCGATCATCGAATCATAATGAGGAGGGACAAAATAATTGGCATAGACATGTGAGTCGACGCGAATCCCAGGGCCGCCTGGTGGATGCCAAGTCGTGATGCGACCAGGAGAGGGCGTAAATTTATAGGGATGCTCCGCGTTAATACGGCACTCGATCGCATGGCCTTTAAACTGAATATCACGTTGACGGAAGGGCAGTTTTTCGCCTGCTGCAATCAAGATTTGCTGTTGCACAATGTCGATCCCAGTAATCATTTCGGTTACAGGATGCTCAACTTGCACACGGGTATTCATTTCGATAAAGAAGAACTCGCCGTTTTCATACAAAAACTCAAAGGTGCCCGCACCGCGATAACCAATTTTGCGACACGCTTCAGCGCATCGTTCCCCCACTTTATTACGCAGACGCGCATTCAGTAAGGGTGCTGGGGCTTCCTCAATAATCTTTTGGTGACGACGTTGCATGGAGCAATCGCGTTCGCCCAAATAAACCGCATTGCCATGTTGGTCGGCCAATACTTGGATTTCAATATGACGCGGGTTTTCCAAGAATTTTTCCATGTACACCATGGGATTATTGAACGCCGCTTGCGCTTCGGAGCGCGTCATGGTCACCGCATTGAGCAATGCCGCTTCGGTATGAACCACACGCATCCCGCGTCCACCGCCACCACCCGAAGCTTTGATAATCACGGGATAACCGATAGAGCGCGCAATTTTAATGATTTCGGCTGGATTATCAGGCAACGCACCTTCAACACCTGGCACGCAAGGCACGCCCGCCTTTTTCATGGCAATCTTCGCGCTGACTTTGTCGCCCATTAAGCGGATCGTTTCCGCACGCGGTCCGATAAAAACAAAGCCACATTTCTCAACACGCTCTGAAAAATCAGCATTTTCAGATAAAAAGCCGTAACCAGGGTGGATCGCCTGTGCATCCGTCACTTCTGCCGCGCTGATAATCGCGGGAATATTCAGGTAGCTCAGCGTAGACGAGGCGGGGCCAATACAAACAGACTCATCGGCGAGTTTGACATACTTAGCATCTGCATCCGCTTCGGAATGCACGACAACCGTCTTGATACCCAGCTCACGACAAGCGCGTTGGATACGGAGGGCGATCTCTCCGCGATTGGCAATCAGGATTTTTTCAAACATGGGTAAGCTCCGAACATGCAACGACAACGCATTGCTGCGCCGTTAAAAAAGCGATATTAACCAATTGTAAATAATGGTTGACCAAATTCAACAGGCTGACCATTTTCGACCAGAATGGCGGTAATGACACCACTTTGATCTGCTTCAATCTCATTCAGCAACTTCATCGCTTCAATAATACAGAGGGTTTCACCACTCTTAACCGCTTGACCTAGTTCAACAAAAGGCTTCGCACCAGGTGTGGCACTACGATAGAACGTACCCACCATAGGAGATTTCACAGCATGACCCGTTGCCGCTGCGGGTTGAGCAGGTTCGACGGCAACAATTGGGGCAGCGGCAGGCGTAGCAGCAACCACTTGTTGTTGATATTGTGGCTGAGGCGAAGCTTGGACATATTGGGCAGGCGCAACAGTGCGCGTGATACGTACGCGCTCTTCACCCTCACTAATTTCGAGTTCAGCGATGCCTGATCCTTCGACTAAGTCGATGAGCGTTTTTAGTTTGCGTAAATCCATGGTTGTCTCCTTATAAATTCGATTGATGGTTCAGTGCAAATTGCACGGCATATTCATAGCCTTTTGCGCCCAAGCCGCTAATGACACCCACGGCTATATCTGAGAAGTACGACTTTTGACGAAAAGCTTCTCTGGCATATACGTTGGAAAGATGGATCTCGACAAACGGAATCGCAACCGCCGCCAGTGCATCGCGCAACGCAACACTGGTATGGGTAAATG
Organism: Gallionella sp.; assembly: GCA_028710565.1. Taxonomy (GTDB): domain Bacteria; phylum Pseudomonadota; class Gammaproteobacteria; order Burkholderiales; family Gallionellaceae; genus Gallionella. The sequence continues at coordinate 60,931 of JAQTTV010000010.1, forward strand.
CAGCGGGGTTAATGACAATAAATTGAGTGCCGTCTAGTCTCGCTTGATGAATACGCTCAATGAGCACGACCTCTGCATTACTTTGCAAGCAAGTCAGAGCTACGCCATGATTATGCGCCAAATTCACTAAACGCGTGTTAATTTCGTCTAACGTGATGCTTCCATACACATTAGGTTCACGGCTACCCAATAAATTCAGGTTAGGACCATGTAAAACAAGGATATTTTTCATACGCGGATTTTGCCGCAAATTGGGTATGTTTGTCCAGATTTTCGCTGAAATTATCAAAAATTATTCATCAATCCCCATAGCCAACGCAGAACGGGAGAAATGGGAATTTAACGTAAGACTGTTTTTAATGTGCGTAAAAATGAGGGCGCATCTTGATAACCCACCACGCGCGAATCCGTTATTTCGTGGCCTTGCTTATCAAAAAACAAAATAGCGGGCGGGCCATATAAGCCAAAGCGTTTCAGCAAATCCTTATCGGCTGCACTGTTCTGCGTCATATCAATTTGCAAGGTAGTCATCGCATTGAGGTGAGTTTGAACGGTGGGATTGCTAAATGTATTGCGCTCCATTTCTTTGCAGGAAACGCACCAATCTGCGTAAAAATCCAACATCACCACCTTGCCTTGAGACTGCGCTAAACGTTGCTCAAGTTCAGCTACATCTTTGATGCGTTCAAATTTTTGAACAGCAACTTGAGCATGCGCATCGGTTATACCCGCAAGCGGGCGCAAAATATCCTTCGCACCCGACAGTGCGCCGATTAAATAGGCTATTCCCAGCAACAGAGTAAAGGTGCCTACCCCTTTTTGAAATTTTTGTAGTCCTGTCGCGTTATGCGGCAAGACATCCAGTACATGCAAATAGCTCGAAGAAATAATGAGCAACGTCGCCCACAACAACATTTGTACGCTCATAGGCAATAGCGATTGCACAATCCAGATGGCGAGTGCCAGCATCAATACCCCAAAGAAACGTTTAACGGCTTCCATCCAAGCTCCCGCCTTGGGCAACAACGCTCCCGCAGATGCACCAACCAGCAACAAAGGCGCACCCATACCCAGTGCCAGCGCGAACAAAGCGACACCGCCCAAGAAAGCATCATGGGATTGACCAATATAGAGCAACGCCGCAGCAAGTGGTGCGGCGACGCATGGCCCCATAATGACGGCAGACAGTGCGCCCATGACAAACACACTACTGAGATGACCGCCGTGCAACTGATTGCTAGTTTGGCTCAATTTACTTTGTAGCACCGTGGGCAACTGCAATTCATAAAAACCAAACATGGATAGCGATAACAGCACAAAAACTGCTGCAAAACTGCCTAATACAGCGGGCGTTTGCAAGGCATTGGAAATTAAATCTCCCGTTAAACCCGCCACGACTCCTGCCAGCGCATAAGTCACAGCCATGCCCAGCACATAAGCCAGTGACAGTAAAAATGCATGTTTATGCGTGATTTTTTCACCTCTTCCGACGATGATGCCCGATAAAATGGGGATCATGGGAAAGACACAAGGGGTGAGTGCGAGCAACAATCCTGCCCCGAAAAAGAAAGAAATGATTATCCAGAAATTACCGCCCTTTAACAGGGCTGCCATTTTTGAGGCATCGTCCGCGACCACGGGTGCAGCAGGATGGGTGATTGCGGTGGACGCGGCAACAGGAATGGATGCGACAGGATCACTCACGGATTGAACGGTTGGGATCGTCACAGAAGTCTGACTCGTCACGATTGGCGTTGTGATGACCGCTTTTGGCAAGTCAATGGAGAGTAGCTTTTCGATAGGGGGGTAGCACAAACCTTGATCGCTACACCCTTGATAAGTCGCATTCAAAGTCAAGTGGGTCTTATTACTGTGTTCTAGGATAATTTGCGCCTGAAAAGGACGGTGAAACACGGCAATCTCACCAAAATTGGGATCTTGCTTGATTTCCCCTGTGGGCAAATTGATCTCTTTAAGTTTGATGTCGCTTTCATTGCCCGTGAAATGAACTTTATCTCGATACAAATAATAACCAGGCGTGACGTGAAAATTGACTTGCAAGGTGTGGGCATCACGCGCCACCACGTCCACGGAGAAAGCTTGATCGGGCTTTAAAAATTCAGTTTTACTGGTGCCAGAAAGTCGATCTAGTAAACTATCAGCATGGCTCACTGAACTCAATAAACACCCTAAAAACAACAAAACAAATCGCATCACTTATTCCTTAACTCGTGTTTCTTGATTGACCCAACTTAGGTAGGCGGGCAGTCCCATTGCAACAGGGAGGGCAATGATTTCGGGGAGATCGTATGGGTGTGCTGCACAAATCAGTTGTTCAAGACGAGGATAAGCCGCTCGCGTAGTCTTAATCAACAAGGGCACTTCCGTCGTTGTTTCTATTGCATTTTGCCAGCGATAGGTTGAAGTGCAAGGTGCTAGCTGATTCACGCACGCCGCCGCATGCTGCGTAACGATGGTCTGTGCCAATTGCGCGGCAGATGCCGCATCAGGCAGATTTGTTAGTACAAGCAGGATTTCATCGTTCATCGCGCAATTCGCATACCAAGTTGCAACAACTCATCCCATACATCACCTAGTCTGAGTCCTTTGATGGTTTTATCCACGCGTGCCGCATGCTGCATGGCAGCTGCGATTTGCGCAAAACGCAAGCGACGTGCGGCATTTTCGATCAACGCCTGTTTCGTCGCTGGCCACACCCGCGCGTCACGAATGGCGTTGCTCAGACTATCGCCACGTTGCGTTGCCTGCAACACCTTGCCCAAGGTTCGAATATCTTCGCTCATCGTCCATAAGACTAGCGGTGTCGCCGTCCCTTCTGCACGCAACCCCTCAAGAATATGGGCAAAACGGGCGGCATCTTTGTTTAACATCGCTTCAGAGAGCTTAAAAATATCATAGCGCGCAACATCCATCACCACATCTTTGACGGGTTCAAACGCCAAGGCACCCGCAGGGAAGATCAACGCCAGTTTTTGAATTTCTTGGAAAGCCGCCAGCATATTGCCTTCGCAGCGTTCCGCCAGAAACGCAAGCGTACTAGCATCTGCGGATTGTCCCTGACGTTGCAAGCGACCTGCAATCCAGCGAGGCAATGCTTGGCGAGGCACATCGTCAGCGGTCACCATCACAGCACGTTGTTGTAATGCCACAAACCATTTGCTGTTGCGCGCAGTTTTGTCCAGTTTAGGCAAGGTAATCAGCGTCAGAATATCATCACTTAAGTGTGTCACGTACTCCTGTAGTGCTACGCCTCCTTCTACGCCAGGCTTGCCCGTGGGAATACGCAAATCCACCACTTTACGTGAGCCAAATAGGGATAGACTCTGCGTGGCGTTCAGTAGCTCATGCCATTTGAAATGTTGATCGACAATAAAGGTTTCACGCTCTAAATAGCCCGCGGTGCGTGCCGCTGCGCGAATGGCATCGGTCGCCTCAATCACCAGCAGCAAGGCATCGCCCTGCACCACATACAAGGGTTTGAGCGTGGATGCAAGGTGGCGCGGTAGTTCTTCGCTGGTAATGACCATGACTTTAGTCGGCTTCGGGGATGGGTTTGGCGCGACTTAAACGACGGATAAGTTGCTGCACCATATCTGTCCGCATACTTTGATACAACATCGCCTCTTCGGACTCTTTCGCCAGAATTTTGGTGTCGTCGTAGGAATAATCGCGGCGAATAATCATCTCTTCAGCGGGAACCCAAATATTTTTGTTTAAGTCATAAGCCCGCATGGAAACACGGTAGCGCAATTGAAACTCATTCACCCGTCCCGTCCCGCCTAACGTCAGAATTTGCTTCTCAGGCATTTCACTGGCGATATCGAGTATGACATCCGCTTGCTCAGGCGTGGTCACGAAACTGACGTGATTGGCGGCTAAGTTGCGTCTTAAATCCACCACAAAGGGCGAACTTTGGTTGGGGGCTTGCAAATACAAGGTCTTAAACGGCATCCCTACTTCGCCACGCAAATGAAAGCCGCAGGCGGTGAGTAAAAGAACGGATAACCAAGTAATTGTACGAATCAGCTTCATATTAGGCATTTACGCCACAATGTTAATTAAACGGCCTGGCACAACCACGATTTTCTTCGGCACCGCGCCTGCCAAATGTTTTTGTACGGCTTCATGAGCGAGTGCTAACTGCTCCAGCGTCGCTTTGTCGGCGGTTTTAGAGACGGTGATTTGCCCACGCAACTTGCCATTGACCTGAATCATGATGTCGATTTCATCTTGCACCAACGCGCTGGCATCCACTTGCGGAAACGCTTGGTCGAGAATATCGCTGTTGGGGCGCAAGGCTGACCATAATGCGCTGCTAATATGCGGCACGATAGGGTTCAACATCAGTGCGATACCTTCCAAAACTTCTTGCACCACTTGCCGCGCCACGTCGTCGGTTTCGTTGAATTTACCTAATGCGTTGAGCAATTCCATATTCGCCGCAATGGCAGTGTTAAAAGTTTTGCGTCGCCCAATATCGTCATCCACTTTTTGTATGGTGAGATGCAGTTGCATACGCAATGCTTTTGCCGCTGGACTTAGCTCACCGCTGGTGTATGCGGCAACAATCCCTTGCGCCACATGGTCATGCCCAGCTTTCCATACGCGCTTCAGGAAGCGGAAACCGCCCTCTACCCCAGCATCCGACCATTCCAATTGTTGTTCTGGCGGGGCGGCAAACATCATAAACAGCCGTGCTGTATCCGCGCCGTATTGGTCGATAATCGCTTGCGGATCCACGCCGTTGTTTTTGGATTTGGACATTTTTTCTGTGCCGCCCATGATGACGGGCAAGCCATCTTCGCGTAGCGTTGCCCCTGTGGGTCGACCTTTTTCGTCGGTTTGCATATCCACATCGGCAGGGTTAATCCACACTTTTTTGCCATTTTCGGCTTCGCGGTAAAACGTCGGCGCAATCACCATGCCTTGGGTAATCAGGTTCTTAAAGGGTTCATCTCCCTTAACCAAGCCTTCATCCCGCATCAATTTATGGAAAAATCGTGCATACAACAAGTGCAAAATCGCGTGTTCAATCCCGCCGATATATTGATCCACGGGCAACCAGTGATGTGCCCGCTCATCTACCAAGCCCGTGGTGCAATCTGGGCTGGTATAACGTGCGTAATACCACGAAGATTCAGCAAAAGTGTCCATCGTGTCGGTTTCGCGCCGCGCCGCACCGCCGCATTGTGGACACGTGCACTCATAAAATTCAGGCATTTTTGCTAATGGCGAACCTGCGCCGTCAGGCACGACATTTTCAGGCAACACCACAGGCAACTGATCTTCTGGGACCAACACATCGCCGCAACTTGGGCAATGAATCACAGGAATCGGACAACCCCAATAACGCTGACGAGAAATCCCCCAGTCGCGCAAACGGAATTGGACTTTTTTCTCGCCCAATCCTAAAGCCGCGAGATCCGATGCAATTGCATCCACGGCTTGTTGATAATTCAAGCCGTCATATTTACCAGAATGTAGGCATATGCCGTCTTTGGTGGCATACCATTCCGACCATGCTTCTGTGGAAAAAGCTGCCCTCTCTCCCTGCCCCTCTCCCGCGACAACGCGAGGGGAGATGACTTGTTTAATCGCCAAGCCATATTTATTGGCAAACTCAAAATCGCGCTCATCATGCGCTGGCACCGCCATCACCGCGCCATCGCCATAGCCCATCAATACGTAGTTGCCGATCCAAACGGGTACTTGTTCTCCCGTCAAAGGATGCGTCACAGTCAAGCCCGTGTCCATACCCTTCTTTTCCATGGTCGCCATATCGGCTTCGGCTGTACCGCCGCGTTTACATTCCTCGATAAAGCTCTGCAGTTCAAGTTTGTGTTGCGCGGCATAAGTAGCCAAAGGATGCTCTGCCGCTACAGCAACAAATGTCACGCCCATAATGGTGTCGGCGCGCGTGGTATAGACCCACAGCTTTTCGGCTTTACCTTCTAATTGATACGGAAACGCAAAACGCACACCTGCACTTTTGCCGATCCAATTCGCTTGCATGGTTTTGACTTGCTCAGGCCAACCTGTCAGTGTGTCCAAACCCGACAGCAACTCTTCGGCGTATTGCGTGATGCGGAAAAAATACATCGGAATATCTCGTTTTTCCACCAACGCACCAGATCGCCAGCCACGCCCGTCAATGACTTGCTCATTCGCCAACACGGTATGGTCAATCGGGTCCCAATTCACACTCGCGGTTTTCTGGTAAATCACGCCTTTTTTAAACAAGCGCGTGAACAACCATTGCTCCCAACGGTAATATTCAGGCGTGCAGGTTTTGACTTCGCGTTCCCAATCTATGCCCAACCCCAGCGATTTAAGCTGTTGTTTCATATATTCGATGTTGGAATAAGTCCACGCCGCAGGCGGCACATTGTTTGCCAATGCCGCATTTTCAGCAGGTAGCCCAAACGCGTCCCAGCCCATAGGCTGCATGACGTTAAAGCCCTTCATGCGGTGATAACGCGCCAATACATCGCCAATGGTGTAATTGCGCACATGCCCCATGTGCAATTTCCCTGAAGGGTAGGGGAACATGGACAAACAATAGTATTTGGGTTTGTTGCTGGCTTCATGGGCACGAAACGCTTGTTGCGCATCCCAATGTTGTTGAGCAGTTTGTTCAATGGCGGCGGGTTGGTAATTAGGCTGCATAGCAATGTACGTCTAGGTGAAAATTTTCAAGACGGGCATTATAGCGGTATCGTTTGACTGCTGGTAACTTGACGCAATTCACATCTGCCGACCCACCTCAAACTTTAACGCTTCATCGCACCTGATTGATTAGGCTTGTGGTATTTTTTCTCGCAAACAGCTTCAATTTATCCCGCTATCCCATAGATTAGGCGATGTTACCTGCACGACCACCACTTTTCTGCCACCCCTATTGAACTTTTTCGTACTTCGTCTCTCTATGTCGATGCTTTTCGTAGGGTATTCACGCCAATGAAAATTGGTTTTTTGTTTTACCTGACAAATTGCACACCCGATACGGGGCTTTATTAATGTAAAAAATCGCAAGAGAGTAGAAAATGAAAAAAATTATCGCTATCGCTGTATTGTCTACCTTAACTGCACCTGCTTTTGCAGGTACGGTTGATATGACTGGGTTCTATGCTGGTGTCACGCTGGGAACAGGCAATGCTAGCTTCACCGCGCCTGTTGGCTCTACCGTATTGGTGGACAACCCAAAAACAAAGCCTGTGTATGGTGTAGTAGGCGGTTATCGCTACAACCAAAACTTGGCTGTTGAACTGGCTTATACAGGTGCTAGCTATTTCAACACCACGACAGCAGCTGGTTTGAAGTACCTGAGCAAACAAATTGTATTTGCAGTGACGGCTGTTGGTACTTATCCAATTAACGATTCGTTCTCCGTTTACGGCAAACTGGGCGTGGCACGTGCTTCATCCGAAAACAATGCTGTGGCTGAGCAAAACACCACTCGCATCGGTGCGACTTACGGCGTGGGCGCGGAATACAAATTCACCCCTAACATCGCTGCTCGCTTAGGGGTTGATCGCTATGCTGTAACAGCAACAATCCCAACCGTATTGCCAGCAACACAACAAAACAGCAATGCAACTACGGTGAATGCAGGTCTGGTTTACTCGTTCTAAGCTTGTTGTAATGTCCCAAAAAAGCCAGGTAACTGGCTTTTTTTACGCCTATAACTTGGGATGAAATCGACTCTCACATTTCGTAACTAATTACTTTCGAAAGTATTTCTAATCTTATTTTTTTGTTATGATGGCACTGTCCAAAACAAGGACAAAATGGCGCGCGTGGGAGTTCAGAGGTTTAGTTTCCCCCATTGTTTTCGTTAACTCCCCTGCGTAATCAGAAGGTAGGTATGTCTTACCACGAAGAGTATGGAGAAAAATCATGACTAGCTGGTGGAGTTCCTTATTTGGCAGCAATGAAGCGACACTGATGCCTGTCGCCGAGGATGCAAACCAAGAAATTGCGGGTTTGAATTTTAAAACGGCGATCGAAGCGCATCTCAAATGGAAGGTGCGATTGATGGATGTGATTGATGGCACAAGTACTGAAGTTATTAACCCAAACATCGTCTCTCATGACGATCAATGTGTTTTGGGTAAATGGCTGAATGGCGAAGGTGAAAGACAGTTCAAGAATCAGCCTGAGTTTCAAAAAGTCGTGACCGCACATAGCTATTTCCATCGTTGTGCGGGGCACACATTAGCACTCGCCTTGGATGGTAAAAATCAAGAAGCTGCAACAGAAATTACAAGCGGGGAATTTGCCAAAGCCTCGTTAGACGTGTCTCGCCACCTGATGCATTTGTGGCGAGATTTGGGTATAGAAAAGAAAGAGTAATAGAATTAAAAGTCCCCTCCACCAATCGTGGCGGGGATTGGATACTACATATATTTTGGGTGCGTCATCACCATTTCAACAAACTTGCCATGATAAACATTCCCTCAGTGCCGTTTGTGTTGACACAACACATTAACCTTTTGCGTGACTATTAGCCCAGCGCACAATACCGCTTACATCCATCGCGCCCGCTTGGCGTGCCACTTCAACCCCACCTTTGAACAACGCCAGCGTGGGGATGCTACGAATATTGAACCGCATCCCAATGTCTTGCGATTGTTCGGTATCTAATTTAACCAGCCGCATATTCGGTTCTAGCTGAGCGGCGGCGGCGACAAAGGCTGGTGCCATCATGCGACAAGGTCCGCACCAAGGGGCCCAAAAATCAACCAGCACAGGAATATCATTGCGCGACAGGTGCAGATTGAAGTTTTGTGAATTCAATTCCGCAGGATGAGCATTAAACAAGGCTTGATGGCATTTGCCACAAGTGGGTTGCGCACTGAGTTTACTGGTGGGGACACGATTGATTCCATCGCAATGGGGGCAAACAATATGCAGGGCTTCGGACATCACACACTCCTTATAAATGGTTGGAAATAGATAGCCCTTAAATGGGGATAGCAAAGAAAAATACAAGTATTAGCGATTGCTTATAGTCGTTGCGTCAGTCCTGTTTTGCTGGTTCAACCAAGACTTTCCATTATAGTGGATCCCGAATTTCAGACAGTGACACAGATGGTAGCCTGCTGTAAAAAAGGAGCAGGTAATGAATGAAAGCCGACGTAAAAATTTCACGGGCGAGTTCAAGGCGAAAGTGGCACTTGAAGCGATCCGTGGCATCAAGACCGTGAATAAGCTTGGTCAGGAATTTGGTGTACATCCAACGCAAGTTGGTCTGTGGAAGCGCGAACTGCAAGAACAGGTTGCTAGTCTGTTTGATGTCAAGCGCGGTCCCAAACCTGCCGACCCGTCTGCCAGTCCAGAGCGTCTGTATTCCGAGATTGGTCGACTCAAGATGGAGTTGGATTGGCTCAAAAAAAGTCTGGGATCTACCTGTAGCTGAACGCAAATCAATTAGCAAATGATAAATGTGCGGAAACGTACAGATACCAATGACTCGTTCCCCTAAAGTGATCGTCAGTATCAAGCAACCGCGCATGCAGCGTGGATGCTGGTAAATGTTGCTGAAACCAGCGCATCACATTTTATGGAGTACACATCATGGATCAATCTGAGCTTATTGAAAAAATTGCCAAGGAGTTGGGCATATCGAACACGTTGTCGCAGCGGTTGCTGAAGGCAACATTGCGGGAGATTCGCAACTTGCTTCGGGTCGGACATGCGGTCACCATTCCGCACCTTGGTACTTTCGACACGGCGATATATGAGCGGCATCGCGGTTATCGCCCCGTCAGTCGTGACTTTGCGCTTTTCCCCAAACGGCGCGTGCCTGTGTTTCGCACGGGGACATTGCTCCGCGAGGACGTTTATGACATCGAATTGGACGAAGCAGGTGCACCATCATGAGCGACGACAATAAAATATCACTCCCCGAATTTACGGAGTTGGTGGCAAAGCGTGCCAAGGTCAGTCGTGTCGAAGCGGATGCTTTTATCCACCAATTCGCCAAGACCCTGAGCAAGGAATTAGAGGCGGGCGGCGAGATTCCGCTGTATCACTTTGGTCGTTTTCATACCACGCATGTCGATGAACAAGCGGGGCGCGATCCCAATACTGGCGCAGCGTTAACCATTCCTGCGCACTCACGTGTACATTTTCGCGCTTACAACGCCTTGCGTTTTGCGGTCAACGCGCCTTTCCGTCAGCTACGAATTCGAGAACTCACGCCAGACAAAACCGCATGGCGTACCCGAACAGGTGCGTGGATTTTGCTGATACTGCTGATCTTGTTGCTGATCCTGCTGGGTATACGGACTCAGAATTGGATAATGACTCAGGATGAAGCCGTGGTGCCGTACCCGATGCCAACGGCTAAAACCGTCATGGTGCAGGCCGATCCAACGCCTGTTGCCAGCGCGCCCGCAATCGCCCTCGCCACACCTGTCGCACCCGAAACCACGCCGACGGCTACTCCTGCGACTGAGGTTTCTGTGTCACCTGGTGATACGTTGTGGGGAATTGCTTCAACCCAATTGGGCGATCCCTTATGGTGGCCAGTGATCTATGCGGAGAATAGACCCGCGTTGACCCGTCATAATCCAGACCATATCGACAGTGGGATCACCCTGCGGATACCCGTGCTGAGCGGTAGCGTAAGCAGCCCTAATGCCGAAGATATTCAATTAAAAACAAAAGCTTATCAAATCGTGGTCAAGGATTACCAGAAGCACGGCAATCCAAGAGCCGCCGCGTATCGAAGGGCCGCAGCTCGGTTGGCCAAAGAATAGACGGGTAGAGTAGGGCGGCTTGTGATAAAAAGATAAAGGTTTTATGTGATTTACCCTAGCCAACCCCACCCCAGTCTAACTGGAAGGGACTATTACTCTCTCCCCTTCAAGGGGAGAGTTGGTGAGGGGATGGGGTAACAAATTGCACAATCATCGGCAGACAGATTCAGCGAACACTGCGCAACCTCATGGATCACGAGACTTGTGTTTACAGAAAGCTGGTTTTCGTGTGTTGCGGTTCTGGATCAACCTGGTTTTGCAAAAATCGGATGCGGTGGTCGATGCTATCTGGATCGCTTTACAGAACGTGGTGGTATACCCCATCCCCACCCCACCCCAGCATAGGTATCTACACAACTTTGTTCCCTCACCCTAGCAGGGGGAGGGTTAGGGTGGGGGTAGAATTTCATTTAAAAACAACATGCTTCATAATTTGTAGGGGGCGCGTTGCACATGCCCTTGTCTGGATGCAATTCGCGCCGTCGGCGCACCCTCTCCCCCTGCCCCTCTCCCACAAGTGGGCGAGGGGAGTCTGGGTTCAAATCCAGACATTCGGATCTTGTTGTTTTTGAATGAAAAGTTTAATACACCCTTATTCCAAAATGATTGAAAGTTGTGTAGATACCTATGCACCCCATCGAGGGGGATTGCTCAGTTGTGACGCGTAAATAAGTATGTCCTGAGATCAAGAGAGGAATTAACCGCAATGTGTTTTTCAGCAACCGCTAGTTTTATAGCTGGGATTTCATTATCGGTATTCGGTGTGTTCACCGTCAAAATGGCGCGTCGCAAAGCAGAAATTCCATTTGCGATGATTCCGCTTTTGTTCGGGATACAGCAGCTCATTGAAGGGATGCTGTGGCTGTCATTTCACCACCAAGCGCGGGTGCTGAATGTCAGCACGACTTACCTCTTTACGCTGTTCTCGCATGTACTGTGGCCCGTGTATATCCCCTTTGCAATCGGTTTGCTGGAAGCGGTGCCCTGGCGAAGCAAGGTAATACTGATATTTCGCTACATCGGCGGCGGAGTCGGTCTTTATCTGCTTTACTTTATCGCCAGATTTCAGATCACGTCTGAAATTCATGGTCATGTTGTGTACATCTTTCCGCATTTCCACAAACCCATCGTATTGGCACTTTATGTTGCCGCAACCTGTGTCAGCGCATTTTTTTCAAGTCACAGGTTTATCAATATATTTGGCGTCCTCACGCTGTTACTTTTTGTCGTGGCTTACTGGTTTTACACCGAAGCCTTTTTTTCGGTGTGGTGCTTCTTTTCTGCGATACTCAGCTTCTTGATTTACCTGCACCTTAAATTGGTTCGTGCACTTGCGGCAGACTCGGATGAGCAACATGCGTAATACCTTTCATCACACGGGCAGAGAACGGATTTTCAGGATGGGCTGGCGGCAGGTGCTGTTGTTGCTCATTGTCATCGGTTCACTGGCGATTATCATGTCGCTTCAGCCGATCAAGCAGAATCTGCACTATCACGACTTTGGCGATAGACGCGCATTTTTCGGCATCCCTAATTTTTTTGATGTGCTAACGAATGTGCCTTTTCTGCTCGTGGGCATGGCGGGCATTCATTTTTGCCGGGGCAGACGCGCGCTCAGTTTTCGGCTGGCTTGGCTGACTTTTTTCACGGGTGTGGCGATGGTCAGTGTCGGCTCTGGTTATTATCACTGGCATCCCAATAACGACACGCTGGTCTGGGACAGGCTACCCATGACCGTCGCGTTTATGGGATTGTTTGCCGCACTCTTGGCGGAGTATGTGAATGCCAAGCTAGGCAAATATCTATTGGCACCTGCGATCTTGGCGGGATTATTCAGTGTGTATTATTGGCATTGGTTTGATGACTTGCGATTCTATGTCTGGATTCAGTTTGTCCCGCTCCTGACGATTCCGTTTTTGATGGGATTATTCCGACCCAAATACTCGCGCCAATGGCTGCTCCTGGTGGCACTTGCCTGCTATATGCTCGCCAAGCTAATGGAATTCTATGATGGGGAAGTATTCAACCTCACCCAAAGCCATTTCAGCGGCCATTCCTTCAAACATCTGCTGGCCGCGCTGGGCTGTTTGTCCATACTGGCAATGCTCAAGACCAGAAAATCAGTTGATTATTCGTTTTTGAGATAAATCAGAGAAAGATCAAAGCCTGCTCATGTGATGTGAGGGGCTGCGCGATTTTCTTGAGGTAGGGTTAGTGGAGCACATGGCGTAGTCTCATAAGCCCCGCAGCAATGAAACAAGCCAACCCAAATGCACCTGTCCAATATCCGAATTTTCGCCAGAGTGCTGTTTTATTATTGATGAATTGAGTGATTTCATTGTAAGAAAACACGGTCTGTTCGTTGATCGCTAGCTGCCACATTGAATGGCGGATAAGACCAGTTCGGCTATCCATGAATTCTTTTGGAACTATCAATGCCGCAACAGTTTTACCTAGTTGCAAACTCTGAATTTCAACAGATAGCTTTTCAGATACCTGCTGGAACAATATCACACTCTGTGTGCCATTTCTGACCTGTATATCAGCAAAGATTCTGTCTCTATCTCGCGATATATGTTTGTCGACCAACTGACCAGAAAATGGCAGGAGACTATTGATGCTTGGGGGCGGGCCATTGAATCGTTCTACTCCCACGACAATTATGAGAACTAGTATTCCGCCAATCCCACAACCAATGAGCGCGTCACCAATATCGTTTGATTTGAGTTTCAATCATCCCCCCTAACGTTTGAATTGAGAAGCACCGTTAGGCGTCCCGCTTAAATGATGGGTTCAGATCGTGGCTCGCTCCGCGATCACGATCTAACCTTAATCGTTATGCATACGAAGTGAACAAACCTTGCGCAATAAGCAGCCCCCATGTAAAAAAAGCATAAGAGGCTAGACCGAGAATAATGCACAAGATATTAAAAACAAAACCTGCCTTACGGGCAGATACATTGGTGCTGTCATATAACCACTGGCTTAAATAAGTAAAGCCAGTGGTAACAGAAATTGCTAAAACACCTAAAGTAAAAGGTAACAAGCAATGCCCAAAAGCAGCAACTTTAGATGGTTGAAACTGCGCCAAATGACCTATAAATGCAAGTAAAGCAACAGAAGCCCCACCGTTTAAAAGAAAAGATGATTTCATTGCGTTTTGACCTGACAAGATAACTGAACGAAACATCTCTAAGTGGCTTTCGTGGTTGAGTTTGTTGGACTCAATCCAGTTTTGTAAGTCAGCTTTATATCTTTCAATTTCTATAGGCGTTGGCTCAATCTCAGGTGAATTTTGAACCTCTGTTAGGTAGGCAATCAGGTTGTCGCAATATATTGCAGCTGTACCCTTGGACTTAATGTCCTCAATCATCAATTTCATTTGTGCGGCAAAGTGTTTAGTGCTCATAAAAAGCCTTTATGCATAACGTAAACAGACACCCAATGTGTCCGATAATCAGGCATTGATTGTCGCATAATCTTGACAAAATTTGCCTGTCGTTTGATTTCAAAAGCCGTGTTTTTCATCGTTCCTTCACCCGTGCCAGAAAACCAACATCGCTACCGCAGTGCCCGTTGCAGCACTTGCGCCAGATGTTGTGATTTGCGTGCTGCGCCGTCGCGGATTTGGTGGCGGCAACTGGTGCCGTTGGCGACCAGCAGGGTGTCGGCATCGGCGGCGCGCACCGTGGGCAACAAGGACAGTTCGCCCATTTGCATAGACATCTCATAATGTTCCGCTTCCATACCAAATGCGCCCGCCATACCGCAGCAGCTGGACTCGATAAATTCCACCTGCAAGTCTGGCACCAGTCCCAGCACCTTGCCCATCGCGGGCATTGCGCCGAATGCTTTTTGGTGGCAGTGACCGTGTACCAGCACTTTTCCAGCCAGCGGTTTGAGCGGCAAGGTTAGTCGTTTAGCATCGTGTTCGCGGGCGAGGAACTCTTCTAACAACACCGCCGCGTGGGCGACTTGGCTCACGCGTTCGCCCAGTCCCAGCGAGTGATATTCGTCGCGCAACATCAGCAAACAAGATGGCTCCAGCCCGATAATGGGCAAGCCGCGTACCGCAAAGGGCGACAGTACATCCAGCAAACGCGTCGCCTCATTGCGCGCCTCGGCGATCAATCCGTTGGAGTGAAAAGTGCGACCGCAACACAGCGCGCGTTCACCCGCAGCAGGCTGCGCGATGTGTACCGTGTAGCCTGCGCTTTGCAATACATCCAGTGCCGCGTGCGCAATCTGTGGATCAAGATGATTGGAAAAGGTATCCACCAGCAGCACGACTTCGCGCGCGTGTTCGGCAACCGAAACCGCGTGCGGCTGTGATGAAATAAAGTCGCGCGCCGCTGCTTGGGGCAGCGAACGTTTCGCCGCAATGCCCAGCCAATGCTCCATCGCCTTGGCGATCGGCGGCAGGTGTTGACGCAACACGCCCACCCAATTCAAGTATTTCAGATACGGGGCATAGCGCGGCGTAAACGCAAACATGCGCGCGCGCAGTGGCACATGTCCCAGCGCTTGCCAACGCTGCGCTAATGCCTCCACGCGCAGCAACGCCATATCCACCCCGTGCGGACATTCACTTTTGCAGCCTTTGCAACTCACGCAAAATTCCATCGCCTCCGCCAGCTCCGCGCTCAGAAATGGATGCTCGCCCAATTCGCCATTAAGTGCCGCCTTGAGCGTGACGGCGCGATGATACGTGGAATGCTTTTCGTTATCGGTGACGCGGTAGCTAGGACACATCACGCCTTGGTTTTTGTCCTGACAATGACGCTTGCCTATACATACCGCCGCCGCCTTGGCATAACCGCCCCCCATTGCGGGCGTTGCCGCATCGCTACCGCCAAAATCGTCGAAGCTACCAAAGCCGCCGAAACTGCCAACGCTCTCATAGGCTGACCAGTCGAGTTGGGGCTGAATCTGCACAGGTTGCTCGCTCATACTCGGTAACCCTCTTCCATCAACACCTGACGCACCGCACGGCGTTGCAACATGCGCTGGTAATGCGCTAAACAATTCGGCGGCAGTGCCAGCTTAATCTTGTCCGCCCAGAATTCCACGTAGAACAACGCCGCATCGGCGATGCTAAAACGACCGACCACATATTCCTTGTTCGCCAACACCTCGTTCATCACCGCAAAACCCTTGCTCACGATCTCGCGCCCGCGCGCCTGAATCGCCTCATTTTCCAATGGGTTGGGTGAGTAATTCTCGGTGGTGAAGATGCGCGTGTAGCCCTGCCCGTGAATCGTCCCCACTACATAATCCAGCGTCTCAATCACGCGCACTTCACCTTCCACATCGCTAGGCAATAATTTCGCCTTGGGATAGTTGCGCGCCAACCACCAAGCAATTGCCTGAAATTCGGTGATGGCAGCACCATCGTCGCGCACCAGCGTCGGAATCGTGGCCTTGGGATTCACCGCCAGATTCTCAGGCCGCAAATGCTCCCCCTTCATTAAGTTGACCAAATACACCTCGAAGACCAATTCCAGCTCTTCGAGCAGAATGTGGATGCCAGTCGAGCATGAGCCAGGTGTCATGTAGAACTTCATTGTAAATTCCCAGAGTAAATAACGAACGCGATGCCACAACGATGTCGGATTGCCTACAACCGCCATGCCCCGCACGAAAAAGCGGCAGATATTGGGCTTGCAGGAATTAGACTGCGGTCAATTGAAGTTGCAGAGTGCTACTGGGCGAGAATAAGCAAGAACTTTGCCAAGGAAGAAACTGGCATGAAGCGTTGAGGATGGTGAAGGGTGGCGGATTTGGTCATCCCTACGGAGAGGGGGATGCAGCTCTGTGTTTTTACTGTATTTCTGCTTCCGTAGGAATGTAGAAGATCACATCAACCAGCGTTTTTTCATCAACAGATATGAAAGATAGAACATGAGCAAACCCAGCAGAAATAAATAAATCCAGTCAAACGACATATTCGCTAGCTTACCGTCTTCCAGCAGGATAGCTTGTAGAGGCTGATACAACTGGTAGGACGGTAGGAATGGGGCAATGGCGGTCAATTTTTCCGAGACATCGGACATGGCGGAAGGCAGCAGGTGCGGCAAATAAAAGATAACGCCCAGTGTTCTGGCACTGGCTTGGTTGCGGCACAGAAAACCAAGGCATACGCCGTAGGCACTGAAACAAAAACTGCCCACCACGATAAAAGCCATATAGTCTAAGAAGTTGACGGGTCCGAATTGGCCGAGCAGATGGAGTAGCAGGATCGCGCTGATAATCAATATCATCCCCAGCAGCAGTTTGGCGATCAGCCATTGCACCTCGTGTATCGGGGTCTGGAGCAATGCCAGCAGCAGTTTTTTCTCTTTTTCCTCGGCGATTTGCGCGGGCAGGATGATGAACCCGATCAGCAGAACCAGCATCAGAATCCAAGTTGGCAATGTCTGTCTTTGTATGCCGCCTTCGTGCAGCGAGTTGACGGTGGCAATCCAATCTGGATCCCTGCCTTCGGCGGCTTTCTGCAAGGCGGAGAAACTTTGCACGATGGCGATGGTATGCAGCGATTCTCTTTTTAGCACCAGCAGTGCAAGCCTGCTAGGCACTTTTTCATCTTTGCTTAGCATCCCGTCTATCTTGTGTTCTTTCAATAGACGCACGCCGTCTGCCTCATTCTTCACCCATGTTATTTCCATGAGTTTGCCTGCTGCCTTGATGCTGCTGGTGAGCTTGGGAGCATAGGCTTCATCCTGCACAAGACCGATCTTGATTTTGTCTGTTTCTGCCTTGGATCCGTCTATCAGGTTCAAGGAAACAAAAATAAACAACGGAATGAACAAAATCAGGAAGAATGTTTTGTTCTTAAAGGCAATGGCCAGATCGTTGAATAACAGTACCAGAATATTTCTCATCATTATGCGTAGAGCTGTTCATGAATTTCGGACTGAAAATACGCCCCTGGCAGGCCGTCGAAAATCAGACTACCTTGGTGTAACACCATGATGCGGGTCGCGAGGTTTTTAATTTCTTCAGGTCGGTGAGAGGTAAAGATGATGGTTTTTCCCGCATCGTGCATGCTGTTTAAGAGTCGGTATATTTCCCTTGTCATCTCGAAATCCAGACCCGATGTGGGTTCGTCCAGAATGAGTAGCGGCGGATCGGACAACAGTGCGCGCCCGATGTTTACCCTTTGCTTTAGACCTTTTGACAGTGCCTGTACTTTGGTTTTTCGGAATGGCAACAGATTGAATTCGTCCAAGATCGCTTCCACCCGTAGAAAGGGGATTTGATTCAGCATGGCGAAAAGTTTGAGGTTATATTCAACGGAAAAGAAGTCGAAAAGATTGGGGTCTTCAGGAATAAAGCCCACTTTTCTGACAATTGCTGCCCTGTTTTTCAGGTCGATTCCATCTATTATCACGGTGCCGCCGTCTGGCACGATCCAGCTCGCCAGCATTTTCAGCAGGGTAGATTTACCCGCGCCATTATGTCCGACAATCGCAATCAGCTCGCCTTTGACCACATTGAAGCTGGTCGGTGCCAGCCCTCGATTTTGATCATAGCGTTTTGCAATATTGTGAATTTCAAGCTGCATAAATTATCGTCAGATCTTTGTGGCTATTGAATCGCGTAACAGAACCGCACTTCGCAGCATGATTAAGTCGTTGTCGTCGGTTTTGGCGGGTCGTGAAGCATACCCGCCAAATGCAAAAACCGTCATCCTTAAGAATTTCTTCGTTTGACTGACGGTGGTTAATAAGCCTGCTTTGCAAAATTCGAGTGTGTGCTATAACAACTTGACAATGACAATCACAAGAATGATGACTAATAAAAGACCAATCATGATTTACTCCTTAGTATTGGGGCAGTCACCCCGTTCAAAAAACTCCCTGCAAGACTTTCGCTGTGCAGTTCAACGCTTAATTCTCCTTACACTACGCCATCCTGAGTATGACGATGACGAGCAGCACGACCAACAATAGTTCAACCATGAGAGTTTCCTTGGATATCGGGGTACTCTGATGAAAGTCCCCTAATGACATTGCAATTCCATATCGGCATCAGGAGTTTAGTTTAGGGCTTTATAGACTCAAGGTTCAGTGCGCTAGCGTACAGAGCAGCAATACACTAAAACTGGGAATGTGATGCACAGCGAGGGCAGGATAGGGTTGACACTATTCAGCTTATTTCTGACCCTGCGGCTGTTTTTAGATAAGAAAGCGAGCCACTTTTCAGCAGCTTCGGTCAATATGGTTTCTAGAAAATCGCCGCTTTCCTAGATATTGAAGGGAGGTGGCTTTGGTCATCCCCACGGACATGGGGATGCAGCTCTTTGTTTTTACTGTATTTCTGCTTCAGCAGGAATGACGAAACCCGAATAAATCATTGCTTCACTGGAATGTATTTTCATTTAAAGCAACTCAATATCAGCATCAATCGAGTCTGACCCCGTTGATTCCATCGAGTCTGACCCCGTTGATTCCTTGATTACACCACGCCACCCGACGAACCTTTTGTTGGCAAGAAAAACGCTCGGGTGGCATGGTGTAGTTCTAAGGTTTCTGTAGTACTACATTCGCGCCCAATATTGCAGTACTTTCCACAAACTCAACAGAGTTCCAACCATTATTTTTGCCTTCTTGGATAAGCCACGTTTTAACCGTTTCTGAAACGTTTTTAGCATCCGCTCCTGCATTTGCTTGATTGTATAGCCCAAGAATTTCTCGTCTTTCAAGTTTTGTATGCGGTTCATTGGGCGAGCGATCATTTGGGTCTGGTAGTTCAAAAGGTCTTCCTACACTTCCATAAGTTGCCATATTTATTACTCCATCGGTTAGTTAAGTGTTACAGAAAAAAGTTAAGCGAGTAAACGCCTGACGAAGAAGTGAGGGGCTGCGCGCTTTTGGGCCGCCTCTCTCGACTGCCAGATTGGGCATCTTGCGTGAATCAGTGCTCATACACAATGAAGACAACAAAACAATCTTCAAGAGCAGAGGATAGTGACATGCTTTCAATTACCAAATTTAGCGGCATAGCGTACCCCTTGTCCTTTAGAAACTCTCCGACCTTCCTAGGAATAGCCTTTCCTGAGCTTCCATCATGTCCACTTCCATCGATATTTACTGCAAATAACTCTTTCCCTTGACCGTTGGGTCGCGCAAAGACATGAGCATGATCTTTTGTCATCTTGTTCGTTTTGCCATTATCAAATCGCACTGACATCTGGGTCTTTGGAACCCTATCATAGTTTGCGCTTTCGGAAATAGATTCGAGACCAAGCAACAAAAATTTCTCAGCCAAGCTGGTCGCCTCTTTAACTTCCAAGCCATTGTCTAGCAGTATCCGAATTTTCATGCTTTCTCTCCCTGTTCCCTACGCCAGTAAGTAGATGTCCAACGTTAAATAGACACCAAATGTGTCCGAACAATCAATTTTTGATTGTCGCATAGTCTCGGCGGACAATGCCAGTACTTCGATTTTAAAAGGAGTGTTTTTAAGAACACGTCATCCGCGCCAGAAAAAAAAGACATAGCCACAATTGTCTGACCAAGTCGCCGCTTACCTCCACTTTCAATAAATTCCTGATTGCAAATTATCGTAGATAAAACGTTATATTCATGCGGATAACTAACGACTAACGGCTAGAGACTAACAGCCCAATACTCGATTATTTGCACGGACACACCTTGCGCACTCCCTAGCACCGAGCCGCTTGACGCGCGGGTTTGTACGATACCGTACATAAGTAATTGACCTAAATCTGTAGCCTGAAGACTGTTTCAGGTGATCTGCTTCGACGCGACTTTTCACTCGGACTGGGTACGTTCAAAAATCGCGGTATAAAGAAAGCACTCACACGATGCCATCCCTCTTGTTACATTGGCAAAATTGGATCAATCAAAAAAAGCCGTTACGTCCTGTCGCGGATGAATCGCCTTTGCGGGCTGAGTTGTTCAGTGTTGAACAATTGGCGCGTCATGCCAAGATTTTGGCAGGCTATCATCAAGTCATTACGCAACGCGGTGCCAACGATCTGTTGGACAGATTGGGGCAAAACGAAAAGATACTGCGGGCGTTTAATGGCGCGACCTTGGGCAAAGATTCTAGCTTGCCTGTCACCCCCGCCGCTGAATGGTTGTTGGATAATTTTTATTTGATTGAGGAACAAATTCAAATCGCGCGGCGGCATTTGCCGCGTGGTTATAGTTGGGGCTTGCCGCGTCTATTGAATTCGCCTTCTGCGGGATTGCCGCGCGTGTATGACATCGTGTATGAATTGATCTCGCATGTGGATGCGCAGATTGATACCCAGCCACTGAGCGCGTTTATCGCCGCCTATCAAACGGAAACGCCCTTGCAGCTGGGTGAGTTGTGGGCGATTCCCATTATGTTGCGCTTGGGCTTGATTGAAAATCTCCAACGCGTCGCCAGCCGCTTGACCTTGGCGCAAACAGATCGTGATCTTGCCGAGGTATGGGTTAATCGCTTGCAGGCGATGGCGGATAAAAATCCTTCTCATCTGGTGATTGTGGTGGCGGACATGGCGAAGGCGGATTTGCCCTTGTCCAGCTCCTTTGTGGCGGAATTCAGCCAACGCTTGTCGCGGCAAAGTCCCGTGTTGCATCTGGCGCGCAGTTGGCTGGAACAGCAGCTGATTGAACAAGGGCTGACCATAGAACATTTGGTTCAGCAAGAAACACAAAGTCAGGCGGCGAATCGGGTTTCCGTCAGCCATAGCATTGCCAGCTTGCGTTTGTTAAGCGCGATGGATTGGAAGGTGTTTGTCGAACAGCTGAGTCTGGTCGAGAGAATTTTGCAATCGGATCCCGCCCATGTCTATCCCCAAATGGACTTTGCAACACGGGATCGCTATCGCCATGCGGTCGAAGCTTACGCTCGGCACAGCCCCCATTCAGAAGCCGAGGTGGCGGAACTCGCCATACAACTTGCCGCAGCCGCCGCGCTCAATACGGGAAGTGGTGACCGAACGACGCATGTCGGTTTCTATTTGGTAGATCAGGGTCGTGCCGCGCTCGGACAAGCCACCCAAGTGAACTGGCCGTGGTGCACGCTGATTGAACGCAGCATTCGCCGTTTTCCACTGAGTTTTTATGCGGGCGGTATCGTGACGCTCACTTTGCTTGCCACGCTGGCATTTGTGGTGCAAGTCAAACTGTTCAATATGCAGCTATGGCAACAGGGCTTATTGATACTGGTCACCCTGCTTTGCACCAGCCAATTTGCCGTGGTGCTGATGAACTGGCTTGCCATGCGCCTCGTCAAACCGAGCTTGCTGCCCCGATTGGATTATGCCACTGGCATCGTCGAAGCGTGTCGCACCATGGTGGTTGTGCCGACTATGCTCACGCGCTTAGCAGGCGTGGATAGCCTACTCGAAACATTGGAAATCCATCATCTCGCCAATCGAGATCCTCATCTGCACTTTGCTTTGCTAACGGATTTTTGCGATGCGGCGGCGGAAAATATGCCTGAAGATGATGCGATACTGGCGCGCGCACAACAGGGCATTGCGCTGTTGAACCAAAAATATGCGACCAGCAATCAGAACACGTTTTTTCTGTTTCATCGCCCGCGCCATTGGAATGCCGCCGAAGGTGTATGGATGGGCTACGAACGTAAGCGCGGCAAGCTGATGGCGTTCAATGCGCTGTTGCGGGGGGGGGCGAGTGAGTCCTTTTCCGCGATCGTGGGCGAGACGCGCATTTTGTCGTCTATCAAATATGTTATCACCCTAGACACCGACACCCAGTTGCCGCGTGATGCCGCCAAACAGTTAGTCGGCACCATGGCACATCCGCTGAATCATCCTGTATTTGACACCAAACATGGCATTGTCACGACTGGCTATAGCATTTTGCAACCGCGCGTGGGTGTGAGCTTGCCGAGTGCCCGCCGCTCTTGGTTTGTGCGTCTCTTTGCCAGCGAAGCAGGGATAGATCCATACACACGGGAAGTGTCGGATGTGTATCAGGACGTGTTTCAGGAAGGGTCGTATATCGGCAAAGGCATTTACGATGTCGATGCCTTTGAGCGCGCCATGCACGGACGCTGCCCCGATAACACCGTACTCAGTCACGATTTGCTGGAAGCGTGTCATGCCCGCTCCGCCCTGGTGAGCGATGTCGAATTGTTCGAGGAATATCCTTCGCGTTATCACGTGGACATTGATCGCCGTCACCGCTGGATACGGGGCGATTGGCAGCTCACGCAATGGTTGCTGCCGCGCGTACCAGGCTCAGAAGCCAACCGCATCGCCAATCCGCTTTCTATCCTGTCGCAATGGAAAATACTCGACAATCTGCGGCGCAGCCTCGTCCCGTTAGCCTTGGTGTTACTGCTCCCAGGGGCATGGTTGCTGTTACCTGAACTCGACGGCATGGGTCCATTGCTGGTGATCGCCATCATCGCCTTTCCAGGGCTCTTGACCTTGAGCAATATGTTTCACAAATCCAAAGACTTACCGTGGTCGGTACATTGGCGCGGCGTATGGGATGCGGGGGTGCGCCAACTGGGGCAGATGGCGTTGACCTTGGTTTTTATCCCTTACGATGCCTATGTCAGCACGAATGCCATTGCCAAAACGCTGCTGCGTTTGCTGGTCACGCGTAAACGCTTGCTGGAATGGAAAACCTCCAGTGATGCCGAATTGGGCTTGCGCACCGACCTTGCCAGTTGTTTTACCAGAATGTGGATCGCGCCCGTAATTGCACTAGGATCAGCCCTCTTTCTTGCCCTGACACACCCCACACATCTGCTATCAGCATCACCCATTTTTGTGCTGTGGTGTGCTTCACCTTGGGTCGCTTGGTGGATCAGTCAACCGATACAGGATGCCCCCACGAATCTAACCGCAGAACAAACGCGCTTTCTGCGTACCACGGCTCGTAAAACGTGGCACTTTTTTGACACTTTTGTCAACGCGCAGGAAAACTGGCTACCGCCTGATAATTTTCAAGAAACGCCCACCCCCGTGATTGCCACGCGCACGTCGCCGACCAATATGGGACTGGCGTTGCTGGCAAATTTGGCGGCGCGTGATTTTGGCTATCTGTCGGTGGGACGGTTGATTCAACGCACCCAAGACGCGCTCGCCACCATGCACCGACTGGAACGACATCGCGGACATTTTTACAATTGGTATGAAACCCGCACCCTGCAACCGCTCCATCCGCTGTATGTATCCAGTGTCGATAGCGGCAATTTGGCGGGGCATTTGCTCACGCTTGCCGCAGGACTGCGCGAGCAAATGGATCAGCCGATTTACAGCCCCCAGCTTTTTGAGGGACTACGCGATACGCTGAAAATCCTGATGGAGCTGGTCGGTGAAAATACCACGCTGTCGCAACTGGATACAGAATTGGCGCGTGCGCCAGCCACCTTGCGGGCGGGTTATCTCTTACTGGTGCGCGTCCATCTCCTCGCCAGCAAAATTGCTGCGACATTCGCCGATGCGGCACAGCGATCGAATGGACGTACCC
Source organism: Gallionella sp. (assembly GCA_028710565.1). Classification (GTDB taxonomy): domain Bacteria; phylum Pseudomonadota; class Gammaproteobacteria; order Burkholderiales; family Gallionellaceae; genus Gallionella. The sequence goes on from JAQTTV010000010.1 coordinate 85,184, forward strand.
GTTTTCTGCTCACGAATGGGACAGACTCGCCACGTGCATCGCAAGCCCGTCAGTGGAGCCAATTGCTCAAGCAAAGTTGCGAAGAACATTTGGCTGAGTTGTGTTTCCTTGCGCCGTGGTTGCATCGTGATGCCAGTATGCTACACACGTCAGATGCACTCGCCGACAAATGGCTGCGCTTCGACCAACCGCTCTCTTTGCGCGAAGTGGAGCGATTAGCTCACTCGATCGACCCTTTGCTCAACAACGACGATGCCAATGCTCAGCTATCAAACGAGGTGCAAGCCGCCAGCAACCATGCACGTCAACAGCTATTGTCATTGGAAACCTTGGCGCAACAATGCGACGCGATGGCGGCGATGGACTTCAGCTTTCTATTTGATTTGGACAGAAATTTATTTTCGATTGGCTTCAATATCGTTGAAAGCCGTTGTGATGCCAGTTTTTATGATCTATTAGCTTCCGAAGCGCGGTTGTGCAGCTATGTCGCCATCGCCTTAGGGCAAGTGCCGCAGGATCATTGGTTCTCGATGAGCCGATTACTGATCGCGGCACGGGGCAAACCTATCCTCGTATCGTGGAGCGGCTCGATGTTTGAATATCTGATGCCGATATTGGTCATGCCCAACTACGAAAACACCTTGCTGAGTCATAGTTGCCGTGCGGCGGTGCAACAGCAGATAGGATATGGCAATACGCGCGGTGTGCCTTGGGGCATTTCTGAATCGGGTTACAATCGGGTCGATGTGCAGCTGAATTATCAATATCGCGCCTTTGGCGTGCCAGGTTTGGGCTTGAAGCGCGGATTGGCAGATGATTTGGTCATCGCCCCTTACGCCACAGTCATGGCGTTGATGCTGGTGCCACTACCCGCCTGTGAAAATTTGCAACGCTTGGCGCGTGAGGGGCGGTCGGGCGACTATGGTTTCTATGAGGCAGTAGATTACACCCCCGCACGTTTGCCGCCAGATGAAACCAGTGTCACGATCCAATCGTTTATGGCGCACCATCAGGGCATTAGTTTGTTGGCACTGGTCAATCTGTTGCACCAGAACCCCATGCAACGCCGTTTTATGGCGTGTCCCATGCTTAAGGCCGCGGATTTGTTGTTACAAGAGCGCGTCCCCAAAGCAATCGCCAGCATTCTTTCCGACGATTTGACCTTGGAGAAAGCACAAAACGAAACGGGTATCAACGATACCGCCATGCGGATACTCAGCAATCCCAACGCGGCAATGCCAGAAGTGCACCTCTTGTCCAATGGTCGCTACCATCTAGTCATCAGCAGCGCGGGCGGCGGCTATAGTCGCTGGCGCGATTTGGCGGTGACGCGTTGGCGCGAAGATGCCACCCGCGATTGCTGGGGCATGTTTGTCTATCTGCGCGACGTGACGACGGGAGAATTTTGGTCCAATGCCTATCAACCCACGTTGAGGGCAACCAAAGGCTATGAAGCCATCTTCACGCAATCCCGTGCAGAATTCCGCCAACACCATGACAGTTTGGAAATCCACACCGAAATCAGCGTATCGCCAGAAGACGATGTGGAATTGCGGCGCATCACGCTCACCAATCGCTCGTCCGTGGTGCGCGTGATTGAATTGACCAGTTATGCCGAAGTGGTGCTTGCGCCCCCCGCTGCGGATACGGCGCATCCCGCCTTTAGCAATTTATTTGTGCAGACCGAATTTGTGCCGAGCGCGTCCGCCTTGCTCTGCACCCGTCGCGCCCGTTCTCATCAAGAGAAACCGCCGTGGTTGCTGCATCTGATGCTAGGGCGCAGCGTTGAACCTACGCCGCTGTCCTGTGAAACGGATCGTGCCAAGTTTATTGGACGCGGCAGGAGTGCGGCGAATCCCGCTGTCATGCAAGCGTCTGCCCCCTTGTCCAATACCGTGGGTTCGGTGCTGGATCCGATTGTGTCATTGCGGCGCACCGTTTCTATCGCGCCGCATCAAACCGTCATTTTCGATTTGGTGTTGGGTGCAAGCGAAACGCGTGAAGACGCGCTGGCACTGGTGGAGAAATATCAAAGTGAGCGCATGGTGGACAGGGCGTTTGACCTCGCGTGGACACACAGCCAAGTGACCTTGCATCTGCTCAATGCCACCGAGGTGGAAGCGCAACGCTATGCCCGATTGTCGGGTGCGTTGATTTATGCTGATCCCACGCGGCGTGCCAGCCCCGTGGTGTTGCGCAACAATCGCCGTGGACAAAGCGGCTTGTGGAGCTATGGCATTTCAGGCGATGTCCCGCTGGTGCTGGTGCGGATCAGCGACATGGAGAAAATTGAACTGGTGCGGCAAATTGTCAAAGCGCATTCCTATTGGCGGATGAAAGGATTGACAGTCGAACTGGTGATTTTGAACGAAGATGTATCGGTTTATCGTCAGTCTTTGCACGATCAAATTACGCAGTTGATTTCATCGGGCATCGAAGCACAAATGCTGGACAAACCTGGGGGCATTTTTGTGCGCCGTCTTGAACAAATTCCCAGCGAGGATCTCATCCTGCTGCAATCGGTGGCGCGCATCGTGTTGGATGATGAAAAAGGCACCTTGGCAGAACAACTGGAACACCACAACGTGACGGAATCCTTCGTCCCGATGCTGACCACCACCCGTTTCAATTTTGCCGATTTGCCCACCCCTGTACCCGCCCGTGAACTGGTGTTTCAAAACGGCTTAGGCGGTTTTACCCGTGACGGTCACGAATATGTCATCACACTGCAAACCGATCAAAACACCCCCGCACCATGGGTGAATGTACTCGCGAATCCCTATTTTGGGACGGTCATTTCCGAAAGTGGCGCTGCATACACCTGGGTTGAAAATGCCCATGAATTCAGGCTGACCCCGTGGAATAACGATCCTGTGGAAGATACCAGTGGCGAGGCAATGTATATCCGCGATGAGCAAACAGGACAATACTGGTCGCCCACCCCCGCCCCAGCACGGGGCAGAACGCCCTATGTTATTCGTCACGGTTTTGGCTACAGCGTGTTTGAACATACCGAAAATGGCATCGCGTCGGAATTGTGGGTGTATGTGGCGATGGATGCACCCGTAAAATGCTCGGTCTTGAAATTGCGCAATGTGTCAGGACGGGCGCGCCGATTGTCGGTGACTAACTACTGCGAATGGGTGTTAGGCGACTCGCGCCATAAAAATCTGCTGCATATCCAAACGGAAGTGGACATCAAAACAGGCGCGTTGCTGGCGCGTAATCACTACAACACCGACTACACAGGGCGTATCGCGTTTATGGACGTGAATGACACCACCCGCACGTTTACAGGTGACCGCAAAGAATTCATCGGCAGAAACGGCAGTTTGTCGCAACCTGCGGCACTCAAACGCACCCGCCTTTCGGGCAAAGTGGGGGCGGGGCTAGATCCTTGCGGCGCACTGCAAGTGACCGTCGCGTTAGCCGTGGGAGAAGCACAGGAAAGCAGTTTTCGACTCGGCGTAGGACGCAATCCAACCGAAGTCCGCAACTTGATTCAACGTTTCCGTTGCGCGGATGCGGCTCAAAGCACACTAGAAGGCGTATGGGATTATTGGAATCATACTTTGGGGGCGGTGAATGTGGATACGCCTGATCCTGCGGTGAACTTCATGGCAAATGGCTGGTTGTTGTATCAAACGCTGAGTTGTCGGTTGTGGGGACGGACGGGATTTTATCAATCAGGCGGGGCTTATGGTTTCCGCGACCAATTGCAGGACGTGATGGCATTGGTACATGCCGAACCCGCGCTCACCCGCGAGCATCTGCTGCGTGCGGCGACCCATCAATTCCGCGAAGGCGATGTGCAACACTGGTGGCATCCTCCCGCAGGGCGCGGCGTGCGCACGAATTTTTCGGATGACTATTTGTGGTTACCTTATGTGACCTGCCGCTACGTGACCTGCATCGCGGATACGGGCATACTCGATGAAAAAATTCCTTTCCTCGAAGCCCGTGCCATCAAACCTGAGGAAGAGGCTTACTATGATTTCCCCAACCGTTCTGAAGAGACGGATACGCTTTATCAGCATTGTGTCCGTGCCATTGAACGCGGGCTGCGGTTTGGCGAACACGGCTTACCGCTGATGGGCTGTGGCGATTGGAATGACGGCATGAATCGCGTGGGCAAAGAAGGGCGCGGCGAAAGTGTGTGGCTGGCTTTCTTCCTGTATGACGTGCTGAACCAGTTTGCCGAATTGGCGCGTACCAGACAAGACATCTCTTTTGCCGACCGTTGTGCGACCCAAGCACAGCAACTGCAACAAAATATCGAGCAACACGCGTGGGATGGCGAGTGGTATCGCCGCGCTTATTTCGATAACGGTGAACCGCTTGGCTCCCGTAGCAATCAAGAGTGTCAGATTGATTCCCTGCCACAAAGCTGGGCGATCATCAGCGGTGCTGGCGATGCATCCCGTGCGCGACACGCGATGCAATCCGTGAATCAGCGTCTGGTTAAGCGCGAAGCTGGATTGATTCAATTGTTTGATCCGCCCTTCGACAAATCTGCACTCGATCCTGGCTATATCAAGGGCTACATCCCTGGTGTGCGTGAAAATGGCGGTCAGTACACCCATGGCGCAATTTGGACAACGATGGCGTTCGCACTGATGGGTGAAAACGAGCGCGCATGGGAATTGTTTTCGCTGCTCAACCCCATCCACCACGGGGCGACCCCCGAACAAATCGCCACCTACAAGGTCGAGCCTTATGTGGTCGCAGCGGATGTTTATGGCGTAGCACCCCACACAGGGCGCGGCGGTTGGACGTGGTATACAGGCTCGGCGGGCTGGATGTATCGCTTGTTGGTTGAAACCTTGCTGGGTGTCAATCTGGAAGGCAACCAGTTGCGATTGACCCCGCGTATGCCGAAAAGCTGGCCCAGCTACAAAATCCATTATCGCTACCACCAAACCGTGTACCACATCACCTTTACCCAGCTTGATGCGGATACGGAAGGCGAGAATCAACTTTATCTAGACGGACATAAACTGACTGCGGAAACCATACCGCTGGTGGACGACCAGCAGGAACATTTTGTGGAAATGAAAATCCAATGACCGCGATGTCCTATGTCAGGTCATAATTATCTACACAACTTTGTTCACGCCCCCTAGCAGGGGGAGGGTTAGGGTTAGGGTGGGGGTGGAATTTCATTTAAAGACAACATGCTTCATAATTTGTAGGGGGCGCGTTGCACATACGCTTGTCTGGATGCAATTCGCGCCTTCGGCGCACCCTCTCCCACAAGTGGGCGAGGGGAGTGTGGGTTCAAATCAGGATATTCGGGGTAACTGCCCTAAAGGCAAGAAAGGTAAGATAAATGATACACTTTAACAAACGCCAAGCATTCGCAGATGCGCGTGCAGATCGTTATTTCACCCATCTTAAAGGAGTCCAGCATGTCTAATTTTAAAGCCTATTTCGTCTGGGATGCGCATGTGCGCTGGTTTCACTGGATTAACGTGTTGTGCTTGTTTGGTCTGGTTGTCGTTGGTTTGGCGATCCTCAACGATAAGGCACTGGGCTTATCTACCGAAGGAAAAATTCTGCTCAAAACCGTGCATGTTTGGATCGGTTATGTGTTTGCGATCAATCTGTTGTGGCGGCTGATTTGGGCTTTTATTGGGAGTAAACATGCGTGCTGGGGGGCGATACTGCCTGGCGGGTGGGGTTATGGCAAGGAAGTGCTTGCCTATGTTGCCGATTTCAAAGCAGGGCGACCACGTCAATATCTCGGTCATAATCCACTTGGGCGCATCGCTGTGACGCTGCTGCTTTTGCTGTTGGTGATGCTGGCTATCTCTGGATTGGCACTGGCAGGTACCGACTTATTCTATCCCCCCATCGGGGCGTGGATTGCAAGCTGGATTGCTGCCCCAGGGGTTGACCCCGCTACACTTGTTCCTTACGCAAAAGATACCTATGACGCGGCCGCCTATGATGCCATGCGGGCTTTCCGCAAGCCTTTCATTTTTGTGCATGAATATGCTTTCTACTTGCTCTTGGCGGTGAGCTTGGTGCATATACTGGCCGTTGTGGTCACCGAGATACGCGAAGGGGGCAGTCTGATCTCCGCCATGTTTACGGGAAAAAAGGTACTGAGTGAAACACCTGCTGATTTGCCCAAAGTAGATTGAGTGGTTGCGCAAGCTGTCCTAAAAACGGCGGCGCACTTTTGACCGTGAGACTCTGTTTTAGTCCGTTCGTCCTGAGCTTGTCCTGAGCTTGTCGAAGGATAAGCGGATTGAGCGTGCTGTCACGCTCATAACTTGTGCGCCAACATATCCCGCTGATAAAGCACCACGCGATTACGCCCACCTGTCTTGGCGCGATACATGGCAGTGTCGGCGTGCCTCATCAATTCTGTCTCATCTTCGCCGTGCTCTGGAAAGAGGGCAACGCCCGTGCTGGAAGAGATGCCTAAACTTTTGCCGCCCAACAGGAAAGGCTGGTTGAGTGCCTCACGAATTTTTTCCGCCACGAGTAGCGCATCCTGTTCCGTCTCAATGTCGGGCAGCAGCACGACAAATTCGTCACCGCCTATGCGCGCGACCGTGTCGGATTCACGCACGCAATCCTGCATGCGTTTAGCTGCTTCCTTCAACAGCAAGTCACCCACTTGATGCCCAAGCTCGTCATTGATGGGTTTGAATTTATCGAGATCGACGAAACATACTGCCAGCAGGCGTTGGTTACGCGCATTGTGGGCGATTGCTTGAGTAATGCGGTCGAACAGTAACGAACGGTTAGGCAGTTGCGTCAAAGCGTCGTAATAGGCTTTATCCTCCAGCAACTGCTGGCGGTTTTCCACTTCTGCGGCGCGCTGGTGCAAAAGTTTGTGGGAACGGAATATGGCGGCACCCAACAGGAAAAATCCAGCAACCATCACCACCAGTGCCAACGCCCACACCTCCCGTTTTACCTTATCCATGCTCTGCGCATAATAGTTGGTCGCAATATCGACACGCACCCAGCCGACATCTATCCCGACCTTGACGATATGCCCAATACTCAGAAAGTCAGGGTGCATCTCTGCCTGCATATGCTCGGCATGAGGTGGGGTAATTTTCTGGAGATAAAAAACAGGATGCGCGGGAACGTCAGACGAACGCCCCTTGACATACCCCAACACTTGCCCCTGCATGTCTATCACCAAAGCCGAACGAACACTAGGATCAGATGCCGTTTGTAATAGCCGCCCCTCCAGCGCACCGTAGTCTCTGCGCACCAGATCTGCCGCAACCGCATTCGCCAGCCCTTCTGCAATCAAATTTCCGTCCCGAAGTTGATATTGCTCAACCATATAACTGTTGCTCTGGATGACCCACAACGCACCAGCGACCACTAGCATAACGATGCCTCCCAATGCAGTCAGGATGATAGGAAGCAACAATCGTGTGGGCGCGATTCTCTCCAACTCAATCCCCTCCAAGAACAACAAACTGTTCCAGCTTGAGTCCTTCCAGTTCTTTATAGTCGCGAGCGTAATTGGCACGCGTCGGCTGGGGCATCTGGATCGCCTTCAGCATATTCTGCCCAGCGGAATCGGCTGCGATATTCAGGAAACCCGTAATAACTTTTTCCCGTACACGCGGCGAAATACGAGGATGGGCGGAAAATGGATGCGGCAGGTAATTGGGGGTGGTGAATAGCACGCGCAGTTGTGATTGCAACGCTGCTGGCTCGTGGTTCAGGGTCGTATTGACGCCGCCGCCTGCTTGTACGGCACCCAGTGCCACCGCTCGGTAAACGTTGTTATGCGAGCCGACGTAATCGGCAGTGATATGGATATTTTCCTTGGCTAACAGCGCACGCATCAGCAACGATGCCGCATAAGCATTCGGAGCGGGAAATGCAACCGTCGCGCCTTCGAGCTGATGAATGTCCCGCACCGAGCTGTCCTTACGTACCACTAGCACACCCGCTAATCTGAACAGTTGATCGCGCACCAGCGGCACATATCCAGGTTTGCGCGCCACCATGACTTGATGGTAGGGGTTCAGCAAAACAAAATCTGGCTTACCTGCCCGTATCGCCTGCTCAAACTCAGTGAAATCCGCTGGAATATGTAGGTCGAAACACAGACCATTTTCCTTGCCCAATCGCTTCAGAAAAGGTGCCCAGTCTTGGTAGAGCGTCGGGGCTGGCTGTCTAGGGATGAGATATACCGAATGACTCCGAACAGATTGTTCGCCTAAGCATGTTGCCGCTGCGGCTAAGTGTATAGAGAACGTTGAAATACAGAGAAGCAGAAAACAACGACGAAACAGTGTCATACCAATATTTACTCATTCTAATGAATGCCCCCATCTTACTACATGGCTACGCTCAGTTTGCAATTGTGCAAATATTTAGGCAATGGCTGGTCTGTGCGATGCCGAGCATACGTGATAGATGATAAAAATTACTCTTACCTATCGTTTGGTGTTACTGTTGCCAGTAAACTTTCCGCCAACTTGTCCATATCGAAGCAGATTTATCCGCATCCGCTTTCGACATGACGGTGCTGAACGATCTAGATAGATTTCATCTTAACGCTCAGTTATTTTCAAGAAATGTTTCAAAATGCGGAAGTGGTCTTCAAAAAACTCCGCCTCCATTGTTGGCAAGTCGGCAATCTGAATCCATTTGGCATCAGCAGCGTCATCGGCTCCTGCGACTTGGGGTAGGCGTGTGCTACCTAGGTCAAACCAGTGCGCGTGCGTGATGGTTCTTCCGCGTAGACTGCGTTCAGGGTGGTCGAACACGGCAACTTCTTTCAGGCAGTCTTCCAAGCTGGCGTAAAACAGGGATAAGCCAGTCTCTTCTTTTAATTCGCGAATGGCACCTTGCAATAAGTTTTCTTGTGGCTCAAGAAAACCGCCTGGCACTGCCCATAAGCCATGCCCCAACGCGCCGCCGCGCTGCACCAGCAAGACATGGTCAGACACCGTCACTACCGCATCCACAGTAATGAATGGCCCGATGCCCCATCGACGTTTGCCTTCTTCAATCGCCAGATGCTCCCGCTTCATTTTCGCGAAATGCGGTAAACGCATCCATCCGTTCAGATAGGCAACAACTGCCGCAGGTAACAGCCCCGATAGCAGTGCTTGCGTTGCCGTCGGCGTATCGCTTTCAAAATATATCTGACGCGCACTGGTCGCGTCGATCTGCTCGATTTTCGGCAATTCGATAAACGACCAGTCGGGGAAGCGGGTGAGGTAATAGCTAGAGGCATCTTTGTTAAAGCCGACCAATGCGATATTGCATCGACTCTCATTGCAGTGCTCGTTTACCGCGCAGTTGACTGCCGTACGCCATAGTTTGTCGTCGTAATAATCGCGCACTGGGACGAAGCTCACACGCTCATTGCCCGATTCATCCAGCGTGCTGGCAATCATGGCTGCACGTTCTTGCCAAGTGAAGGGATTTTTTGCATTACGCGCTTGATGTGATGACCCCAAAATTACGATGACCCGCGCCGCCGATTGCAACGCCAAATTCAGCAGTGCCTGATGACCTTTGTGGAAGGGCTGAAAGCGGCCAATTAGAACGGCGATGTCGAAATTTGTTTTGTTATTCATGTTTGTTTCACTCATATTTAGCCGCAATCGGCATCTGCCGTCCATTGCCGAATGCCACCGCGCGCAACCGCAATATTGGTGCAGCTTGGCGGCGTTTGTATTCATTGCGGGCGATCATCGTCTTGATGCGACTAATCAAAGCCCGACCTGCCTCGTCGGAGGTAATGGAGGCAAATTCTTTCTCCACGCTTTCCCGTTCTGATTTGCCCAAACGCGTACCTTCAATCAGCATTTTGAGGATCACGTCCAATACTTCGTAAGGCGGCAGACTGTCATCGTCGCGTTGCCCAGGGGCGAGTTCGGCGGAGGGCGGTTTCTCGATGATCGTGCGCGGAATCAGCTCGCGGCCTGCAGACACGTTCAGATGGCGGCATAGTTCGAACACTTCGGTTTTGTACAGATCGCCGATCAGTGCCAAGCCACCGTTGGTGTCGCCATATAGCGTGCAGTAGCCGACTGATATTTCGCTTTTGTTGCCAGTGGTCAGGAGCAGGTGGCCGAAGGCATTGGAATATTCCATTAGCAGCGTGCCGCGTATGCGCGCCTGCAAATTTTCCAAAGTCGTGCCTTGCAGCGTTGCAGAGTATGATTTTGTAAAGCCGAGTTCGTAAGCCGCAACTAATTCGTGGATAGGATGTTCCAGTAGTGTTACGCCCAGATTTTGGCAAAGCATTTGCGAATCGCTCACGCTGCCCGTACTGGAAAAACGTGACGGCATAGTGATCGCCACCACGTTGTCCGCGCCCAAGGCCTCCACGGCCAATGCAATCGTCAACGCACTGTCTATGCCGCCAGAAGCACCGACTACCACCTGCTTGAATCCGCAGCGTCGTGCGTAATCGCGCAAGCCCAGCACGATCTGGCGGCGGTAGAACTCCATCACTGGGAGTGTGCTACTCGCGGTCTGGATTAGCGGCGCGCCGCTCCGGTCGCTGAAGCGGTCGCCGTCCCATTGCAAGGTATCCACTGCCTGTACAAAGCGTGCCGACTCGAACACGACGCCAGTGCTTGGCGTGACCACGAACGATGCGCCGTCGAACACAAGCTGGTCGTGCCCACCGACTTGGTTCACGTAAATGAGTGGCAAGGCGTAATGGCGGCTGGCCTCCGTAAACAATTGTTGGCGCTGTTCGTGTTTGCCCAAGTTGGAAGGGCTGGCGTTGATCGACACGATCAGGTCGGGTTCGGCTTTTGCCAATCGCGCGAATGGATTCACCGCATAGTCCTGCTCTGCGTCGTTCCAGCCGTCTTCGCAAATCATAAAGCCGACTTTACTATCGCCGATTTGTAACACGCGGGCCACATCTGGCCCTGGCTCGAAGTGGCGACGCTCATCGAACACGTTATAAGTTGGCAAGAGTTGCTTGGTGTATTGCAGCACTACTTCGCCATCAACCATCACCAGTATGCTGTTCTCCAAAGGCTTGCCCGCTCCCGTGCGGCGTATGGGTGTACCCACCACCCAGTGCAGGCCAGGTGTTTGCATTGTTGCGGCGAGCAATGCTTCCAAGCCGTTATCGACACGCGCCAGAAATGCCGCATCGTCGAGTAAATCGCCTGGCGAATATCCAGTCAAGGAAAGCTCGGGGAAAATCACCATCTGCGCGGTTTCTGATTGCGCTTGCAAAGCGGCACCGCGCATTAATTCGATGTTTCCAGTGATGTCGGCGATGGTTGGGTTAATTTGCGCGAGGGTTATTTTTAGTGAGGTCATCATTCACTCCTTCAAATGTAGAGGCTACGAAATTTTGCACCCGAACACCTGTGCCAAGTATTCCAAAAACGTTCTGTCATCGCACAACGTTTTCCCTGGTGAGTCGGATAGTTTCGCTACGGCTTGGTCGTTGCAGTTCACCAACTTCATCACGATATTCAGCGCGTTGTGCGGCGTATCGTTAGAAAGGTCAGTGCCGATGCCGAATGAAACTTTGCATCGCCCGCTGAAGTGCTGGTGCAAGCCGATGGCGGCAGGGATGTTCAGGCCGTCGGAAAACACCAGCATTTTGCTGGTCGGATCGATTTTCAGTTCTTGATAACGCGCGATAACTTTCTCGCCCCATGCAATCGGGTCGCCTGAATCATGGCGCAGACCATCAAACAGTTTGGCGAAATACAAATCAAAGTCGGTCAGAAACGCATCTATACCCACCACGTCTGTCAGGGCGATGCCGAGATCGCCGCGATATTCTTGTACCCAGCCTTCCAGAGCCGCTTTCTGAAAATCGCGAAGACGGAAACCCAATGCTTGGTACGCCTGCAAATACTCGTGCGCCATCGTGCCTATGGGAGTCAGTCCGTATTTCTTCGCCAAATACACATTGGATGTGCCACGCAAATACTGCGGCACGGCAGCGTTGAGCGTCTGCAACATTTCTTCATGCCATGCGCCTGAATAGCGGCGGCGCAGACCGAAATCGAAAAACACAAACGGGTTGCTGCCGTTAAGCTCTAGGCTGTTTGTCAGAACGTCAATTTTTTTATTCAAACGAGTGCGCGCCACCTCAATTATGCCGTCCTGCGGCAGACGGCGAAAATACAGTTCGTTGATGATGTACAGCACGAAAATCTCGAAGCCCATGACATGCACAATCGGGCCTTTCGCCACCACTGTTAGTTTGTCACCATCCGTATTCACTTTGATAAAGCGACGCTGAAAGCGGAATACCGATAGGAAATCCACAAAATCGCTTTTCATGAAACGTAGTCCACGCAAATAAGCCAACTCCTCTTGCGCAAAACTCATGGCGCACAGATGGTCTATTTCGGCTTCAACTTCTTCTTTCAACAACGCCAGCGGATAAGCGGGTGTGTTGCGGCAAACGAAAGCATATTCCGCCTGAGCACCAGGGTGGCTGTGCAGCAACGCCTGCCACATGGTGAATTTGTACAGGTCGTTTTCTAACAAGCTACTAACGATGGGTTTGTTGTTTGATTCTTTCATCATGGCCTCCCTAATTTTCCGTATTGGCAAGCAACATCTGCACGGCCTCTGCCGATTGCATCAGTTTTACGCCGCGCGCCGTCATATCCTCAATGAAGTGGCGGAACTGCATGTCAAACCCTGTCACCGCACTCATGCAGTCAGTGAGCAATATCAGCTTATTCGCTTCTGCACCGAAGTTTTGCGCGATGTGTTCAGTGGTGGCTTTGACGCAGTGACTACCTGCTTCTCCTGCGATCAGTACTGTGGCAGACTGCTTGAGCAACGCCAGCAACGCTTCATTTACCCATGTGGCTTTGTCCTCACTGTCTGGCACTTCGGCTTGAATCGCGCTGTAGTGTTCGGTCCACGGGTTGGTGCCTTTTACAATTTTGTTCACAAAGCGGGTGTGCTTAACTTCCCATTGGTTATACGCACTGCGCACATCATCATGCACATTGTTGCCCCAAGTGCCGATCTGGCAGTGCACTGGCCACACCATGTGGACATGCCCCCCCTTATCTTCAAGTGCTTTCAGATAGTCCAATGTGCGCGCTACAAATTCAGACTTGCGCGGCAAGTAGCGTCCAGCTTGCACATCCGCTGCCTGTATCTGTGTGAACGGTTGCACAGCCGTGCCATCGCCCTGTTGCCAGAAAGTAGGGTGCGCAATGTCCACCCATTGGTGAGTATCCAGCGTCACCGAAATATCGCTCAATCCCGCGCCACCCAGTCGGATAATCTCCGCCACTCGCAACATATCGTCATGCGCACCCGCTACTGGGAGTGAAGGCGCAATCCCCTTGGGTAGATAGCTGTCAGGCAAATCGCAAAAATCGTTTTGCGGGTCGATAATCAGCAAGTGTATTTTTTTGGCTTTCATGGTGTTCTCCTTGGGAAGGTGACTTAGTTGTTCTATAGAACTAAGTTAGTTGCACAGTATCACTAATTGAAATATACTGTCAATACTCTCCTCAAAATATTTTTGATCATGGAAATGACACAACCACTCGCCAGTTTTGATCCGCATGTCATAGAACGTCCGTTGACGACGGTTGATGTAGTAATCTTTACCGTACTTGAACAGCGTTTGCATGTTTTGCTCGTTTTGCGACCCGATACGCCAGAAGAGCCGTTTAAGGGTATGCGCGCATTGCCAGGTGGATTTGTTGATATGCAAAAGGACGATGATTTGGAAGGCTGCGCGCGGCGCAAATTGCAACAAAAAACTGGTGTTAGATCACCTTATCTTGAGCAAGTGGGGAGCTGGGGTGGTATTAAGCGCGACCCGCGCGGTTGGTCTGCCACGCATGTGTATTTTGCGTTGCTACCTGCTACGGAAAGCCCTGAAGATGGTACACCGAGTTCAGATGCAAAGTGGTTTCCAATAGAAAATCAGCGTGTTAGTGTCAAGCTCGCATTCGACCATGCCAAACTTCTTGAGGCCGCAATACAAAGGCTACGCAACAAAGTTGAATACACCTCCTTGCCAGCTTATCTGTTGCCAGAAGAATTCACGCTGAGTGATCTGCAACACATGTATGAGGTGGTGCTTGAACGTTCGATAGAGAAAAGCGCATTCAGGACTAGAGTGTTTGCGGCCAACTTGGTCGAGCCGATAGACAAAGTTCGTGCAGGTCCCAATCGACCTGCTCAGCTATACCGCCTTTCACAACCTAAGGAAATCGTATATTTTCCGCGAACGTTTAGTCCCCGAAAAATATAGCGCGCCACAGTTGTTTGATATGTAGACAAGCAACTTTCTCTGTATCTCCGCGTGAAACCCAGTTTGGATTTGGCTCATCTGGTGTGGGTAAATCGAATGCTGGCTCTGCCCGCCCGTCAGTCGAAATACCTTGATCCATAATAACTTCACCTACTCGAAGAGCTACATGATTGCCATGTAATGAATGTGCGACAACGCACGGATGCTCACGACGAGTTCCAATAAAGTCACCCCAAAAGGAGAATGACTATGTTGCGCACCATGAATGATCTTGAAGACTACGCTATCCATGCGACCGACGGTAACATTGGTCGGATCAAGGATTTCTATTTCGATGATGAAGCATGGGTGATACGGTATCTTATTGTTGATACAGGCAGTTGGCTATTGAGCCGCAACGTCTTGATTTCACCGATTGCATTCGGTCAACCGAATTGGGCAGAAAAGATACTGCCCGTCTCCATTACCCAAGAGCAGGTCAAAAACAGCCCCGACATTGACACCGCAAAGCCCGTTTCACGACAGCATGAAATGCAGTACCTCGACTATTACGGTTATCCCCCCTATTGGGGTGGCGATAATTTCTGGGGTGGGGGAGCCTACCCGTACACGATGTTGCCAGACTACGGTACTTTGGTTGCGACCCCGCAGCCTGATCGTCCAGCAGCGTTGGAGACATTTGTACGCGATGAAGCGGCACGGCATCAGAATGACGATCTCCATCTGCGCAGTTGTAAAGCGGTCAAGGGCTATCACATCGAAGCGGTCGATGGTGACATCGGTCATCTGCAAGGTATGCTCGTCGATGAGGAGACTTGGGCTATTCGCTATTTGATCGTGAATACCAGCAATTGGTGGCTGGGTCATCAGGTGCTTATTTCACCGCTGTGGATACGGGATGTGAATTGGCTAGCAGCCAAGATTTCGGTCAATCTGACACAGCAAGCCGTGCAAGATGCGCCCCCGTACCATTCGGCAGAACAATTGAATCGCGATCAGGAGCTGGATGTTTTCAAACACTACGGGCTGATTGGTTATTGGGCGGGTGAAGCGGCACGTGAAAAGTCAAAATGACGTGATGGGGTTTGCCACGGCATGATGAATGTTGGAAAAATCCCGGCCTGTTTCGCTTGATCCACCTGTATGGTCAGGAAAATCATAGCGGGCTGCAATCAGGGAGTGAAGGATGAAAATCAAGTCTAAAGATTATCAGGTCAAGGAAGGCGAAAAGGTCAATCTTGATAAATGGCCGACGCAGGTAAATCCTGCCTATAAATCAAAGAAAAAATATAAAAAATACCTGAAGAAACAGTCGGATGAATTAATTGAATTGCAACGTTTACACTACGCATCGAATCATTATTCGGTGTTGCTGATTTTTCAGGCGATGGATGCAGCGGGGAAAGATGGTGCCATCCGACACGTCATGTCTGGCATCAATCCTCAGGGCTGTCAGGTGTTCAGTTTCAAGCACCCGAGTCCAGCCGAACTACAGCACGATTTCCTGTGGCGCGCTTCGCAGTATTTGCCAGAACGTGGCAGGATCGGCATCTTCAACCGATCCTATTACGAGGAAGTGTTGATCGTGCGTGTACACCCCGAAATTCTCCGCAGTCAGGGACTGCCCGATGAGTTACACAATGAGAAAACCATCTGGAAAGGGCGATTTCGTTCCATTGTGGCGCTTGAAAATCATCTTCATCGTAACGGCACAAGGATCATCAAATTCTTTCTGCACTTGTCAGAAGACGAGCAACGCAAGCGTTTTCTCGACCGTATTGACGAACCTAAAAAGCACTGGAAATTCAGCCAAGCTGACATGGTAGAGCGGGGATTCTGGAGTCAGTATATGCACGCCTATGCAGCTTGCCTGACTGCGACCAGTACAAAACTGGCACCTTGGTATGTGGTGCCAGCCGACGACAAGCGGAATGCGAGGCTGATTGTTTCAAAGATTATTGTAGATACTTTCAACTCACTCAATATGCACTATCCTGAAACCAACGCAGAACGCGAACAGGAATTGCTCTCGATTCGCCAGCAGTTGATAAAGGAATAAAGCGGCACTATTAGAAATCGCATAACTGTGAAATTTGCTCAGTATCATTCCACCGAAAAAAATTTCAAAAAGTTTGAACTATTCCAAAAATGCACACTCTGATACCGTGAATAATGAATGTTATTCCACGTTTCTCCTCCCTGAGCGTGCATCTTAACCCTGTTAAGATTCTTTTAGCCCCCAACTGGATTTGGGGGCTTCTTTTTGTCTACCATACCGTGGGCTTGAATACCATTAAGCCATACACGATCAGCATCGCGGGAAAGGCAATCATGCCTAATCGCTCCCATAAACGGGCATAACGCCAATAGCCACTCGGCAATTCGGTTTGATTTGTCATCGCCATACACGCCATTTTTGCCATCTGAATTTGCATCCAAACCACAGGTAGCCAGCTGATGCCTGCCAGCACAAATAACGCGTAAGTGCCGAGCAACCATGGTTCGTGGAAGGAGTAGCCACCGAGATAAACCATTGCCGCACCCGTGGCGGGTTGAATGAGGATGGCGGGGGTGGTGAACCAATAATCGGCTCGCACGACCAATTTGGAAACTTCAGCGATGGCGGCGACGTTGCGGGTGCGATTGATGAAGTACAAATAAAACGCACTGCCAAATCCCACGCCCACCAGCAACACGCTGGACAAAATATGCGCCCATTTCAACCACAAATACGCGTTCATTTAGCAACCTCCTCATATTGAACCAACAGCCACAACAACAGCAAAATCGGTAAATTTTTCAAAATAGGCGCGAAGGGGTGTAGCCAATAGTTGGGCAAGTACACGGCGATAATCAGACTGTACGAAATGATTAGCGCGGCTTGCGCTTGCCATAATCGGCGATTGGGGCGCAGCAAAGTGAGGATGCCGAGCAATATGTCCAAACCCGCCGAACCATACAACGCGATTGCCGCGACGGTGTCATGTAGTCCGACTTGCGCCAATAACGCCAAACTGTCGCGCACGGGATAAATCCCCAAGGACAGCGCGCCTGTAGCCAGCCAAATCAATGCCAACGTGGCGCGGATAAGCTTTAAGTCACGTGCTTTCATTTGATTTTAGAATCTCCTATCTATTTCCCGTTCGGGGTGAGCTTGTCGAACCCCATTCTGAGTTCACCATTCGACAGGCTCATGGCGAGCGGTTAGTTTTTAGGAACAATAAACGTGCGGAAACTGCGTGGTGGGCGATTGAGCAAGCGCGCAAAATCCGTCGCGGGGGCAGTATTGCCTGCATCCATCATGGTAAACGTGTCACTACACAACGGGCTGCTGGGGACAAAATCGCCCAGCTTTGCCATCAAAAACATCATCCAGCGTGGCATCGCGAGATGGTAAACAGGACGCAGTTGGAATTGTGCGCGATAGCTGTCCAACATGCCGCGCATCGTCGTTGGCTCTGCGCCTACTGCGGCAACGGTTTGACTGAAGGCATTCTGATCCGCCAACCAATTCACCACGGCCGAGCCAATGTCGTCGATATGCACAGGCTGCAAGGTTTGTTCGCCGCCCATTGCCAAAGCGTGCAGCGGCAGCTTGGCAAGATTGCGGAACATCTGCGCGCTTGCGCCATCCTCGCCATAAATCACCGACGGGCGCAAACACAATACAGGGCAAGGCAAACGAAACAGTGCCTGTTCGGTTGTGATTCGCGTGGTGAAATACGGCACATTGACCCCGCTATCCACGCCCAGCGCAGAAATATGCACCACACGCCGCACGCCCGCTTCGGCGCAAGCGGCAAATAACGCCAGCGGCGTGTCGGTGTGCAACGCCTGCATGGGGTTGTCGCGACTATCACGCAGCACGCCCACCGCATTGACCACTACGTCTATGCCCGTCAAACGCGGCAGCCACACTCCTTGGTTCGTATCACGTCGAAAATCCACCGCAATGTCGGTCGCTAAAATTGGACGACGCACAGCCCCAATCACCCGATGTCCCGCCTCACGCAAAGCCCGCGTCAAATGCCGCCCCACAAAACCGCTCGCCCCACAAATTAAGATGTTCATTGCATTCCTTTCGTAAAGTCAAATAGACAGTTGGCAAAACGTCACCCATCCTATCCACATAATGCATCAATTCCCTCGCCCGCTTGCGGGAGAGGGCTAGGGAGAGGGTGAGGTTTTTGATTTTCGGGTGTATTCCTTCTCCCCCAGCCCCCTCTCCCACGAGTGGGCGAGGGGAGGAAACGAACACGCCCCATCCCGACAAGATTGACTGCGCCGCTCCGCCTGCCATGCGGCGTATTTTTCCCAAACCACAAACACCAACGGCAGTCCCGTCCAAGACAGCAATTGCCGATGGCGCGCCACCAAAGGGTAAAGCCTGAGCATCACGGGGCGGGTTAATTTGCCGCCCCACAAGCGCGCAATCCCCGTCATCCCCACCGTTCGGTGCAGCACCGCAAACGCATCCACGCCCGTGATCCACGCGCCTGCCGCATCCCGCAAATGCAAACTCGCCATCATCGCCGCCCGCGTCACACCCTCCGCCCGAAATGGCGTGTCATCAAAATCCGCCGCCGAGCAATCCACTAAGGTGAGTCGTTGCGCCACATCATGCTGCTGAATCGCCCCCATTTCATGACGACACAGCCCGCACGACGCATCGAAATAAACTGTCAATAGTTTGCTCATCATAGTCTCCATAAATTACATAAGTTTCTGTCAGTACAGAAATAGAAAGGCAAAAAAATACCGCCTATTTCGCCAACAAACTTTGAATCTTTGCGCCCAACTTCATCACTTTCATTAAGGTCGCAGGATCCAGTTTCAACATTTGGTCGCCCCAGGTCGAAAGCGATTCCATCAACACCAAGGTTTCCTTGATGCGCTGCTGGACGGCGCGCTCTTCTTTGGACAACTCTTCGCTGGATAAACAATCGCGTAGCACCGTGATCGTGGGGTCGAATTCTCGTGCTTTACGCTCGCTCACCACCGTGCGAAACAACGCCCACACATCAGTCGAAGTCGTGAAATGATCGCGGCGATCTCCCATTACATGCACCAGCTGAATCAAATTCCAGTTCTGCAACTCCTTGATACTATTGCTGACATTCGATCTCGCCACTTCCAAGGTCTCGACAATCTCATCCGCCGCCATCGGGCGACCTGCCAGATACAGCAACGCGTGGATTTGAGAGACAGTTCGATTCACCCCCCACTTAGAGCCCATTTCGCCCCAGTGAAGCACAAACCGCTGCGCGACAGGATTTAGTTTCATGGCGCGCACTTTAGAGACTTCAGTTATTTCTGTCAAGAGAGAAATTGACGGCGCGGTGGGGGTAATCATTGAGCGGGTATAATTCCGCGCTGGGTATCTTGCCAAACGAGCGGGTTGAGGGGGATTGAAATGTCGGAAGAGGCTTTGAAACGTATTCAGGAAGCAAAGGAGCGGCGGCTGACGGTGTTGAATTTGGACTTCTTGGGTTTGACCGAGTTACCCAAAGAATTATCCGAATTGGTATGGTTAGAGGGGCTAGGGCTTGGAAAAAATGAACTCACCGATGTCAGCGCACTGGTGGGATTGTCCAACCTCACGCAACTATCCCTTTGGGGCAATCAACTTACGGATGTTAGTCCGCTGGCGGGATTGGCCAATCTCGTGTGGCTAGAGCTTTGGAGCAATCAACTCGCTGATATCAGCCCACTGGCAGGATTGACCAATCTCAGGCGGCTAGACCTCGGGTTTAATAAACTCACGGATGTCAGCCCACTGGCGGGATTGACCAATCTTATGCGGCTAGACCTTGGGTACAATAAACTTACGGATGCCAGTCCACTGGCAGGATTGCCCGACATCAGGCGGCTAGACCTTTGGGATAATCAACTGAACGATTTAAGGCCGCTCCTTAATCTGATTGAAAAGGGGATTCTTGTTCGACTAGAAGATGATAATGACAGGAGGAAAAATGGAATTGTCGTTACTCATAACCCACTCCAATGTCCTCCAGCCCACATCGCTGGACAAGGCAACGCGGCGATTCTGACGTATTTCCGCGACCTGGATACCCAAGGTGCGGGCAAGTTGAATGAGGCGAAATTGATTATCGTGGGCGAACCCGCTGCGGGAAAAACCTCGTTAATGGAAAAGCTGTTTGACCCTGATTTTGCCTTATCGCCCGATACAGAAAGCACCTTGGGCATCACGGTGCGCGAGGGTTGGCAGTTTCCGCATCCGACTGAACCTGAACGCCCCTTTTCCGCCAATGTGTGGGATTTTGGCGGGCAGCAGATTCAGTATATGACCCACCAGTTTTTTCTCACCCCGTCCTCCTTGTATGTGTTGGTGTCGGCGAATGACCGCAAAGAGCCGACCAATTTTCCATATTGGTTCAAAATCATTCACTTGCTGGGCGAGGAGCGCGGATTTCATAGCCCTGTGTTGGTGGTGTTGAATGAAAAAGATGACCGCTTTATCAATAAATTCAACTTTGACCGCACCTTTTACCAAGCCCGCTATCCCGAATTGACCATCGAAGTGTGCGAGGTAAATTTGGCGCAACACGACGGCAAGTTGGACGCGCTGCGCCGCACCATTCAGGAAATGTTGGTGCAACTGCCGCACGTCAATGATGACCGTCCCGCCCGCTGGCAGGACATCCGCGACAGTTTGCGCGAGCGGACAAAAACCGCTGACCACATTACGTTTGCCGAGTACGCGGAAATTTGCGCCCAGCACGCGGTAACGGCAGAAGACAGCCAATTATTGTTAAGCGGCTATTTGCACCGTTTGGGCAGCGTGCTGCATTTTGCTGCGGACGTGCAGTTGCGCGATTTTATGGTGCTGAACCCACAATGGGCGGTGGATGCGGTGTATAGCGTGTTGGCGGACAACGAAATTGCGGCGGCTTCGGGGCGATTTACGCAATGCAAATTAGATGCGGTTTGGGCGGGCTACAAGGTGGACGAGCGCGCCAAATTGTTGAATTTAATGAAGCAGGATAACTTTGAAATTTGTTATCCGCTGGCGGACGGCGGCTATATCGCGCCGCAATTATTGTGTGACCAGCAGCCTGTTTATGCGTGGAATGACAGCGACACCCTGAAATTCCGCTTTCAATACAAATTTATGCCCGAAGGAATCGTCACGCGGTTGATTGTGCGGCTTAACGCGTTGATTGCCAAAGATGCCAACGGCAAAGACGTAGTGTGGCGCAAAGGCGTGTTGTTGACGGATGCGGGTTGTCAGGCGCAAGTGCGCGAAGAGGAAAACCGCGACGGCTTGAAAGTCATTGACATCGCCGTCACAGGTGAAATCCATCAGCGCAAATACCTGCTGCGCCGCGTGCGTGACGAAGTGCAAGCGATACACCAAAAATGGTTCAGAAATATCCAATCGGATCAGATGATTCCGTGTCAGTGTGAACATTGCCAAAATCCCGCCAGCAGCGAACGCAAATACTTCAAATTTGAAACGCTGCGCAAGTATCAAGACAAGGAAAAATCGACCATCGAATGCGACCAAGGCTTGTGCGATGTCGCGGTGTCGGGGCTGTTGGAGGGTGTGTTTCCAAAAGAAGAGATTGAACAATTACAAAATAGGGAGAATTTTATGTCTGGACATCAATTTAGCCATGTCACAGTAGAAGCAGGTGGACTACTGATTGTCGGTGACGGCAACCAACAAAAATCGCATTCGGACAATGTAAGTGTGAGCGTTAACGCCGAACAGCGCGAATTCATTAACGCCATGCTGGAGGCGGTACTCGATCAGCGTCCGTCCAAGGAAATCAGCAAGGCGGCGATCAAAATGCAGGATGTAATCGAAGCTGACAAAACCCAACCCACGCCAGCATCCCAACACCGCTTGGGGCAATTTTTCAGCACCATCAAAAACCTAGCGGGATTTAGCCAAGATGCCAGCAAGCTAACCGAGTTTGTGGTGACCCATAGCGATGCCATTGGCTCGGCACTGACAGCGATTTCGTAGAACTTATTGCGTCTGCCCGTATCGAGCAATTAGATCATTAAGGGGCGAGGCTTTATCGAATAACCAGCCTTGTCCATATTCACACTCAAGTTCGATAAGTAGGGCACGCACGTCTTCGGTTTCAATGCCTTCTGCCACTACATTCATGCCAAGGGAATGCGCTAAGGCGATGGATGAGCGGACAATTTCCAAGCTTTGTGGCGATTTGGCGACATAGGCGGCGAAGGAGCGGTCTATTTTCATTGTGCCGATAGGATAGCGTTGCAAATAATCCAATCCAGAATGTCCTGTGCCGTAATCGTCTAACGCAAGGGTAATGCCTAGGGAAATCAATTTATTGAGAATTTTCAGGGCTTCTTCGGGCGATTCCACCATGACCGTTTCGGTAAGTTCCAGCTTAAGTTCTTTGGGGGGCATATTGTATTTGCGTATCACGGTTTTGACATCTTCAACCAAGGTGCTACTGGTCAGTTGCAAGGCGGATAAATTGACGCTCACAAAAGGATGGTCAACTTTGGTGATGGATTTTAGGCTCGTCCAGTCGCGGCACGCACGGTCTAACGTCCATATGCCAATCTCGCGAATTTGCTTGGTTTGCTCTGCTA
>JAQTTV010000039.1 GCA_028710565.1 Gallionella sp.
ATCTGCGTGAATGTAGCTGCACCAACTTATCGCGAGCTATACGATGCCCAGTGGGATTATCATCCTCACCTTTTTGCATATAACCACTTGCGAAAAGCGGGTGTACCAAGCGGATAGGCAAGGTTCGTTCCATCCTGTCGAGCTGGCGCTGATAATCGGCGCGGGTGCCTGATTTCGCTTTGCTGGCATTGGCGGGAAGTTTGACGCCATCAATGGCAAACATTTCGCGCCCGATCAAGCCTTGGCGGTCGCAGATGAGCAGAACTTGTGCAAATAGTTTGGCGACCAAATCGCCCATGTTTGAGACGAAGGCAGCGAGTGTGGTGAAGTGCGGCTGGCTATCGCCCGAAACAGCGATAAACAGCACATTCTCGCGGCAGGCTGCTTCGATTTTGCGGCTGTGGATGATGCCGCGACTGTAGGCTAACAGGATGATTTTGATGAGCACTGCTGGGTCGTAAGCCGATGCGCCTTCGACGTCATTCTTGTAGCGGGCATGAAAGGCGGAAAGATCAAGCTCACTATCAACAAGGTGGCATAACGCGTATTCAAAACTACCTGGAATAACTTGCCGATCAAAGTCGACTGGTAGTAGTTTTAAGCCTTTGTGTATCGGTTTGAACCGTGCCATGTCGCCTCCACTTTTTGTTTAATCGCGCTGTGAAATTATGGCAGATCGCGGGGCAATTTTCTGGGGAAATTTGGGTTTTTCTACAGCCTCGACGTAGAAGTGAGGGGCTGCGCGTTTTTGCGCAGTCCCTCTCGACTGCTAGGTTAGGCCGCATTGGAACTCTCATGGCAAAGTAACTCCTCTTCAAGACCACGTCGTGCTTTAAGAACTTTCACGATCTCCTCTCCAGAGATGTCCAGGTCGGTCGGCCACCTTGGGTGGGTTAGGCGATCTCGAATTCGTATTGTCTCTTTCATGCAACTCCACCACTCAACTGATGGATCAAATGGTTCTGACACCTTGTGCGCTTTTCGGTTAAGTGCGAGCGCAAATCTAATGTTTCGAGCGAGAGAAATCTTAGCTTTGGTTTCGACTACGTCTCCTCGTTCATTGATCTCGTACTCCATGTCCGTTGCGAAGTAGCGTTCCTGTGGGGTGATATCGATTTCCTCTTCCATACACCGCCAAGCTGACGATACCTTGACAGAAAAAGTTAGTGCTTCGATATACGCAAAGGAAGCTCGAACGAGCTGCCGTGCATGAAACTCGTAATCCGCATCAACATCTCCGTCAGCATCGATCTCGCTAGAGTCAATACAGGCAAGCAACTCTGTGTGGCAACGCTCGCAATCTTGTCCGAGCAACTCGATCACTTCTTGAGTAGTGCGTTCTTCGTCCATGTATGCGGCCTAACGTGAAACATACAGAACTTCTTCTGTATAAGTAAGTGGCGTGTTCTGTATAAAATGTCCTGCCATACTGTAACCCTATGATTTAAAATTTCATCGAAATTGAAACATGTCGCCCTCTTCTGCTAACTCAGTACTCCACGCACCTATGCTGCTGGCGTTGGTACGTGATCGCATGCTGGCGCAGCATTATAGTCGGCGGATTGAAGAAACGTACATAAACTGGATCAAAATGTTTGTGTTTTTTCATCATGCGGTTGACCTCGATTGCACAGTGATGGCGGTGGCTGAACGCTGTGGATAAATACCCCGTTAAAAACCAAAAAGACAGCATCGAGCTGTCTTTTTGGGGGTGAAACAAGGGGGACGATTACAGACCGCGACCCATGCGTTTGCGTTCGTTTTCGGTCAGGAAGCGTTTGCGTACACGAATTGAAACAGGCGTGATTTCAACCAATTCATCATCGTCAATAAATTCAACGGCGGATTCCAGTGTCAGGCGGACAGGTGGAGTCAAACGCACGGCTTCATCAGTTCCCGATGCGCGCACGTTGGTTAATTGCTTACCTTTGATGGGGTTGACGATCAAATCATTGTCACGGCTGTGAATACCGATAATCATACCTTCGTACAATTTGTCGCCAGGAACGACAATCATGCGACCGCGATCTTCCAGTTTCCACAAGGCATAAGCCACGGCTTCACCTGGTTCGGATGAAATCAACACCCCATTGCGACGGCTAGGCATATCGGCTTTCACAGGCGCGTAGTCATCAAACACGTGCGCCATAATGCCCGTGCCGCGTGTCAGGGTCATAAATTCAGATTGGAAACCAATCAAACCACGCGCAGGAATCAAGTATTCCAAACGCACGCGACCATGACCATCAGGTTGCATATCTTGCAAATCGCCACGACGACGACCCAGTTCTTCCATCACCGCGCCTTGGTTGGTGTCTTCCACGTCAACGGTCAACATTTCAAACGGTTCGCATTTCGCGCCGTTGATTTCACGGAACACCACACGCGGTTTGCCCACGCCCATCTCGAACCCTTCACGGCGCATGGTTTCCAACAAAATGGTCAGATGCAATTCGCCACGACCAGACAACAAGAACACGTCGGTGTTGTCCGTGTCTTCCACGCGCAACGCCACGTTGACCAGCAATTCTTTATTCAAACGGTCGCGGATTTGGCGGCTGGTGATGAATTTGCCTTCTTGACCGCACAAAGGTGAGGTGTTCACCATCAAGTTCATGGTCAAAGTCGGTTCATCGACTTTAGGCATAGGCAAGGCTTCAGGTTTGTTGAAGTCGGCGATGGTCACGCCAATACCGATTTCTTCAATCCCGTTAATCAAAATGATGTCGCCTGCGCTAGCTTCTTCCAGCAAGACGCGTTCAATGCCACGGAAACCCATGACTTGATTGATGCGCGCACGTTTAGGTGCTTTGTCGCCATTCATCACCATCACTTCTTGACCTGGCTTGATCGTGCCACGACGGATACGACCTACGCCGATACGGCCGACGAAGTTGGAATAATCCAGCGCGGAAATTTGCAATTGCAAAGGGGCTTCGACATCGGCATCAGGGGCAGGAACATGTTGCAGCACTGCATCCAACAAAGGCAGCATATTGGTGCTGGGTTTTTCCAAATCCAACATGGCGTAGCCATTCAATGCCGACGCATAGACCACGGGGAAGTCTAACTGTTCTTCCGTTGCGCCCAATTTGTCAAACAAATCAAACGTTTGGTTAATCACCCAATCAGGACGTGCGCCTGGGCGATCGACTTTGTTAATGACGACGATAGGACGCAAACCCAAAGCCAAAGCTTTTTTGGTCACGAAGCGCGTTTGTGGCATCGGGCCTTCAACTGCGTCAACCAACAGCAACACGCCGTCAACCATACCCAACACACGTTCCACTTCGCCGCCGAAGTCAGCATGGCCTGGGGTGTCAACGATGTTGATGTGGGTGTCTTGATAAAACACAGCACAGTTTTTCGCCAAAATGGTAATACCACGCTCTTTTTCCAGATCGTTGTTATCCATGACGCGTTCAGCGACTTGTTGGCGTGCGGAAAAAGTACCCGCTTGACTCAACAGCTTATCGACCAAAGTGGTCTTGCCGTGGTCAACGTGGGCGATGATAGCGATATTACGAAGTTGTTGGCGGGACATGGAAACAGCCTTGCTAGATGAAAAGGGGGCGCATTCTAGCATAAAGTACGCTCACGTAACTTGTAGATTAAATAGGGGGAGCGGTAATTCAGTAACGATAGGGAAACGCTGATTATTTCTTTCGTTCGTGGAGAGCCTGTCGAACCATAAACGGAAGATTTAAAAAATCAGTGTGTTAAATCCGCCCACCCTTCGACCGTTCGACAAGCTCAGGACTCAGGACTCAGGACTCAGGACTCAGGGCTCAGGGCTCAGGACTCAGGGCTCAGGGCTCAGGGCTCAGGGCTCAGGGCTCAGGGCTCAGGGCTCAGGGCTCAGGGCTCAGGGCGAACGGATTTAATCAGCGTTTCCATGGCACACGCCATCAGGTCGCCCCACGTCGCAATTTTCGCTTGCGCCATTGCCAGATCACGCCGATGCGCCAGAATAATCGCACGACCACATACCCCAGTATCGCCAAACTTATTCCCAGCAAGGGCAGACCGATAAACAAAGGTTTGCCTAATTGCCCTAGCCATCGCGCGAGTTCGGTCATCCAGCTTTGCCAATGTAACTCAGGTAGTGCCAAGTCGGACAAATGGGGTAGGGGTGGTGCGCCCGTCAGCCACGCGCCGATTTGATAGGCGACCCAGTACAACGGCACGATGGTCACGGGATTGGTATAGAGCGTACTCAATACGGCGACGGCGATATTGACGCGGCATAACACCGCACCACCTGCCGCCCCTATCATTTGCAACGGACCAGGTATCAAGCCACAAAATAATCCAACCGCTACGCCGCCAGCTACCGAGCGTCGATGAAGATGCCATAAATTAGGATGATGAAAGCCGCGCAACCAAGGTGGGAAGCGTTGCTGTACACGTGCAGAATCGGGTAAGTGCCGCTGGAAAAATTTTCGCATGGCGCATTCTAACGTACCTAGGCAGTGCAATTTTGTGCTGAATTAAGTGAAATTCGACCACACTATATTTTATCGCCTGCGATAGAGGGATTTTGCTACACTACTAAGACTAGATAAATTCTGTTTTGAAGGCTTAGAAATGTATCTCATCAAGAGCCAAATGGTCTCTAACCGACAGGTGCTAAAGTATTGCGCCAAGGATTCCTCAGCTCGCTTATCGCGTAGCATACGCGGCTTTACCTTGGTGGAGCTGATTATGACCATGGTCATTGTCGGTGTGTTGGCAGCCTATGCCGCACCGCGTTTTTTGGGGAGTAGTGTGTTCCAATCACGTGGCTTTTCCGATCAAGTTCAAGCTTCCTTACGTTACGCACAGAAGGTTGCCATTGCTCAACACCATGCTGTGTGCGTCAATATCACAGGTAATAATATGCTTGCGCTGACCCTTAGTGTGACTACCCCTTGTGACACAATTTTGCCGTCTTTAAGTGGAGGTGCTAAGTACGAGATCAGTGCTCCCAGTGGTATTGTCGTCGCGAACGCCAGTTTTACCTTTGATGCTATCGGGCGACCCAGTGCTGCGCAAAGCATCGCCGTCACAGGGGGCGGTATGACCACGACCATTATTGTTGAAGCGGAGACTGGTTATGTACATCCTTAAGCAGCGCAAAAATCAGCACGGCGTGAGCTTGGTCGAATTGATCATGTTTATCGTGATCGTCAGTGTCGCGCTTGCGGGTATATTGTTGGTGATGAACCAAACAACCCGTGGCAGTGCCGATCCCTTATTGCGTAAGCAAGCCATTGCCGCCGCGCATTCCTTGTTAGAAGAGGTTCAATTGCAGGATTTTTCGCCCGCATCGGGTGCTGGCGTACCTGTAAAAGTGACGCAGGCTAACAGGGCTTCTACCTATCATCTTGTCAGCGATTATGATGGCTTTGCGACCTCTGGCATTTTTTCATTGACAGATGCTGCCTCCGCCTCCGCCGTATTGCCTAATTACAATGTGAATGTGGCAATCACACCGCAAGGGGTTTGGAACGGTATTGCCGCAGGCAGTGCCGTGCAAATTGATGTGACCGTGACCGCACCGCAAGGCTTAACCGTTACTGCGACGGGTTATAGGACGGCTTACTGATGACATGCTATTTGTTAAATCGTAGATGTTCACCCTCTCAATCGGGTTTTACCTTGGTCGAGATGGTCATGGTGATTGTGATTACGGGCATTATCGGCGGCATGGTCGCCATGTTTCTCAAAGCACCCATTCAGCAATACCAAGATATATCACGTCGTGCGGAACTGACAGATATTGCGGATACGGCACTCTATCGCTTGTCCAGCGACATTAGCACGGCGGTGCCCAACAGCGTGCGTGTTCTAGGTTGTGGCGCGACACCGTGCGTGGAATTTTTGCCCACCAAAGACGGTGGTCGTTATCGCGCGTTAGCGGATTCCGCCACTGGGATAGGAGATATACTGGATTTTACGATTGCCGATAGTAGCTTTGATATTCTAGGTCCACCCATTACTTTTGCCGCGAGCGATGTAATTGTCGTGGGGAGTACACAATCCGATGGTAATCCTCCTTATGACACCACCGCCACCTCTGGTGTACTGCGTGCGGTTACCGCTTCGAGTGTCAATTCTGTCTCGTTTACGCCGACACAATTTCCTGCGTTTGCGCAACTTGCTTCACAGCGTTTTGATGTGGTAGATGGTACGCAGCAAGCAGTTACTTATTCATGTGAAGGTACACTGGGGGCATTAGATGCCCATGGCAACGGGCAGGCGAGGCTGGTGCGGCATTGGAATTATGGTTTTAATCCGAACCAGATTGCGCCAGCTGGATTGGGCGGGACGAGTGCACGACTGGCCGATCATGTCAGTGGCTGTGTCATCGAATACACCACCGCTAACCAGCGATTGGGGATGTTGGGGGTAAGGCTGACGCTGACCAGTGGCGGTGAAACAGTGAGTCTTTATAACGAAATTCATGTGAGTAACGTGCCATGACCTCAACTTTACAGCGCGGCTTTAGTCTTATTTCGGCCATTTTTTTGCTGGTGGTGATTGCGGCACTTGGTGTTTTTGCGGTCACACTATCAACCACGCAAAATCAAAGTCAGACCATGGATGTGATGGGCGCACGCGCTTATCAAGCCGCGTTGGCTGGATTGGAGTGGGCGGCTTTTAATGTCAGTCAACAACCAGTGAGTGCGCCGAGTGCTTGGGTAGATTGTGCGTATGGGAAAGCGATTGCGGTAAGTGGTAACCTCGCCCCATTGACGGTAACGGTGAATTGCAATCCGACCTTTGCGATAGAAGGCGCGTCTAGAGTATGGGTTTATGACATCTCCTCCGTCGCGTTCACAGCAGGGCTTGCGGTAGGGGATGTGAATTATGTGGAGCAAAGAGCTACCGCAAAACTGGTGAGATGACTGTTGCGCGTCGTTTGAAAATTGACAGATTAAAGACTGTGCCTATTATCGTAATAGGTGAAAGCAAGCAAGAGTTGAATTGATGGAAGCAGGAGAAGAACATGAAAAATACGATTAAAGCACTTTTGCTCATGCTGGTTTTACAGGCAAGCACTGCGGGAGCCGTGACGGATACCTTGTTAGCATCGGGAAGCTGGACGGCTCCTGCTGGCGTTACTTCTGTTACCGTTGAGGCATGGGGTGGTGGTGGTGCGGGCGGTGGCGCGACAACGAATAATGGTACCTTTACGGGAGGGGGAGGTGCTGGTGGCCAGTACGCCAGTAAAGTAGTGTCCGTTGTACCAGGGACAGCTTATGTCGTCACAGTCGGGGGAGGTGGCACAGGGAGTACGGTTAGCGGAACATCAGGCTCTGACTCCTCATTTGACACGCTGGTGGTTGCTAAAGGTGGGGCAGCTGGAATTTCTTACGAGTTAGGGGGCGGTGCTGGAACGGGTTCGACAGCAGGTGGGGTGGGTACTATTGTCTATGCGGGCGGAAGTGGTTCTCCAGGCGGGAATACTTCTATAGGTGGTGCAGGGGGAGGTGGAGCTGGAAGTACAGGCAATGGGGGTTCTGCTGTAGGAAATTCGGCAGGACTGGGTGCGGCGATAGGTGGAGGGAATGGCGGGGCTGGATTAACTACCTCAGGTAATGGGCTACCAGGTGTGACATCTGGCGGCGGCGGGAGCGGTGGCTTTGTATCTGCGAATAAAACAAACCGCAGCGGTGGTGCTGGCGCGGCAGGGAAGGTGACGATTACTTATGTGCAAGCACCCACCGTTACGTCTATCAATACCAATAGCACTAATCCAAGTGCTGCAAATACCGTCGTGACTTGGACAGTGGTTTTTAGTGCCACCGTGACGGGCGTGGATGCAAGCGATTTTGCTTTGATGTCGGCAGGTGGTGTCACGGGTGCGAGCATGACTTCCGTGACAGGTAGTGGGACGACTTATACCGTGACCGCCAATACGGGGACGGGGACGATTGGTTCCTTGACGTTGAAGCTGGTGGATAACGACACAATAGTCAATGCCACTGGCATCCCGTTGGGCGGCGCAGGGACGATCAACGGTGACTTTACAGGGCAGGCTTATACTTTAATGGTGCCCGTTTGCACGACGGGGATGCTGTTTTGTGATGACTTTGAGCGCAGTGTCATTGTGGGCGGTAGTAACACGGCTACAGCGGTAGGGAGTGCGCCTAATTATGGCGCGTGGACGGTTGCAGGATTAAATGGTGCCGCACTGACTGCCACATGTAATGGCACGGCGGGTACTAATGCAGGGTGCGCGGGGATAGATTCGGATATTCCTCCATATAGTACGCCCGCCAGTCCTCGTGCCAATGCCACCCGCTCGGCATATACCCGCTGGTCTACCGTCACCGTGACCAGCCCCGTCATCAACTTAGCGGGCAAAACAGGTGCGAAGCTGAGTTTTTGGTTGCGGCGCGGTTCAGATTGTTTTAGTGAATGGCCAGGCAATAACATGTCTGGTTGTAATGTGGCACTCGCGCCTTATACCTCGACGGCTGGCGAAGAGTTTCAAGTGCAGTACCTGAATAGTGCAAATGTATGGACGGTGATGGAACAGTTCCCGACCGATGCCACGCCTGGTGAGACTTTTACCCCTTCTGTGATTTTACCTAGCGATGCCTTATGGAGCGGTTTCAAGCTACGTTTTTCTCAACCGAATGGCAGCGGTAGTGGTGGTAACGGGGGAGCCGCAGGTGTAGTCGGTTACGATTATTGGCACTTTGATAACGTCGTGATAGTTGAAGTACCCGCTGTGACGTTTTCAGGTCCATTCTGCGATACTTTTGAAGGCGATTTGTCGCGCTGGGATGTACTGGGGGTGGGAGATGTGCGCATAGGTTCAACCTTTTTCGCCAATGGCTTACATAATATGGATTTGCGCTGGAATACGGTCAGTGCAACCACTAAAACAACCGATCTTTCAACGAACTCAGGAAATGATTTGGTAACTTTCTGGGTGCAACGTGGCACGGGTGCAACGACTACCGTTCCCAATTTGACGGGTAGTGATTGGCCTGAAACAGTTGCCAAGGGATTGAAATTTGAGTATCTCAATAATTTGGGGGCATGGGTGCAGCTCGGCACCACTTTCCCTGGCGCGGGGACACAGGGGCAGATATTCTCAGCGACGCTGACCCCGACGACTAATCGCTTTACGTTGCCCGCCGCCGCAAAACATGCGAATTTCAAACTGCGTATTTCCATGCTGTCTGGTTCGGGAATTTATGACCAAGATTATTGGCACGTGGATGATGTATGTGTTGGCGCAACCGTCGGTGCGACTGATCTGGGATTGAGTATGACCAGCAGTGGCACCTTCTCGCCAGGGCAATATGTCAGTTATGTGATGATGGTTTCTAATTTGGGTTTCAATGCCGATCCTGGACCGATCACCATTACCGATACGTTGCCTACTGGATTGACCTACGCAGGGGGCAGCGCGGGTTGGACATGCGGGGCGACGGGACAAGTGGTGAGCTGCTCTCAAACTGGTGGGCTGGCGGCGGGCACATCCACTGCCTTGACACTGACTGCCACAGTTGATGTGAATGCGACGGCAGGTGCTGTTACCAACTCGGCTTATGTGGGCGGTCAAGCAAATGATATTTCGCTGGGCAATAACACAGCGACAAAAACGGACACCATTATCGTACCTGGCTATATGTTCGTGAATCAACCTTGCACCTTAAGTGGCGTAGCAGTGGGGGTTGGCTCGCAGTGTGCGCCGATAAACTGGTCGCCGCAAACTGCGGGCAGTCCCTTGAGCAATGTGTATATTGCCACCGTGAATTCGTCCAATGTTCCAATTGCGTTGAATACTACGGTCAGTATGCAGTTCGCGCTGTCGTGCATCAATCCCGTCAGCAATGCAGGCGTGCAGGCAACTTTTTATGACGCGACCACCACCACGCTGCCACTTTGCACGGGGAATAGTGCAATTCCGACAGCTTGGTCGGCCGCGCGCGCGTTAATCTTTCCAGCAGGGGCATCGAGTGTTGGTCCGTTTAGTTTTAACTACGACGATGTGGGCGAGGTCAATCTGTATATGCGCAATAGTGCATCAATCACGCAGATGGGACACAGTTCTGCTTTTGTCGTAAAGCCCGCTGGATTTGTGTTATCCGCTATCCAATGCACGACCGTTAATTCGGCGAATTGTGGGGCTGGCGCACTGGCTATGCCCACTGCGGGTGATAATCCCGCTGCTGCCAATGCGGCGGGGGGAACTTTTATTCCCGCTGGTGCGCCATTTAGTGTGACGGTTACCGCAACGAGTGCGCAAGGCAATGCCACCCCAAATTACGGCAAAGAAACGATCGCCGAGGGGGTGAAACTGACCCCGAATAATGCGATCGTGAGCATGGTGACGACTCCCGCGATGAACGGTGCTATTGGTGCATTTACATCGGGCGTGGCGACAGGTACTTTTACTTGGAACGAGGTGGGGATCATCACCCTGACACCGAGTGTGCTTGATGGTGACTACTTAGGGATAGGGGATATCGTGGGAACGATCAGCAATAATGTCGGTCGTTTCTATCCCGATCATTTCGATACAGCGGTGCTTGCACCGATGACATGTCCGTCAGGTTTGACCTGTCCGTCAGGTGGCCTGGCGTACTCTGGGCAGGCGTTTAACGTCTATGTGACGGCGAAAAATAGAAATGATGGCATTACACTCAACTATGCGGATGCAACGGGGCTTGCCAAATCTGTCACCTTGCAAGCATGGGATGCGCTAGGCAGCAGTATCACTCAAAATCCATCTGGGGGGGCTTTCTCAAATAATCAGATCACATCGGGTTTCGTAGCAGGTTTCGCAACCACGCTGACTCCCATGTATGGTTTTTCAGCCACGCTGACTCCCCCAACCGATATTTATGTTCGTGCGATGGATTCGGACAATGTTTCCTCGCGTCGAGGCGCATCTCCCGCTACTTCAGTCGAGGGGGGGCTAAAAGTTGTGAGTGGTAGGGTTATGCTCAACAATGTCTATGGCTCGGAATTGTTGCCGTTGACTTTGACGGCGACCGCGCAATATTACAACTCTATGAGTTGGGTGACCAGTTCAACCGACAATATCAGTCCGATCATGGGTTCGCCATTTCCTACTTCCTATTTAGTGGGCACGACAGGTACGACGATACCGACTTTTTCACCCGCATCAGGTTTGTTGTTCAATGGCGTGATGCAGATAAGTTTAGCTGCGCCAACGGGGGGGGTGGGTAAAGTGAATATTGTGCCCAATGCGGTTCCTGCCTATTTGCCTGTGACGGCAGGAACGGCCACCTTCGGCGTTTATGATGGCAAGTCGGTCTATATTTATCGTGGTCGACGAGGTCGTTAATTTTGATTTCAAAAAAGGGAGGTGAAAACCTCCCTTTTGTTATTGGCAACTCGTGCCTGATTGTTGCTCTGGGATAAACACATTCAGCATAAATCTGGTATCGTTGCGCGTCCTTTGCGCCTTCTTCCTATTTATCGCTATGAATCCCATTTTGCAGAACGTCATACACCAAACCGAGAGCATTATTTTCGGTAAACCCCAACAAATTCGTTTAGCCCTCGCGTGTCTCTTGGCGCGCGGGCATTTGTTGATTGAAGACTTACCAGGGGTGGGCAAAACCACGTTAGCACATGTTTTGGCACGCACGCTAGGGTTGGAATTTCAGCGGGTCCAATTTACCAGCGACTTATTGCCCGCCGATATTTTGGGTGTGTCGGTGTATCAGCGTGAAAGCAGTACGTTTAAGTTTCACCCAGGCCCCGTATTTACCCAAATGTTGTTGGCTGATGAAGTGAATCGCGCCACGCCCAAG
The DNA here is from genome assembly GCA_028710565.1 of Gallionella sp. Taxonomy (GTDB): domain Bacteria; phylum Pseudomonadota; class Gammaproteobacteria; order Burkholderiales; family Gallionellaceae; genus Gallionella. The sequence goes on from JAQTTV010000039.1 coordinate 11,790, forward strand.
GCGCAAAGTGCTTTGTTGGAAGCGATGGAAGAGCAGCAAGTGACCATAGAAGGGACAACGCGCCCGTTGCCCGTGCCATTTTTTGTCATTGCCACGCAAAATCCCACCCATCAAATTGGGACGTTTCCCTTGCCAGAATCTCAACTGGATCGCTTTTTGCTGCGTATTCAAATGGGCTATCCCGACCCGCAAGCGGAGCGCGGCTTGTTGTCAGGTGTCGATAGACGTGAGCTGATTTCGCAATTGCAGCCGCAAATTACGCGTGCGCAATTGATGAAGTTGCAACTGGAAGTAAAAAAGATTTTTGTATCGCCTGCCTTGTTGGATTATGTGCAAGCGATACTCAAATACACCCGTGAATCACCGCATTACGTTCATGGTTTATCGCCCCGTGCTGGGTTGGCGTTGTTGGCGGCAGCGCGAGCGTGGGCGTTATTGCATGGGCGCGAAGCGGTTCTGCCTGAAGATGTGCAAGCGGTTTTGCCTGGTGTGGTCAGTCATCGTTTGCAACCTGTCGGCGATCAGGCAAAACAAAGCACGGAAAGCCTGACCAAAGCATTGTTGAAAGCGGTGGCGATACCGTAACACGCGACCTAGCGGTCGCTCCGACAGTCATTCGTCTTAGGGAAATGCCGACTAAATCCGTTCGCCCTGAGCCGTGAGCTTGTCGAATGGTCGAAGGGGGAGCGGATTTAATTAATTGATTTCATTAAATCTTCCGTTCATGGTTCGACATGCTCACCACGAACGGAAGATTTAATCAATGCCGCCTCAACTCCCCTCGCCCGTTTACGGGAAAGGGGCTGGGGGAGAGGGATCTTTAGCATGGTACTTTTCACCCTATTTTTTACCTTAGGCATCTGGTGCTTACAGCAGCAAGCTGATTTGCCTGATTTTGCTTGGGCGTGGAGTTTGCTGGCTTTTCCGTTGGTATTTTGGCTGAAACATCGGGCTGTGTCGCATACACTCATGCGCGGGCTTGCGCTGTTGCTGTTCTTGCTGTTTTCCACGGGATTGGGTTTCTATCATGTGGCGTGGCAAGCGTCGCAGCGCATGGCGGTGTCTTTACCTGAGGCGTGGCAAGGTAAAGAAATCGAAATCGTGGGTGTCGTCTCAAGTTTGCCGCGTGCGCACGATCGTGGTCAGGGATTGATGTTCGATGTCGAACATACGATTACGCCCCATGTGCACGTGCCACCTCATCTCTATCTCTCCACTTATCAAGACGCCAATAATCCATTACCGCCGTTTAGGGCAGGTGAGCGTTGGCAATTGACCGTGCGCTTAAAGCGTCCGCAAGGCAGTAGCAATCCTTATGGCTTTGATTTTGAACGCTGGGCGTTGGAAAACCAAGTTCGCGCGGTGGGCTATGTTTACAACAAGGGTATCAACATCCGTGCAGATGCGTTGGCAGCGGGATGGAACTACCGTTTGCTATCGTGGCGTGCCGCAATCCTTGAAAAATTTCAAACGACTTTAGGCAACGCGCCCTATGCGGGGGTGTTGATTGCTTTGGCGATTGGCGAACAAAGCGCGATACCAGCCGCGCAGTGGCAAGTGTTCACCCGCACGGGCGTGAATCATCTGATGAGCATTTCGGGATTGCACATTACGATGCTTTCAGGTTTGGCTTTTGCGCTGATGTATGCCGCGTGGCGGCGAAACACCAAACTCACTTTGTGGATCCCTGCGCGTAAAGCCGCCGCATTATTCGCGTTGATTGTGGCGTTGAGCTACGCGCTGTTGGCAGGATTTGGCGTGCCTGCGCAGCGCACGGTGTATATGGTCGGCGCGGTTGCGGTGGCGTTATGGTTGAATCGGCAGTTTTCCTTGGGGCAAATTCTCAGTATCGCGCTGTTGGGGGTGCTGATTCCAGACCCGTGGGCGGTGTCATCACCTGGATTTTGGTTGTCGTTCAGTGCGGTGGCGTTGATACTCTATGTGACAGCCTATCGCATTGATTCCCGCTCTGGGCTGCAACAAGGGGATGCGCTGAGTGTCTCGCCTTCGTACCATGATTTGGCGGAGCAGGATTCAGGCAGTATTTGGAATCGACGTATGAACACGTTTCATCGGGTGATACGTGAATACCTGACGGTGCAATGGGCGATGACCATCGGTTTAATCCCCTTGTTGTTGGCGATGTTCCAGCAAATTTCCATTGTGTCACCGATTGCCAACGCCTTCGCCATTCCCTTGGTTAGTTTTATTGTCGTACCACTGACTTTGCTCGGTGCCGCGTTGCCGTGGGATGTGCCGTTGTGGTTAGCCCATATCGCGATGGACATCCTCATGGTCGGGCTGGATGGGCTCAACAGTCTGCCACAAGCTGTGTGGACACAACACGCACCGCCCGCATGGACGATTGTGGTTGGCATGATAGGTGTGGTGTGGATTTTGCTGCCACGTGGATTTCCCGCCCGTTGGTTGGGTGTGATTTGGCTGTTGCCCATGTTTCTCAATACGCCCGAAGTCCCCTCTGTGGGCAATGTGCGCGTGGTGATTTTTGATGTTGGACAAGGTTTATCCGTCGCCCTGCAAACCCAACAACACGCGATGTTATACGACGCGGGCGCAGATTTTAGTGCTGAGTCTGACAGCGGCAACCGCATCATCGTGCCAAATTTACGCGCCTTAGGCATAGCCGAACTCGATGGCATGGTGCTGAGTCACGATGACAACGATCACACGGGCGGTGCAGATTCGGTATTGCAAGCCATGCCTGTCGGCTGGATACGCAGCTCAGCTTCCGACGATGTGCTGCAAGCCGATTTTAACCGTACAGGCATGCGCTGTACCGATGGGCAAGCGTGGGACTGGGACGGCGTACATTTCGCCTTTTTACACCCCGACGGCACACCTTCCGACAAAGTTCACGATAACGAGCAAAGTTGTGTATTGCGCATCAGCATAGCCTCACAGCACATCTTGTTGGTCGGTGATATTGAAAAAAATGCCGAAGCGCGCTTGCTCAATCAGCATCGCCGAGAATTACCCGCCAACTTGTTGGTCGTCCCGCATCACGGCAGCAAAAGCTCTTCCAGCGAGGAATTTGTCGCGGCAGTATTGCCAGAGTACGCCGTGTTTACCGTGGGCTATCGCAATAAATTTGGCCATCCCAAAGCAGAAATTGTCGAACGTTATCGGGATAGTGGCGCGGCATTATTTCGCTCCGATGAAGACGGCGCGATTTTGGTGAATATGAATGCGCAAGGGTTGAGTTTGGAACGCTATCGTCAGGCGCATCGGCGGTATTGGACGCAGTAATTCCTCTACAATGCCGCCTCTTCATTGATCGTTTGAAATTTTCCATGCCCCAACCTTCTCATCGCCCCGATGCTTTTCGCATCAATCGCATTTTCACGGATCGTGATGAAGCGCGGGTGTTATTCAAAACGCAACTTGCCGCCCAACAAGCGCGGGATGAATACCGCGTGATTAACTTTTCGGGGGTCGGAGGGCTGGGAAAATCCGCCTTGTGTGGAGAATTTGAAAAGCATCTAAAAACTTTTGAGCTGGAAACGCCGATTTTGGCTTGGGCGAAAGTCAATTTTCAAAACAGTTCACAGCGCGAACCGACTGCCGTGCTATTGGCATTGCGGATGCAATTGGCAGAAACAGGGCATATCCGCTTTCCCGCGTTTGATATTGCCTTTGCGCGTTATTTTGCGATGAACCAAGCGGGGCGATATTTGAAAGCCCACCATCCAGAACTGTTCCGCCAACCGCATGATTTATTGCAAGATATGTTTAGTTTATTGGGGGAAATTTAGGAAATTCCAGGCTTGGGGTTGTTTCTCAAGTATGCAGAAAAAGCAACTGCGCGCATCAAACTGGAAACGTGGTTGCGAGGTGGCGGCGAGCGGTTATTAACCGAGATAGAAACGCTCACCGAACTGCAATTAGAAAAAGCGTTGCCCAAGTATTTCGGCGCAGACATTGATGACTGGTTGCAATCACCTGACGGGCAAAGCCCCGTGCCTGAAAAAAATCGCCGCGTGGTCTTGCTGTACGACACTTACGAAGCCTTGTGGGCAACGCAGCCGAACAAAACTGACTGCAATGTCGATGCGTGGGTCAGAAAACTTATCGGTGAAACCCCCGTTGTGCTGCACGTCATTTTGGGGCGAGAAACTTTGGTTTGGGATAACTCAGAATGGGGCGAAATTATTCAGCCATTTCCCCTTAATAATTTGCCCGATGCCGACGCACAAGCCTTTTTGCAAGCCGTGCCGATTGCCGAAGCCGACATTCGCACCCGCATGATCGAAGGCGCGAAAGGCATTCCGTTTTATTTGGAATTACAAGTTGAGCAATACGCAACGCTTAAAAACCAATCCCGCACCCCACAAGCCGAGGATTTTGGCGGTGAATCGTTTCAAATTCTCGACCGTTTTATCAGCCACCTGCCCGATACCCTACGCCGTGCATTAGAGATTGCCGCCCAAGCACAATGGTTGGATGAGCCGCTGTTTTTAAGTTTATGCCAGCAATTTTTAGGTGGTCGAGCCAGCGTGCGTTTCAGCGATCTGACTCGTTATTCCTTTTGGACGGAAAGCAATGGGCGATACTATCTACACGCCGTGTTGCGCGAATATGTGCACAGCCAACTACGCCAAAACGAAGCGGTATTGTTTGCAGAAATTCATCGTTACTTGTTTGATTATTATGATGGGCAGTTGCAAGATATTGAATCGGCGCGGGATTTGACCTCTGTCCACATAACGGCTTTAACTGAAGGTGCGTATCACTTGGCGCAAGTGGCGCAGGTGGAAGTGCCGTATTGGGTAGGGGAGTATCGGGGATACTTGCATTTGGCCGCGCAGTGGGCAGTGCTTCAGCCTTTGTTGCAGCAATCCCTCTTGATTTGTCAGGAAGTGGGCAACAAGGAAGGTGAAGGTGCGGAGCTGAATAATCTATCGTCAATCTTTCATGCACGTGGCGACTACGACACTGCGCTGGACTATATTCAGAAGTCTCTGGTGATTAGTCGGGAAATTGGAGACAAAGCGGGTGAAGGTACGGAGCTGAATAATCTATCGTCAATCTATCATGCACGTGGCGACTACGACACCGCGCTGGACTATTTGCAACAATCGCTGGAGATACAACAGGAAATTGGTGAAAAAGTAGGTGAGTCAGCGGTACTGAACAATTTGTCACAAATCTACAAAGTACAGGGTGACTACGTAACCGCGCTGTATTATTTGCAACAGTCGCTGTCGATTTCTAGGGTAATTGGTTTCAAAAAGGGCGTTGGACAATCGCTGAATAATTTGGCAACAATTGCCTATGCAAAAGGTGACTACGATACCGCGTTGCGCTATTCGCAACAGTCGATGGCGATCCGATTGGAAATTGGCAACAAGGCGGGGATTGGGCAATCGCTAAATAATTTGTCGCAAATCTACATGGCACGCGGCGACTACGTAACAGCGACAGACTATTCGCAACAGTCATTGGCGATCCAACGAGAAATTGGCGACCAAGCGGGAATTTCTCTTAGCTTGTATAACGTCGGGCATATTTATCTGCAAAACGGCGAACCAGTATTGGCAATGCAACACTGGCGGGAGGCGTATCAAATAGCTAAGAAAATTGGTGAAGCTCAAGCATTGAACGTATTGGAAAAACTGGCAGAAAATCTTGGTTTACCCAATGGCTTGGCAGGTTGGGATGCGTTGGCGCAGCAGATGGAAGGGACGTAGCCCGTATGCAATGCGGGATTTTATGTGCTTCCCGTAATGCGGATAGTCTCGCTGCACGAGGATTGTTTCTGGGACTGGATTCCGACCTTCGTCCACTACTGTCTGGAATAAATATGTGCAATTGCAACAACGTGTTACAGTGCAAGGGGATAAGGGATAGAACCCTGAATGCCCACTTAACTAACGAGACGCGCAACATGTACAGGACAAACCGATTCCGAGAAATTATGAAAGCACTGCCACGAGGTACATTTGATCGGATGGTACAAAGCCATCAAGCAGATAAATACAGCAAAGGTTTTAGCTGCTGGCATCAACTGTTGGCGATGATTTACGCCCAACTGTCTGGGGCAAGTAGCCTGCGTGTGCTGGAAACTGGATTCAACAGTCAGCACAGACAACACGATTGCTTGGGTGCGGTGCCCATTCGGCGTTCGACGCTGGCGGAAGCCAACGGCAAGCGCAATACGGAAGTGTTTGCCGATGTGGCGAAAGAACTCATGTCCCAAGCGCATCGCACCCTGCGCCGTGAGAGCGAGGAGCTACTGTATTTGCTCGACTCATCTTCGATCAGCTTGAAAGGGCTGGGATTTGACGCATGGACTCGCGACAACAGCACCCGTAATACCCAAGGTATCAAGCTACACATACTGTATGCCGCCCACGAGGCCGCGCCCATCCAGCACAGCATCACCGCCGCCAATATCAACGACATAGACCATGGTCGGACGTTGCCAATAGAGGTGGGCGCGGTCTATGTCTTCGACAAGGGCTATTGCGATTACAACTGGTGGCACAAGATTAACGAACAACACGCTCACTTCGTCACGCGCTTCAAATACAACGCATCGCTCAAAGTAGAAAGTACTCGCGCCATCCCAGTCGCAGATGCCAGCCTCGTACTCAAGGACGAAATCGTGCGCTTTGCCAACAAGCATCCGCGCGCTGGACGCAAAAACCACTACATCCATCCATTGCGACGCATTACCGTGGACAGGCCCACGCATGAGCAACCGCTGGTATTGGCAACCAATGATCTCGACAGCCCCGCGTCAGCCATTGCGCGCCGCTACAAAGATCGCTGGGGTATCGAGCTATTCTTCAAATGGATCAAGCAACACCTGAAAATCAAAAGCTTCTTCGGGCGCAGCGAAAACGCCGTGCGCATCCAGCTACTCACCGCATTGATTACCTATTTGCTACTGGCCATCTATCGCAAAGCACAGCACTACGCAGGAAGCTTATGGATCTTACTGGCTGAAGTGCGCGCAACCCTGTTTCAACGTCCAACGCGCGAAACCGAGCGATACCACCGACGAAAAAAAGCCGCCGCCGAGTTCGCCGCTCGTCAAATGGGACTATTTGTATGAAATTATCTCGGACAGTAGTGTGCTTTCGCAGGAACGACGCGTTCAGAGCAAATCTGCTTTTCCTTGGGGAATGCGTGTCCCAATCGGCATACACCACAACCGCCCGTGAGGCGTATCAATCGCCATGAGTCGTGCGTTCGATGGGTCAATATAAAGCTTCACTGTGTAAACGGTATTGAGAACAGCGCGTACATGCCAACGCGGTAGGATGACCGCCACACGCACGGGCGGTTCATCGTGCGACAGCAACAGACTGACCGTGAGTGAGGTTGACTCTGAATCTTCATCCAGATGCAAACTGCCAGAACAGGGACGCGGTGCGACCGTCGCCACCACATAAGCCGCACGTTGATACCAGCGCAATACAGCAAAAAATCCAAAACCAGACATCGCTAACGCCATCGCGGCGAAAAGCAGGCGGGGCAACATGGGGCTGCCTTCTGGTGGAAAAAATAGCACCGCCGTCCCCGCGCCACCGAGCAGCAATGACGCGCTGATGACGATCAGTCGATAGCGTTTGAGTTCGGGCGGGAAGGCTGTCATGGCAATTTTTGTTTGAGCATGTTTTATTTCTTAAGCGTGCGTTATTTGAAAATTGGTGTTCTTTTCCTGTGTTGATTACTCCCGCCCATCTTTTTGCAATAAAAAATGCCACAAACCCTTGAAATATCCCATTCCATCCCCCATTAGCTTGAAATCGCAATTTGGAGAATGTTATGGAACAGCCAGAAAACCAGCAACAAGATGTCGCAGTTGAAACCCCAGTCGAAGTATCTCCTAGTTTAGAGGAAATGTTGCAAGTTGCCGAGCGCAAGGCGCAAGAGCATTACGATGCTTGGATGTACGCCAAGGCCGAAAGCGAAAACATTCGCCGCCGTGCTGCGGATGATGTGACCAAGGCGCAGAAATTTGCCGTGGAACGTTTTACCAATGAAATGTTGGCGGTGAAAGACAGCTTGGAAGCAGGTTTGGCAGTGACGACTGAAAATGTTGAAAGCTTCAAAAGCGGCATGGAATTGACATTGAAACAGCTTTCCAGCGTGTTTGAAAAGTTCCATATCAGCGAAATCAATCCAGTAGGCGAAAAGCTTGATCCGTATAAACACCAAGCCATTGGCATGGTACCGAGCGATCAACCTGCTAACACCGTCGTCACCGTGATGCAAAAGGGTTATGCCTTAAATGACCGCGTGTTGCGTCCCGCCTTGGTGATGGTGGCACAAGCGAAATAAGTGGTTGTTAGTTGTTAGTCTCTAGTCGTTAGTTGAAAAGCAAGTTCTGGTGGTTTAACTAACGACTACCAACTACAAGCTAACGACCGCTTTCAAAAAAACACTTGAAAATTTAAATCGTCGCCCCACGTTAGGCGGCATCGTAAAAACTAATCTTAAGGAAATATTATGGGAAAAATTATCGGGATTGACTTGGGCACTACTAACTCTTGCGTTGCCATTATGGAAAACGGCAAGACCAAAGTCATTGAAAATGCAGAAGGCGCACGTACGACCCCTTCGATTATCGCTTACATGGAAGATGGCGAAGTATTGGTCGGCGCGCCAGCTAAACGTCAAGCGGTTACCAATCCAACCAACACACTGTACGGCGTGAAACGTTTGATCGGTCGTCGTTTCGATGAAAAGATGGTACAAAAAGACATCGACATGGTGCCTTTCAAAATCGTTAAAGCGAAAAATGGTGATGCGTGGGTGAAAGTGCGTGACCGTGAATTTTCCGCACCAGAAATCTCCGCGCAAGTGTTGATTAAAATGAAGAAAACCGCTGAAGACTACTTGGGCGAAGAAGTGACTGAAGCGGTCATTACCGTGCCAGCGTACTTCAACGACAGCCAACGCCAAGCGACTAAAGATGCAGGTCGTATCGCGGGTTTGGATGTGAAACGTATCATCAACGAACCAACTGCTGCGGCATTGGCGTTTGGTTTGGACAAACAAGAAGGTGATCGCAAAATCGCCGTGTATGACTTGGGCGGCGGTACATTCGATATCTCCATCATCGACATCGCGGAACTGGATGGTGAACACCAATTTGAAGTGTTGTCCACCAATGGCGATACCTTCTTGGGCGGTGAAGACTTCGATATGCGCGTCATCGACTTCTTGGTAGAAGAATTCAAGAAAGAAAGCGGCGTAGATCTGCGTAAAGACGTATTGGCTCTGCAACGCCTGAAAGATGCGGCCGAAAAAGCCAAAATCGAATTGTCCAGTGCCCAACAAACCGAAGTGAATCTGCCTTACATCACGGCTGATGCGACAGGTCCTAAGCATTTGGCAGTGAAAATCACCCGCGCCAAATTGGAAAGCTTGGTAGAAGAATTGGTTGCTCGTACCATTGAGCCTTGCAAAATCGCCATGAAGGACGCAGGCGTGTCGATCTCCGACATCGCGGACGTGATCTTGGTCGGCGGTCAAACCCGTATGCCGATGGTGCAAGAAAAAGTAAAGGCCTTCTTTGGTCGTGATCCCCGTAAAGACGTGAATCCTGATGAAGCGGTTGCCGTGGGCGCAGCGATTCAAGGCGGCGTGTTGCAAGGTGAAGTCAAAGACGTGTTGTTGTTGGATGTCACACCTTTGTCCTTGGGTATCGAAACCATGGGCAGCGTGATGACTAAGCTCATCAAGAAAAACACCACGATCCCAACTAAGGCATCGCAAGTGTTCTCGACTGCGGATGACAACCAATCGGCTGTGACGATTCACGTGTTGCAAGGCGAACGTGAAATTGCATCAGGTAATAAGAGCTTGGGTCAATTTAACTTGTCCGACATTCCACCCGCACCACGTGGCATGCCACAAATTGAAGTGACATTTAACATCGACGCGAACGGCATTTTGCATGTTTCTGCGAAAGACAAAGCGACCAACAAAGAAGCCAACATCACGATCAAAGCCAGCTCTGGTTTGAGTGAAGAAGAAATCGAACGTATGGTGCGCGATGCAGAAGCCAATGCTGAAGATGACAAAAAAGCCGTTGAACTGGTGACTGCGCGTAATCAATTGGATACCTTGATTCATTCGACCAACAAGTCGATGAAAGAATACGGCAGCCAATTGAGCAATGACGAAAAAGCAGCGATTGAAGCAGCATTGAAAGAAGCTGAAGCAGTGGTGAAAGACAATGACAAAGAAGCTATCGAAGCCAAAACTGAAGCCTTGGCAACTGCGGCACAAAAACTGGGCGAAAAAATGTATGCCGCAGAACAAGGTCAAGCAGGTGGAGACGCAGGTTGCGGTTCCTGTGAGCCAGGTGAACAGTGTGCGGATCACAAGCGGGATGACGATGTGGTCGACGCGGAATTTACCGAAGTAAAAGACAAAAAGTGAAATGTGAAAAGTGAGGGGTGAAACGTGCGGCGGGCACATCGAGATTTACGAGCATGGCAATCTGCCATGCTGTTAGTCGAGGATGTTTATCGCCTCACGTCTACCTTTCCGAGGGAAGAGTTGTTTGGATTGACGGCACAAATGCGCCGAGCAGCGGTTTCCGCACCGTCCAATATGGCAGAAGGTTCAGCAAGAAACAGCACCAAGGAATTGCTTTATTTCCTGAATGTGGCAACAGGTTCTCTTGCCGAATTAGATACCCAGCTTGACATTGCTTTTCGGCTTCACTATTGCAGCGACATTACCGCTGTCCAGTCTAGGCTGGACGAGGTTTCAGCCCTAACACTTGCCCTAATCAAATCACTGAAGGACAAAACATGAAACGCATCACATTTCACCCCATCAGGTTGAATATACCCGTGATGCGTTTCACATTTCACATTTCACCTTTCACAGTTTTTCAACAATGAGCAAAAAAGACTATTACGAAACCCTAGGCATTAACCGTGATGCCTCAGAGGAAGAGATTAAAAAAGCCTATCGCAAGATGGCGATGAAGTATCACCCTGATCGCAATCCTGATAATCCCAAGGCAGAAGAGCACTTCAAAGAAGCGAAGGAAGCCTACGAAACTTTGAGCGATGGGCAGAAGCGGGCAGCTTACGACCAATACGGACACGCAGCATTTGAGGCGGGTGGTATGGGCGGCGGCAGTCCATTTGGTCAAGGTGGTGGCGGTCAGGGGTTCGATTTCTCAGATATTTTTGACGGTATGTTCGGCGGTGGACAGCGCGGCGGTCAACGCAGTAATGTGCATCGCGGTGCGGATTTACGTTATAACTTGGAAATCACCTTGGAGCAGGCCGCGCGCGGTACGGAAACGCAAATTCGTATCCCGACCATGGCGGAATGTGACACCTGTCATGGTTCTGGAGCGAAGGCTGGCACTTCTGCCAGCACCTGCACCACGTGTGGAGGGCATGGTCAAGTGCGGATGCAGCAGGGCTTTTTCTCAGTGCAACAACCTTGCCCACGCTGTCATGGCGCAGGCAAGATCATTGCTTCACCTTGCAAACCCTGTAACGGCACGGGTCGTATCAAGCAGCACAAAACCTTGTCGGTCAAAATCCCGCCTGGGGTGGATAACGATGACCGCATCCGTTTATCGGGCGAAGGCGAACTGGGCAGCAATGGCGGTTCCCCAGGGGATTTGTATGTGGTGATACAACTGAAGTCGCACTCGGTGTTCCAACGTGACCATAATGATCTGCATTGCGAAATGCCGATTAGCTTCACGACGGCAGCATTGGGCGGCGATATTGAAATCCCCACGCTGGACGGCAAGGCGATGATTAAAATCCCCGCTGAAACCCAAAGTGGACGCATTTTCCGCTTGCGTGGCAAAGGGATTAAAGGCGTGCGCAGTGCCAGTTATGGCGACTTACATTGCCATGTGGTCGTGGAAACGCCCGTTAATTTGACGGATCGTCAAAAGGAATTGTTGCAAGAGTTGTCTGATTTGAATGACAAAAACAGCGATCACCATAACCCCCGCGCGAAATCGTGGATGGATAAGGTGAAAGCGTTTTTCTCGGAATAAAATTACGACGTTGAAAAATGAAACGCCTCCTTCGGGAGGCGTTTTTTTGCGCCTAATGAGCACCAGTTTGAATGGCGCAGAAGCTACATGCAGCAATTGATGGACACACCACGATGAGAGCAGTATCGACCAACATATTGATAAATGCTTGGTCTAAATGACAGAAATAGAGTTGGTGTAAAAATTGTGATGCTCCTTGGCGGCTCTCAGCAACCTGCTAGAACCTAACCAGCGGATTGGTTATTCCAATTCAGTAGTGTCCGCCAATTTAGTTGAATAGATTCAATTGGTTATCATTTTTAGATATGGTTTCTTGTATTCCAATATTTGTAAGTAGTTGATCGAGCGGTGTTTTTTCAAAAAGGGTTAGGCTTAAAATTTGTAGAATTGTGTAAAGAGTTGCCTCGGTTTTGAGGTGTTTTTTCACGATGGCGACCAGCACATAAACGCTGATCGCGATCCAAATTTGGGTTTTGACTGCGTTCTCGCTGGTGCCGTAAAACTGCTTGATTCGCAGATGTTGCTTGATCCATTTGAAGAACAGTTCGACCTGCCAGCGACAACGGTAAAGTTGGGCGATGGTCAGTGCAGGCAGGTCGAAGTTATTGGTTAAGAAGACTAGATATTTCTGGTGTTCGGCATCGTAAAACTTGATGCGGCGCAAGTGTTGCGGGTAATCTCGGCGGGCTTTGGCTGAGGTCAAGGCAATGGTTTGATCGCAACGCAGCCCCGTGGATTTATCTACAGGACGCGAGTAAACACGGCGAAATAGCAGATTGGATTTGCCCCGAATGACAAAGAACGCCTGAGCTTGGTGCAGGGCAAACCAACGGGCGAAGTCGGTAAAGCCTCGATCCATGATGTAAAAGCTGCCCGCTTCGGGGATCAGGATGTCGAGTACGTTTACCTCGTGCATCTTGCCGTCGCTGATGTGAATGAAGGTTGGAATGTTGCCGCGCAGGTCAAGTAGCGTGTGCAGCTTGACGGCGGCTTTGGCCTGACGAAATTTCGCCCAAGGGAAGACGCTCAGGCATAGGTCGATGGTGGTGGTATCAAGCGCGTAGGCCGTTTGTTCCAGCTCCACTGCAAAACTGTCACTGGCATACAGTGTTCGAGCGGTCTGGATTAAGCTCATCGCGAAATCGGCATATACCCATTCAACTTGAAAACCCCGTGTTGAATGTTTGAAAATTATCAGTAATTCTGGAGCGCAGGCGGTCTTTAATTTCGGGGATGGTGCTCACGAAAAAGTGTTCAATATTTTCTCGGAAG
>JAQTTV010000040.1 GCA_028710565.1 Gallionella sp.
GTATCTGCGTGAATGTAGCTGCACCAACTTATCGCGAGCTATACGATGCCCAGTGGGATTATCATCCTCACCTTTTTGCATATAACCACTTGCGAAAAGCGGGTGTACCAAGCGGATAGGCAAGGAATAGACATCCTCATGGCGGTTGAGCCCAAGCATTTGCCATGTCGCATATATTTGTTGGTTAATTTTTGCGTCAGAAAAATCCTGTTTAGGGATGACGCGCCCTTCTTCATCATAGATAAATGCCCGAAAAGTATTATCCGCATCGGGCCAAATAAACTCGTCTAAATTGATTTCATCCCCTTGTTTTGTCGAATTACAATTAGCGCAACTCAACAAAAAGTTATGCCACAGAAATTCGTCTTCGGGGTGTTTCTGCTTTGGTTTTTTGTGTTCAACGGCAATTGAAGTGGCAAGCCAGCGTTCGCAATAAGAGCAGTATTCGCCTAGCTGCTCAATCAGTAGTTTCTGGGCATCTTGATACTTTGAAAACGCCCCACGGTCTGCACCTTTGTCGATGGGTCTCATCAATTCACTCCCGCTTTTGCCTTCACGGTATCTCGTTCAAATTCCAAAAACGCAGCGAATGCAGGATCATCATTAAATGGAATGGTTAATTCATCAAAACGCTGTTTCAACGTCTGCACTTCTGGATCAGCCTCATTTGCAATTTCATGCAATTTTTTGTAATAGGCTTTAGCAGCAGCTTTCATATCAGAATAACGTTTCGTTTTTCTAACCAATTCAATCCCTTGTGCTTCCTCGGCAATATCTTCAATGCTTTGGTCATAGTAGCGAGGTTCACTCTCAACGAATTCGGAATCAAGCTGAATGAGTTTCCCAACACGCAGCGACTGAATCAAAAAAGGCGAATGTGTGGTGCAAATAAACTGTACTTTCGGAAAAGTCTTGCGCAGGTTTTCAATAATGCCGCGTTGCCATTTGGGGTGCAGATGCAAATCCAGTTCGTCGATGAGCACAATGCCTGATGTTTCCGCACAAACATTGCCGCCCAAGTGGGGGTTCATAATAACGGCGCGGCGGGTTAGGTCGCAGAACAGTCCGATGATGGTGCGCTGTCCGTCGCTTAGGTGTTCAAGCGGAATGGTGAGCCCATCGTCAAAATCCAGCACGATGCGAGATTGGTCAAAATCAAATCGAATGCGGGTGCAATTTTCAATTGCGGCTTTGGCGGCAACTTGGAAGGCTTGGAAAGCGGGCGTGTCCTGTCCCAACCCCTTTGACTGCATATCCTCTTTAAACACCCAAGTCGCCACTTCACTCAATCCTGCGTCGGTATGAAAGCTATCTCGATAAGGATCAAATCGTGAATAACGCTTTGTTGCCGCTGCTTCAGGATTAAATTTTTCAGTCGTTTTCCATAAGCGATCACATTCATAGAACGCAATCAGCGGTAAATCAAACGATTGCCCTTGTTCAATATAGTGCAGCACATCTGCCCCTAGTCGCGCAAAGTCAATGTTTTGTTTGATGCCGCTGTCATACACAATCTGACCTTTGGCAAAGGTATTCTCACCCGTGTCTTGGCGTGTACGCGTCCAATTGGCTGTGCCGTTTTCAGATTTTTGTTGATAATCAACAATCTTGGTCGTGCCTTGTACCTCAATTTGAGTAAAGCGACTTTTGGTAAACCGCCCCGCTTCTTGCACCTCACGAATTTCATCGTCTTCAATCGGGCGCAAGTTCTTATCGTCTTTGATGTAGGCGTGCGCCCATCCCCCCAGCGCGACCGCCAAGGCACGCAGCAAAGTGGTTTTACCTTTGCCGTTTTCGCCTACCACCAAATTAAATGCAGGGTGAAAGTGAAAGGTCGAGGCTTCAAAACATTTGAAATTAGTGACTTTAAGTCGCTCGATTTTGAGCACCGCAATGCGGCGAGAACCATAGGAATTCGCTCTAACCAGTTGGATTGTGGGGTGATCTTTGTCTAAGGTCTTCTCAAGAATGGTCAAACTGCGCTGGAATAAAGGCGCGGCGGCGGCATATCGCCCTTGAGCTTGATAAAGCGCGGCTAAATTATTCAAACTTTGAGCAACAGCGGGATGGTCTTTGCCCAAGGTGCTTTCCCGAATCGCCAAGCTACGTTGATACAAAGGTTCTGCCGCCGCGTAGTTGCCTTGGTCTTGATAAAGCGAGGCTAAATTATTCAAATTCGTGGCAACATCGGGATGGTTTTTACCCAAGGTGCTTTCCCAAATCTCTAAGCTACGTTGCAACAAAGGTTCAGCCGCCGCGTAGTTGCCTTGGTCGTTATAAAGCATGGCTAAATTATTCAAACTTTGAGCAACATCGGGATGGTTTTTACCCAAGGTGCTTTCCCGAATCGCCAGGCTACGTTGACACAAAGGTTCTGCCGCCGCATAGTTGCCTTGGGCTTTATAAAGCAGGGCTAAATTATTCAAGCTGCTGGCAACATTAGGATGGTCTTTGCCCAAAGTTTTTTCCAGAATCACTAAGCTGCGTTCAAACAAAGGTTCAGCCGCCGCGTAGTTGCCTTGGGCTTGATAAAGCCCAGCTAAATTATTCAAGCTCGTGGCAACAGCGGGCTGGTCTTTGCCCAAGGTGCTTTCCCGAATCGCCAAGCTACGTTGATACAAAGGTTCTGCCGCCGCGTAGTTGCCTTGGTCTTGATAAAGCGAGGCTAAATTATTCAAATTCGTGGCAACATCGGGATGGTTTTTACCCAAGGTGCTTTCCCAAATCTCTAAGCTACGTTGCAACAAAGGTTCAGCCGCCGCGTAGTTACCTTGGGCGTGATAAAGCAGGGCTAAATTATTCAAACTTTGAGCAACATCGGGATGGTTTTTACCCAAGGTGCTTTCCCGAATCGCCAGGCTACGTTTAAACAAAGGTTCAGCCTCGGCGTAGTTACCTTGCTCATAATGACGCATCCCCAACTGATTTAAGTATTGCGCCAAATCAGGATGATCTGCCCCTAAGGTCTGCTCCATCATGGTCAAACGCGCCTGCATTTCGGCTTCGCCCTGTTGCGCGATGGGAAGCGCGTGATTGACGATTATTTCCGATTCACTGGCGGACAACAACCGTTGCAGGGCGCGTTCCATCACCGCTTTTGCGGCAATGGCATCTTTTTCTTTGGCTTGTTTGAGGAGTTGTTCGGCGCGGATAAATTCGGCTTGTGCAAAAGCGGCGTGGGCTAGTTCCAGCAGTGCAAGGGCTTCAGGGTCTTCGGGTTTGAACTGAGCGAGATTACGGTGAAAATTACTTTGTGCTTCGGGTGTCATACCATTCCTTCCGTTCCTACATGAGGCTGCTGATTCGTTGCGTTTTGCGTTGCTCGTTGTGAGTTGGCAAGCTAGAAGCATGAGCATATCTAATTGAATATATTCAAAAAATGGTGGATGCGCTGCGCTTATCCACTCTACCAACTAAAAACTAACGACTAACAGATGATCCATTATGCCCGCGAAATCACCACCACGCCGATGATAATAATGCCCATGCCGATCATTTTGCTGGGGGTAATCACTTCTTCAAACAGGTAGTTGGCAGCGACGGCGTTGACGATATAGCCAAGTGACAACAGCGGGTAGGCGATACTGACTTGTACTCGCGATAACGCCAAAATCCACACCACCACGCCGACCACATAGCAGGTCAGCGCGCCGATGATGTGGGGTTCGGTGGCGAGTTTCCAACCGATGGGCAGGATGTTTTCGCGGGTGTATTCAAAGTAGCCGACGGCATTGGTGCCTGTTTTAATCAGCAACTGCGCGGCGACGTTGAGCATCACGCCTGTGACGATGAGGATAAAGCTAATCAGGCTCATGGTTTTTTCACCACGATGTGTTGGGTGTCTTGGTAAATAATGGTCATGGGGATATTGAGTTGTTGTAATTGGGGATAGGCAATCACGGGCATGATCGCCAGTGCTGCGGGTTGTGTTGCCCACACCTCGCCAAATGCCGCCAAGGTGGGAACCCAGCGTTGCGGTTCTTGCTTGATGCCATAAGCCATTTCATCTTGGTATTGCACCAAAATAAAGGTGTGCTTGAGGTAGAACGCCAAAGTTTGTTCGTAAGTCAGCACCGAGTAGAACGGGATGGTGGGGGTGACCTGCGCACGGATGGCGTTGGCGATATGTTTGGCGGAGCGTTCCTTCGCGACCGTTTCGTAGCCCGTTAAGGAGATTTGCGCCATGAGCAACGCCGACAAAGACAGTACCAGCACGGCGGCGGGTTTGCGTTGCTTGAGCAACAACGTGATCGCAAGCAACACGCCGATTAACAACGCGCCAGCCCCTGTCACCAGCCAAGGTTGGTAGTTGGGATACAAGGATTTTTGCAGCACGGTATCCGCGAAGCGATCCACATTCAGTCCTAACCAAATGAATAGTCCTGCTACAGGTACAATCGGCACGAGTTGCCAAATCAAGGTTTTCTCGCGGATTTCAGTCAGGCGTTTGCCCATCAATAACGCCAGTGCGGGGAACATCGGCAACAAATACGATGGTAATTTTGAACCCGACATCGAGAAAAACACGTAGATAAACACCGCCCAAATCAGCAAGAAACGCGCAGGGTGGAAGGGTTTATCCGACAAATTGTAATGTTTCGGCACGCGCCAACTGCGCGCCATGCTGTCAAACATCAACAACGTCCACGGCAATGCGCCCGCGATGAGAATCGGTACAAAGTAGTACCAAGGTTGATAGCGTCCTAAATCCTTGGTGGTGAAGCGGGTGTAGTGTTCGTAAATAAAGAATCGCTCGAAAAATTCGGGATTGGCTTTCATCACCAAATAAAACCATGGCGCGGTAATCGCCAAAAAAATCGCCAAGCCTGAGAGCCAGTGCATGCGCTTCAATACCCCCAAGTCGCGATGGATGGCGGCGTAAATCAGCACCGCCGTGCCAGGGAGAATAATGCCCATCAAGCCTTTGCTCAGCACCGCCAACGCCATGCCCGCCCATGCTAACCACATGCCATTGCGCTGCGATTTTGGGTCGGTGGCGGATTGTCCGAACAACAACCCGACGATGCCCAGGGTGATAAAGAACGTCACGCCCATATCCAGCGTATTGGCGTGCGACATCAGCACATACAGCAAGCTACTGCCCAATAGCAGCGTGGCATACCACGCGGTTTCGCGCCCAAACAGGCGCACGCCCGCAATCCACACCAGCACAATGCCCGCAAAACCTGTCAACGCCGTCCATAAACGCGAAGTCCATTGATGTTCGCCAAATACGGTGTAAGCGGTGGCGGTCGCCCAGTATTGCAACGGCGGCTTTTCAAAATACTTCAGGTCGTTTAAGCGCGGGGTCGTCCAATCGCCACTGACCACCATTTCACGCGGGATTTCGGCATAACGCCCTTCGTCGGGCTTAATCAGCGTGCGGTATTCCAAATTGCAAAACCAGATAAACAGCACGGCGAGTACCAGCCACCAGCCGTGTTTAGGGGCAACGTATCCCATTAGTGTGTTCCTTTTTGAGCAATCAGCAGCAACGAGCCGCCGATGGGGAAAGTGATGCCGAGCGACAATAAGCGGCGTTCCAGCTTCATTACCGCGCTGAGCACTTTGTTAGCCAATTTGCCGATTTTGAAGCCTGCATCCATTTGATCATCGGCTTGCGCGGATTTTTGCAACCAGCGCGAAGCCAGCATCAGCGGCAATAACAACGAGACAAAGGAGCTGACATATTCAACTTTGAAACCTGCTTGCTGGACTTTGGTCACCAGTTCTGATCGCGTGTAGCGGCGTTTGTGGTGCGCATAATCGTCGGTCGCACTCCATAACCATTGGTGTTGCGGCACGGTCAATACCATGCCCCCACCCGCTTGGCACGCGGCAAAAATTTGGTTTAACGCCGCTTGGTCATCGTCGATATGTTCCAGCACATCAAACGCGCCGATCAAATCGAATTCCTCGCGGAACGGAATATGGCAGGCATCCATTTGAAACAGGGTAGCACTCGGCACGCGACTTTGGGCAAAATGCAGCCCTTGGGTAAAAATATCGCTACCGTTGAGTTCGGCATCAGGATAAATGCGACGGGTATTTGCCAGCACAAACCCCGTGCCGCAGCCAATTTCCAAAATATGTCGCGCGTGCGGGAAATGCCGCAACATACGGTCACGCAGCAGCTGATTGCGTCCCACAAACCAAAAGTGTCCCGCCTCAACCGCCGCATAGCGTTTGAAAGTGTCAGGATTAAAACCATCATTTTGCTCCGCTAAAATAGGTGCAAAGGCATTAAAACCTTCGCGTTGCGCGGGTTTTGCCCCGCAAGACGGGCAAGTCCAGTGCGGTTCGTTAAAGGAGTGTTGACAAACCAGACAAAATTTCATGGTGGAGATTGCTGGCAGACATGCCAAAACATTAAGCGGGCGCGGATTTTAACGTGTCTCGCTGTTTTCATTCAATGAAAATGCACAAAACCGTCATTTTTGTGGTTTAGCCATCGGCTGGTCTATACTGGCCGCCTTTATTTCAGGAGATTCGGGATGGGCAATGTATATGCTTTTCTCGCCATCGGCAGTGGTGCGGCGGTTGGCGCGTGGCTGCGTTGGGGCTTGGGGCTGTGGTTGAACAGCTATCTGCCGCAACTCCCCCCAGGGACGTTGATCGCGAATTTATTGGGCGGATATTTGATTGGATTGGCATTAGCCTTTTTTATGCAACACCCCAGTCTCAGTCCAGAATGGCGGCTATTGATTGTCACAGGATTTTTGGGCGGACTGACCACGTTCTCGACTTTTTCTGCTGAAACCGTCACGCTACTGCTGCGCGGTCAATATGGCTGGGCGGTGGGCATCGTTTGCACGCATCTAGGGGGATCATTGTTCATGACCATTTTGGGCATACAGACTTTTAAATGGTTGAATACCTCATTATGAACATACTCACTTTTTAGGTTTCTATGTGATTTACAGTGGGTGAAAAAAAGCTCACGCCCCTTGACGGGGAGATTATTCACTTGTGCCACGATGAGCCACGATGATTCACATTGAGTCCATTTTGCCTGGATAACAACATCATTACGCTGGCATGCCACCATAATGGATGGCGGTTGGAAACTACAAAAATATGCGCATTTCAGGCGGAACCGCCGTCCTTGCCAGAGTGGCTAACACGCGACATGGAAAGCATGAAGAGACTTATTTGGGCTGGTAGATAAGTTGTCTTTCAAGGTGCTATTTCTCCTCTGGAATCGTAGATTTCATCGAAATTCGTACCCGCGTTTATTTTATAGAGCTATAAAATTTTGTCATGTCCAGATACACACTATCGTGTAGCTCATTTGTGTTGTTGCCCCCACCCGTTAGGGTGGGGGTTTGTTGTTTTAAGTGTATGTTTTAATTGTTTTTATAACCCTGTATTTTGACCCTTTAGAGTCGTTGTGAGTTGTATCATGTCGGCGTAGCATGCCGCGCTGTTAAATGATAAACATGTATGCTAAGGGGTGAAAACATGGTGACAGAGGCTTTAAACGACGGTGATCGTCGTAATTTTTTAATCAAGCTGACTTCGGTGGTAGGCGGGGCGGGTGTCGCAGCGACTTGCGTGCCATTTGTGGCGAGTATGAATCCAAGTTCGGATGTATTGGCGAAAGCTGAGACCGAAGTGGATTTAACCAACATTACCCCTGGTGGGATGCACACGGTCGCTTGGCAAGGTAAGCCTGTGTTTATTTTGCACCGTACCCCTGAACAAATCAAAGCCTCTACTGAGTCGAATGGTGGACTTCAGCCCGAAGCGGACAGCAATCGCGTGCAAAAACCTGAATGGCTGGTGGTCATTGGGGTGTGTACCCATATGGGTTGCGTGCCGAACAAAGAGGGGCCAGGTTGGGAATGTCATTGCCATGGCAGTCAATATGACGATAGTGGTCGGGTGATACGCGGTCCTGCACCGAAAAATCTGGAAGTCCCGCCATATCGTTTCGTCGCTGACAATAAAATTGTCATCGGAAAGGCTTAGGAGACCATCATGCCTCATCGTATTATCAATTGGATCGATCAGCGTTTTCCGCTTACCAGCTTCGTCAAGCATGAACTGACAGGCTATCCCACTCCACGCAACCTCAGTTATTGGTGGAACTTCGGCTTTTTAGCGGGGTTTGTGCTGATGCTGCAAGTTGCCACGGGTATTTTTCTTGCCATGCACTACAAGGCGGATGTCGCGCTTTCGTTTGACTCCATACAACACATCATGCGCGACGTGAATTATGGTTGGTTGTTGCGTTATCTACATTCGACGGGGGCTTCTGCTTTCTTCTTCGTGATCTTTATCCACATGGCGCGTACTTTGTACTACGGTTCATACCGCGCACCACGTGAATTATTATGGTGGACAGGGCAGGGGCTGTTGTTGTTGCTGATGGGCACGGCATTTATGGGGTATTTGTTGCCATGGGGGCAGATGTCCTTCTGGGGGGCAACAGTCATTACCAATCTGTTCCGCGCCACCCCCTTTATTGGTGATGAAGTCGTGATTTGGTTGCGCGGTGATTACACCGTGGGTGATGCCACGCTGACTCGCTTCTTTGCACTGCATTACTTGTTCCCATTCTTGATTATCGGCGCGGTGATCGTACATTTGGTGGCACTGCATACCGTTAAGAGCAGCAATCCCAGCGGGATCAATCTGCAAGACAAGGACAACATCCCTTTTCATCCTTATTTCACCATCAAGGATTTATATGGTTTAGGACTGTTCTTGATGTTGTACAGCGTATTCGTATTCTTTATGCCTGATAGTTTGATTGAACCTGCTAACAATATTCCTGCCAACCCGATGGTCACGCCCAATCACATTGTGCCAGAGTGGTACTTCCTGCCTTTCTACGCAATTTTGCGATCCGTACCGAACATGGTGGGGGGCGTAGTGGCTATGGGCGTGTCGGTATTGATCTTCGCCTTTATGCCCTATTTGGATCGTTCTCGCATCCCAGGTGGCGCGCATTACCGTCCGATGTTCCGTGGTTTGTTCTACTTTTTTGCGATAGACATGGGCGTATTGGGCTACATCGGCTACATCCCTCCAACCGATCAATCCATTTTGATTGGGCAGGTTGCCACCTTCATTTATTTTACTTTGTTCCTGTTGTTGCCATTCCTTTCTAAATTTGAAGAACGATGGTTGATGAAACGCGGCTTAACGCCCGAAATTGAAGCCTTGATAGCCAGCGAAGCCAAAGAAATTAGCGAAAAAAGGAGCAAACGATGAATAAATTTATGATGGTATTGGCCTCGTGTTGCCTCGCTGCAAGCGCGCTGGCTTCATCAGAAGTTAAACTGGACACGGTGAAAGTGGGCGTAGATGCGTCCACTGTGGGACGAGGCGTAGAAGCTATGATGAGTGATTGTCATTCTTGCCACAGCATGAAATACATCAAGTATCGAGACTTGGTGAGCTTGGGTGTGGATAGCAAAAAGGTCGATGAATGGCGCGGCGATCAACCACTGGATGCGGCTTTGATGGCACAAATGCCAGAAGCCGATGCGATGGCGGCCTATGGCTCAGCTCCACCTGACTTGAGTTTGATGGCAAAAGCGCGTGAAGGTGGCGCGAATTATGTGTATTCCTATCTGCTAGGCTATTACACGACACCCGATGGCACGACGCATAATCACATTTTCCCAGCCACTAAAATGCCTGATATTCTGGGTATGAGTAATGCCAAGGAAGCTGCGGAACGCACCGCCATTCAAAGCAAGGCGCGTGACATTGTTTCCTACTTGGTTTGGGCATCCGATCCGCACGCACAGGAGCGGCAAAGCTTAGGCTATTATGTGATGGGCTATCTGTTTGTATTGACACTGATGCTGTATTTTGTCAAAAATCAAATATGGGCTAAGTTGAAATAAACCTTTTAAATGAGTGAGGTACAAAATGAAACGCTTTCAGATTATCGCCGTCCTGTCGTTGTTGATGATTTCCTCGTGGGCGGTTGCGGCACCGACGACCCCCACACCGCCGCCTGTCAGTTATAAAACGGATGTCACGCCCATTATTCATGACTATTGTCTAAGCTGCCATGAACCAGGTGGCAAGGGTTTTGAGAAAAGTGGTTTGGATCTGCGCACTTACGCCAGCTTAATGAAAGGTACAAAATTCGGTGCCATTGTTAAACCTGGTGATAGCTTTACCAGTATTCTGATTCAAGTCGTAGAAGGGCGCGTTCACGCTTCCATCAAAATGCCTTACGGCATGAGTGGTGGACTCGCCAAAGACAAAATCAGCGTACTGAAAAAATGGGTCGATCAAGGCGCGAAAGACAATTGATAGATCGTGTTGATGGTTGATCTGTTAGAGAGACGCTTATGGAGGCTCTTGGTTTTGATGCGTTTCTGTATTGGTTGATACTTCGAGGGTAAAGTCCATCCCTTGGGTTAGGGAGGTACTGATTAAATCCGTTCGCCCTGAGCTTGTCGAAGGGTGAGCGAATTTAATCTATTGATTTCATTGAATCTTCCATTTGTGGTTCGACAAACTCACCACGAGTGGAAGATTTAATCAGAGATTCCTTAGCAGTTTTATCGCGTAAACGGACATTTTTGAGATCGAAAATATTGCTTGTCGGGTTATGGCTGCGCCTAGGCCGTTCGCCTATACCCCTTGCTTCAAACTCGCGGTGATAAAAATATCCAAATCACCATCCAGCACGCCTTGGGTATTGCCAACTTCGACATTGGTGCGTAAATCTTTGATGCGGGATTGGTCTAGCACGTAGCTGCGGATTTGATGTCCCCAGCCGATGTCGGATTTGCCGTCTTCCAGCACTTGCTTGGCTTCGTTGCGTTTGCGCAGTTCTTCTTCGTACATGCGCGATTTCAACATGGACATGGCTTCGGCGCGGTTTTTGTGTTGCGAACGGTCATTTTGACATTGCACCACGATGCCCGTGGGGATGTGGGTCAGGCGCACCGCTGAGTCGGTTTTGTTAATGTGCTGACCACCCGCGCCCGATGCACGATAAGTGTCCACGCGCAAATCCGCTGGATTGATGTCAATCTCAATAGAATCATCGACTTCTGGATAGACAAACACGCTGGAAAATGAGGTATGGCGGCGGTTGCCTGAGTCAAAGGGTGATTTGCGCACGAGGCGGTGTACGCCGACTTCGGTGCGCAAATGTCCATAAGCGTATTCGCCCGTCACTTTGATGGACGCGCCTTTGATCCCTGCGACTTCACCGTCGGATTGTTCCAGAATTTCTACTTGGAAACCTTTGCGTTCGCAATAGCGCAAATACATGCGCAACAACATCGAACCCCAATCCTGTGCTTCTGTGCCGCCCGATCCCGCTTGAATGTCGATAAAGCAATTATTGGGATCCATCGGATGCGAAAACATGCGGCGGAATTCCAAAGCTGCCACGCGTTTTTCAATGTCTTGAATGTCGTCAGCGGTGGCTTGCATACTGTCCAAGTCGTCCTCGGCTTGCGACATTTCAAATAACTCTGCCGCATCACTCAAATCTTGCTGAATTTTGCTCAAACCCAATACCACGATTTCTAAGGCTTTGCGCTCGCGTCCCAATTCCTGAGCGCGTTTGGCATCTTCCCAAATGGCAGGGTCTTCCGCCAGTTCAGAGACTTCGACTAAACGTTCTTGCTTAGTATCGAAGTCAAAGATACCTCCGTAATTCCGCGCTGCGCAAGGCTAAATCGGCCAACTGATTGGTGATGAGATTGATTTGTTCGACTTCCATGATGAATGTAGGGTGCTAAATAAAGGCGCGATTATACCCGAAGCGTGGGGGAGGGCAGGCGGCGAGCGATGGATGGTGTACGAAAAGATGGATGTTGCCCCAAGTTATAGCTTATTAGGATAACGGGGATAATTAGGCATGGAGAAAAAATGTGTGCCTATTTTGCGTAATACAGAGACGTATAGTTCGTAAAAAAGACCTTGCGAGGGGGCAAGGTCTTTTGAGTTAGCTCACGATTTTGGAATGATTTTATAAAATGTCTTTACGTCAAATATCTCAAATAGAGATAGATATGGGAAATAACGATGGAAATCAGCATCAGCGGGAAGGCAATTTTCAGGAAGGTGCCGAAGCGTATGGGCGTACCTGCTTGTTCGGCAATGCCCGCTACCACTAAGTTGGCGGATGCACCCACCAACGTGCCGTTGCCGCCCAAACACGCACCCAGTGCCAATGCCCACCACAGTGGCATGATCGCTTGCTCGCCGCCCATGGCAGGAGCTAAGGATTTAATCAGCGGAATCATGGTCGCAACAAAAGGAATGTTATCCACGAAAGCAGAGGCAATGGCTGAACCCCACAAAATAGACAGCGCAGTGGTGGTGAGATTACCCTGAGTCAATCCCAACAATCCATGTGCCATAGCGGAAATCAGACCTGCTTGCTCAATACCATTTACGGCGATAAATAAGCCGATAAAGAAAAATAGCGTCACCCACTCCACTTCGATCAAAGCATGGTGTACACGTTTACCTTGGGTTTCGGGATCACTGCCAAAATTTTCCAACAACAACAGCAACGCTGCACCAAAAAGCGCAATGGTGGCGGGCTCCAAATGCACCACGCCATGCATCATAAAACCCAAAATCACCAAGCTAAAAACCAGCAGAGCTTGTTTTAGCAACTTCCAATCAGTAATCGCTTCGATTTCGTTAAAACGCATGACCCGTGCCCGATCTTCGGCTGTAGCGACAAAATCTTTACGCCAAATCAACCAAATCGGCAGCAAGGTTGCAATGGCAACTAAAGGAATAATCGGGGTTAGATTGAGTAGAAAATCATTGAATGAAAGCCCTACCGCCGAACCGATCATGATATTGGGCGGGTCACCGATCAAGGTTGCCGTTCCGCCAATATTAGACATAAAGATAACTGCGAAGAGATAAGGATAGGGTTTGATTTTGAGCTCTTCCGTGATAAGCAAAATCACGGGGGTGACGAGTAACACGGTGGTCACATTATCCAGCAAGGCAGAAAACACTGCGGTGACGACAGACATCATCAACATGATCCCAATCGGGTGGGCATTGACTTTCTTGGCAATCCAGATGGCGACAAATTGAAACACGCCACTTTTCTTGGTAATAGAGACGATCAGCATCATGCCAATCAGCAAGCCCAGCGTATTGAAGTCAATACCGCGTATGGCTGCTTCTTGGGTCAAAATGCCACATAAAATCATCAAGCCACCACCCAGCAGCGCGATGATAGCGCGATTGATGCGCTCGGAAATAATGACCGCATAGGTCACAATAAAAATACTTGTGGCAAGCCACAGGGGGTTTAAACCAAACAGGACGTGGGTCGCTTCACTGTGCATCATCGACTCCTTGACACACTTTCGCCAATAAATGGGCACTGGTCACCGTGCCTATAAAATGATGGGTTGCTTTGTCCACGACAGGAATGTCATTTTCACCACGATACAGATGCAAGACCAGTTCTAACAAGGGGGTGTCGGGATAGGCAATGCGCACCTCCTTTTCCACCACGTCGCTGATTAAGCGCGTGCCTTGTTCCGCCATTTTTGCGCATAAGGTTTCCATCGCGTCAGAAACGAAGCCTAGGTCACTCACCCCCCCCTCAATCAATACTGCTCTCGGCAACAGCAAAGCGAGCAAACGATTCACACTGAAGATGCCAAGATAACGTCCACTGGCATTCACCACAGGTAAAGCGGAGAGCTTGGTTTCCAGCAAAAGCTGCGCGGCATCGGCGATGGTGCTGTCATCACGGATCGTCACACTATTGGGGTCAATCAAGTCGCGGATGGTCATGGTCTTTCCTTTAAGTTATTCATCGTCATCGCCCACCATCTGCCGACGGGGAACGGTGGCAGGGTCAGCGGTGATAGCGCGGTATATTTCAATGCGATCCCCTGCTTTGAGCGAATCATCCAATTCGGCGACTTTACCAAAAATACCGACTGCACAGGTTGCAATGTCGATATTGGGGAATTTACGCAAGATGCCTGATTGCTCAATCGCATTTTGCACGGTGGCATCTTCAGGCACTTCAATACGCAACCACAATTGTTGCGCGGGTTCGGAATACGCGACACCTATTTGCATGATGGTCTCCTAAAGGGTGAGTGCGGCGATCTGTTCAGCGCGCGCAGCACGACGTTGATCCAATACGCGCTTGGTCGCAAGCAGTAATCCCACCACCATAAAACCACCAGGGGGCAAAATCATCAACAGAAAGCCTTTGTAATCAGGCACGATGGTTGTTTCCAGAAAGGCGAATGCAGGCCCAAGTAGCAAATGGGCATTGGCGAATAACGTGCCACTGCCTAATACCTCTCGCACACCCCCGATGACCATGAGTGAGAGGGTAAAACCAATGCCCATCATCAAGCCATCCAGCGCGGAATCGGCCACATTGGACTTGGAAGCAAAAGCTTCAGCACGCCCCAAAATGGCACAATTCACCACAATTAACGCAATAAACAAACCCAATACTTTGTATAACTCATGCGCCCACGCATTTAAACTCATATCGACCAAGGTCACTAAGGTCGCAATTAGCACAATATACACGGCGATGCGAACTTCCTCACTCACCAGATGGCGCACCGCAGAAATAATCATATTGGAGAAAACCAATACCGCCGTGGTCGCCAGCCCCATCCCTAATCCATTGGTGACGGAACTGGTGACCGCCAGCGTGGGACACAATGCCAACATCTGCACAAAAACGACATTGTTATCCCATAGACCATTACGGGTAATCTGGATATATTTCTCGTTCATGGCTTGCCTCCTGTTTCATCGAGTAAGGTGCTGCGTTCTTTTTCAAAAAAGACCAGCCCGCCTTTGACGGCTTTCACCACCGCACGCGGCGTAATGGTTGCGCCTGCGAATTGATCAAATACCCCGCCATCCTTCTTCACCGCCCATAAGTCCACCACGGGGTTGCCCAAGAATTTGCCGTCAAAGTTAAATATCCATTTGGTTTTGGCGGGTTCGATTTTGTCGCCTAGTCCTGGCGTTTCTGCATGTTTGAGTATACGAACGCCTAAAATTTTGCCTTCACGAGACACGCCCATCACGCAAACAATAGGACCTGCATAGCCGTGACCGATGACGCGATACACCACCGCATCGACTTTGCCTGCGTGGCGTGCACGATAAACCGTTACGTCCCCCTCTGAGCTTGGTAAAACCACGGTATCTTTGGTGACATCATTGTCGTATTGACCTGGCAAAACAATCGCGAGCGATTGTTTCAAATCTAAAGCTTCGGCTTTGCGGATTTCGGCTTCAGTCGCACGAGATGCGAATGCCAAGATCGCACTGGTCAACAACGCCGTTCCACCCAAAAGTAAGCCTTGATAACTAAGCTTGCCACGCAATTGTTCGAGACTCATCTTATGACTCCTTATTCACGGGCAGTGCAGCCCCTTTTCGATCACGCCCATAGATACGCGGTTTGACGTATTGGTCTATCAGCGGGGTGGCCGAATTCATCAGCAGTACGGCAAATGCCACCCCTTCTGGATAGCCGCCCCACGTGCGGATAATCCACGTGAGCAGCCCGCAGCCTGCACCAAAAATAAACTGTCCTAAGGCGGTATTCGGGGAGGTCACGGGATCAGTGACAATAAAGAATGCCCCTAACATGAGACCGCCACTGAGCAAATGCACCATAGGCCCAGAGTAGTGATTACCGTCAATGGCATGAAATAACAGTGCGGGGACAGCGACACCGAGCAACATGGCGACAGGTGCATGCCAAGTGATGATGCGTCGTGCAATTAAGAACACGCCCCCCGCCAATAAGAACAGCGCGGCGGTTTCCCCCATACTGCCTACGCGGCTACCCATGATGGCATCCATGGTCGAGAAATGTCCGACCAGAGCCTGATCCAATCCGACGCCGCGTGTGAATTCAGTTTTAACGTGTCCCAATAACGACGCACTTGCCATCGCATCCAATGGCTGGCTGAGAAAAGTGGTACGCAAACCTTCAAGCCAACTCAATGCATGTGCTGAAGTGAGCGGTGCGGGTGTCACCCATGAGGTCATTTCCAACGGAAAGGAAATCAACAGCATCACGCGTGCCGCCATGGCGGGATTGAATACGTTTTGACCCAGTCCGCCGAAAATCTGCTTGCCAATTATGACCGCAAATAAACTGCCCAATACAACTAACCACCAGGGTGCGGTGGGTGGTAAAGAGATTGCCAATAACCACGCGGTCAATATGCCAGAACCATCTTGTAGTGCTGGGCGCACGGGGCGAGACTGCATGCGCAAGATCAAGGTTTCGCCCAGCATCGCCGAGGTGAGTGAAATAACCCACAGATTAATCGCTGGCCAACCAAACAACCAAAAACCATATAGCGTGGCAGGGGTCAGCGCGAGCATTACCATCGCCATGATTTTGGGGATGGAAAGGGGCGCGTGTGCGTGGGGTGAATGGGCGATGGGGTTCATGCTTCCTCCGTGGCGGCTTTGGCTGCGGCAGCAGCACGTTCTTTCGCTTCGCGAGCGGCTTTGCGTTTCGCAGCGGCTTCCGCCCGCGCACGCTCTATTCGAGCAATACGTTCTGTGCGAGCTTCTGCTAATTTTTTAGTGGACTCTTGTTTGAGTTTGCTGCGTTCTTGTGCGGCAAGATCGCCTTTGGCGTAGTTAAAGTAATGCACCAAAGGAATATGCGCGGGGCAGACATATGAACACGAGCCACACGCAATGCAATCTCGCAACCCTAATTCCACTGCGCCCGTCAAATCGGATACGCGTATATGGGCTGCCATTTCTAACGGTAGCAAACCCACGGGACAAGCGCGTACACAGGTGGCACAACGAATACACGGCGAAGCTTCTGCTTGCCCTACTTCACTGGCGGTCAGTGCCAGCACGCCACTGGTGCCTTTGAGGACAGGAACTTGTGTATTGGTAAATTGCTGCCCCATCATCGGACCGCCCAATACCAAGCGCGTCGCGGGCAGACGATACCCCCCTGCAAAATCAATCAATTCCTGTACAGGTGTCCCGATTAAGGCTTCCACATTACACGGTTGATTCAATGCCCCGCCGCTTACCGTGATAATGCGCGAAATCAACGGACGACCAAAACGGATGGCTTGTTGTACCGCATACGCCGTCGCCACGTTATGCACCAGCACGCCGATGTCCGCAGGGCGACCACCCGCAGGAATTTCATTGCCCGTCAACACTTGAATAATCTGCTTTTCGGATCCCATGGGATACATGCTGGGCATGGAGACCACCTTGACCGAGGTTCCCTTTGCCGCCTGTTGCATCGCCGCAATCGCATCGGGTTTGTTGTCTTCAATGCCGACTAACACGGTTTTGGCTTCAACCGCTAAGGCGATTAAACGAATTCCTTCAATCACCTGTGCAGCCCGTTCACGCATGATGAGGTTGTCGCAGGTGAGGTAAGGCTCACATTCTCCGCCATTCATAATCAGCGTTTGCACCCCACTGTTGCGGCTAAGATTAAGCTTGAGCGCGGCAGGAAAAGTAGCCCCGCCCAAGCCGACAATCCCCGCAGCCCCGACGCGCGCGGCAATGTCTGCGGGCGCGAGGGCAAAGGGATCGGCGACGGTTGGTGTTTCAATCCATTGCTCTTTCCCATCACTTGCGAGCGTCATGGTCGGCGCGGTCAAGCCCGAAGGATGGGGGGATACCCAATCTCCTAATGCGGTAATCGTGCCCGAAGTCGGCGCGTGTATCGCAGCCGAAACATTCCCTTGGGCGGTCGCAATCACCTGACCTTTCAATACACGGTCACCGACTTGCACCACGGGGGCTGCGGGCGCGCCAATATGTTGCTGCAACGACAAGTATAAATGCTTGGGTAGCGGCAATTCCCGTATCACATGCAACGCTGACAAGGCTTTGTGACCTTCAGGATGCACGCCCCCGCGTAGATTAAATAGTTTCATGCCGTCACCTCTTGCGGTTTGTGCCAGTGCCATGATTGCAACGTGGTCGGAATGGGTTGTAGTTTGATGGATTCGGTTGGACACACGGCTTCGCACTTGCCGCACGCAGTACAGGCTTCGCGAAACACAGAGTGAATTTGTTGCGCCGCGCCCATAATGGCATCCGTGGGACAGACCTTAAAGCAGCGGGTGCAACCGATGCAGATTTCTTCTTTCACCTCCGCCATCATGGGGGTCACGTCTTTTACCCCTGCAAGATCCGCTTCGATACCCAGTTTTGCAGATAAAGCGAGTACGACAGCGCGCCCCCCTGGCGGGCATAAAGTGATGGGCGCATTGCCCTCTGCCAAAGCTTGAGCGGCTCCCGTGCAACCAGGAAAGCCGCACTGACCACATTGCGCGCCTGGTAGGAGTTGTTCAATTTCAGCAACCAGCGGGTTGCCTTCGACTTTAAAATAGCGTGCGGCCAAGCCGAGTAGTAGCCCAAAGACTACACCTAGAACCGTTAAGCTAATGATGGCTGGAAGTATCATGTCACCGTTCCTTAATGGCTGGCTAAACCAGCAAAACCCATAAATGCCAGCGACAACAAACCCGCCACCACAAAACCGATGGGTGCGCCGCTAAAAGCGGGCGGGACTTGTGCTAACGACAATCTGATGCGCAATCCTGTGAACAACAGCATGACCAAAGTGAAGCCAACCGCCGAACCAAAGCCATATAACAAACTGTGCATAAAGCTGTTTTTCTCTTGTACGTTGAGTAGGGCGATGCCCAGTACCGCACAATTGGTGGTGATAAGGGGTAAATAGATACCTAACACTTGATACAGCGCGGGACTGCTTTTGCGGATCACCATCTCGGTAAATTGCACCACGGCGGCAATTGTCATAATGAAAGCTAGGATGCGTAAATACTCAATACCCAACGGCATGAGCAACCAATGCTCTAACATCCATGTACCCGCAGTAGTCAGTGTTAAGACAAACGTGGTGGCCATGCCCATGCCTAATGCACCATCCATTTTCTTTGACACGCCCATAAAAGAGCATAGCCCTAAAAACTTCACCAGCACCACGTTGTTGACCAACGCCGTACTGAGCAGCAGCAACAAGTATTCGCTCATATCATTATTCTCCTTGCCCCCTCATCCGCAAAAGCCGTGCCAGACAGTGGGTTGCACGGAAAAAGCACCAAAGTCAGGGAGTTAATGTGAGTTCGCCCCTAAACAGTGCAGGGCAAAATGAAAAATTGTCGGGTTACACCGCTATAGATGTCATAAAGATGACAAAACTCACTAGAAGCGATTGATTTGTAATAGAGGCACGTATATTGCTTTGCTTATATTATCTCCCTTTATATGGAACGACCATGAGCAAGCTCCCTGCATCACAAGACGCTCACTCAGTGATTTCCAACACGGATGAGCGCGATAATCTCCCATCGAAGATTTTTCGCCAAGCGGTAGATCAAGCCGCGCTGGCGATTTCTATTACCGATGCCAAAGCCAATATCTTGTATGCCAATGCGGCATTCAGGCGCACCACGGGTTATGGTGAAGAGGAACTCATTGGACACAACGAGTCCATGCTGTCCTACCGCGTGACCCCCAGATTGGTGTATGACACGCTATGGGCTCAAATTCAACGCCAACGCCCGTGGAATGGTTTGCTGGTCAATAAGCGTAAAGACGGCAATCGCTATTTGGCAGATGTGACCATCACGCCTGTGATGGATGAAGCGGGTATCACCACGCACTATCTGGGGATGCAACGGGACATTACCGAGGTGCATCGCTTGGAGCGGCAAGTTCAAAATCAAAAAACGCTGATTGAGTCAGTAGTCGATGCTGCGCAAGTCGCTATCGTGCTTTTGGATGAGCAAGAACGTGTCGTGCTGGATAACCACGAATATAAAAAACTGGTGGGAAGTTTGGGCAAAGAACCTGCGGTGAAAGTGCTTGCCACTTTGCGCGCGCAACAGGATGAGGCTTTTGCCTCGGCTTACCAAAAACATCGCAACATAGCTGCCCGAGAGGTGTGCATAGAGCTTCCTAATCGCGGTCAACGTTGGTTTTCGTGTGCTATCTCTTGGTTTGAAGAAAATGATGTGGGCGCGGATGCTTTTTACGAACCTCAGCACCGCTATTACTTGCTCTTGACCATACAAGACATCAGCGAACTCAAGCAACAACAGGAAGCCATACGCTTGAATAGCTTAAGAGCATTGTTGTCGGAGCAAGAACACGCTCAAGGATTACGTGAAACACTCGCGGGCGCGATTTATCAATTGGAAGTGCCGTTCAATATGCTTAACGCCGCAGCACATTTGCTAGAGCGTCGCTTGGCTAGCCAATTGGTTTCGAGCGATAAAGGTGAGCTTTCGATGACGGTTTTGGACGAAGCGATTACCAAAAGTCGAGAAGCACTGGAAGCTCTACGGGCTTGTATCCCCGCGCCGAGCGTGGAAGCGATGCAAGCAGTCAATCTTAATGAAGTACTCAGCAATATGCTTAAACTATCCACTTCACAATTACTCAATGCCAATATCGTGGTGGAATGGCTGCCAGCAGAAAATTCGCCTATGGTATTGGGCAACTACACGCAATTGTGCAATTTGTTTAAGCAATTGGTCGAGAACGCCATTGATGCGGTCAATGAGCAGCGCAGTGGACGACGTGAATTGCGTATTTCGTGTGCCTCGTTTGCGGATCATGTCGATGTGTTTGTGGAAGACAGCGGTGCTGGCGTGCCAGACGAATTACGCTATCAAATTTTTCAACCCTTCTTTTCGCGTAAAAAATCCCCTTCTCAACACATTGGGCTGGGCTTAGCCATGGCTCAGGACGTGGTGAATCGTCATGGTGGCACGATAGATATCGACCCTGATTTTCATATCGGTTGTCGTGTACGGGTGCAACTGCCTTGTTTGGTCGGAGGTTCTCATGTCTAACGCGCGCGAGGAGGGGTGGTTTGACCAAGAGATGGAAGTGTTGCGAGCTGAGTTGCACACGTTATACCAAGTCAGCAAAGTGCTTTCACATTCGCTGAATTTTAAGCAAACCTTGGATGGGGTGTTGAATGCCTTACACGAGGGCATGGGCTTGGCACGTGGCATGGTGAGTTTGGTTGATGCTGCGACAGGCGAATTGCAAATTTCGCTGGTCTATGGCGTATCCGATACGGTTACCGAAGAAATCAGCTATCTGCCAGGGGAAGGCGTGGTGGGAACCATCCTGAAAAGCGGCAATAGCATCGTGATTGAACGTATTATGAGCGAACCCCGTTTTCTCAGTCGTCTCGGTATTTATAACCCGCAGGGGGCGTTTGTTGGCGTGCCAATTCGGATTGGTAAAAAAATAGTCGGCGTGTTGGCAGCACAACCTGCGCCAGATGCAACGCCATTGCTGCACGAATATCAACGTTTTTTGGAAATGATCGCCAATTTGATCGGGCAAAGCGTGCGTTTGTCGCAAGAAGTGGCGCAAGAAAAACGCGATATTGTCGAAGAGCGCGATGTGCTACGCCGCACCGTGCGCGGGCAATATGGGTTTGACAACATCATCGGCCATACCCAAAACATGCGGCGTATTTTCGAGCAAGTGCGCTTGGTGGCAAAGTGGAATACCACGGTGTTGATACGTGGCGAAACAGGGACCGGTAAAGAGCTGATCGCCAATGCGATTCACTATAATTCTCCGCGTGCGCGAGGTAGTTTTGTGAAGCTCAACTGTGCGGCATTGCCTGAAACTTTGCTGGAATCCGAATTGTTTGGTCACGAAAAAGGCGCGTTTACAGGCGCGGTAGCACAGCGCAAAGGACGTTTCGAGCAAGCCGAAGGCGGTACCGTGTTCTTGGATGAAATCGGTGATATTTCCGCATCGTTCCAAGCCAAGTTGTTGCGGGTATTGCAAGAAGGCGAATTGGAACGGGTGGGCGGCATCCGCACCATTAAGGTCGATGTGCGCGTCGTCGCAGCGACCCATCGTGACCTTGAATCCGAAGTACAAAAAGGACGTTTCCGCGAAGACTTATATTATCGTCTGAATGTGATGCCCTTATTTCTGCCACCTTTACGCGAACGCATGGAAGACATTCCCGATATTGCGCGCTTCTTGGTCGAAAAAGTCGGTACGCAACAAGGTCGCTCGCTGAGTCTCACGGATGCGGCATTGCGGGTATTGATGCACCACGATTGGCCAGGGAATGTGCGTGAACTGGAAAACTGCCTAGAACGCGCAGCCGTTGTCACGGAAGGAAATTTGATAGACCGCGATGCAGTGTTGCTCACAGGGATAGACGAAAAAATATCCGTCAGTCGGGGAGCCGTGCAAAGTTTGGATTTGGATGATCCTGACCTCGACGAACGCGAAAAAGTCATCGCGGCATTAGAGCAAGCAGGCTGGGTGCAAGCTAAAGCTGCCCGTTTGCTGGACATGACGCCACGCCAGATTGCCTATCGCATCCAAACCTTAAACATCAAGGTGCGGCAAATATAGGCAAGTCTTTCGTCATCCCCGCGAAGGTGTTGGGCGGGGATCTAGGGAAACGCTGATTAAATCTTTCGTTCGTGGTGAGCTTGTCGAAGCATGAATAGAATATTTAATTAAATCAATAGATTAAATTCGTTCACCCTTCGGCCATTCGACGAGCTCACGGCTCAGGGCGAACGGATTTAATTAGTACCTCCCTAGTTCTTTGTTTTAACTGGATTCCTGCTTTCTCAAGAATGACGAAATCCGAAGAAATCATAGTTCACATGAACACTGTAAAACTGTCCCCTAGCCCAAGTGTAGGAGAGGGTAGGGGAGAGTCTTATCTCCTAGCTCTCACTTCTGTCCTGCGTATTTCCATCACGATATAGCCCAATGCTCCCGCAATAACACAGCCGACGTGCAAGGCATTCAACGAAATCATCCCCAACAGCGGATTCGCCGCACTCCACGGCGCAAACGGGCGAATATCTTCGTGCATCACGCTATCCAGCACAATATGTGAATAGCTCCCCAATGTCGCGCCAATTATAATCGGTAAGGGTTTCAACTGTTGCCAGTGAAACGGATTAGGCAAGCGGAACCACCTCGATAACTTCAGCAACAGCATCATTAAAATCGTCGTCGCCAGCCATATTCCCGTTGCGCCCACATAAGTGTGAAAGAAGCGATGCAAGGGAAATTCGTGGGACAGCATGTAATACAACGGCTCGACATCGATCAGCACATTTGCCGCGCAAAATGCCAAAAAGCTCACGTGCCTAGGCGCAACTGCATGCACGAGTGCGGCAGGGCCAAAATGAAAAGGGGTGATGGGCATGATAAGTACGGGCTATGGTTTATTCGGGCAATTTTCTTTGACGCAATTCGCGTATATGTGCAGCACATGTTCTTGTATGGCAAAACCGCGTTCGCTGGCATTTTGTTCTTGGCGCGCTTCGATTTCTGGGTCGTAAAACTCTTCCACATGACCGCATTGCAGGCAAACAATATGGTCGTGGTGCTCGCCCTTGTTTAATTCAAACACCGATTTGCCATTATCAAAATGTTGCCGCACCAACAACCCCGCTTGTTCAAATTGTGTGAGTACGCGATACACCGTCGCCAAGCCCACGTCTTCGCCCGTGCTGAGCAGTTGCTTATAAACCTCTTCCGCACTGAGGTGACGCTCGCTGCTATTTTCAAATAAATTCAATATTTTAAGTCTGGGCAAGGTCAGTTTAAGCCCCGCCTTTTTTAAATCTTCGGGTTGTTGCATCACGTTATTTCTCCTTGGGTTACAAAATACGGCTCTATGTGAATCATAGTGGGTCACCGTGGCGTAAGTGAACAATCTCCCTCCCCTTCAAGGGGAGGGCTGGGGTGGGGATGGGGTATAACCGCCGCTTTCTCTAAAGCGATCCAGATAGACTAGACTACCGCCTCCTCTTCTTGCAAAACTTGGTTGTTCCAGAACCGCAACACCCGAAATCCAGCTTCCTATAAACGCCAGTCTCGTGTTTGATCTCGGTGGTTTTCTAACATCTACCTCAACAATCAAACACTTTTCCAGACAGACAAAATCCAACACGTAGTCCAAGTACGGATGTTGGCGGCGAAATTTACAGCCAGCGAGTTGCCGACAGCGTAGTCGCTGCCATAACCGTATTTCCGCATCAGTCATGTGGCAGCCATGTTCGCTGAAGCTGTCTGCCGATGATCGTGCTGTTTGTTTGAGCCTTCAACTTTACCCCATCCCCACCCCAACCCTCCCCTTGAAGGGGAGGGGGCCTAGTTTCACCAACTGTAAATCAAATGGAACCAAAAATACCATTGCAAATACAAATGAGAATGATTATCATTTGTTGTCGCATTTGACCAACCCTTGGACTTTAACATGAAAAATTCGCCTTTATTACCCCTTCGCATGCTAATCATGCTGCTTAGCGCGTTATACACACCACTGAGTTTTGCGGGCGCGGCGGATTATATTTACACCCTGAACATCGAACAGGGCGAAAGCGAGTTGGATGTGCAATATGGCACGGCGCGGCAAGCGAATGGCAGTCGCATCCAAACCACCAGCGTCGCCATCGGGCATGGTGTGACAGCGCATTGGTTCACCGAAGGCTATATCAAGCGAGATCGCACCAGCAATGCGACACTGGCGGAGTGGGAAAATAAATTTATTCTGCTTGAGTCGGGCAATATCAAAGTGGGATTGTTGACCGAATTAGCTGCGCCCCTCAGTGGCACCGCACCGTGGGAAGTGCGAGTGGGATCGCTGTTGCAAACCAATCTCGAACATTGGCAGTTCAATGCCAACCTACTGTTTGAACGTGCGTTTGGCAGGGCGGATGAACATGGCGCGGCGTTTAGCACCAATTTGTTGTATCAATGGCAGGCGCAATACCGTTTGCAACCGTCGTTAGGCTTAGGTGTGCAAGCGTTCGGCGAAGTAGGGCGGTGGAATCAGTGGGATACCGCCGCCAATCAAAACCACCGCATCGGCCCAGCGGTATTCGGCAAGCTCGGCAAAGACATCAGCTATACCCATCGCCTTTGAAAACCCCGAAAAATAGCAGACAATGTCCAGATGGAAATCAAACTGAGTGTAGAAATCAAAAAAGTCTTGGAAGCTCGTCACCGCGTGGAGCGGGATGGGCGGGTGCGCG
>JAQTTV010000041.1 GCA_028710565.1 Gallionella sp.
CGTTCCGCCCCTAAAACCATTGGTCGAGGCAAAGCTGGGCAAGTCTATGGCACTGTCCACGTTGTATCAAATGCTGGCTCGCCATGGCTGGCGCAAGCTGGTACCTGACAAAAGCCATCCACAATCTAATCCGTTGGCGCAAGAGGCGTGGAAAAAAAACTTCCCGAACGGTTAGCCGCAGAACAAGCGGCATTTGCGGTAGCGCGTCCGCTCAGACTGATGTTTCAGGACGAAGCGCGATTTGGCAGAATCAGCGATGTGCGTCATTGCTGGGACAAGAAACCGCATCGCCCCCTCGTTCGCGCCATGCTGACGCAACAATACACCTACGCTTATGCAGCGGTCAGTCCAGTGGATGGGAAATTTGATTCGTTGATTTTGCCTCAAGTCAACGGTCATTGTATGCAATTGTTTTTGAACGAAATTGCCGCACGCTATCCAGATGAGAATGTTGTCATGGTTATTGATGGCGCGGGTTGGCATCGAAGCCAGGAACTTAAGTTGCCTGACAATGTACGCACAGTACTACTGCCGCCCTACGCGCCCGAACTCAATCCGCAAGAGCATGTGTGGGATGAATTGCGTGAAAAGTTTTTCCACAACCGCGCCTTCGACAGCATGGATGCGCCTGAAACACATCTTGAAGCTGCGCTGAAAAGCTTTGAACTAAGTCCTGAACGTATGCGCAGCATTGCAGGATGGGACTGGATAATAAATTCGATTTATAAATAGAATTGGAATAATTTTGGGTTGGCACACAAAACCTGATGGGTTGACGATTAAACAGACTCCATCCTTCCCGCGAAGGTGTGGGTTGTCAACGGGTTGCGTTGACAACCGTACGCAAATGAACAGAAGAGCTACATAATTAAAAACAGGATGAACGAGAGTTTGTCCCGTTTTTTATAGGGTTGTAAAAATCATGATTAGGGCGGCGCGGATTTCTTCGTCATTCCGAAGCGCCACCCCGCGCTACGACACGGGGTGGAATCCAGATCGTTGATACAACAGTATTTTTGCTTCAGCTAAAACCACAAAACCAAATCAATCGACACGACTGCAAATTGCCTCTGTACCGCTCCCAATTTTTGCTTATTGCTTTGTAATTGTGAGTTAAGTGATATTTTTCGCAGTGTCTTAATAGGCGACTGAAAATCGTACTGAGCGAATCCGAGACAAGGAATA
This sequence comes from Gallionella sp., assembly GCA_028710565.1. Taxonomy (GTDB): domain Bacteria; phylum Pseudomonadota; class Gammaproteobacteria; order Burkholderiales; family Gallionellaceae; genus Gallionella. The sequence continues at coordinate 1,186 of JAQTTV010000041.1, forward strand.
AAGGGGCTAAAAAGCGGAATGTACTTCGTGTCTATCGCGTTGCGCCCCTGTATTTTGCAGTCGCTTCTTGACTCAGTATCGGCAAGCGCAATCGATTTGCAGCAGCCCGTTATAAAATATTGGGCATCTTCATCCTGATTTTTGGCCTTAATTTCGCCATGGTTTACAGATGACCTGTCGCTATAGGGCGCGATGCTTGTCATCAATCCGCATTGATACCCCCCCTTGCTTCAGCTATAATGCGCGTTAATTTACGGCGGGATGAACCACGGTTCGTCCCGTTTCTTTATGTCAACTTTGGGGGTATGTCGTGTCGCAAACTAACTCTGCCATTCTTGTGCTTGCCGATGGGACGGTGTTTCGCGGCGTGGCGATTGGGGCTACTGGCAGCAGCGTCGGCGAGGTGGTGTTTAACACGTCGATGACGGGCTATCAGGAAATCCTGACGGATCCTTCTTATTGCAAGCAAATCGTTACGCTGACGTATCCGCACATCGGCAATGTCGGCATCAATACCGAAGACGTGGAATCGCGTCAAGTATTTGCCAGCGGGCTGGTGATTCGGGACTTGGCTATGGTGGCAAGCAACTGGCGTTGCACGCAGTCGCTGTCGGATTATTTAAAAGCCAATAACGTGGTTGCGATTGCGGGGATTGATACCCGCAAATTAACGCGCATCTTGCGCGAAAAAGGTGCGCAAAACGGCTGCATCGCCACGGGGTCGGATGAAGCAGCCGCGTTGGCAGCAGCGCGGGGCTTCGCGGGATTAGCGGGCATGGATTTGGCGAAAGTCGTCACCTGCATCGAGTCGTATCCATGGACGCAAGGCGAATGGACGCTGGACAAAGGTTATGTGGAACAAACCGCCGCGCCGTATCGCGTGGTGGCTTACGACTTTGGCGTAAAGCACAATATCTTGCGTATGCTGGCAGAACGTGGTTGCCAAATCACCGTCGTGCCTGCACAAACCCCCGCCGCTGATGTATTGGCGATGAATCCTGACGGCGTGTTTTTATCCAATGGCCCAGGCGACCCTGAACCTTGCGATTACGCGATTGCCGCGACGCAGGCGTTTTTGGCTGCGGGTGTGCCGCTGTTTGGGATTTGCTTGGGACATCAGATTCTAGGTTTGGCGTGTGGCGCAAAAACCGTGAAAATGAAGTTTGGTCATCGCGGCGCGAATCATCCCGTGCAAGATTTGGACAGCAAGCAAGTGATGATTACCAGCCAAAATCATGGCTTTGCGGTCGATGTGAACAGCCTGCCCGCTAATGCGCGTGCTACGCATATTTCCTTGTTCGACGGCACGTTGCAGGGTTTTGAATTGACGGATAAACCTGCTTTCTGCTTCCAAGGACACCCCGAAGCCAGCCCAGGACCGCATGATGTGGCGTATTTGTTTGATAAGTTTATTGGTTTGATGAAAAAATCAAAATGACCACCGAGCAGCACATCATTCTGGAAGGGTTGACGGGCGTGGGGCGGGTTGAGCTTGCGCTGCGCCCCGATCAGCGCGTGTATGCTTTGATTGGCAGCAATGGTGTGGGCAAAACAAAGTGTTTGGAAGCTTTGTTTTTATGGTTGTTTTTTTCTAATCAATTGGTGAACAAGGTTTGCTTATCTTCGTCATCGGATGATATTGTCAACTCGACAAATTTGATTGGAAAAATTCTGGTTGATGGTGCGTTAGTTTATGAGTCAGTGCCTGCAACACTTCGACATAATCAGCGTTTTATTTCAGATGCCGTGCCAGAAGGCGTGAACATGCACCAAAAACCCGTTGTATTTTTGGGGGCAAAAGCAAGAGCGACCATAGAGACTATAGGCAATGCCGTGTTGCCAACGCTTGGGTTATTTGAAGACCGTAGGAAGCGTTATTGGGATGAGGTCATTGCGGCGATCAATGACTCCAAAATGGCGAGTCTTGGAATGGATACCAATACCACGCAATGGTTTGTGTTAAGGGCGCAGTCGGCAAATCGTTATCAGCGCGGCGGGGATAATCGGGCAGTTGAAATTGACACATTGCTGAAATTGCTCAATCAAGTCGATGAGAGAATTGATCCTGCTTTTCTGGAGATTGATGGTGCAAATCAAGTGGCGATTAAGGTCAGCGGTGTCCTGACTCAGCTTCAACATTTGAGTTCTGGCTTTACCGCTTTGCTCAAAATGTTGCAGGCGATAGTCGCGGGGTTTGCCAATTTTACCAATGAAGTGAATTTGACCCATGTATCGGGCATGGTGCTAATTGACGAAATCGAAAGCCATCTGCATACCGAGTGGCAAAGTAAAATCATCCCGTTGCTGAAACAATTATTTCCCAATACCACGTTTTTTGTGGCAACGCACTCGCCGATTGTGTTGAGTCAATTGCAAGAAGGCGAAGCGTATCGTTTAGAAAAACAGGCAGATGGCGTGGTGCGCTCGATGATGATTAAAGCACCGAATAAGCGCATATTGGACGATGTGCTAGATGATGCGATGGGGGTGAATCTGAATGCGCTGAAAAGAGTGCGTTTAGAGCAAGACGACCAAACCGAACTCAAGCAAAAATTGCAAAATTTACTCGATAGGGCAAGGAGTAAAACCTAATGCACATCGTGTTGCTTGATGCTCAAATTTTGATTGCACTTGACCCAAATGCCAGTATGGACGCGGGGGAAAGAAGTGCCGCGTTAGAGACATTGCATTCGATTTTAGCCGATCCCGCTAAAAAAATTGCCATCACGCCATTGCTTCGATTCGAGGTCATGTGTGGGATTAAAGACCCTGATGTGTTTGAAGAAATTGATTCTTTGCTTAACAATGAAAAGGTTACCGTTTTCCCCGTAAAAGATGCGGAAGCCTATCGTGCGATTGAAATTTTCCAAGAAGCACGAAAACAAGCTATAAGCCTAAAAAGCCCTGAACCTAAAAAATACAAATTCGATTTATTGCATGTTGCCAGTGCCGATGTAAATTCGCTTCATTTTGAAAGCCGTGACCAAGGCGTTGAGAAAATGAAAACACTCCTTACTAATTTGAAAAGCCGCAAAAATGCCAAAACGTACTGACCTAAAATCTATTCTCATTATCGGCGCGGGTCCCATTGTGATTGGGCAGGCGTGTGAGTTTGACTATTCTGGCGCGCAAGCCTGTAAAGCCTTGCGTGAGGAAGGCTACCGCGTCATTCTGGTGAATTCCAATCCCGCCACGATTATGACCGATCCGAATATGGCGGATGCCACTTACATCGAGCCGATCACTTGGCAGATGGTGGAAAAAATCATTGAAAAAGAACGACCTGACGCGATTTTGCCGACCATGGGTGGGCAAACGGCGTTGAATTGCGCGCTGGATTTGGCGCATCACGGGGTGTTGGAAAAATACAAGGTCGAGATGATCGGCGCGTCGCGGGAAGCGATTGACATGGCGGAAGATCGCGAAAAGTTCAAGCAAGCGATGACCCGCATCGGCTTGGCTTCGGCACGTTCGGCGATTGCACACAGCATGGAGGAAGCCTTCCAAGTGCAGCAAGTCATGGGTTATCCGACGGTGATACGTCCGTCGTTTACCATGGGCGGCAGCGGCGGCGGGATTGCGTACAACCGCGAAGAGTTTGTGGAAATCTGCGAACGCGGCTTGGAAGCGTCGCCGACCAAAGAGTTGCTGATTGAAGAATCGCTGTTGGGTTGGAAAGAATACGAAATGGAAGTGGTGCGTGACCGTGCGGACAATTGCATCATTATTTGCTCCATTGAAAATTTAGACCCGATGGGCGTGCATACGGGCGATTCGATTACCGTCGCGCCTGCGCAAACCTTGACCGACAAGGAATACCAAATTTTACGCAACGCCTCTTTGGCGGTGTTGCGTGAAATTGGCGTAGACACAGGAGGCTCGAACGTGCAATTCTCCATCAACCCCGACGACGGGCGCATGGTGGTGATTGAAATGAATCCGCGTGTGTCGCGCTCATCGGCGTTGGCATCCAAAGCCACAGGTTTCCCGATTGCGAAAGTGGCGGCGAAACTGGCGGTGGGTTATACGCTAGACGAATTGAAAAACGACATCACAGGCGGGGCAACGCCCGCGTCGTTTGAGCCGTCGATTGATTACGTCGTCACCAAAATCCCCCGTTTCGCCTTTGAAAAATTCCCGCAAGCCAATGACCGTTTGACCACGCAAATGAAATCCGTGGGCGAAGTCATGGCGATTGGGCGCACGTTCCAAGAGTCGTTCCAAAAAGCTTTGCGCGGACTGGAAGTTGGCGTAAATGGCTTGGACGAAAAATTTGAAGGGCGTGATGCGATTTGTGCCGAATTGGGTAATCCTGGTCCTGATCGTATTTGGGCGGTGTCAGACGCATTCCGTTTGGGCATGAGCGTGTCAGAAGTATTCGATGTTAGCAAAATCGACCCGTGGTTCTTGATACAAATTGAAGATTTAATTCGTCAGGAAAAATCTTTACTGGGTCGTACTTTGGGGAGTTGCGGCGCAGATGAGTTGCGTAATTTAAAGCGCAGTGGTTTTTCGGATGCGCGCTTGGCCGTGTTGCTGGGAACGGATGATTCGGCATTGCGCGCTTATCGTCATGCGCTGGGCGTGCGTCCTGTGTTCAAACGTGTCGATACCTGCGCGGCGGAATTTTCCACCAATACGGCGTATATGTATTCGACCTACGAGGAAGAATGCGAATCTAATCCGACCAATAACAAAAAGATCATGGTGTTGGGTGGCGGACCGAATCGTATTGGTCAAGGGATTGAGTTCGATTATTGTTGCGTACATGCGGCATTGGCGATGCGCGAAGATGGTTATGAAACCATTATGGTCAACTGTAATCCTGAAACGGTTTCCACCGATTACGACACGTCAGACCGTTTGTATTTTGAGCCGTTGACCTTGGAAGATGTGCTGGAAGTGGTTGCCGTGGAAAACCCCATCGGCGTGATCGTGCAATACGGCGGGCAAACGCCTTTGAAACTGGCGCATGGTTTGGAAAAAAATGGCGTGCCGATTATTGGTACGACACCTGATATGATAGATTGCGCGGAAGATAGAGCGCGCTTCCAAGCAATGTTGCAATCCTTGAATTTGAAACAACCGCCTAATCGTACTGCTCGTACCGTCAAAGGCGCATTGGATGGCGCGGCAGATATTGGCTACCCCTTGGTGATGCGTCCTTCCAACGTACTGGGCGGGCGTGCCATGGAAATTATCCACGCGCAAGTCGATTTGGAACGCTATATGCGTGATGCAGAAGAACAGTCCAAAATCTACCCTGAACGTATGCCTATCTTGCTGGATCGTTTCTTGAATGATGCGATTGAAGTGGATGTGGATGCCGTATCGGATGGCGAACAAGTCATCATCGGCGGCATCATGGAGCATATCGAACAAGCGGGCGTGCATTCGGGTGATTCCGCGTGTTCTTTGCCACCGTTTAGTTTGTCGGTAGCGATGCAGAATGAATTACGTCGTCAGACCATTGCCATGGCAAAATCACTGAATGTCGTGGGGCTGATGAATGTGCAGTTTGCGATACAAGGCGAAACGGTTTATGTGCTAGAAGTCAATCCACGCGCCTCGCGCACCGTGCCATTTGTGTCCAAAGCGACAGGTGTCCCATTGGCAAAAATTGCCGCCCGCTGCATGGCGGGACAAAGTTTGGCGCAACAAGGCATCACCAAAGAAGTGGTTCCTTCGTTCTTCTCAGTTAAAGAAGCCGTTTTCCCCTTTATTAAATTCCCTGGCGTGGATGTGATTTTGGGGCCTGAAATGAAATCCACGGGTGAAGTGATGGGCGTAGGCGATACTTTCGCGGAAGCTTTCGTTAAATCGCAATTGGCCGCCAGTGTCAAATTGCCTGCCAGTGGAAAAGTGTTTATCAGCGTGCGCGATGAAGATAAAGCTGGTGCGGTGGAAGTGGCGCGTGATTTGGTCGGGCTGGGATTTACTGTGCTGGCAACGCGCGGTACCGCAATCGCGATCCGCGAGGCAGGGGTCGAAGTGACGCTGGTCAATAAAGTGGGTGAAGGTAGACCGCATATTGTGGACACCATCAAAAACGGTGATGTCAGCTTGATTATCAATACCGTGGATAGTAAACCCTCCGTCATGCGCGATTCGTACTCTATACGTCATGCCGCGCTGCAAGGACGCATTACCTACTACACCACGCTTGCAGGTGCGCGTGCGGCGTGTTTGGGAATGCAACATTTAGATGAATTGCGGGTATATGACCTGCAAAGCCAACATGCCCGTTTGCTGGTTGAAAATCCAGCTGCGGTTTGAAAATTAACACCCTGAACAAGAAAGTTTTAACATGAGTACAATTCCTTTAACCGTGGTCGGTGCAGAAAAAATGCGTCAGGAGCTGCATAATTTAAAAACCGTACAGCGTCCATCGGTCATCAACGCAATTTCTGAGGCGCGTGCGCAAGGGGATTTATCTGAAAATGCCGAGTATGAAGCCGCCAAAGAACGTCAGGCTTTTGTCGAAGGGCGAATTCAAGAGTTAGAAAGTAAATTGGGAAGTGCGCAGATCATTGACCCACGCACTATTTCAGCCGATGGGCGTTGCGTGTTTGCTTCAACGGTGGTGCTGGAAGATGTCAACAGTGGCGATGTGATGACTTACCAAATCGTCGGAGAAGATGAAGCGGATATTCGCCATCGCAAAGTCTCCATCAGTTCACCAATCGCCCGTGCTTTGATTGGCAAATATAGTGGAGACATTGCAGAGGTGCAAGCACCTGGTGGAATACGTGAATATGAAATTGTCGAGGTGCAGTATATTTGAAGGCTGTGAAAGGTGAGGTGTGAAAGGTGAAATGTAGGTGCGCTGGTACACAACAGTACCTATATTTTTGCCAGTGTTTTTAGTGATGAAATGTAAATCAGGTAGTATGTAGCCGTTTTTACATTTCACACTTAAATGACCGTGAAACGTAGTCGTGCTATATGCACCCCCACACGTTTCACCTTTCACGTTTCACAGCATCACCCGCGACCCGCCAATTGTTTCTTAGTCAGTCGATTGCCTTTATGTCGGGGCATTTTCTTGATTGGGATCAAATCAGCATCAGGATTGGGTTTGTAAACAACCAAAATTTTGCCAATGATTTGTATCGGAGCTGCGTGCAATGCAGTGCAGATAGTTTCCATGAAGGTGGCGCGCAATTCGCGGTCATCTCCCATGACACGGATTTTAATCAGTTCGTGACGCTTTAAAGTCTGATCAATTTCTGCTAGGACGGATTCGGTCAAACCCGCATTGCCAATGATGACAGTAGGATTCAATGCGTGGGCACGCCCCTTTAAAGCAAGGCGTTCAGGTACGGTTAAGGCTAACATATCAACTTTCAAAAATTAAGGCATGGATTCTAAACGATGAAGCCTTCTAAAACCAGCAAACAATGGATGCGTGAGCATATCAATGATCCTTTTGTGCAATTAGCGCAAAAGGACGGCTATCGTTCACGTGCTGCGTATAAACTTCTGGAAATCAACGAGAAAGATCAATTGCTCAAACCAGGCATGATCTTGGTCGATTTGGGCGCGACTCCTGGGGGGTGGTCACAAGTTGCTGCGCGTATTGTCGGGCGTAGCGGTAAAGTGATTGCGCTGGATTTATTACCACTTGATCCCTTGTCTGGCGTGGAATTTATCCAAGGCGATTTTCGGGAGGATGCCGTGCTCGCGCAATTGGAAAATTTGCTACAAGGTCAAAAAGTAGGGCTTGTAATTTCCGATATGGCACCCAACATGAGTGGGGTTGCTTCAGCGGACCAAGCAAGAGCGATGTACTTGGCGGAATTGGCAATGGATTTTGCCGTGCAACAACTTGAACCTAAAGGTAGCTTTTTAGTGAAAGTGTTTCAGGGCGAGGGGTTTGAACCCTATCTCAAGCTTATGCGCAGTCGCTTTGTCAAAGTGGCGACGCGTAAACCCAAAGCTTCACGCGATCGTAGTTGTGAACTGTATTTATTAGGGACTGGAATACTTGAGTAATCAAGCAATCCATAGTCTAATGCCCAACCTCGGTTTGATTGGCCATGGTTGTTTAAGGAGTCATTGTGAATAATTTTAAAACGGTTGCAATTTGGTTGGTTGTCGCTTTGGTGCTGATGACAGTATTTCAGAGCTTAACTAACCACCAACAACAAGCGGCGCAAGGCCAGCTCGACTACTCTGACTTCCTCAATGAAGTCAAGCAAGGGCATATTGCCAAAGTCGTGATCGAAGGTCGAACCTTGAAAGCTGTTACCACAGATAACAAGCGGCTGGTTACTTACGCGCCTAGCGACATTTGGTTGGTTTCCGATTTGCTCAAAAATGGGGTGAAAGTAGAAGCGCGTGCGGAAGAAGAGCAATCCTTCTTGATGAGCATCTTTGTCTCGTGGTTCCCGATGATTCTTTTGATCGGCGTATGGATTTTCTTTATGCGCCAAATGCAAGGTGGCGGCAAGGGTGGCGCATTTTCATTCGGTAAATCACGAGCCAAAATGCTGGATGAAAGCAAAGAGCGCATCACTTTTGCGGATGTGGCAGGTTGCGATGAGGCTAAGGAAGAAGTTTCTGAATTGGTCGATTTTTTGCGCGACCCTTCCAAATTCCAAAACCTAGGCGGGCGTATTCCGCGTGGCGTGTTGATGGTCGGCAATCCTGGTACAGGTAAAACGCTGTTGGCAAAAGCTATTGCGGGCGAAGCCAAAGTGCCGTTTTTCTCAATTTCTGGTTCGGATTTCGTGGAAATGTTCGTGGGCGTAGGTGCTGCTCGTGTGCGCGACATGTTTGAACAGGCCAAAAAGCAATCGCCTTGCATTATTTTTATCGACGAAATTGACGCGGTCGGTCGTCATCGCGGCGCAGGCATGGGCGGCGGCAACGACGAACGTGAACAAACCTTGAACCAACTGTTAGTTGAAATGGACGGTTTTGAAGGGGCGACAGGCGTGATTGTGATCGCTGCCACCAACCGCCCTGATGTATTGGATGCCGCCTTGTTGCGCCCTGGTCGATTTGACCGTCAAGTAGTAGTGGGTTTACCCGACATTCGTGGTCGTGAACAAATTCTGTTGGTACACATGCGTAAGATCCCCATGGGTTCGGATGTGCGTGCGGACATTTTGGCACGCGGTACCCCAGGATTTTCAGGTGCTGACTTAGCGAACTTGGTCAATGAAGCGGCTTTGTTTGCTGCCCGTAGCAACAAACGCTATGTGGAAATGGACGACTTCGAACGCGCCAAAGACAAAATCATGATGGGCACAGAACGCCGCTCCATGGTCATGCCTGAAGAAGAACGCCGCAATACGGCGTATCACGAATCAGGTCATGCGGTGGTGGCGAAACTATTGCCGAAAACTGATCCTGTCCACAAAGTAACGATTATTCCGCGTGGTCGTGCGCTGGGTTTAACCATGCAATTGCCGTCAGAAGATCGCTACAGTATGGATAAGAATCGCATTTTGGATACCTTAGCGGTGTTGTTTGGTGGTCGGATTGCCGAAGAGATTTTTATGAATCAAATGACCACAGGCGCATCCAACGACTTTGAACGTGCCACTGCCATGGCGCGCCGTATGGTGACGCAATGGGGTATGTCCGAAGCTTTGGGCACGATGGTGTATAGCGAAGATGAGAGCGATAGCAGTCGCCCGAACTTTACGCGCAGCATTTCTGAAGCCACCATGCAGCAAGTGGATGCTGAAGTGCGTCGTATCATCGACCAACAGTACAATTTGGCTCGGCATTTGATTGAAACGAATCGCGACAAAATTGAAGCCATGACCAAGGCTTTGCTGGAGTGGGAAACCATTGATTCTGATCAAATCAATGACATCATGGAGGGTAATCCACCCCGTCCACCTCGCCCTAGCAGTCAGCCGCCTGTGAAGCAAGCAAATCCAACGCCTCCGCAGGATCCCACTGCGCCCGTGGTGACCAATAAAACGGCACATCATACTCAGTAGATCAGCGAGCAAAAGCTATCTCACTGTCGAAACACAAAAAGGTGAAGCTTTCGAGCTTCACCTTTTTAATTTATTTAATCAAATTTTTTATTCACGTAACTATGTCGCATTTACTCCTCACTGCCTCACGCCCCCTTGTCATGGGCATCGTCAATGTCACGCCTGATTCATTTTCTGATGGTGGGCTGCACTTTTCCAAGGACGCCGCACTGGCACACGCTCTGCAATTGTTAGATGAAGGTGCAGATATATTGGATATAGGCGGTGAGTCAACTCGCCCAAATGCTGAACCTGTCAGCGAACAACAGGAGCTCGACCGTGTTATGCCCATCCTCGAAGGGCTGCGTGGCGTGCCTGTGCCGCTGTCGATTGATACGTGGAAAACAACCGTGATGCGCGCCGCAATCGCGGCAGGTGCGACCTTCGTCAATGATGTGAATGCGCTGCAAGATGTGGGGGCGTTGGAAGTGGTTGCGAATAGCACGGCGCACGTATGCATGATGCACAAACAAGGCACGCCACAAACCATGCAGCAGCAACCACGCTACGATCATGTGCTGGACGAAGTGAGTGATTTTTTACGCCAGCGCATTCATGCCGCCGAAGGAGTAGGGATTCCCCGCCGTCGCATACTGATTGATCCAGGATTTGGCTTTGGAAAAACCCTAGACCATAATCTCACCCTGCTGCGCCACCTAAGCCATTTCGCCCAACTTGGCGTGCCATTACTCGCAGGACTCTCCCGTAAATCCATGCTCGGTGCCATCACAGGACAAGACGAGCATCACCGCCTTGCTGCGAGCCTCGCTGCCGCCCTCATTGCCGCCCAACAAGGTGCCGCCATCCTGCGCGTGCATGATGTACGTGCCACAGTGGATGCTTTGAAGGTTTGGGAGGCAGTAAAGGGCGAAAATACGGACGAATAAGTTCATCCGTCTCGCGTGAAATGGCGGCGAATTGCTAATTCACTGCCCGTTTGGAAAAGTCTTTCGGTCTAAATCCCAGCGCGCCCAGCACCGAGAAATACGCGACTATCCCGCTGCTGACCAATAGCGTTAAGCGCAAAATCCGTGTCCAGCCTGAACCATCCAGCCAGCTTTGTTCTGTCCCCATCACCAGCCACAGTGTGACCGCCATGGCGAATACCGCCAGCCCCACTTTCGTAAAGAACGTCAACCAGCCCGCTTCGGGTTGAAAAATACCTTGTTTGCGTAAGAAATAAAACAAAATCGCCGAATTTAAACATGCGCCCAATCCTATGGATAAAGCCAGCCCTGCATGTGCCAACTGACCGATAAACAGCGCGTTCATGACTTGGGTGGCGATCAAGGTGACGATGCCGATTTTGACGGGGGTTTTGATGTTTTGGCGTGCGTAAAAGCCAGGCGCGAGGATTTTGACCAAGATCAAACCAAGCAAGCCGACGCTATAGCCTATTAAAGCTTGGCTGGACATCCGCACATCGTGCTCTAAAAACGCGCCATGTTGGAAAAAGGTCGAGAGCAGCGGCACGGAAATCATGCCCAACGCTACCGCAGATGGCAACGCCAGCATGATGGTTAAGCGCAAGCCCCAATCCAACAATTTGGAGTACTCTGCGGTATCGCCACTGGCATGGCATTTCGACAGCGACGGCAACAAAATCGTGCTGATCGCCACCCCCAAAATCCCTGTAGGGAACTCCATCAAACGGTCGGCGTAATACATCCACGACACGCTCCCCGCCACCAAAAATGACGCGAAAATGGTGTTAATAATCAAACTGATTTGCGCAATCGACACCCCAAATACCGCAGGACCCATTTGCTTAATCACGCGCCACATACCTTCGTCGTGCCAGTTAAATCGCAACGATGGCAACATCCCAATTTTTTTCAAAAATGGCACTTGAAAAGCCAGTTGCACGATGCCTGCCACAAACACTGCCCACGCCAACGCCAACACAGGCGGATGGCAATAGGGTGCTAACCACAACGCCCCGCCGATAAAGCACACATTCAACAAAATCGGCGCGAAGGCAGGCACCCAAAACTTGTTGTAAGTGTTCAAAATCCCCGCCGCCACCGCCACCAGCGAGATGAAGAAAATATACGGCGAGGTGATGCGCAACATCTGCACCGTCAAATCAAACTTAGGGCGATCTTCTAAAAAACCTGGCGCGCTGATATACACCAAAATCGGCGCGGCGATAATGCCGATGACGGTGACGGCGAACAAAATCAACGCCAACATCGTCGTCACATGATCGACCAATAACTTGGTTTCATCGTGTCCGCGACGGTTTTTGTATTCGCCAAAAATCGGCACAAACGCCTGCGAAAATGCCCCCTCCGCAAACATCCGCCGCAACAAATTCGGCAGCTTAAACGCCACAAAAAACGCATCCGTCGCCATCCCCGCCCCAAAAATCCGCGCAATCAACACATCGCGGGCAAAGGCAAGAATACGAGAAACAAGGGTCAGACCACTGATGGTGGCGAGGGATTTGAGAAGGTTCATAATATTTTTATTGTCGGTGCGACGAATTCACACGCTTTGAATAGAGGGCTTTGTACGAGGCTTACCAGAATTGGTTTATCTCATCCATTAGGTAAATAATTCAACCTCATGTTCATCAAACCACCCTTCACGAATAACATGGTCACGAACTTTTTGAGGATTGGCGGAATAAGCGACGATAGCTAAACTTTTCTCAGCGCGACTACACGTCACATAAAAAAGTCGGCGAGTACGGTCTATGCCCGTTTCGTTGCCATCTTGTTCATTTTTTAGGTCAGTTTTGGTTTTATCCTTTACACCAAATAATTTCTCATAGCTGAATAAAAATCCACCCGCCTCTTCGTCATCCATCACAACCATCACCCTTGGAAACTCCAACCCCTTTACACCTTGGTGCGTGCCAAAATCAGCTATGCCATTTATGTAGTCAGCATACGGTTTTATTTGCTCAAAAGGTGTTTGCATAAATTGATCCCACGCATCCAGTTCGATATTTTGGTCTTCGGATAGAGGGGTAGGAATGTCTTTCTCCGCACTTTGTTGCTCGGTGAAACTGCGAGCGGCAATCGGATATAAGCCATGAGGAATTTCAAACAAACCTGACTGGTTGACGCAACGCAACACATCCAAAAAACGAGGCTTGGCATTGTTTGACCAAAGCGTCATTAACGCTTCGACTGCCTCCCGTACTTTTTGCAATCCTTCTGATTGCTTATCCCCTAATTGCTCAAGATTGCAGGACTTCAACAGTGGAGAAAACTTGCGCACAATCGCTGCGGCAGCGAACTCATTACCCTGCTGCTTTGCTTCAATGAGGGGCAATACCTGCTCAGAAAAAAGCCTTAACCCTGATAGTGTCCCATTGAGTAGCCCTGTTTTGAGCTTATCAACTCCATATAACGGTTTAAACATTTCCAAAAACCCCATGCGCCGCGCCGCCATGTGATGTTCAAGTATCAAGGTCTTTACCTTTTTTGCGTCACCAAACCAAGATAAATCGTTGGTTAGCCCCCCCATGCGTTGCGTCACGTCACTTTCCGCTGCTTGCTTATTTGTTGTGTCAGTTGGCAAAACAAATAAACGGACAAAGCCTTCAGGTTTATCCGTTCTACCTCGTTGTGTTTGCTTATCCACAGCAGAACGAATTTGATTGATTAGCCGAATTACTCTGATGGGGCATCGGTGATTCATTCTCTTCACGGGTGTTTTCCAAGATTTTGGCAGGTTAATGCCCAAATCTGTTTTTCCATCTGAATATATCCGCTGCATGGTGTCGCCTAACAAACCCAAACAAAAACAATGGCTTTGCCTTTCCTGCACGGACAACATCGCCTCCATCAAATGCTTGTTTGTATCTTGGCTTTCATCAATCAATAAAATCGGGAATTTATTGACCAATATGCGCTGCATCAGGGGTTTGTTGGTTAGAAAATCAGCCCCTATTTTGATGACTTCAGCATGATTTAATGAATCTCTCCCCAGATTTTCGCCGTTAGGGTTGTAAGTAAAAATGCGTACTTGATCTAAATTGGCAAGGCGTTGCTGTTTTTTTGAGATTTTTTTCTCACGATCCTTTGCCGTTTTATTCCCTGCTTTTCCTTTTACTTGCTCGGCGTTTAATGTGTCAATTTCACTAGCTAGACTTATTCTTAACCACTCTCGAATATCCCTGTGAAAACCGTCAATTAACGACCAGACAAAGCTATGGATGGTTGAAACCTCGACTAAAGGATCAAACTTAAGGCGCGTCTTGATTTCATCACACGCCGCGTTGGTATAAGTAATCACACCCACTTTCTGGTTATACAGGCGCAATCGCTCGCCGCTATCGGCACTGATATGCTTCAACGCTTTGACAAGTGAACCCGTCTTTCCAGACCCTGCACCCGCAAACAAGAAAAAACTGGTTGGGTCATCTAAGTTAAGGCAGGTGCGAATTTCTTCATCTACGCAGTCATCAATGTTGTTATCTTCACTTTCCATTACGCAGTTCCTTCTTGTATAACGGACAAGGTTGAAGTATCGGACTGTTTTTGCAATAACTTTTGTAACCAAGACAAGCCTTCGTGAATGTAGCGCGGAGCGACAATTTCCCCAGACTCATCCGAATAAAGCAGCTCCAAGGAAAATTCAGCTTTCTTCTTGCTCGATTTCAGAATCTCGAACATGGCTTCACCTAATGCCGCTGCTGTTTTATGGTTTTGTATAGCATCACAAAATTTAGCCATGAGTCCTGTGCTAGTTTGCTGGTCAAACAACGCCCAATTTTCAAAAACTAACGCATCCTCAAAGGTGTTCGATAAGGCTTCCTCGACGTTGCCAGCTTCCACCAACTGCACTTGAGTGGGTATCTGATACGCAACACGAATCAGGGCAAATTCATCCAATTTTGCGGATTCTTGTGCATCCAACAGCTCGTCAATTTTTGTTGCTTTGGGAATCCAGTCCTTTAATGTTGAATTTCCAGTGATTTGATTTTTACCCCTTTTAGGTTGAGCCGATTTGTGATGCCCTGCTGATTCAGCAGCATCAAGGTCAGTGATAATGAGCGTGATTAAACCGAGATGCTCAAGCAAGGGGCGGAGACTGTGAGCATGACTACCTCCAATTTCAAGTAGCGTGATGTAGCACTGGCTGAGTGATGGAAATTTTGTACGAATAAAATGCGGTATCAACATTCGCTCGGCGGAGCCTTCGACCAAGATAGCCGCATCTGCAAAAAATAAATCGCAGTGCGTTGCTTTTAAATACCGAGTAACAAACTTTTCGGTTGCGTCCCCCTGACCAAACACCTCAGACAAATTCACCACCGTTGATGTCGGTACTTTTCCTAATTCACTTGCAGGAAAACGTCGGAAGTATCGCAACCATGAAAAATCACATTCGTGAGCGATGTGGCTGGAGTGCGTACTGACAATCAGTTGCGTAGTGAGCTTTTTGTTCTTTCCTAAATGCTCATGCTTACGCAAAACGTCATACGCCTTACGGATAAAAACTTGTTGTACTTGTACATGGAGATGAGCTTCGGGTTCTTCAAGAAGTACCAAATGTAGCAGCGGTGGAGAGCTAGACTCTTTAGTGTCCGAAACAGCCTTTTTGGCAACTTTACCAACTTGCATCCAATCGTCGCGAAAGCGCATTAACTTGAAAAACATCGAAATTAAGTTTTGGTATCCAAGCCCATTGTATTGTTCAGGCAATTGCAAGGCATGAGGGATTGCTTCACCTGTTTGAGAAATCACCTCATATTGAACCGCCGCATCATGGTTTAGTCCATCAACTAATCCAATTTTGCTTGAAATACTGAGCTTTGCGTCCGTCAACCCTGGATAACCCAGTTCTGTGAGCTCTGTCAGCGATGCTGAAAACTTTGATTTTAGCGTGTCGTTAAATTTGCCCTGTGCTTCTTCGATAGCTTGCAATGCAACTAAATCGGATGCGTCAGGAAATTGGGTTGGGTTAAGGTGTTTGCTGTAATAGGCTCGAAGTTGCTCAGACAGTTTTTGCTTGTCAGAGGACTTGTTACTTTCATCCGCTTGGTCAGCTTTGGAATGCGCATCTTCAAAACCTCGTTGCGCATTGATTTGGTCGATACGAATCAATCCATTGAAAGGTGCTTTTATGGATTCGCACTGGTTGCTTAGTGGTTGGGGGGCAGCAATCCCCTTGTTGGGTAACGCACATTTTTCAGGGTCTAACGTATAGGCGCGAACAACAAAATCACTACCCAGTCGCCGCGTCAGATAGTCGTGCATTGTTTTAGGCCATAACGTCACGTTACATGCGCCACTATTTGCAGTTTCCCCCTTTAAGGTTTTTATTCCATCAATGGACGAAAGATAGTTTTTGTAAAGATCGTCAAGTTTTTCAGGCTCTAGCCGTAGCCGAACACCAATTGCTCCTCCCTTCCAATCCAAAGTAGGTAGCAAGTGGCTGACACGATGAATTTCGTTATCCTCGACATGCAACCACACGTCTATGGATGGTAGGAGATGCTCCCACTCCGCTAGTGTCGGCGGGTTGCTAGGATGCCCCTCCCAATTTCTCCCAATTTGGTTAATTTCTGTCCAATTCGACAGGGTGAAATCATTTGTAGTGAAGTGTTTTTTGTCTGATAGAAAATGACCAAGCGCAACCATTGCAGAAGTCTTGCCGCTGTTGTTCGCACCCACAAGCAGGGTTGTTTCTTCGGCAAAATCAATGCGAATTGACTCAAGTTTCCGAAAATTTTGTATTTCCACAAATTTAATACGCATGAAAATCCTCTCGTCTTTGATTACGCGCATTCAAGTTTGAAGTACAACCGCTTGGCGTTGCTAGCTGTAGTGGATTTTCACACCGAAGAATACCTCGTGAGGGGTTATATAGCCCAGCGTGTTATCGCCTTGTCTAGCTTTAATAATCCGTTTGCTATCCAGCCAATGCGTCACGCTGCTTTTGTGCTAACTCAGCAATGCCTTGTTGTGCTAAGTCCAGCAAAGCATTCATTTCTGTACGGCTGAACGCCGCACCCTCTGCGGTACCTTGAACTTCTACAAAACCACCGCTGCCCAGCATCACGACGTTCATATCGGTGTCACAAGCGGCATCTTCCAGATAATCCAAATCCAACACGGGTGTGCCTTGATAGACACCGACGGACACCGCTGCCACCGTATCAATCAACGGCGACTCGGTAATCATGCCTTTTGCTAACATCGCGTTGACCGCATCTTGCAATGCCACATATGCGCCTGTGATGCTGGCGGTGCGTGTGCCGCCATCGGCTTGAATCACGTCACAGTCAATTTGAATGGTATGTTCGCCCAGTTTTGCCAAATCCACCACCGCGCGCAAGCTGCGCCCAATCAGACGTTGGATTTCTTGGGTGCGACCAGATTGTTTGCCTTTTGCGGCTTCACGACTCATACGACTACCCGTGGAGCGGGGCAACATGCCGTATTCTGCCGTCACCCAACCTTCGCCCGTGCCTTTTTTATGCGGGGGCACGCGTGCTTCGACACTGGCGGTGCAAATGACTTTGGTGTCGCCGCATTCAATAAGCACAGAGCCTTCGGCATGTTTGGTGTAATGACGGGTCAGACGAATTTCACGGAGTTGATTAGGGGTTCTTAAGCTAGGGCGCATGGTTATAAAAGATGAGTAAAACGAATAAGGGGCTAGAGGACTTCCAGAATGTGGCTAATGGGATTGCGATCAAAAGGCTCAGTTTCTTTGTTTTCCCAGCGCATCAGCAAACCCGTGGTATTGTCGGCGTGTCCTGTTTCGCGGGCTAAAGCGGTACTCATTAAGGTATCCAGCACGAGCTCAATTTGCGGAGACTGTACAGCTGCGGCTAATTCTTCATCTGAGAAGGGAGACCATAGCCCGTCGCTCGCCAACAAGATCACATCATCTGGCAACAAGGGGATGGTGTTGCCCATTTCCATGTAGAACACATCCTCCTGCCCCCCTAAGCAATTGGTTATTTGATTGCGTTGCGGATGGTGCTGGGCTTCTTGTGCACTGATAATACCCCACTCTACCCAGTGCGAAACTAAGGAGTGATCTTGGGTTTTAATTAGCACCTTGTCACCGCGCAGTACATACAAGCGTGAGTCACCTGCATGACCGAAATACAACTTATCATCCTTAATGATGGCGGCTACACAGGTTGTGCCAGGGGAGTCACCGTTGGCTTTTTCATATTTGAACTCTAAAATCCGACGGTGCGCCGCACGCATGGTATTGTTTAGAAAAACTTGAGGGTTATCTAATGACGCTTCAGTTTGCCCTGAAAATGCATGGATAAATGTTTCAATTGCCATATTTGCAGCAATTTCGCCATGCACATGCCCACCCATACCATCGGCCAACACCAGCAACAACATTTCATCGTTGTAAGCGTAAGCAACCCGATCTTGATTAAATTTTCGATTGCCAATATGACTGGCTTGATGGATAGAGAAATTCATGCGATGACGTTCATAAACAACATCTGTAAAAACGGCTAGGAGTGCATCGTAATATAATGTGTGCGCCTCGGACAGTCTTTTTTAATCGTTAGGGTAAAGCTTAAGTCCAAAATATTTGTTTCCTTAGCTGTACCGTATTAGTAAATTCAAATAGATATTCAAAAGTGGGTAAATTTCCTTGTCACAAGAAATATTTTAAATATCTAAGTATGCACTTTGCGAAAATGTATGCTGACGCATAATAGTTGCTACTTTGCCAAGCAAAATTCAGTAAAATCCATCACCTCAATACATTTAAGGAGTTGCATCCATGAACGCGCTATCGTTGTCTGTTGCATGTCTCGTGTTGTTGTCGGGCTGTGCGACATTAAATGAAAAAGAATGCCGCTCGGCAGATTGGTATCAATTAGGTATGCGAGATGGGCAGAGAGGTGATGTAGAAAATCTATTGGATAAGCACCGCGAAGCCTGCAAAAAATTTGCGGTTCAGCCTGAGGAAAATCAATACTTTTCGGGTCGTAAGGAGGGGTTGAAAGAGTATTGTCGATACAATAATGCCTTTCGCTTAGGGTTGGATGGGATAAGTTACAAAGGGACGTGTCCGAGCGATATTGATATGAAATTCCGTCGCTATAACGATGCGGCATTAGAAATTTCCCGCATCAATAGCCAGATCAATGTCGTGAATGGGCAAATATCCAAAGAAGAGCGCGAACTTGCCAAAGCGGACAATCGTAAAGACAGGCGAGAACTTAATGTTCTAAATACCAAACGCGACCGATTACGCAATGAGTTAATCGTTCAACAAAGGGAAGTTGATCGGTTGATGAACGAAGCAATTGCCTTGCAACGCTAAGCAGTCGTAGGATTTTCAAAATTTACCCGCCAAACTTGTCCATCGCTGCCAATATCCATGCCATCACAATCCACTCCAATGGCAACGGGCGCATCGGACGCTAAGTCGTAGTGGTGTTTGAGCAGCGATTTTAAAATATGCGGTTGAGTGTTGAGTTTCGCAATTTCATCGTCTTCTTGTTGAGCTAATTCAGCGGCATTGGGGATCGCATAGTGCGGCATTTGCACCCAGTGTATGCGCCCAAAGCCGCCGATGTAGCGTATGGCGTGCGGTTGTATCCGATAAAAGTGAAAGTCGTGCATGTCGAAATAGGCTTGCGCTTCGGGGAAATAGCGTAAGTAGCGTTTACCTGCTTCGCCTTTGTCTTCAATAAGCTGGGCATATCCTAATAGCGTGACGCGACCTTGGGTTTGGATATGCGGATCACGTTGGTTGTGGCAAATTAAGCTGACGCGTGGGTCTTGTTGAATGTTGCGGGTATGTTCTGCCAAGGTGCTGATGAGGATGATTAAACTGCCGTCGTGATCGACCAGATAAGGCGTGATAGAGCCGAAAGGAAAACCGTCAAACTTTTGCGATAAGGTAGAGAGTGCGCCATAGCGATGGGCGCGAAGTAGGCAGCGGGCTTCATGGGCGTGGTTCATTTATTCTCCTGGGCTACGCGGGTTGGGAGGCGGATAATTTCAAGGCGGTTTGCGCTAAACGACGACCCAGTGCCATGCACAATTTCTTTTCGGCATCGCTGATCGGTTGGTCGTTCGTGATACTGGCAACGTGGCTTGCGCCATAAGGTGTACCGCCACTTTGGGTGGTTGCTAATTCGGGTTCGGAATAAGGGAGTCCTACTATGACCATGCCATGATGTAGCAGCGGCAACATCATGGATAATAAGGTACTTTCTTGTCCGCCGTGCAAACTGCTGCTGGAGGTGAAAAGTGCGGCGGGTTTGCCGACCAGTGCGTGTTTCATCCACAAACCGCCCGTGCCGTCCCAAAAGTATTTCATCGCGGCGGTCATATTGCCAAAGCGAGTCGGACTGCCGAGTGCTAGGCCAATGCAGGCTTCTAAATCGCCCAATTCAACATAGGGTGCGCCGTCGGAGGGGATGTCGGATTCGACCGCTTGGCAAACGGTGGAGACCTTGGGAACGGTGCGAATACGGGCTTGTACGCCTGCGACTTGTTCCACGCCACGGGCAATCAAGTGTGCCATTTGGCGCGTCGCACCGTGTTGGCTGTAGTACAAAACAAGGATTTCTGGGTGACTCATGCTGGTTACCTACAAGTTAAGAGGGATATGTCCCGAATGGCACTTACTTATTCCAATTCTATTTAAAAACAGAAATAATTATGTTTAATTAATTCCATGCACTACAGTACGTTAAGCACACTTTATGGCATTTTTAATTCAGTCTTTTAACTGAAATTAGAATTAAGCCAAATCATCGGCAAACTCCCTCCCCTTCAAGGGGAGGGTTGGGGTGGGGATGGGGGTGTGTGCAGAGAACGAACCCATCCCCATCCTAGCCTTCCCCTTGAAGGGGAAGGAACGGTAGTTCAGCCCGCTTTTACAGGATGGTGAAAAAATGTTAATCCGTGCCGCATCGGGGGTTTTGAGCTTAAGTAAGTGCCATTCAGATATGTCCCGAATTAAATTACCGCGCGTATTTTATCGTTATCATGCGCGCTATTATCTAGGATTTTCATGATGCAAAACAGGCTACAACAAAATTGGCACGATGTGCGGGTATTAGGTCGTTTGGTGGTGGCGCGCTTTATATACGATCGCTGCTTGCAGATTGCCGCCAATCTGACCTTTACCACGCTCTTGTCTATCGTGCCGCTCATTACCATCGCGCTGACCATGTTCGCCGCTTTTCCTGTATTTGAACATTTTTCCGCTCAAATCAAGGATTACATGGAAGCAAATATGATGCCCGCCTCAACCGCCGAGGTGATTGCGAAGTATATGCAGCAGTTTACCGAAAGTGCGACGCGCCTGACCGCTGTCGGGATTGTGTTTTTGGTGATTACCGCGATGAGTATGATGCTGACCATCGACAACGCGTTTAATCTGATTTGGCGAGTGGCTCGCCCCCGCGCGTTGTTCAAAAAATTGGTGGTGTATTGGGCGGTGTTGACCCTTGCCCCCTTGTTGATAGGCGCAAGTTTGTCGCTGTCTTCTTGGTTAGTGGGCTTGTCGATGGGCTATGTGCAACACATTCCCTTCGTGGGGGTTGTTGTATTAAAGTTATTGCCCATGCTGTTCACCACCTTGGCATTTACTTTGTTATTTCAACTGGTACCGAATCGCTATGTTCCGTTCATCCACGCGCTGATTGGGGCAGTATTGGCATCCGTTTTATTTGGCAGCATGAACGCGATGTTTGGACTCTACGTCAAGAATTTTCCAACCTACACCCTAGTTTATGGTGCATTTGCCACGATTCCAATCTTTTTGATGTGGATTTACCTGTCGTGGATCACCATTTTGCTGGGCGCAGTGGTCGCCGCTTCCTTGTCCTACTGGCGCAAGCCGCCCGCACGGCACCTGCCCCCCGTGGTGCAAATGCTAGACGCGCTGCGTTTATTGAAAATCATGTCGGATGGTTTAATCATAGGCAAAGAAACCACGTTTCCGATGTTGTCCACTACCTTGGGGCTGGGTTATGACCAGCTGGAAATTATCTTAGAGCGGTTGCAAGGTGCGGATATGGTCTGCAAAACCGAACAGCAAGGCTGGATATTGATGCGTGATCCTAGCCATATTCGCGCGGCGGAATTGCTTAAAGCATTTGTGCTAGACCGTCACTCACTCATCGAGGATGCCGAATCCGATCCAGATCCGCTACAAAGCTGGTTGGTGGGATGTGTGGAACAACTAGAGCGTCACACCGATATTACCTTGCAAGCGTTGTTTGAGCTGCAAGCAGAGACGAAAACAGTAGTATAAACAACGCGTAGCCCTCGTGTGACCCGCGTTGTTTGCGCTTTAAGAACTAGACTTCTGACCAAACAACCCCGTCAATGCCGCCAAGCCTTGCTGCACGACCTCGTTGTTGGAGTCAGGAACGACACCGTTGGGCGTCAGTTGATCGACAACCGTCGGCAGCATACTGGCTAAGCTAGCCGCAGCCATGTCGGGATTGACACCCAACTTCTCCGCAAAACCACGCACCACGTCTGAACCCAGTGCGGCTTGGATTTGTTCAGCGGATACGGGTAAATTTTGCCCTGTACCTACCCAAGAAGCGACGTGTTCTTTCAACCCTCCCGCCGCAATTTTTTGTAATAAACCTTGCAGACCGCCAATTTCTGGACGGTTAATAAAGCCCATGACCGAGGTCAGTAGATTGCCATTTTGTCCGTCCTCGGCCTGATTGCTCATGGCTGCACTGACCAGTGTATCGAATAATCCCATGCTACTCTCCTTGATATATCGTGTCATGACGGGGCTGAAGATGGATATCAGATCAGTCTCCGCCGAGGCGTATCATACTATTTTAACCTCAGTTCGACCAAAACAAGCAGCAGCCTTAAGAATCTGAAAGAATAGGGTTTCTAACCTCCCGTGATCTTCAGAGAAAGGCTGCAGCGATGATTTTACACAAACTATTTTGCGATATTGATGATTTTTGTGCTGTTTTTATCCCCGAATGGCAGCGGACACGCTTGCTGAATGGGCGTTGTAAGCGCAATACGCCGAAGATGCTATGCGAAAGTGAGATCATCACGATTGTGGTGTTGTACCAAACCAGCGGCTATCGTACGCTGAAATGGTTCTACACCAAGCATCTGGCGCAGAACCTTAAAGGTGAATTTCCCAACTTACCGAGCTATAACCGTTTTGTGGAGCTGATGTCAGAGATCCTTGAACCCTTGGCGGCTTTTATGCAAAGCCGCTGTGGTCAAAGTCGCGGAATTGCTTTTGTGGATTCCACGCCATTGCGGGTCTGTGAAAACATCCGCATTCCTCGGCATAAAACATTTAAAGAACAGGCTGGACGAGCCAAGAGTTCCACGGGCTGGTTCTATGGATTCAAACTGCATTTTATGATCAATGATTGCGGAGAAATACTATCTTTCTGTCTCACGCGGGGTAATGTGGATGACCGTACACCCGTGCCAAACTTAGTTAAGAGACTGATTGGTAAGTTGTTTGGTGATAGAGGCTATGTTTCCAAAAAACTCACCGAGTTATTGGCTGACCAAAACGTGGAATTGATTACTTGTTTAGTCCCACCATTAACTGGTTTGGGTTGATGTAAAAAATATCAGGTGTTTTTTGATAGGCGTTGAGTATAGCTTCAAAGGGGGGAATGCGCCCAATGGCACGGAGTTTTAGGTTGAAGTTGT
>JAQTTV010000011.1 GCA_028710565.1 Gallionella sp.
TTTTACCCCCTTACAGCCCCAATCTCAACCCCATTGAACGACTATGGAAAGTCATGAATGAACACGTCCGCAATAACGTCGTCTTTGATTCCCTCAATACCTTCCGAGAAAATATTGAACACTTTTTCGTGAGCACCATCCCCGAAATTAAAGACCGCCTGCGCTCCAGAATTACTGATAATTTTCAAACATTCAACACGGGGTTTTCAAGTTGAATGGGTATATGCAGTTGCCTAATCAATTGGATAAGTTGGGAATGGGCTGATTAAATCCGTTCTAGCTGAGCCGTAAGCCTGTCGAGTGGTCGAAGGGTGAATGTATTGAATCTTTTGAATAGTCAGCATCACCTAAGCTTCTGCCAGTCTAACAACACTTGTTTCGATTCCCAATCTCCCTTTAGTTGCGTTAAAAGCGTGGCGAAATCCACTGGGCAATCGGGTAATAAGCGTATCCAGTACAGCTGATGTCCATTGCCTGTTTCAATCTCCACCGCCGAACCAAACCGCACGCGAGCGGCGGGCAGGCTATCTTCATACATCGGCAATTCCAATTGTTCAATCAACGATAGCGGCGCGGGTGCTTGCCAAAATTGCCACCATGGTCGGACTGGATAAAGCGGCGGGCTGCACAATGTGGCGACTCCCAATGCTGATAAAGCTGACCACACGCGTTGATGCAATAACGCCGCCTGCGCATCCCAATACACCTCTGAATAATCCGCATCGTCACTCTGAAAATCTCGATGCCCCGCCTCAGCAAAACACACATCGTCATTTACAGGGGAGGGAAAAAGCGCGTAAAGCGACTGCTCATGCTGTTCAGAAACCATGCCCCAGTGGAGGGTGAAAGAATGTGTTTCCATGATGTGTGCGGATGATGATCAAGGAGCGTGATTGTAGCAAGGACACCACTTAAACATTTAGATTGCAGATAAGGTGAGTGATAAATTTAGTCCGAGCGTCACTAAAATTGACTTACAATCAATTTACCCTGAAATCACCCACGACGACCATGGCAAATTACGAAGCGATATGCAAGCGTATTGATGAACTGTCCGACAAGGATCGTTTGGATATGCAGAACCTCTATCTTTCTCATTATGCAGGATGCAGCAAAGCGCAGGTGGCAAGCGACTTGCAGGATAAAAGTGAAGCTATTCTGGTTTTTCTTGACCATGTGCTGGTAGGTTTTACCACGCTGAAGGTCTATGAACGTCAATGGGCGGGGCGCGATATCCGCATTATCTTTTCAGGTGACACCATCGTTGAACGTGCCCATTGGGGACAGCAGGCACTTGCGTTCACTTGGATTATGAAAATGGGGCAGCTGCAAAAAGAAAAACCAGATTTGCCTATGTACTGGTTTTTAATCGTCAAAGGTCATCGCACCTATAAATATCTGCCTGTTTTCGGTAAGTCATTTTATCCCCACTGGGCGATTGATCGCACCGATTTGAAGCCTTTGGCAGACACCCTTGCACAAGAAAAATTTGGGGCTGATTACAATCTGGCAACAGGGGTGGTTGAGTTTCCAGAGTCTAAAGGGCATTTAATGCCCGACATTGCCTTACCCACTGAAGAAGAAAAATCCAAAGAGTCGGTACAGTTTTTTCTCGCCAAGAACCCGAATTACCTCAATGGACACGAACTTGTTTGTCTATGCGAAATCACGGAGCAGAACATGAAGCCATTGACCAAACGGATTTTCGCAAAAGGTCTCGCTTAACGATGGCTTGGCAGACACTGCGCGCGCAAGGTGCTAGGCTCAAAGTCACCAATTCATTGCGTCAACGTCAGGAAAACTGGTTGCAGGATTGTTTACAGCGCAACCAGCATTGCGCCTATCTGCAACAGTTTGGCGTGGAAGCGAGTTCATCATTGGCAGATTTTCGCCAACGGTTACCGTTGGTCGATGATGAAATGCTGCGCCCTTGGATGCAGCGCATCGAACAGGGCGAGCAAAATGGGTTGTTCGAGGGCTTGCCGATTGCCTTTGAGCAAACAAGCGGTACATCTGGTGGCAGCAAGCGAATTCCCTATACTGCGCACAGTCTGCTGGATTTTCAGCGTGCGCTGTTGCCTTGGCTGTCAGATGTGATTGCGGCATTCAAAATCACCTCTGGTTGCGCCTACTGGGCGATCAGTCCCGCCACACGCGCTGCGGCAAAGACGCCATCGGGTATCCCCATCGGTCTGCCTGACGCGGCGTATTTGGGTGAGGCTGCTTTGCACGCATTTATTGACGTGTCTGCCGTGCCGCCTTGGGTGGGCGGAATCAAAGCGGTGCCAGAGTGGTCGGCGGCAACGCTGTACTACCTGTTGCGTCGCGTCGATTTGGTGCTGATTTCTGTCTGGAGTCCGACTTTCTTTTTGATGTTGTTGGATGCGTTAGTGCAGCAATCTGCCGTGTTACGCAATTTACTGCAGCACGGTGGCGTGATCGCGGGGCAGATACTGCCGCCCGATACCGCCGCACTGCAAAGACTGGAATACTATCAACTTAGCCGTGATACGCGGATACTCTGGCCGAATCTCAAGTTGGTGAGTTGCTGGGCGGATGCTTCATCCCAACCGTATTTCCTCGCACTCCAGCAACGTTTGCCTCATGCCCAATTTCAACCCAAGGGACTCTTGGCGACGGAGGGCATTGCCACTGTACCTGATACGCAGGGCAAAACCGTATTAGCCGCCGACAGTGGATTTTTTGAGTTTTTGGATCAACAAGGCGAGGCTTGTTTTGCTTGGGAGCTTCAGCAAGGCAAGGAATACGAATTAGTGATGACGACTTCAGGCGGGCTGTATCGCTATCGCACGGGAGATGGGGTGCGTTGTGATGGTTATGCAGATGATCTCCCCGTGTTGCGTTTTGTGGGCAGGCAAGGGTTAACCTCCGATTTGGTGGGCGAAAAACTGACCGAGCCATTTGTGGCGGCGTGCCTGCATGACCTAGCAGGTTTTCGTATGCTAATACCCACCACACAGGGCAAGCCTCGATATGTGCTGATTTTGGATCAAGCTCACGACATCGAGCGTATTGCAGAGCGGGTCGAAAATCGGCTTTCAGAAAATCCACAATATGCTTATGCGCGCCGTATCGGTCAACTGGATGCGTTGTCGGTGTTGCACGTTGAGCAGCCACTTGCGTCATGGATGCGCCGCAAATCCCAAAATGGCATCCGTTTGGGCGACATTAAAGTGCCGTGTTTGTGCGCGGAAACCGATTGGCTATCTACGTTTATGGAGCAAACAACATGAAAATTGTGCTCATTTCCCCGAAAGGCCCGCTATATCGCAGCAAAGGCGGAATCTTCAAAAAATCATTGCGCTACCAGCCGCTGACCCTCACCACGCTGGCGGCGTTAATTCCCGCAGAGTTGAATGCTGACATTGAATTGATAGACGAAGGCATACAGGATGTTCCCGATAATCTACAGGCGGATTTAATCGGCATCACTGTCATCACAGGCACGGCAAAACGTAGCTACGAACTGGCAAAACAGTTCAGGGCGCGAGGGATCACGGTGGTGCTGGGTGGGCCGCATGTGACGCTGATGCCACAGGAAGCGGGCGAGCAGGCGGATGCCATTTGTATCGGCTATGCGGAAGAATCTTGGCCGCAATTGTTGCGCGATTTTACCAATGGCACGATGCAGCCGATTTATCGGCAAAGTCCAACGATGTCTTTGGAAAACATGCCGTTTGCGCGCCGCGACTTGTTTGATAAGCGGCATTTTTTGACCCAAGCGGTGTTCGAGGCGACGCGTTCCTGCGCCCATGACTGTGAATTCTGCGTTGCCCCAGCGGCGTGGGGGCGCAAACAATATCAAAAGCCTATAGATTGGGTGATTGAAGATATTCGTCGCACGGGGCAAAAGAAAATTATCTTCGTTGATTTGAATCTGGTGTCGGATGTTAAATACGCCAAAGAGCTGTTTACCCAATTGATTCCGTTGAAATTAAACTGGTTCGGACTTTCCACGGTATTGATTGCCCATGATCGTGAGTTGATGGAACTCATGGCACGCAGCGGTTGCAAAGGGCTGTTACTGGGATTGGAAACCGTGTCTCAGGACAGCTTGAAGGATGCCAAAAAGAGCTTTAATGCGTCGGTGGGTTATAAATCGCTGATTGCGGATTTGCAACACTTGGGTATTTCGGTGCAAGGTTGCTTTGTGTTCGGGCTGGATCACGACACGCCCGATGTATTTGATACCACGGCAGAATTTGCCATCGACGCAGGCGTAGATTTGCCGCGTTTTGCCGTGTTGACCCCTTTTCCTGGCACACCGTTGCACACCCGTCTTGAGGCAGAGGGACGCATCTTATCGCGGGATTGGGAATTGTACGACGGGCAGCATGTGGTGTTTCAGCCCAAAAACATGACGGTACTCCAGTTGCGGGATGGCCATGAGCGGGCATGGAAAAAGACCTATGCGTGGTCATCCATCACGCGGCGATTGTGGAATGCCAAAAACTGCCAGCCCCTCGCGCTGAGTGCGAATATCGGCTACCGCTTCTATGCCCATCATTTGCATCAATTTTATAACTGCGACTGGCAAATCGAGCCGCTGCTACCCAACCCCATCGCGGGTTTAGGGCAGACGGTACATTTGTCCCGCGACTCCAAAAATAAGACGATATGCGGCTAACCCTCATTCATCCCGCCATTGGGCATCGCAAGGGCGAAGGCTACATCCGCTCTTGGCAAATGGAACCCTTACCTGCTGCGGCGATTGCGGGACTCACGCCGAAAGACATCGACGTTCGCTTTTATGATGACCGCATGGAAAGTATTCCTTTCGACGAGCCGACCGATGCCGTGGCGATTTCATTGGAAACTTATACCGCCAAACGCGCTTATCAAATTGCCAGCGAATACCGCAAACGCCATATCCCCGTGATTGTCGGCGGATTTCATGCGACCTTGATGCCCGACGAGGCTGCGCGTTATGCAGAAGCCGTGGTGGTGGGCGAGGCGGAGGATATTTGGGCGACGGTGATTGACGATCTTCGCCATGGTAACTTGCAAAAACGCTATCAAAGCCTGACGCGCCCTGATTTGGCGCGCATTCATGCAGATCGCTCGATTTTCAAAAGCAAACGCTATTTGCCGATTGCCTTGATCGAAACGGGACGTGGTTGTCGTTTTCCGTGTAGTTTCTGTGCGATACAGACCTTTTTTGAGCGCACCCATCGCACGCGCCCGATTGAAAATATCCTTGCTGAAATCCGACAACTGAAGGACATCACTAAATTATTCTTTTTTGTGGATGATAATTTTGCGGGCGACCTCCCCGCCGCCAAAGTGTTGCTCCAAGCACTCGCGCCGCTGAAGATACGTTGGATCACGCAAATGAGCATCAACGCTGCGCACGATGAGGCGTTTTTGGCAATGTTGGAAAAAAGTGGCTGCAAAGGTGTGTTGATCGGCTTTGAGAGTTTGGACGAAGGCAATTTGCGCGCCATGAAAAAGCGTTTCAACACCATGCAAGGCGGCTATGAAAAAGCCTTGCGCAACCTCAGAAAATACAACATCCGCGTGTATGCCACCTTTGTTTTTGGCTATGAAAACGACACCGTGGATTCATTCGATCAAGCAGTGGATTTTGCCATTGAGCAGCGTTTTTATATCGCCGCCTTCAACCATCTCACGCCCTTCCCAGGCACGGCACTCTACACGCAACTGCAACAGGAACAGCGGCTGAAATATCCCGCATGGTGGTTAGACGACCGCTACCGCTACAACGATTTGCCCTTCTTCCCAAAACAACTCGCGCCCGAAGACGTGACGCGCTTGTGTGTGGCGGCTCGCCGACGATTTTATGCGTGGGACAGCATCCTTAAACGCGGTTTGGAAAAAACCAACCGCAGCGATTTTTTTATGTTCCGAAACTTCTTTCCAATCAATATGATGCACCGATCCGATGTGAGCAACCGCAACGGTTATCCGCTGGGCGATGAAAATTGGCAGGGTGAGCTATTGGAGGCGGTGCGGTGAAGCCTATCACGCCCGACCCGCAAATTGTCTATCGCGCAGGCGGAGTGGTGTTTCGTCCTGCGGGGTCGGCGGATGACGCGGCATTGCGGCGTTGTTTGCGTGATAACGACATGGATGCGTGGATTAAGCTGGCTTTTGAGCGCGAGCCGTGTTTTTTCGACGGTGAAAATTTGATGGGCGCGTCGCTTGCCGTGATTGCCGAGGCGGAAAAATTGCCGCATGATTTTGTCGGGATGTACACCTGCGCTCAGCTTCCTGTGCATCTGAATGGGCAAACCGCCGTTGCGGGTTATTTGGGCGGATTGCGCGTCAACCCATCCTATCGGCGCAAGATACGCATCTTGAGGGATGGCTTTGCCTCGATTCCTGTTTTAACCCGCCCATGGAGGCAGCCGAACGCTTGGTTTACCAGCATTGGGCAAGAAAATAATCAGGCGCGCCGCGTGTTGGAAGCAGGTCTCAAACACCTGCCGCGTTACCTGTTGGCGGGGGAGATGGAAACGCTGGTTTTCCCGACGCGACTAGAGCAACCGACGGGATTGCTGCAAGCGGCTACACGGGAAGATATACCCGCGTTGAGCGATTTTTTTAATCAGCAGGCACAAGCGTTCCAATTTGCGCCCAGACTGGACGAGGCTTGGTTGCGATCATTGGATGGCACGCACGGACTTTGCTTGGCGGATTTTTGGCTACTCAAGGACGGCGATGTGCTGCACGGTTGTTTGGCAATTTGGGATCAGCGCAGGTTCAAGCAAACCGTGGTGCGCTCGTACCGTTTTCCGCTGAATAAACTCCGCGTCGCGTACAACCTATTGGCAGGCATCCGAGGCAAGCTCAAATTACCCGCACCCAATCAACAAATTGAGCAGGTTTTTTTGTCTTTTGTCGCGTTGAGCGAATCCGCGCAGGACAATGCGGTGGCGGTGGTCAAAGAAGGGCTGAGGCTGGCGGCGCAAAAAGGCGCGTTGGTTGGTACGCTGGGCTTGTCGGCGCAAAGCCCACTGAACGCCCGCCTGAAAGCGGTGCTCCCTCACGAAAGCTACCGCACACGCATTGAAACCGTGAGTTGGGCAAATGCAGAAAGCCTTGCGCTCTATGGTCGCCCCGTACAGCCAGAGGTTGCCCTGTTATGAAGCTGGAGAAAACTACCCTGTTACGCCTCTCTTCGGCGTACATTTCACAACCGTAGAACGAATCGCGAGAGAGGCGAAACGATGAACGAGACAACGAAAATTCAACCCCCGAAAATTCAAACAAGTGCCGTGCTGCGCATTGGGTTTGATGGGCGTGGTGAGTGGCGGGGATGCGCAATGCTACGATGCTAGACCTGACCCCATGGTTTCTTTGATGTTTTTTGCCATTCTTGCTTTTGCTACGCCAGCACTGGCTGCAAGTGCTGAACCACCTATCTGGTGCGATGTGCTGCTTTATGGCCCGAGCATAACAATTCAACCAGATCTGCGACCGAGTTTTTCCTGCAAAAAAGCCAAGACTATTGTTGAGCAGCTAATCTGCAGCGACCGCAATCTGGCAAATTTAGACCAGCGCATGTGGGATATCTATACCGCAGCTCGAACTTTGCTAACCGATGAAGAAAAGATGAGCGTGCTAAAGACCCAGCGCGAATGGCTGGCAGGGCATGATCAGGCTTGTGGTATTACCCCAAAGGGTGAATATGTCTACGGTGCCGCTGAGTGCCTGATTAAGCGTTACCTCATGCGTACAGAGAAGCTTCAGGCAATGCTTACTCGCGGCAATGTGATTCGTGAGCTGGGCGGCTCAGAGCCGTGGACAGAGAATACGGAGCGTTACAGGATGTCGGAAAACCGCGTCACCCTGCTGCAGAGGTGTGTAGGAGAAGAATTGGAGGAACAGGTAAATTCGTGTTGTGCGCCTGGTACGGAGACAATAGAAGAAACGGCATCCACCATCACGGCTTATGTAATCAACGGCAAAAGGTTCCTGCTTTATAACGGAAAGTATAGTCAGCGTTTTAACATACCTCGTTATGCGGATTGTAACGACGAGGTCAACGAGAAGGGTGAGCTTGTTGGCTGTCCTGATAATACAACCTATGCCAGCTGTGCTGCGCTATTTGCTGAAACCGAGCTTGGAAATGGTGATTTTGCTTTTGCTGGACATCGCTGGAATTTTCCAGTCACAATGGATGAATTGCTGATTGGGAAATCGAAGGAGCAGCAGACAGACAAGGAATTTGCCAGTGAATTGCATTCCAAGTTGCTTGAGGGAGAAATAGTCACACTGGTAACTTCCAAAGGCAAGATTAGCCGTTTCCAATGGGATGCAGGGAAGAAGGTGTATGTGCGGCATTAAATAACACGGAAGGGGGCAGGTCTTTCGTTATCGCATTTGTGCATTAAAATAACCGCACGATGACCAGACCTTTACGACTTAAACTTGCAGCCGCGCTCTATCACGTCACTCCACGGGGGATGGACATGAGAATATCTATCTTTCTGATGAAGAAACTGAGGGAATATGATAACGAAAGACCTGCCCATTTTGCTGCAAGGCAGCGTAACGCGCGCCCACAAGCGGGAGCAAGGACAAACGTGAAAGGCAATATCCAACCCTTGGGCGCGGTTCAACGCCATACGCGCATTGAAACCGTGAACTGGCCAGATGCAGATAGCCTTGCGCTCGATGATCGCCCCGTACAGCCAGAGGTTGCGCTGTTATGAAACTGGAAAAAATTACCCTGTTGCGCCCGAATATGGGGGATTACCGTTCAACGGATGGCTTGCCGCCGCTTGCCATGGGGATATTGGCGGCGCGCACGCCCAAAGAGATTGCCGTTAATTTTTATGATGACAAGGTGGAAGTGATCCCTGCGGATGACAAACCTGACTTGGTCGCCATCACGGTGGAAACGTTTACCGCCAGACGCGCTTATGACCTTGCGGCGGCGTACCGTGCCAAGGGCGTACCCGTGGTGATGGGCGGTTATCACCCGACCTTTTTGCCCGACGAAGCCTTGCAACATGCCGATGCCATTGTCACGGGCGATGCGGAAGGAAGCTGGGAGCGGTTGCTGGCGGATTTTCGCCATGATCGTTTGCAGCGGGTTTATGCGGGTGGCAACGACCGTCCGTTGGACGATTATCGGCTGGATCGCAGCATTTTCAAGGGCAAAAAATACGCACCCGTGGAGCTGGTTCAGTTTGGACGCGGCTGTCGTTTTGTGTGTGATTTTTGTTCGATCCACGCGTTTTATCAGGACAAACTGCGGATGCGCCCCGTGGATCGCTTCGTCGAAGAATTGCAACAGTTTAGCCGCCGTAAGCTGATCTTTTTTGTGGATGACAATTTATTCAGTTCCCGTGAATTACTCGAAGCCATGTTGACTGCCATCCGTCCGCTAAAATTGCGCTGGTCATGCCAGATCAGCATCGACGTGGCGCGGGACGAAGCCTTGCTGGATAAGCTGCGCGACGCGGGTTGCATTTTTGTGTTGGTGGGGTTTGAGTCCTTGTCGCCCGCCAACTTGAAGCAAATGGCGAAACCGTGGAATCAGGTCGCAGGGGATTACCTCAGTGTGGTTAAAAAATTTCACCAGCGCGGTATCGCGGTGTATGGCACATTTGTGTTCGGTTACGATGACGACACCACGGCAACCATCCGCCAAAGTTTGGATTTTGCGCAGGCGGCTAAACTGGAAATCGCTAATTTCAACCCGCTGACCCCCACGCCAGGTTCACCGCTGTATGATCGGCTGTTAAGCGAAGATCGTTTGCTGTCACCCCAATGGTGGCTAGACCCAAACTATCGCTATGGCGATCCGATTTTCATCCCTAAATCCATGTCCCCCGCAGAATTTGCCGAACAGTGTTTTGCCGCCAAGCAAGCGTTTTATTCTTGGTCGTCTATCGCTCGTCGGGTGTTGGGCTCGGATGCGGGCATTGATTTATTCCGCACGGGCATGGTCGGGATGGCAAATCTTATTTCGCGTCGGGAAGTGATGCGTAAACAATATCGAACATTGGGTACATAAGCCGATGAAAATAACCTTTATCAAACCCAATATCGGTCGCCGCGAGCATAGCTTGTACGTCGATCATGGTCGGATGGAACCTTTAATGCTGGGTGTGTTGGCGGGGCTGACTCCACCTGATGTGGAGGTGACGCTGTTTGATGATCGCATGGAGTCGATTCCGTATGACGAGCAGACGGACTTGGTGGCGATCACGGTGGAAACCTATACCGCCAGACGAGCGTATGAAATTGCCGCCGAATATCGGCAGCGTGGCGTGCCCGTCATCATGGGCGGTATGCACCCGACGCTCTTGCCCGACGAAACCGCGTTGTATGCCGACAGTGTTTTTACAGGCGATGCGGAAACGATGTGGGCGACGGTGGTGGCGGATGCGCAAAAAGGACAACTCAAGCGTCGTTATCACGGCGAACCTGGGATTGCCCAAGCGGGCGGATTGTTGCCAAGACGGGATATTTTCAAGGGCAAAGGCTATTTGCCGATGACCTTGATGCAGTATTCACGTGGCTGTCGTTTTGCCTGCAATTTTTGCGCGGTGAGCGAATACTTTGACCGCAAACATTACATCCGTCGCATCGACGAAGTGCTGAAGGAAATCGACCATCATGGGCACAAATTCATCTTTTTTGTGGATGACAACATCGCCTCGAACAAGGCTGCCCTGAAAGACCTTTGTCGTGAATTGATTCCGCTGCGGGTGAAGTGGTTTAGCCAAGCCAGCTTGGATATTACCCGCGATGCCGAGTTGATGCGGCTGATGACCGACAGTGGCTGCGTGGGCAATGTGATGGGCTTTGAAACCATTACGCGTGACAGTCTGCGGGAGTCCAAAAAATCGCCCAATCTGCCTGGTTTTTCCAATTATCAGCAGGAGGTCGATATTTTGCGGGAATACGGGATGCAAACTTGGGCGGCGTTCACCTTAGGCTATGACCATGACACGCGTGACTCCATCCTCGATACGCTAGATTTTGCGCTGACCCATCGCTTCACCTTTGCCGCGTTCAACATTCTGATGCCTTACCCCAATACGCCGCTATACCGCAAATTGGAGACCGAAGGGCGTTTGCTTTATGACGGAAAATGGTGGTTACACCCCGACTATCGCTTTAATCAAGCCGCCTTTGTGCCAAGCAGGATGTCTGCCGATGAGCTGACCGAGGTGTGCCATGCAGCCAGAAAGCGTTTCAATAGCGTGCCTGCATTGCTGCATCGTTTCTCCGATATGAAAACCAATATGCGTACCTTGTGGAGCGTGGTGTCCTACTGGAAATACACGATGTTGTTCAGAAACGAGGTGTATCAAAAACATCGCATGCGGTTTGGGTTGAAATGAAAAAAGCGATTTTTGAAATTTATCAATATGTTGCGCCAGCGGTGCTGACCCCGCTTTCTTTTTTTCTGTGGTGGCGGACATACGACGGCAATATATGGCTGACGCTGATAGCTTGGCTTACGCCCATACTTTATGCCTATATTGTGCCTGGCGTGGGGACGAATATCTTAAAAGTGTGGGAGTTCGATACGCGCTTCCGCTTGGGGCGGTTTCGCCCCCACCACGGATTTGTATTCGGCAGTGCCACGGCAACCTTAGCTTGGCTGTGCCACGGAGGGTTCGCAAACAGCGTGTTTGATCTGTTTCAAACCAGCTTGGTATTGGCTTCCGTGCTGGGGTTTTGGAATGTACTTTACGATGTCAAAGCCATTGAGTCTGGCATCCTGCGGGTCTATAACCAACCTTGGGCGGACAATAAAGGGGCGGAGGCGATCACGCTGGATTATGCCCCTTGGTTCTTTGCAGGATTTGGGG
This sequence comes from Gallionella sp., assembly GCA_028710565.1. GTDB lineage: Bacteria > Pseudomonadota > Gammaproteobacteria > Burkholderiales > Gallionellaceae > Gallionella. Next base: position 11,820 of record JAQTTV010000011.1, read on the forward strand.
CAATCTATGGCTTGTGTATAGCGGGGGCGGAATGGTTGGTGGCACGGGGTTTGCTAAATGCGACTGTATTTTGCTGTTTATTTCCTGTACTACTACTCACCGCCATCGCCTTTCCTGTATGGGGCTATCGCCGCCGATCCAATCGGGTACACGGTCATACTGGCTGTCATCCCATCGCCAAGGAGTGAGAATCTTGCCATTGAACGTGCTTATTTTATTGCTGTCTTTTGTCGCCACGTGGGGCTGTTTGTGGGTCGCCAGTCATTTGAGTCTAGGCTTTGCGCTGCTTGCTGTTTGGCTGTTTAGTCTCATCGCCAACACGCCGTTTGCCTTGATGCACGAAGCAGTACACGGGGTTGGCTGTGCGTCGCCCCGTCGCAACGAATGGTTGGGCATCGTGTGTGGCTGGGCGTTTCCGACCTCGTTCTCTATGCAGCGGTTGGCGCATGAAGGACATCATCAGCGCAATCGCACCGATCAGGAACTGTATGACTACTATTTGCCGCACCAGTCTCGGCTGATGCGCAATCTTTGGCTTTACACGGGCAATCTATTGGGCTTGTACTGGTGGTCGGTGGTATTGGGAAATGTGCTTTACCTGCTGGCACCTTGGGCATATCGCTCGCGCTTTTTTGTTGAACGCTATGCCCCCGCGTTGGGTTTTGAAAGCTATATCGCAGACTTGGCGAAACTGCCCGTGTTACGCGTGTGGAGCGAGATTGCCTTAGCGTTTGCGTATCAAGCCCTGATTTTTTATAGCCTTGATTTGAATGTATTCTGGACGTTGGCGTGTTATGGCGCATTCGCGTTGCACTGGTCAGTGTTGCAATACGCCGATCATGCGTGGAGTGCACGTGAGGTGCGCAGTGGCGCGTGGAATCTCAAGGTCTTGCCGCCTTTTCGCTGGATCGCACTTAATTACCATTATCATTTAGCACATCATCAATATCCCAATGTGCCGTGGTACAAATTACCCAGCTTGGTTGATCCCTCGGTGCGCCAGCCGTCTTTTTGGCGGGTTTACTTTAGTCTCTGGAAAGGCGTCCGTCCCGCACCACCCATGGGTGCACCCGCCGATTTAGCCTTCCTTTTTCCTGCTGCGGAACAGGAATCGCACCGATGATTGCCGACCGTCCTTCCTTCCAGCCGCCCGCACCACAGCCCCCCACCACCTTGCCGACTTGGCAATTGTTGCGGGCAGCCTTGTTCAATCCGCTGAATGTGTGGTGTCAAAAACATTTTGAGGAGTGGGTGGTGGTGGAGCGCACCCTGCTTGGTACGCGCTTGGTGGTGAGCGACCCCGCGCACATCAAATGGATACTGGTCGATCACGCCGATAATTATGTGCGTGACAGTATGCAGCAGCGCATCGTGCTGCGCATGACGGGGCGCAGCGTGTTTTCGGCAGAGGGGCGCAAGTGGCAAGTTCAACGTCAAGCCTTGGCACCGCTTTTTTCCGCGAAAACCGTGGCGACCTACTTGCCCAATATGCTTGCCGCTGCAGAAGCTGCGGTGCAGCGGTTGCGTACCATAGGAACTGAGATTGACCTTGGGCGTGAGATGGCGGCATTAACAGTCGATGTGCTGGGGCGCACGATTTTTACGCATGGATTAGGCGAGCCGCCGACGATGATAGCCGAGAGTGTTCGACGGTTTGCCGACATCAACGGCATGGTTGAACTGGGCGATTTACTCGGATTGCCTGCGTGGTTGCCAGGGATGAGGCGCATGTTGGGGTGGCGTACGACCGCCTTAGTGGAACGACGAGCGAAACGCGTCATCGCCGAGGCAAAAAGGGCAGGCTCGTCGTCGCCAGACGATCTTTTTGCGCGACTTTTTGCGGCGCAAGATGCCGAAACGGGGCAGTCGTTAAGTACCCACGAGATTGAAGGCAATGTCTCTACGCTGATTGGTGCGGGTTCGGATACGGTTGCGGTCGCATTGACTTGGTCTATTTTTTTGCTGTCACAGACACCGCATGTACGCGAAGCAGTCGAAGCGGAAGTGGATACGCATCTGACCAGCGAGATATTCACGGCGGACACGCTCAAAAAATTGGTTTGGACGCGTGCCGTGGTTGAGGAGAGTATGCGCTTGTACCCGCCCGCCCCGATGATTGGGCGCATGGCTCGCAGCGCAGACAAACTAGGGGACGAGCACGTGCCAGCGGGAGCGTCCCTTTTGATTTCGCCTTGGGTGTTGCACCGACATGCCAAGCTGTGGCATGACCCTCATGCCTTTATGCCTGAACGCTTTTTGCCTGAGCAACGGGCGCAAATTCCACGCTTTGCTTATCTGCCCTTCGGCGCAGGGCCTCGTGTCTGTTTAGGAATGGGATTCGCGATGCAGGAAGCGGTGGTGATTTTGGCGATGCTGATGAAACACTTGCGTTTTGAACGCGCCGATCATCACCCCATCGAACTGCGCCAGTGCATCACCTTGCAAACGAAGACCCCGCTGCGTATGCACATTCAGTCTCGCTCAACATGAATACAGCGTATTTTTCTTGGCCCGATGCGGCGCGTTGGCGTGCTTTTCTCAAGTTTATGGCACTGTTCTACGTATTTTTCTTTCCGCTTTATTTTGGCGCGGGATATGTTGCGGCACACGCCCCGCAAACGTTTGGATTCTATGGTGCATGGGAGCGCAATATCCCACTGGTTCCCTGGATGATTTGGCCGTATTTATCGCTGTACTCGGTATTTTTGTTGCCGCTGTTTCACCTAAGTGCCAAACAAATCGACATACTGGCACGTCAGTCCACGGCGACGTTGCTCATCGCGGGTGGTATTTTGCTACTGTTGCCAGCGCACTTAGGGTTTGCGCCAGCCAAAGTGGTGGGGCTATATCAACCGCTGTTTGATTTGCTCACTCAAGTGGACACGCCACACAACCTTGTGCCGTCGCTGCATGTCGCATTTGCTGCGTTGATTCTGCTAGGCTGTGCTGAACGCGGCCCCAAGTTTTGGGCTTGGGGATATGGGGGCTGGTTGGTGCTGATGTCTGCCTCCACCGTGCTGGTGCATCAACATCACCTGCTTGATGTCATCAGCGGACTGGGACTGGCTATTATCATGCGGCGGATTTTCCCGCTCGGCTCTTCCTGACAAACCAGCCTGCGACGAAGCCCAGCATCAAACCACCTGCGGCACCCGCCACGCCGACCCAGACCACGCTTTTTTCGATAGCACTCAAGACGGGGTTGTCGAGAAAGTTCGTGCCCGTATGAATAGCCAGTAATTTCCATTCGCCGTTGTCTTTGATGGAAACCGCTGTCCAGCGTCCATTCATGTCGAAACTGCGTCCGTCCGCCATCTCATAATGCTCTTTGGTCGAACCCTTATTGACCGCAAACGTCCCTTGATAGATTTGCGACAGACCATCAGGCTCCGCCGCAATCGACACGGTTTTCATGCGCAAGGTGTCGCGGGTGTACAGGTTCTCAAAATACGCTTTGAGTTTATCCATCTCCGTGAAGTTATCCTGCGTCACCAAGGTGGTCATAAACGGTTGATGCAATAGTTTTTGCAGGGCAACGTAATCACGGCTGTTCGCGGCGGCAGCGAGTTCGACTTTCAACTTGCGCAGGGCGGCTTGATCGGTTTGTTCCCCAGAATTGTCTGCAAAAACGGGCGCAGCAAGCAACAGGGATAAGGCGAGGGTGGCAAAGAGACGGGACATTAGTATTTCTCCTATTCAGGTTAAAGGTGTTGAAAAAATTTTCAGGGCGTTTGGGGATGCACTTTGCGGCGTGGCCATTCTTCAAAGGGGTGGACACGGCACCCCGTGGGCAGCATCTTGCCTGCACGCAACACGGCACCAGGGCCGAGTTGCGCCGCACCGCCGAGTATCGCCTCGGACTCGACGATGGGGGCGGCTGCCAGCACCAGCCAACGCCCCGTTTCATCTCGTTGTACCAAATGCCCCGCCAGTATGCTCTTCATGCCTAACACCGCGCCGCGCTCAACGCGAACAGCATGACGGTCGGTAATCAGCACCCTAGGGGCAACATAGGCGTAAGGACTGAGCTGCCCGCCCCACAATCCAATCCACAGCGCGTACAGCCCTGGCACCAATCGTAATAATTCCTCCAGCCACGGCAAACGGTTGAACAGTATTTGCCACTGGGTCAATGCCCACCACACCCGATACGCACGCATGTCTTGGGTCAATCGACCTTCGGGACGCCCCCAAATGGTGATGATGAGTCGGGCAGCGAGTGGTGGTAGCAGGTAAATCCAAACGGCAAGTATACCCACGCAACCGCTGGTCGTTTCGCTCATGCCCACGGAAATGCCCAAGCCTGAGATCAAATGCAGCAATGGCAAACCATTCAGCCATAAGGAAAAAGCACTAGGTTTTTCCAGATTATACGATTCAACGTCGGTCATAACCCCACATCCTTTCGCCCAGATTCGCCAATTCTGGGGTGTGGTCGAATACTTGGAAGGTGACGGGCATCATGCGGCGGTTAAACAAGCTTTCTTGGAACGCTCGGTTTTTCTCCAACGCCAGAATTGCCTGAATCATCTCTTCCTTGCGGCTGGATAATTCGGGCATTTCGCGCACCAACTGGTGAATGACCATGACCCCAGAACCGCTGCGCGTGGGACGGGTAATGCCGCGCAACATGGCTTGGAACAACCACGCATTCACGCGTTTTGCCTTGCCTGCTGATCCCATGCACTGTTCAATCATCCTGCCGTCAATATGCAGGTGACGCGCTTCGTCTTTCATGTGTTCACGATGTACCGAAACGAAGGCGAGGTCTAGCGCACCCAGTGTTTCCGTTTCGGGATGGCGGATCATCTCTCGCGCCATCGCCATAGACGACTCTTCCATCGCCATCAAATACCACAGCGCGAAAGCGTAGCGTCCCGCCAGTGCGCCAACCATCCAGAACATGGCTTGTGTCCATGCGGGCAGGCGAGAAAACAGGCGATCCTTGCCAAGCGGATAAAGGTCGGGACGGCAAGCGCGATTCAGTGCGGCAAAGGCAGCAAAATGCTTGCTTTCCTCTTCCATCATCGTGGTCATCGCGTGAACGAAAGCCGCATCGGCAACAATTTGAGGCAGACGAAGCAGCGGGGTAAGCAAGCGTTCCACCAAATCCGCTTCCAACATCATAATGTACTCATTGATACGCAAGCCGAATAGCTGGTTGTAGCGCAGTCGCTGCTCGAAATTCAGCGTGGTGTAGATAGGTGTGTAGTAAAGCTGGGTATAGCCTTCTGGCACAAATGGGCGGCGCAAATCAATATCCAACGGTAGGGTCGTACGCGTGCAGTGAGCAGGATTCGCGGACAGTCGATTGATATGTTCTGCGGCAAGCCATCGTTTCATGTGATTCGCTTTCTCATACAAATTGCCAAATGCGGTCAGTTCATTTATCGTGAATATAGAGCAGGTATCCGAAATTTTACGTGAGACATCAGAATACGCCCTCACTTACCCACAACATTCCACACCTGCGCAGTGTATATTACACCTACTCCAACTACTGAAATCGCCCTTATTCATCACAGCTCACATTTTTGTATTGGACTTGAGTTTGACTAAGGTCGGAATTCAGTGTGTTGATAAAAAAACAATTTTGTTTTAGCAAAAAACCACAAAATCGAATATATCAGCACATCCATAACAATAAGGCCGTGTCCATTGACAGGACTCGGGCATCGTTCACAACGGACAGTTATCGGGCATGTGATTCAGCAGAAAAGTAGAGCGTCACCCCTTAACGACCTTTCCGCTATATCTTGCCAAGTCGAAGAAGCACCAATGCACCAAGGAGTAAACCACTTCCTCTACAAGAGCTGATATCTGCTAGCATTGCTCATTGCCACAACAACATTGCAAAAAATTGCAAATCAATACCCATGACACATTTAGCTAGGAGTTCGAATGTTGCTTGAAGCTGCTGTTGGTGTATTCGTGCCATGGCTATGGCAAAAAGTTGCTGATGCGGCCAAGTCGCATGATGACGTTGCGGCTATCGAAAATGCGCTCAAAGATGCCATCCAGAATGGATTTGAACGCTTCGCTAATAAACACAAAGAACTTACAGCCTCTCTTTTAGATCAGCATTTCCTCGAAAATCACGCTGGGCCAGAATTAGCAAAATATCTGGCGCGCAATAAAACACCAGACGTGTCAGTCATTGCAGCCGCGTACCGCAAACAAATTGGATCATCTTGTCCCGCTGATATTGACGAAGCCATTACTGATCTACTCGACTTCGTCATGGAGGCGATGAAGGATCAAGCTGCTCTCCAAAGTTTCATAGACAGAAGGCAAATTGAAGAAACTTCTCTGGCTATAAAAGAAGTTAAAGCCGATACAAGCCACACCGTTGCCCTCCTTGAACAGCAAAAACTACTCTATATTGAAACCCAAGCCAGCCAAGGAAAATTTCAGGCTGATATGCTTGATGGGCACAATGAGCTAATGGCGGGAATTGCTGCAATTCTCGCAAATCAAGTTAGTAATTCTGTCCCTCAATCCAGCGGCCACGAAATCAACAAGCTTCTGGCAAAGCAGCTTGATATGGCAAGAGACAAAATTCGTAGCAGTCTTTTCAAAGAGGCTCGCGAAATTTTAGATGCCCATCGTGATGAAGTCGCCACGAGTGACGACTTTACCAAGTTTCGCTGGCATACAAATCTTGCCACTTGCATGTTGATTGATGGACAGGAGGAAGCCGCTGCCAATGAATACATGAAAGCTTTCGACTATGCACCTGAAGACGAAAAAGCACTGGCTAATCGAGCCCGTGCTTTTCAGATACGAAAGCAGTTCGATGAGAGTTTGGCTGCATGTGAAGCAGGGCTCACGAAGCATCCTGTCAGTTCGATTTTATGGGCACTGAAGATGGGGGCTCGATTTTCTCTCGGTCAACATGAACCAGAAGGAGGGCTGCCTGAATCTCTTTGCAACGAAGTGGATGTTCTGTATACGCTTTCATATATACGGCAAAAACAGGACTGTCAGCAGGAAGCATATGAGCTTGCGTATCAGTGTTATAAAAAGGATAAGTCACTTGAAATTAAACGTGTACTACTTGCCTCGTCCATCATTTGGGCTACAGTTAATCCAGTCTTTGCTCACTTCGGGCAGATTTCAGTTGAACAAAAAAGGGCACTACAACTAGCCATTTCTACGTTTGAACCCATAGAGGCAGAACTCGAAACTATTCAACCTGAAAAGGCTTCTTTTGAAGTGACGAATAACATAGCAATTGCTTTGAAACTTGCTGGTGATGTAGATCGAAGTTGTCGCATTGCGCTACGCGGTCTTCAGCGTTTTCCACTAGCCGAGGGGCTGTTGCGGATTCGAATCAATGAGCTTGTCGATAAAGGTGATATTCCCGCTATTCGCATGCTCACTGACGGCCTGATAAATGAACTTTCAACTGGAATACTCGTAATTCTTGCTGAAGCGTATGCCAACAGTGGGGAGTTAGCTTGCTACGAGAATATTAACTCAGTACTTGATACAAGAAACATTGATGATCAAATTGCAGAGGATCTACTGGCACTTTCGATTCATGTTTTATGGGTGGAGGGGAATCAAACTGCGGCTATAGATAGCGCAAAAGCACAGCTCACTGCTTCTCCAGCTAATATTTCTCTTGCAACTCTCTGGGCTAGGATGCTACGGAAACAAGGCAGTATTTTGGAGTCAGAGGAACAGGCAAGACAGTGCTTTGCCGCTGTTACTGAGGTAGCTTTGCCACCGACGATCCTTCAAGTGGCAGACCTTTTGTATGACTTTCGACTTTACCTTGAGGCATCCGATCTCTACGGAAGGTTAGCCGATACGCATATCTGGGGGGCATTAACTCAACGGTATCTTATTTGTCTAGTTGAATCTGATCAGCGAGAGCTTGCGCGACTTGCCATTGAATCTTTACCTGCGTCAGTCCATCAACTTTCAGCATTCAGGCGCATCGCGGCGAATCTTGCTCATGCTGCTGGTGACTTGCCACGTTTATATGAAATATTAAAACATGAGATCGAGGAAAGGCCTTACGACTCTGGTGTTGCGGTTGGTTATGTTGGGGTACTACGCCAATTGGAGAAGGTTGAAGAGCTAAAAGCATTTCTTGCGACAAACCCCGTTTTTGAAAATGGCAGACCAGAAAATGAATTCGAATTTGCAAAATATGAAACGAATTACGGTGTTGATTTTCAGGGAATAAAGCGACTATATCGGTTATTTCGCTCTCAACCACATGATGCAAGTATCGCTGGATACTATCTTCTGGTGTTGTTCTTATCGGAAGAAACAGGGATACCTCAAGTTGCTGATGCTGTCGCACCAGGTGTCGCCGTGCAACTTCGCTATCAAAATGATACGCGATGGATTGCTATTGAAGAGTTAGGATTGTCACAGATTGCTACGTGGCCAGAAGCAGTACATCCAGATTCTGTACAGGCAGGCTATATTTTGGGAAAAAAGCTTGGTGATAAGGCCGAAGTCAGCAGTGGGTTTGGCATGGTGGAGGCCGAGATAATTCATATCGAAAGCACTCTGCTGTTCGCCGCACGAAAAGCACACGAAATTATTGCGGTATCAGCTGGGCAATCTGGGCCTATCTGGAGCGTGAACCTTGGAAAACCGAATGGGGATCTTGATGTTGAGCCGATTCTAGAGTTCCTTAGAAGGCGGTCAAAATACGTAGAATCACTTTTTGCTCAGTATTCAAAGCAGCCATTAGCTATATCGACCCTTGCCGATGCTTTAGGCTCTGACCCCGTGACACTGTTGCTTGAATGGCCCTATAAGCACGCAAGATTTTTTGTAAGTGGTGGTACACATTTAGAACGTGACCAATGTAGCGAGCTGCTCAAGAGAGATGGAGCACGCTATGTATTGGATTTGGTGACACTGGCCGAGCTGGTGCGTTGTGACGCATTTGAGCAAGCCATAAAGTTGCTGGGTACACCATTGATACCTCAAACTCTCAAGGAGCAGTTGCTTGGATTAATTCAGCTCGTTGACGCACCAAAGGCATCGAGCAATATGCGCGAGGAAAACGGCCAGTTCTATATGACAGACATTCCCGTTAAGTATTACGAGCAGCGCAAACGATTTTTGCAACGGCTACTAGACTACGCAAACAAGTATTGCGAGGTCGTACCAACTTTCGGCCCATCCACTGTTACCAAGAACCAAAGGTTGCTCGCACAGTTATTGGACAGCGCATCTATTGATGCAATTTATCTTGCGTTGGAACGAAAGGCCGTTCTGCTGTCGGAAGATGGAATTCTTCGCTTTCTGGCGATCCAAGTTGGGGTTGCTGATACGCTGTGGCTTCAGCCGCTGTTAATGCATTTAAGGGATTCGAAACGCCTAGAACAATCAGAGTATTCACGAATCATCGTCGAAAAGCTTTCGTTGGGCCATGACTTTGTGAGTGTCGGGTCAGATGACCTTATCTGGGCAGCTAGGAAAAGCACGAGCACTTTGTCGCCACAGGTTAAAGCCGTATTGGAAACACTTAAGCGTCCAACTCTGGAACTTCGGTCAGGCATAAATGTTTGCGCAGAGTTTCTTCGTGTTGTAACTGAGGAATTTCAGCCACAGCTTGTTAGTGCATATTACAAAGAGTGTTGCGACGCACTTAGTTATGGTCGAGAAGATGTAGCTGATGGCATAACAAAAGTGTTGCGCATGGTGATGTTGCGCGTCTTGATATCAATAAAACAATCTGATGGATCAAAGCCTCTTACTTCCATGCAGGAGCTTATGTATGAGCTTGTTTACGAAGAAATAGCCATGATATTGCGCCCTAAGAAAATCGTGCTGGCTATTCAGAGTGCTTTTAAATAAGACTCAAAAATGCTCCCAGTACAGCTTAAGTTTTAGTGAATCAGCTTAGGTTTTGTAGTGATTACTCGTGGCATCTTGTTATTGTACAAAATAAAAACGGGTACTAATTTCTAGTACCCGTTTTAGGCTAATTTTGGTGCTCGGCGGGAGTCACATTGCGGCTATAAATATATATTATTCAATGGCTTGAAAAACACGTAATTACGAAAAGCCCCCAAATAAGCCCCTGTTTGTTTTTTCTTAAGCTGTTTTATGCTGAAAAACAAAATTTGGCGCGTGAGTGATTCTAACAGTTTTTGGCTTCAATGTTGTTTGGGTTTGCTTTCGCACTGTGCGCACTGTTTCTCACGACTGCGCACGGTTTGTGTATATCCCGTTTTCTTAGTCAGTTTTTCGGCTGCATTAGTTGCTTAGGGGTTTTTGGGGCGTTTTCAGCGGGGAAACTCCAGAAAAGAACAGCGCGCAATTTTCACCTGTTTTGGGTGTTGCAATGGTTCGCATGGTTTGCATATCAATATCGCCATAAACCAACCTTTTGAAGCCATAGAACAGGTCTAAAACCTCCCGTATGGTTTGCAGTAAATCATCGTAAACAATGCCGCAAACCATTCGATCATGCACAGGCTGTGCTTTTCTGTGGTCGTGCTGTGGTCGTGCTGTGGCATTAGCTGTGGCATTTTGTCGATGCTGTAGCATTGCCGTGGCATAGCTGGTGCATTGCTGTGGCATTTTTGCTTGCTTGAATCTCTGTAATTTTGGTGGTTTGTTGGTGAAAGTGTTGATAGCGCAGCAACTTTGGGGGCAACATTGGGGGCAACTCAAAACGCATACATTTTTAACCTATTGAATAACTACGTTTTTATATGCTAATTCTGGGGCTGTTATAGCAATAGAACCAATTTTCACCCCTGCGAACGCACGTTGAACAGGCGTTGAATAACCCAAAATAACCCAAGTGGTTACCGTTGGGTTTGTCACATCGGATAACCGAGGTGAGCGGTTCGGGTTCGTCACCGTGCATTTGCATGGTGAGGTTCGGCATTCTCAATGGAAACGTTACCGTTGAGCTGGTTTGTCACTGATAACGTTATCGGTGAGATCCGAAGTTTGCCTCGAAGTTTGAAACACTCGCCGCCCTACCTGCTTGAATTACTTGGTTTTTATGTCTTAACGATCCGAAGTTTGCAGCGGTTCATTTTCCGTTGCGTTTTCCGTTGCGTTTTGCCGTTTATCTTTGCAAGCCTATGAGTTGTAAGCGTTTATGCTTGCGGCTTCGTTGCGTTTCCGTCGCGTTTCCGTCGCGTTTCCGTTTCCTTTCTCACCTGCAACGTTTCAGGTGAGCCTGCAAAATAGGCGTTTTATCCGCAACGCTCAAAGCCCTTTGTTGGTTGTCTGTGGATTCTTCCCATGGTTTCCAAATTTAGAATTAACTCCGTTTGTTTCGCCGTGGTCATTGTTGATTATCCTGTAATGATTGCAACCGCTTTAACTTCGGCACTAGCCCGCATGGGATGTCTGTAAACCTTCTCTGCTTTATCAGTAAACACTCAGAGCTTTAAGCCTTCTCTCTCTACTAAACCGCTTTTGACTTTCGCCTTTAGCTTTTAAGGTTTGAGGTATGTGATGCACTAACGAGCTTTGCGAGTGTGCATCTGTGCTACTGTTTACTCCTTTACTCCTTATACTCCTTTAATTCTTTAATCCTTTATGTAGTGAAAAAGGCTTTAATCCCTTTATTTGCAATGGATGCAGAGCGTAATTCAATGGATAAAGGCTTTCATGGCTATAGTTTGGCTAGGATAGATTCCCAATGTTTAACCCTGATATTTTCTGCCAGAATTCCCTTGCCTGTGTCCTTAGTGCCAGCTCTAAACCTGAGCCGATAGATTCCGAGAGGAAATCCGCCCACCTTCTTATGGGCGATAAATCTAAATTTTCCTGAGCCGATATTTGCAGACTCACCTCTATCTGTGCCTAAGCCGATATGGCTAAACTCCACATAAGCATCCATAGCACCGCGCCTGATAGCTGCCGAGTGAATTGCCTTGCTCAGATATGGCTCAGATTCTCTAGCGTGTCTGTCATGGATATAGAGGGTATATAGAGGCTCTGCCTTATTGTCCTTCTCAGGATTGCCACTCCACACCTGAGTTACTTCATACATAAAGCCGAGCTTGTGCAGGTTGTGGAAAGCATCCCAGAATCTAACATTCCTCTCCTCTGTATCTGCCACATAGAAAAGAGCCTCCTCTGCAAACTTCAAATACATTGTGTTGCTACCACCTTCAATCTCATAGAGTGCCGCGTTAGTACCCTCTACATCCACCACCTGCTCACCATTGAAATTATCTGCTGCTTGCCAGTTTCTAAAGATTCCAGCTCTCGGATTAACTCCACCATAGTCTGCCATTAAGTGATGCCTGTAGAGGTGCAGCAACACCATGAGAGCATCGAGCCGAGCATCTTTGAGCATCATGTGATTGCCCATGCCCACTTCGTTATATATCCGAGTGAGTGGCGGATTATCTTTACCCCTGCCGATACCATCCATCAGAGCATTAGCCAGAGCCAGCTCATGCTCATCCATCTGCTCAGTAAGCTGCCAGCGAGAGAGCCGCTTCTTGCCCTCTACGCCTTCATGCTTGAGGATATAGCCGCCATCAATTAGCCACTCCATAGACTGCTCAGCCTTGTAATGGGTTAAGCCTGTTCTATTGGCGATACTGTTAGCCCCGTGTGCTGTCGTGCTGTTCTTGCCGCATCCTCTAGCTAGTACCAGATAAGCCATAACTTCCTCAGCTCCAGCCTCTTGCATAACCATACTGTCTATTTGCGATAGGTTCACAGTAAAAAATCCCCCCGTTTTCATCTTTGGATCTTCATCTGTTGCTTGGTCTATCTGCTCGTTCATTTGATACCTCTCTGGCATTGTGAGTCTTTTAGGTTTATGTTTTTGTTTACATGATTATTTAATGGGTAAGCAACCTTTCACGGGCGATTTTCGAGGCGCATTATCATTGCCCTTGGGGAATGCGTAAAGCCTACGGGGGGTATTTTAAGCGTGTGGGATCGCGCTCAGTGGGCTTTTATTGTCCACTTGGGTGTGTTCCTGTCTTACATCAAACACCACGGACACGCCAAAGCACGAACCGTTCACGTCTGGTGCTGTTTGGTGGTCGTCTGGTGCTGTTTGGTGCTGTTCCGAAGTTTTCCCCGAAGTTTTAAATTCTTGTCGCTTTATCGCTTTGAATTGATTGCTTCTTATGGCTTAACGATCCGAAGTTTGCACCATTGCGTTTCTGAGCTGTAAACTTGGCTGTGAACTTTGGCGGCTTGTCGTTTCTACATCCTTGAATGCTTTGCGGTTCATGTTGTCCAGGTGTGAACTTTTGCACGGGGGATGCGCGCAAGTGTATGCAAGTGTTATACATCTGCGCGCAGGTCTTTATCGGTCAGTAATCGTTCGGAAACTATCGCACAATCTACGCTCTAACCCTTGCCCCGCCTTGTTTGTGGCGTTCGGTTATCGGTCAGAAACTCTCCCTGTACCGATACAAAATTACGGGCATTTTTGCGCTTTGCTATTGGCAAGATGATGAGCTAACCATCCAACACACCCAATCAAGCAAAAGGGCGAGTTTAGGCAACTTTCACCTATTCCCGCCCGTTTGTTGTTATGCAACCGCTATGCAACCGCTAAGCAATCGCATCTCAATTACTCACGCAAAAAGCAACGCTTGATTATCGGTTGTGTCGTTTTGGGGTGGGTTGCATGAGTTCCCCCGATTCGTCATTCCAATATCTGCTTTCTATCTCGCTATCCCGTTCCCGCACACTATCACCTTCAAACGCTTCTGAATCCATCGCGGTGTTGTCTCGCACAACCATGACGGGATCATTTGGTGTAATTGTGTCGTGTCGTTCCACTACCTTGACGGGATGATTGACCGCCGTGGGCATTGCCTGATTAGACGCATCACGATGAACGAAACCTACACAGGATAGGCTTTGCACTTTCTGCCCAGTCTGTTCAACCTCAAAGCCTATAGGTTTCACATTCTGCTTTGCGCGTGGTTTAACAGGTTCGCGCAGCGCATTCACCGCTGTTTTTTCCCGCATGGTTTCAGGCACGGTTAAATTCAACACCGTCATCATCGGTAAAGGGTTTTCGGTAAAGGTATCGCGCAGCGCATCACACACGGCGGGCTGTTCCAAACATCGCGGGTTTCGTTTCAAATAATCCACCACCATGCCCGCCATTTTTTGCCGCATCACACGGCTATAAACCACGCGAGGGGCGGGCTTGGCTAATCCGAATACTTTGCCCACGTTTTCATAAAACGCCGTCAAAATCGCCGCAAAATGGCTTTGATAGCCCACTTTCGCACTACCCAACATCCGCCCATCAAACAAAGGCAACAGGATGATATGGCAATGCGGCGCGGCTTCATCGTTGTGAATCACCGCGCTTAAAACAGGCAACTCAAAATGACTTTCCGCCCATGCAAGGCTTGCCTCAAAGAATTCACGCTCAGGAATACCCGAATCAAGCGGCAAGCTCACCAATAACTCAATGCCGCGCACCGCATCGTGACGTAGAGATTTAATTACAATCCCTTCCTGTTCCATTAGCTCAATCGCCTGTTGATGCACGGCTTGGGCGGTACATTCCCCGCGCATAATCACGTTATCGGCAATTTTCAGCGGGTCAATATGGCTATCCGCCCCAAATTCCGCTTGAATCTCGCGCAAATTATGACGGGCGGCTTTTTGAATAATGTTGCCGCCTTTCAGCTTATTCACGCGAAACATTTGAACAGGTGCAAGCGGCTTCAATACTCGCCCGCTAGGGACGATATTTTCAGTTTTCAACATTCCCCCTCCTCAAGCGGCTAAAGCACGGTCAGCGATGCGGGCGGCGATCCAGTCATAGACTTCCACCTCGCACCACGCAACAGACTTTGCCCCCAACGAAACAGGGCGCGGAAAATCCCCTGTTGCCATGAGAACGTAAAGGCGCGAACGGGACAATGCGGTTAAGCGTTCCACTTCCGCACGACGGATTAACGCCGTGCGGGGGAGTGGTGCATATTGAAGCGATGCCGCTAATGACGCGGAAACACCCTGCATAGGGTCAGATTTTTGAATCGGTAAATTGCGGGTATTGCTGTTTAAATTTTCCTTCATTTATGACCTTTCAAACTGAAAGGCAACAAAGCGCACTGGTTAATATAACAAATTGTTTAAAAACAAAAATTTCATGACAAATAAATTTGTACAATGATAATAAAATTTATTTTATTGAGATTAAAAAAACAAATATTTTTTAGTATATAATGCGCACCCTTAAGCAATAGATAGATATGTTGCATAGATATGTTGCTTAGAACCTGCCAGAAAACAGTTTCAAACGGATTGCGCGCCTTGTTGCCTTACTTGGTTTTGCTACAAAATGTAAAAACAGAGAATTCTCCCTCAAGTAAAATCTGTATTTACGACAAAATCCCTGAAATTTCATACGCTAGAAACAGCCTATAAATTTTAAGGATTTTTCCATTGTAGCATACGCAACTACTGTTGCATAAATTCTCATCACCTTATTCCAAACAAAAAGCCCGCAATCATCAGCGGGCTTTTTGCTTTTCTACATTTTGGTTTACACGCTACACCTGATCTACCGCCCGCATCAATCTATCGGTTTCAACCAGCGCATTGATTACTTTTTGGTAATGCAAAATATCCTCAAAGCCCAGTGCGCGCCCTTTGCGGTCTTTAAGCCATTTTTGCGCGGGTTGGTAGCCGCCAATGTAAAACGTCCACGCCAATGCTGGCACATCTGAAAAGTATTGATTGGCATTGATATACACCTTGCCGTCTTCATAGCGCAGCTTGTCCACCACGTTATCGCCGCTTTCGGGATAGCTGATTTTGTGGGTTGTTTTTACGCCTTCCAGCAAATGACAACGCCTTAATTCGCCGCCCAGTGCCACCAACTGCCAAAACTTGGCGGTTTCTTTGGGATATGGCACACGCGGGAAGTCAATTTTTAGAAACTCTTGGTATGTTTCGCGGTAAGTCGGGCTATGTAGCACGGCGTAGATATAATCCAATAAATCAATTGGCGCGAACGTGTTGGCTTGGTTGGATTTTTCGGGGGTAAAAGTCAGACCCAAGTCCGCCGCGATGCTGCCCACAATCACCCTGTTGAGGTTAGGTGTGCGGGTGGTTTCAGCAAGTAAATCGGTGCTGCTGGGGTAGGTGTAGAGGGGAAAAATAAAACTTCTGTCATACACCGTCACTATTTTATGAGTGCAAACGGCATTGGTGACTAATGCCGCAAAATCCTCTTTGCTTTGCCGTCCTAAAACCAGACCTACATTTTCTTTATTCATACCAGCCATAAACGCACCTCTATCCCTTGACAGAATGGTGCTTGAATAAATAATCCATCTAACATCGAACGGTCTAGTCAGGCACGGATAAAATGAGTTTCTCCAACTTTGATTGCCTCTTAACGCCACAACGGCATCATCCACAATCCATTCATTATCACGTAATTGAAACTTTATTTTTCTTTCAGATGATGTGTAATTTGAGGCAACAAAATCGCTTATCCGTCTTTTCAAATCATTCAAGTCAAAATCTATAGCAAAGTGATCTCTTTTGGTTTCTATACCAGATACCCCCACAATTAAGTCATCAACTTTAAAACCCTTTGCATATTCAGATTCACCATCAAAACTTTTGGGGACAAAAAAATTATAGGGTGCTTTAACCTCTAATTGTTGCCAAGGTATATCCGCTAACGTACTGACGGCATTGAGTGCGCTATATTTGACCTCGCGCTTGCCATAGAGGCTATGGTGAAATACTTTAGCGAGCGCGCCCACAGATTTGCAACCTGTTTTGACGAACAAGTTGATACTCACGCCTTGCATGATGTCAAAGACATTTTCATCTTTGCTGCCGTCGGGTGAATTTTCTTTTCTGTTGGAGTTGCCGTGTAAATCTAAAATGTAGATTTCATCAAAACTCTCTAACAGGTTTTTGCGCATTTGACGGTGGGTAATTCCATCAATAAAGCTGCTGTTGCTAATGTAGGCTAAAACTCCTTCACCATTTTTATCAATGAAGTGTTGTCCAAAGCGGATGAACTTGATGTAGTCATCATCAAGGTTAGTTTTTCGTTCGTTCAGGTTTTTTTTGTAATCCAAAAGTAGGTTTTGTATCCACTCACTTTTGTTGCTGCTGCTCACCGAATACGGCGGATTGCCCATCACCACCATCACGGGCGTGTCTCGTTTGATATGGTTGGCTTCGTTAGCTTCCGCGCTTAACCAGCCTGAAAAAAGTGTGCCTGTGTCGGGATGGTGTTCTTCTAGGCTGTTGGTGAGGTAAATGCGTAGGCGTTCGCCGCTGCTGTTGGCGTTGTAGCCTGTCTCGGTGAGTAGCATATCAAGCTTTAGATGTGCCATTGCGTAGCTGGTCATTAGCAACTCAAAGCCGTTTAAGCGCGGGATTAAATGCTCTTTGACATAGCCCGTCCACGCGCCTTGCATGGTGCTGAATTGCTGATCGTAGATGTGGCGAATGGTTTGCGCTAAAAACGTGCCTGTGCCTGTGGCGGGGTCAAGGATTTGTACTTTGTGAATCTCTTTGGTGAGCTGTTCTGTTTTACCTTTTTTGCCTGCGCCTTGCACTTCAAAGGTTTTTTTGATTTTGCTGGTATCGGCTAAACCTTGCGGTAGTTTGAAGTGCGTTTTGAGAATGTCATCCACTGCCCGCACAATAAAGTTCACCACAGGTTCGGGTGTGTACCAAACGCCACGCGATTTGCGTAGATTGGGGTCATATTCAGCAAGGAAGGTTTCGTAAAAATGCACGATGGGATCGTTTTGGCGGGTGCTTTTACCAAAGTTGCGCATGATCTGGGCAACGTCAGTCGCGAGGAATATCTCTACCAGCACATCTACCAGCCAGACTAAACGGTCGTCTAAATCGTAGCCTGCAATGTATTGAAAGAGCTTGCGCAAAAACGGGTTGCTTTGCGGAATGAGTGCAGCGGCTTTTTGGCGTGAGAATGTTTCTAGTGTTTTGTCGTGATAACGCGCTGCAAATAAGCCGTAAGCGATGGTTTGAGCGTAAATATCTGCAAAGGCGGTGTTGTCAATGTCGTGTATCAGGATGCTTTTAAATGCCGATTTTTGGTCTTGCAAGTCGGTGTGGTCGTAGGTATGGTTTTTGTCGTCTTCATTTAACGCGCTGTGAATAACTTCCGCCATGAGTCTTGCTTTTGCCGCCATCATTTTGGCGAGTGTGGCGGGGGATTTGATACTTTGCGTGACTTGTTGTGCAAAGCCTTCAATCAGTGTGGTGAAGCGTTCAAAGTTTTCGGGTTGGGCGTGGATCTTGCCGTTGCCAATTTCTGCAATGCTAACGCTATCTACCAATGCGCCATTTTTGAAAAAGTGAAATTGTAAATAGTCCGTGATAATCAAATTATCTAGCGCAGCTTTGTAGCGGTCAAACTGGGCTTTGTGTAGCTTGCTGCCCAGTTCTACACCCACGTCTTTGGCTTCAATATAACCAATCGGCACATCTTGACGGGTGAGAATGTAATCAGGTGCGCCACATTCAATGCGCTTGGGTTCGTTCGTGACGGCAACGCCTTTTAACAAGCTGCTGAGTAGTTGCTGTAAATCGCCACGGTAGCTATGTTCGGTAGCTTTGCCTGTGACAAATAGCTTCGCCACATTGTTGACGTATTCTTGAATGTGCATGATGGGTTATGTGCAAATAGTGTGGCGCATTATCGTTGCCATTGGGGAATGCGTAAAGCCTTATAGGGTTTGTTTTGGGGTGTGTTAAAGCCTATAGGTTTGATAATCAACACACCCGCATCAAAAACCAACTATGCCGCCTCACGCTGCAACGGAATGATTTTTGCACCTGCTTTGAGGTCATCTAAATAATCCGCCCAGTGCTGCATCATAACGGTGCGTGGCTTGAGGTATAGCGCATGGTTGTATGCTGCGCTGACTTCATCGCGTGCGCTGTGTGCCAATTGTGTTTCTATGTGTTGGTGGTCATAGCCTTGTTCGTGTAGTGCAGTGCTTGCAATCCCTCTAAAGCCGTGTCCAGTCATTTTGCCTTGATAGCCCATGCGTTTTAATGCCATTAGGATGGTGTTGTTGCTCATAGACTTGGTGTAGTCATTCTGATTATGGAATAGCAACGCTGAGTTGCCTGTATGTGATTTTAGGGTTTGTAGCAGCTCAATCGCTTGGTTTGCCAGTGGCACGATATGCGGCGTTTTCATTTTCATACGTTCGGCGGGGATGCGCCATTGTTTCGCTTCAAGGTCAAACTCATCCCACCTTGCCTCAATCAATTCGCTGGTTCTCACAAAGGTGTAAGCCATTAGCTTAATGGCGATGCGGGTAGCAGCGCGTGTTTCACTGGTATCAATGGCGCGTAGCAAGGCGGGCAGGTCTTTAAGATCAACTCGTGCAAGGTTTTTAACTTTGCGCGGCTTGACGATGTCGCTGTACATAATGTCACTGGCAGGGTTTCGGGTCACTTTGCCGCTGGTGTCGTTAGCAATGGCATATCTAAAAACCTGCCTGATTGTTTGGTGTGAGCGTTTGGCTACGTCTAACGCACCACGGGCGGCGATGGTGCGCATGATAGCGGCTACCTGTGGGGCTTCAATGTCCGCCATAGGCATATCACCAATGGTGGGGTAAATATCAGCCTCTAATCTACGTTGTGCATAATCTGCGTGACTTGGGCTTTTGTCTATGTGCCAATGTTCAAACCAGTGTTCAGCCCATACTCTAAAAGTGTTTGTGTCGTGAGCTTGCTTTTCAGCAATGGCGGATTTTTTCGCCTCGCTTGGGTCTATGCCATTCGCTAACAGCTTTTTTGCTTCCTCACGCTTTACGCGTGCGTCTTGTAAAGTGATATAGGGATATTCGCCGCAACTTAGTTTTTTCTCTTTGCCCGCAAAACGATATTTGAGCTTCCATAATTTTCCGCCTGCTTTCGTCACTAATAAATACAAACCTTCGCCGTCAGTGATTTTGTAGTCCTTGTCTTGAGGTTTTGCATTTTTAATTTGAATCGCTGTTAGTGTCATATTCCCCCCTTTGATCGTGTGTTTGGGGGCTTGTTATTTCGAGTAAAAAAATCAGCCCCCAAAATCAGCCCCCAATTGTGCGGGATTGCAGGGGATGATTATGGACTACCTAGGAATGATAGGCAACAAAAAACCCCGTAAACGATTGGTTTAACGGGGCTTTCTGGACTTACTAGGACTGCTTAAGATTGTTAGGTGGTGCGCTCGGCGGGAGTCGAACCCACGACCCTTGGCTTCGGAAACCAATACTCTATCCAGCTGAGCTACGAGCGCGTTTGGAAAGGCGCGCAGCATAACGCCTTTCGGGGAAAACTGCTCAGAATTATTCTTGATCCAAGTCGAAAGCTTTGTGCAACACGCGTACTGCCAGCTCCAAATACTTCTCGTCAATGACCACAGAAATTTTGATTTCTGAGGTGGAAATCATCTGAATATTGATGCCTTCTTCTGCCAAGGTGCGGAACATTTTGCTGGCGATGCCGACGTGTGAACGCATCCCAACGCCGACTACCGACACTTTGGCAGCGCGGTTGTCACCGATCACTTGGCGTGCGCCGATATGCGGTTGTACGGTTTCGTTCAGAATGTTCATCGCTTTGGTGTATTCATTGCGATGCACGGTGAAGGAGAAGTCCGTGGTGCCGTCTGTCCCGACGTTTTGGATAATCATATCCACGTCGATATTGGCGTCACTGACTGGACCTAGAATTTGGTAAGCGATACCTGGTTTGTCAGGTGCGCCGATGACGGTGATTTTTGCTTCGTCGCGGTTAAACGCGATGCCAGAGATAATGGCTTGTTCCATTTTGTTGCCTTCCTCAAAAGTAATCAGTGTGCCTTCGCCTTCTTCTTCAAAGCTAGACAACACGCGCAGTTTGACTTTGTATTTTCCCGCGAATTCGACGGAGCGGATTTGCAGGACTTTTGATCCCAAACTCGCCATTTCCAACATTTCTTCAAAGGTGATGGTTTTTAAGCGGCGCGCATCAGAAACGACGCGAGGATCGGTGGTATAAACCCCATCCACATCGGTGTAGATTTGGCATTCGTCCGCGCGCAGGGCAGCGGCAATTGCCACGCCTGTGGTGTCTGAACCGCCACGTCCCAATGTCGTGATATTACCTTCCGCGTCCATGCCTTGAAAGCCCGCGACGACCACGATGCAATCATTCGATAAATCTTGGCGAATGCGTTCTTCGTCAATTGACACAATGCGTGCTTTGGTAAAGGCATTGTCGGTCAGGATGCGCACTTGTCCGCCAGTGTAGCTCTTGGCTTTTAATCCCAATTCTTTGAGTGCCATCGCCAACAAGCCTATCGTCACTTGCTCGCCTGTGGAGATAATCACATCCAACTCACGCGGGTCTGGATGGGCTTGCATTTCTTTTGCCAAGCCAATTAAACGGTTGGTTTCGCCGCTCATAGCGGACAAAACTACGACCACTTGATGACCTTTAGCGTGGAACTTTGCCACGCGACGTGCTACGTTTTTAATCCGCTCTGGATTGGCGACGGAGGTTCCGCCGTATTTCTGTACGATCAATGCCACGATGAGTCTCAACTTCCTGTTTTAAAAGTGGGTGCAATTCTAGCGCAATTGACCAAAAAACTCATGGATTAGTTGAGAAAGTCCCGATTTGAAGCCTTCTGATTAGATCACACGGGGTGTTTTTTGCAGATTATGGGGCATGGTGAGGGTGGTTAAGTCCCATTGTTCCAATAGCAGTACCGCATGTAAGCATTCTTCGAGAGCTTGATGGGCGCGTGCCGCATCGGCGGCAATACGTTGGTGTACAGCGGTATCGGTATCAACTTGTTCGATGCAGCTTTTCTGGTAAGCATGTAAATCACGTAAGCCGATGATGTGTTTGGCGACTTGTGCGGGACAGGCACATTGATAAATCAAAGATTGATCAATGATGTGACTGAGTTGTTCATCGGTAAAATCGGTTTTCAAAATAACTCCTAGAATTGGGGAGGGATACGTGCGCAGTTGACGGGGGTGTTAAAGCCTCGTACCGAAATCTGTTCGTCCATCGGTGAATGACTAAAGCGAATGTGCCCTTTGTCCATAACACTTTGCGCGGCTAGAATTTCACCTGCTTGGGCTTTGTTGCATAAACGTGCCGCCAAATGAACCTGTACGCCGATGACATCAATATGCAGATGATCTTGCGTGCCCAAGATACCTGCCAGCATCAGTCCATCGGTGATGCCCACGCCGACAGGCAAGGTTTCGGACGCGCGTTGTATGGCCAGTGCGCATTTTAAAGCTAAATGGCAGCGTGCCGATCCCGCAAATACCGCCAGTAGCCCATCACCTGTGGTCTTAATCACCATGCCGTCGTATAGTCGAATCAGCCGCGCTTGTTCGCCCAGCAAGGTGTGTAGCTTGGCAAAGTAATCGCGCGCGGAGGTTTCCATAATCCAGCGCGAAGAATTGCGTATGTCGGTAAACATCACCACCATATCAAACACTTCCGCCTGCCCTGGGGTTAAATCCAGAAAAATGCGGCGCAGTGCCCCCGTGGGTAAAAAGCGCAGCAAGTTGAGATGATCGGAGGTGAGTTGCTGAATTTCACGGAAACTCTCGACTTGTTTGTCGATGCGTTGCGCCAATACCTCTAAATCAATCGGCTTCTCAAAAATAGAATCAATTTTTTCCGCTTCACGCAGCGCAACCATGCTTCTTTTTTGTGCGCCTGGGCTGGTAATCACCACGATGTAGTATTGGGGTGAATGTGCTTTGAGTTCGGTTAAGAACTCAGCAGGTGAATCATTGCGCGTGTGATGATTGAGCACGACGACCGTGTGTGCGGTGGGTAATGCGGACACCTTAAGCTGCGTACTGCTTTCGTACTCTTGCACCACGCAGTGTGCCATGCTCGTCAGACGTTCTACCAGCAAGCTGCGGGTATAGGGATTGCTGTCTATAATTAAAACCTGAATCATAAATCCTATCGTGACAGACCGACTAAAGTCGTCATGCTAACGGTTTTGTGTTTCATCTTTGCTACGCACCAATAATACGGGAACGGGTGAATGGCGAACGACATTTTCTGCGACACTACCAAACAGCAAGCGATTCAAGCCCGAACGTCCATGTGTGCCCAGCACCATCAAGTCAGCTTCCCAGCGTACGGCTTCGGCATCAATGGTGTTTTCTACGCTGTCGATTAAGGTTTCTAACAAATGGGTTTCTACGGATACGCCCGCTTGTTGTGCTAACTCATATCCCGCTGCCAGTACGCGTTCGCCCGCTTGTTGGTGAATGTTGCGCAATTCGACGATATTCACATAACTATCTGGATCGATGTAATTCAATTCGTCCACGACGTACAGGATGCGTAATTGCGCAGATAAACACTGCGCTAACTTGACCGCTTCTTGTAAAGCCTGTTGAGCGGTATTGCTCCCATCCATGGGAACCAGAATACGTTGATACATATTTACCTCCAGAGTGAGATGGAACAGGGTCGCTATTGTATCGAACACGCGCCACCTTGCCATGCTTATGCGTGATGAGCGGGTGGGAGCTGCTGTTTTTGCGGCTAATAAATCTATTCATAAATTACAGCAATTTTGAATAAATAGATTGAATTTATTGGAATAAATCATGAAATATCCATTCATAATCTATTCAGTATCTATTAAAAATACCATGAGTGATTTGTTGCAAATAATCTAGAAATATTGCGTGTGCAGATGGTTTACGCAACGCGTGCTCAGGGCGAGTTGCCCGCTTACCAAAGTTATCCCGCCGATCCCACTTTGCTGGCGGCTGTGAGGGTGGCACGGCAATAGAGGTGCTGATTAAATCTTCCGTTCTTGGTGAGCTTGTCGAACCATGAACGGAAGATTTAATGAAATCAAATAATTAAATTCGCTCACCCTTCGACCATTCGACGGGCTCACGGCTCAGGCCGAACGGATTTAATCAGCGTCTCACTAAGACTCCCCTCGCCCGTTTACGGGAGAGGGGTAGGGGAGAGGGAACGCCGTAGACGTAAATGGAATTTGAGTAAATACCGATGCCATCAAGCGAGCGCACGCGCCAGTTCGCGTGCTTTATCCACGACCTTGTCCCAATGCTCCGCATAACGATGTCCGCCGTCTGGCGTGATGGTGCGGCTGTCATAGTGTGTCATCAGCGCGCAGGTTTCTCGATAGTCAATCACGTCATCGTCTTCGGCTAAAAACAAATTGATGGACGTGGCGCGATGCAGGTTTGCGACCTCCGATTGGCAACGCGCAAATCCAGCGATATAGTCCGCTGTCACCGTAAACAGCTCACCTGTTTTGTAGTTTTCATATGTTTTGCCGACTCGCTCCACTATTTTTTTCGCAGGGTTCATGGAGGGATTGACCATGATGCAAGCTGCGCCAAGTTGTTGCGCAAAATAATGCGCCCAAAATCCGCCCAGCGAAGTGCCCACAAAAATCAGGGGAAAATTGACCACCTGATGCACCATCTCCGAAACCATTGTGACAGTTTGATTGGGGTTGGTCGGTAAATCAGGCGAAAAAACGCAATCGCGACCAAATGCCGCCACCAGCGCGTCGCTTTTAGGGCTGGTGCCAATACTGGCAAAACCGTGTAAATAAATAATAGTGGGCATGTTTTGTACGCGCATTCAAGGTTGAATCTGCTTTGCTATCAGTTAATGAAATAATCCGTGTCAATATCTCGTGCATGATGCAACACACGAACGACCAGCAAGTGATCGTCTTGAGGCATATAAAAAACGATGTAGGGTGTGCGGGTTGGGAAGCTGCGCATTCCGTCCGCCAATTCTGGGCGCGCCCTACCCATTTCGGGGTGTTCGCCTAAAATGGAAACGGCTGCTTGAATCACATCGAGCGATTCATCCGCCGCAATGGGATTTTCTTCGGCGATATTGAGCCACAATGCCAAAAGGTCCGCTTCTGCGGATCTGGTAAAACGAATGGTTGGCATCACACGGCAATCTTGTGCGTTTGTAGAGCTTGCCGCCCTTGTCGCTTCAGATTTTCAAAATCTACTTCCGTTGTGCGACCATTTTTTGCATCACTCAACCCTTTGGCAATATCTTGCCGCAAGCTATCGAGCTGAGCGGTTTTCACTTGTTCATAAGCTTCAAACAGCCGCAACGCCTCACGGATAACCTCACTTGCCGAACCATACATGCCAGATTCGACACGCTGACGAACACGAGCCTCTAACTCAGGCGGCAAAGATACATTCATTGACATGACAGATTCTCCTAATAGGCAACGATTTGAGTATGGCAGTTTATGCCATAAATTGCGATAAGCAAAAAATGAACATTTTCATTTGGTCTCCTATAAGTTAAAAAGTCTTACTTCCTTTGAGAAATAAGACTTTTTTGGATGCATTGGTTCATAAGCGACAAAGCGGGGAGTTGGAAAATCCGTTCGCCAATTTAGGGAAACGCCCGCAAAGCGGCATCAGGTTCTTTTTCTACGATGGTCAGTAAGGTTGCTGCGGTACCAGAGGGTTTGCGGCGGTTCTGTTCCCAATTTTTAAGGGTTGCCAATTTCACACCAATTACGCATCCTCTGATTCAGTACTCTTTGTCGATGCTTGTTTTCCTGTAGTGATGTTCTTTGTTTGTGATGATTGCGTCACAAGTTGCTTGGCAAGCTCGGTAACTTTACCCATAAAATCAGGAACAGTCTCAATAGCTTGGCGAACCACATTTGATGATGCAAATTCGTGCCAAGGACTGCCATGTGTATCTGTTTCCACAAGACGAAGTGGTATTTCATCAAGACGAGTTAATGCTGAAGAAAATAGGCGTGCTTGAAAGGCAGGATCCAGTAGAGCCGCTTCGCGCCGATAGCCTTCATAGGCTTTTGAGATTGATGCCTTATATCCGTAGTCCTCAGCCAAACGAAATCTTTGCCCTATTTGCTTTGTTGATATCCATGCAAACCACACAGGCGCGCCTACGGACAATAGAGCTAGAAGTAGGTTAATCCAAATAGACGCATTGCCTACAGAAGGAGTTGTGGAAGAGACGATAATTGCATTTGCTAAATTACGTAGTTGATTTGAGCCAACAATAGTTCCAGAAACCAGAGAGATAATGAGGCCTATCACCCATATCCACATAGACATGTTTAACTTTCCTGATCGATCCGCAAACGCGGATGCTAGTCCTTCGCTTGTTGTGGCTCTGTAGGATTCATTGCAACGCTCGATAATCACTTCAGCTTCTTTTTCACTTTTAGCTAACTTTTCGCGCATGCTCTGTATTTCAGAGAGAATTTTCTGTGCTAATGCACGGTCAGCGGTTGAGTCAGTTAGTAGGGTTGCAATCACTGCACGTGACTCTTTAAGTGTTTCCAAATCTGTTGGGAGTTGCTCCGCCGCTTCATGAGCCTGTTCGATGCGTTCAACTTTCTCATCTAGGCTCCCAGCTCTGCTATTAATGTCTGATATCTGCGCTTCAATGGCTCTTAAAGGTTTTAGGACGCGCTTTAGAGTTTTAATAGCTTCGGTCTTTTTCCCCTCAATGGCTTGAGCATTATCATTTCCAAAAGCGTCATCTAAGGCGATTTTTAAGTTGTTTAATGTAACCAAATAAGCGGGAACGGCTATGTTGGCGTTGGCATTCCAAAATTGCGGGATGGTATTGGATCGGATAAAGGTAAGACGCCTGACATAGTCTTTTAGAGAAGCCTCTCCAGATTCAAACTCTTCTTCGCCGCGAGATTTAATAAATTGTGACAACGATGTCGCAACTTGAATTAACTCATCCCGTGTAATTCCAGCAAAACCCCAATTGTTGTGCGCAATATTAATTGGCTCATTATTTGGCATTACCTTTGGTATAGTCGCACTAATTTGATCAAGCTCGTTGCGGATCAATTCTAGAATTGGATGCATACTGTCGCTTCCCTTTGTGTTAATAAGCAGCCATCCCCCGTCCAAGCAACACGGGTGCTATAAATACATGTCCGAAACTGTAGCAGAAAATCACCATCATCGTGATGGGTAAATGCTTGTGCGTGGACTTGTACGACACGCTGGTGTCAGCACGCCACAGGTAACTCTCCCCACTCCGTCGTGTAGTTAGGCGATTTATTTTCCCGTCGTATTGCCCAGCGTTGCTGGGTTCCTGATGCGGCGATGCTGACACTGCCTTGCCCCATTTTGCGATTGATTGCGTCTAGGGTGCGCATCAGGGTTTCGGATTTTTCTGAGCGGCATGGTACGCTGAATAAATCGGTTTGCAGACAGCTTTTGGGTTGCAAGCCCATTAGCAACACGCCCGTCTTTTTGTATTGGAAGCCGTGGCGATAAATGCTTTGCAAGCCTTGTTGCGCAGCGTGTATCAATTGGAGGGTGTTGTCCGTTGCCTGAAAGAGCGGGACAACGATGGATCGCTGGTATTGCGGCTGGTCTTCTTTGTGCGGATTGGTTTGAATAAATACGCTGAGGCTGTGGGCTAAGGATTGGTCATGGCGCAGTTTTTCAGCGGCGCGGGTGGTGAAGTGGGCGAGGGCTTCGGCTAAGTCGCCTAAGCTGGTGACGGTAGAGCCGAATGAGCGCGACACCATGATTTGTTGACGGGGTGTGTTGGCAGGTTCTAATGCGATACATGGCTTGCCGTTGAGTTCGTGCAGGGTGCGCAACAACACAATTGAAAACTGGCTGCGCAGGGTGTCGGGATCAGCGGTGCGGAGTTGTTCAATGCTGTGTATGCCGAGGGTTTGGAGCTTTTCGGCGATATTCTTTCCAACTCCCCACACATCATTGACGGGCAGACGATGAAACAAATCACTGCGCTGCATTTCGTCCAGTCGCCCAAAATCGCACACGCTATCCCGCCCCGCCAATCCCTTTTTGGCGCAATGATTCGCCAGTTTTGCCAGTGTTTTGGTTTCGGCAATGCCCACACAAACGGGAATGCCGACGCTTTGCTTGATGGTGCGTCGTATGCGTTGGCCATATTCCACTAGGCTATGCGGCGGAAATCCGTCTAAATTCAAGAAACATTCGTCTATGGAATAGATCTCCTGCTGTGGGGAAAAATCGGCAAGGAGCGACATCACCCGTGCGGACATATCGCCATACAAGGCGTAATTGCTGGATAAAGCGATGATGCCATGTTGACGGGCGAATTTCTCCAGTTTGAACCACGGCTCAGCCATTTTGATGCCGAGTGCTTTGACTTCATTCGAGCGTGCCACCGCGCAGCCGTCATTGTTGGACAGCACCACCACAGGCTTGCCTTCGAGCTTGGGGTTAAATACCCGTTCGCAGGAGACATAAAAATTATTGCAATCCACCAGCGCAATGGTCATGGCGGCTTATTGAAATTTGGTAACGCAGGAGGTGACCACGCCCCAGATTTGCAGTTCTTGTCCTTCTTTGAAGGTGATGTCTTTGAAGCGGGGATTTTCTGCGTGTAGGCTGACCACGCCCGCACAGTGAATCAGGCGTTTTACGGTGAGTTCACCATCTATCGCGGCAATGACAATATCCCCTGATTTGGGCGTGAGCGATTTATCCACCACCAACAAATCACCGTCCATAATCCCCGCACCCGTCATGCTATTGCCTTTGGCGCGCACAAAGAACGTGGATTCTTTGCGATGCACCAGATGTTCGTCCAAACTGAGGCGAGTTTGGATATAGTCATCGGCAGGGGATGGAAAACCAGCGGGGACTTTATGGCTGAAGAGCGGGATGTGTACGGGCGCAGCGTCTAAGGCGGGCAGTTGAATATCCTGCTGCAATCGCGCATCGCGTATTTTGGCTTTGTGCGCGGCGAGCATATCCGAAATCGCGCTGACCGTGCTTTCAGGCACGCGCATGACACGCGTTTGTTCACCATAAGGGCTAGAGCCAGACTTACGTCCCGCATTCGGACGCGTCCCGCCATGGGAGATAGGATTGGGTTTTTTGTGCATAATTTGAATATCGTAACGATATTCATCTTAAAGCGCAAGGACAAAAGGGATTGGGTGTTCCCAGCAAAATTCTGTGTCACGTTTGCTATTGTCACTTTCTTCAAATTTGCTATGATGGTATGAATTATTCCTACCATTAGCTCAAAGGAACTCCAATGGCCACCGCCGAGAAAATCAGTATTGCCTTGCCACCTGAAATGGTTCATATCGTCCGTGGTGCCGTTGCTACTGGCGAATATGCATCAAGCAGCGAAGTCATTCGTGATGCG
This sequence comes from Gallionella sp., assembly GCA_028710565.1. Classification (GTDB taxonomy): domain Bacteria; phylum Pseudomonadota; class Gammaproteobacteria; order Burkholderiales; family Gallionellaceae; genus Gallionella. The sequence continues at coordinate 40,980 of JAQTTV010000011.1, forward strand.
CTACGTGACTGGACATACAAACGCAATTTGCGCCAACAAGGTGCGGCCGAATTGCGTCGTGTCTGGCAGGAAGCCCTAAACGACAAGACACCAGGCATTTTTCCTGACGATGTACTAGATCGTCTTGAGAAAAAGTATCAAGCCCTTGCCGATGGTACAAACATAGACAAATGATGAAACTGGAACTATCACGCTACATTGAAGGTGATCTGGATAACATCGCGGACTATATTGCCCAAGATAATCCACGTCGAGCCGTTACATTCATTCAGGACATGCGCGCGAAATTTTTCGACATCCAGCGCAACCCACTGATCTATCAGTTTCGTCCCGACATTGGCGAGGACGCACGTATTGCAACAGTTGGGAACTATGCCATTCTCTTCCGTCTCATAGGAGAGGTCATCAGGATTGAACGCATCGTTTACGGTGGTCGTGACTTACCAAACATTTTCGATCTATAAGCATCATCTGCAGCCAACTCGCGGTTAGTGGCTGAAAACTGTTCGGTCAATTTAATTATCATTCCTTCAATATCCGCTATAGGTAGTACAGCAGATACGCATCGCGATCAGGCATAACGTGCCAGAATCGAGACTGACCTGCTCTTGGCGACTGTCCGCAATCCAGCAAGCAATTCAACGGGGCTTATTTTCTCAATCGATTCTGAGGCGAAGTTCGTGAAGGAGGAATCCACAGTCACCTCCAGACATCAAAGTAAAATTTTGAGGCGACAACTAGCCTGAAACTGGGGGACTTAGAAAAGAAAAAAGGGCTAAACATTTCTGTTTAACCCTTTGAATCTATGGTGCGCCCGGAGCGATTCGAACGCCCGACCCCTTGGTTCGTAGCCAAGTACTCTATCCAGCTGAGCTACGGGCGCATACTGTTCAATCTGTGTTGCTGAAGGAACGGGGCGCATTATATACGATAAGTCGCGTTTGGCAAGTAAAATCGTCATGGTGTTTGCAATCTCGTTTGCACGCGATTGGACGGCAATGCGGTGAGGGGCGGACATTTGCTGCAAAATTGCACAGGAATCTAGTCTCGCATCAAGGGTTTGCGGCATAATGGCGGTGTTTCTGCGCACTTTGACGCAGTTTTTGCAATGCAAATTTAAAATCCAATTAACTTTCAATTAGATACGTAATAAACATGACAACTGAATCCCCTATTGCCCATCAGGATGAAAACCAGATTATCACCGAACGCCGTCATAAGTTGGCTACGATTCGTCAAGCGGGCGTAGCTTTCCCGAATGATTTTAGTCGTGAACATTTGGCGCAAGACTTACACGATCAATACGAAAGCCTGTCACATGACGAACTAGAAGCGGCACAAATTAAAGTGGCTGTGGCAGGTCGTATGATGTTGAAGCGGGTGATGGGCAAGGCAAGTTTTGCCACGATTCAGGATATGAGTGGTCGTATTCAGTTGTTTATCAGCAATAACGACACGGGCGAGGCGTTGCATACCGAGTTTAAACATTATGACTTGGGCGATATTTTGGGCGCGCAAGGCGTGTTGTTTAAAACCAAGACGGGCGAGCTGTCCATCCGTGTGGCAAATGTGCGTTTGTTGACCAAAGCCTTGCGCCCTTTGCCTGAAAAATTCCACGGTTTGAGCGATCAAGAGCAGAAATATCGCCAACGCTATTTGGATTTGATTACCAATCCTGATGCGCGCAAGGTGTTTATGATGCGCACCAAAATTATTCAAGCTATTCGTGAGTTCTTTATTGGCCACGGTTATATGGAAGTAGAAACCCCGATGATGCACGCCATTCCTGGTGGCGCATCGGCAAAACCATTTGAAACGCATCACAACGCGCTGGATATGAAAATGTATTTGCGTATCGCGCCTGAGTTGTATTTGAAACGCTTGGTGGTGGGTGGTTTTGAAAAAGTGTTTGAAATCAATCGTAATTTCCGTAATGAAGGGCTTTCGACTCGTCATAATCCTGAATTCACGATGTTGGAATTTTACGAAGCCTATCGTGATTACCGCTATTTGATGGATTTTAGCGAAAGCCTGTTCCGCGAAGTGGCGATGAAAGTGTTGGGAACAACGCAAATTAGTTATCAAGGTAAGCCGCTGGATTTGGGTAAACCCTTCCACCGTTTGACCATGGTGCAAGCGATCCAAAAATATCATCCACAATTCACGACGGCACAATTGAATGATCGCGATTTTGTGGTGAATCAATTGGAAGATTTGAAAGCTAAATACAAACCTGAAGATGGCATCGGCGGTCTGCAATTGTCGTTGTTTGAAGAATTGGCGGAAACATTGTTGTTTGAACCAACTTTTATTATCGACTACCCCGTGGAAGTCTCGCCTTTGGCGCGCAGCAGTGACAAGCATCCTGAAATCACTGAACGCTTTGAATTGTTTGTGGTGGGGCGCGAATTGGCGAATGGTTTCTCCGAGTTGAACGACGCGGAAGATCAAGCGGCGCGTTTTGATGCGCAAGTGGCGGCAAAAGATGCGGGCGACGAAGAAGCGATGTTTAAGGACAACGATTACATCCGCGCTTTGGAATATGGTTTGCCACCGACCGCAGGGCAGGGCATCGGCATCGACCGTTTGGTGATGTTGCTGACCGACAGTGCCAGCATTCGTGACGTGATTTTGTTCCCGCAAATGCGTCCTGAGGCACTCTGAGCATCCAACGATGACTGACCTATCTGCCCGTTTGTTGCAGCATTACCCTATGCTGCGCGATATACCCGAAGCGGAGCGTGCGACGTTTCTGACGGGTGCGCGAGTGGTGACGCTGCCCGCAGGGACGGTGGTGTTTGATGAACATCAGGCTTGCCAAGGCTTTCCCTTGTTGTTGTCAGGCGCAATACGCGTGATTAAAAGTTCAGCGAATGGGCGGGAATTGCAGTTGTATCGAGTGGTCGCGGGCGAAAGTTGTATCCTCACCAGCAGTTGCTTATTGGGACACACGCGTTATTTAGCGCGCGGCATTGCTGAACAGGATAGCGAAATTCTATTGTTGCCTGCGGTAGCGTTTTATCAATGGTTTGGTCAACACGCAGCCTTTCGAGATTATGTGTTCAAGTTGTTTTCAGAACGCTTGACCGACTTGATGGAGCTGATTTCTGCGGTGGCATTTCAAAAGCTGGATCAACGCTTGGCGGTGTTATTGATACACAAAGCCAGCCCTATTCATACCACGCACCAAGCGTTGGCGGATGAATTGGGTTGCGCGCGCGAGATTGTGAGTCGGTTATTGAAAGCCTTTGCCGAACAAGGATGGGTAAAGTTGGGACGGGAGCTGGTCGAATTGACCAATCCCGTTGCGCTAAAGAAATTTTCAACGCTGTGATGGCGAATTGCGCCGTGTGCGCAGTGAATGAGGAGATGAAGTATGAGTGAACTACAAATCGCGTTGCTGATCGTCGGGCTAGGCGCGATTGCCGCCGTGTATGGCTATGGGCGATGGCAGCAGCGGGAATATAGTCGCAGAATGGGTACGAGAAATAAGCATAAATCCAAGCCATTGCGCGAAGATGAGCTTGAAACCAGCATCTTCCAACCATTGTCGGAAAAGTTGCAACCGCTTTCTGAAAAATTGGCGCAGAGTAAATTCGCGCACCAATTAGAGCATTGGCTGGAGCATCCGTTGGTAAAAGAAGAAGCCGAATCTCAGGCGGCGGATGCGCAGGTCGCTGAATCTATGGTGGAATCAACCGTTGAACCCGTCCCATCCACGCCCGCACCCGCAGTGGATACTTGTCAGTTATTCAATGAACGCAGTGATTATGTCGTGGAAATTCATTTGAAATACCCTGGCACCGCTGCGTTGTTGAGCGCGCTCTGGCCATGCAAATTTGATTTTGGCAAACCTTTGCAAGTCTGTGGGCTGACCGAAAATGCGCCCCATTGGGAGCGCGTGATTCCCGAAAGTGCCGTTTTCTACACCCAATTTCGGATTGCCTTGCAGATGTTGGATCGAGGCGGGGTGTTGAGTACGCTCAAAATGGCGAGTTTTATGGAATTGATGCGCGGCATGGAAAGAACCTTGTCCGCTGAATTTGTCTTTCCCGATGTCCAAGCGCGTCTGGAAGAAGCCCATGAATTGGATAAACTCTGTGTGGAAGTCGATAAGATGGTGGGGATTAACCTCATGCCTTTGGATGGTCGCATGTTGTTTGGCGCGCAGATTGCTCAAGCGGCGGCGGCTGAAAATATGTCTTTGGAAGCCGACGGGGCATTTCATTTGCTCAATATCCAAGGTCAAAGTTTGTTTAGTTTGATTAATCAACACAATGAGCTATTCCAGCATCACACCCTGCAAGACCTGAAAACCGCAGGTGTTACCCTGTTGTTGGATGCGCCGCGTGCCAGCGATCCCTTGGGTCAATTCGATTTGATGCTGAATTTAGCCTTGGCATTATCCAATCAGCTCGATGTGAGCTTGGTCGATGATTATCGTATGCCTTTGGATGAAGCAGGTTTAGATGCGATCCGTGCGCAATTAGCATTGGTCGAAACCATGATGTTCGAACATGGCATTACCCCTGGCAGCGCGTACGCCAAACGGTTGTTTGATTAGGATGCGTGCGTCAACCGTAGGGGCAGACCTGCGTGTCTGCCCTTTTTTGTTTGCGGCGGAGAGTTGGGCGCACACATAGGTGCGCCCCTACGGTTCGCAATCGTGTATTAACCTCACAAAATCATCATGCTAGACTTATTCAGCCACGCTATTGACCAAGCTCGTACTCAAATCGAACACCTGCGCGCTGAGCTTGAACAGCACAACCACCGCTATTACGTCCTAGACGATCCCACGATTACTGATGCGGAATACGATGCTTTAATGATTGAGTTAAGAAATCTTGAGACACAATACCCAGAACTCATCACCCCAGATAGCCCTTCTCAACGAATAGGAGGAGAGCCACCAAAAAATGTTCAGCAAAATTTATTTGAGTTTGCTGAAACAGAGCAACGAAAAGGTAGGAAGCGTTTAGATGCTTTTGCTGAAGTAGTTCACCGCACGCCAATGTTGTCGTTGAATAATGCCTTTAGTGACGCGGAAGTGCTGGCGTTTGATGCGCGTATCCGCGAAACCTTGGGCGTGGAGATAGTCGAATACGCGGTTGAACCGAAATTTGACGGACTGGCAATTACCTTGACCTATCAAGACGGCGTGTTTTTGCAAGGGGCGACGCGGGGTGATGGTGCGACGGGTGAAGATGTCACCGAAAATCTGCGCACCGTGCGGGCGATTCCCTTGCGTTTGGATGCGCAGTCACCCCTCACCATCGAGCCAACGTCCACCTCCGTTCGCCCTGAGCCTGTCGAAGGGCAGGGCACTGCGATAAACTCTGCTTCGACCGCTCATGCTTCGACAGGCTCAGCACGAGCGGTGGAGCTTTTGGAAGTCCGTGGTGAAGTGCTGATGTTCAAAGCTGATTTTGCCAAACTCAATGCAGCGCAACAAGACAAAGGCGAAAAAGCCTTCGCCAATCCGCGCAATGCCGCTGCGGGGTCATTGCGGCAACTGGATTCGCGCATCACCGCCAAACGCCGTTTGAGCTTTTTCGCTTACGGCGTGGGCTTGTGCGACGGCGCGATGCTGCCTGAACAACACGCCGCGCAAATGGCATGGCTGAAAACTTTGGGCTTGCCTGTGACGGATTTATGCCGCGTGGTGCGCGGCGCGCAAGGGCTGTTGGACTACTACCGCGACATCGGCGAACAGCGCGCCCATTTGCCATTCGACATCGACGGCGTGGTGTATAAAGTCAACGACCTCGCACAACAAGCGCAATTAGGCTTTGTGTCCCGCGCCCCGCGCTGGGCAATTGCGCATAAATTCCCCGCCGAAGAAGCCGAAACCATTTTGTTAGCGATTGACGTACAAGTTGGGCGCACGGGCGCGATCACCCCCGTGGCGCGGCTCGCACCCGTACAAGTCGGCGGCGTGGTGGTCACCAACGCCACCTTGCACAACGAAGACGAAATTCGCCGCAAAGACATCCACATCGGCGACACCGTGATCGTGCGGCGGGCGGGCGATGTGATTCCCGAAGTCGCTCGCGTGGTGTTGGAAAAACGCCCCGCCGACGCGCAAGTTTTCGTCATGCCCACGCACTGCGAATGCGGCGCGCACTTAGCCAAACAAGCCGACGAAGCCGTGTGGCGATGCACGGGCGGCTTGTCCTGCGCTGCGCAACGCAAAGAAGCCCTGCGCCATTTCGCCAGCCGCCGCGCCATGAACATCGAAGGCTTGGGCGACAAACTGGTGGAACAATTGGTCGATGAAGCGCGCATCCACACCCCCGCCGACATTTACACCCTCAGCCTAGACCAACTCGTCACCCTGCCGCGCATGGGCGAAAAATCCGCGCAAAACCTGCTTGCCGCCATAGACCACAGTCGCGCAACCACCTTAGCGCGCTTTATCTTCGCCCTCGGTATCCGCAACGTCGGCGAATCCACCGCCAAAGACTTGGCACTTCATTTCGGCACGCTGGACGCACTGCTCGAAGCCAACTTCGACCGCCTACAACAAGTCCGTGATGTCGGCCCCATCGTCGCCCAAAGCATGGTGGATTTTTTAGCCGAAAACCATAACCGCGAAGTGATTGAACAATTGCGTTTATACGTTTCGTGGCAAGAACACCAACTCGCCGAACATTTACCGTTAAGCGGGCTAACCTTCGTCCTAACAGGCACACTCCCCACCCTCACCCGCGACGAAGCCAAAGCCAAACTCGAAGCACTCGGCGCAAAAGTCAGCGGCAGCGTCTCCAAGAAAACTCATTACGTCGTCGCAGGCGAAGAAGCGGGCAGCAAGTTGGAAAAAGCGCAGGCGTTGGGCGTGACCGTGTTGGATGAAGCGGGGTTGGTGGGGATGTTGGGGGAGACTGAATGATGAGCAAGCGGACAGTTTTAATCCTATTGGCTGCGCTGCTACTTTTCATCGTAATAGGATCATGGTTGAGGCAGCAATTGCGTATTGATGCTTGCCTTGATCGTGGTGGGCATTGGAATGTTGAGTTATCAACTTGTAATGGTGCGACAGTCGGAATGTTAGGGTTGTAGTGTCAATGACGACTACCGCATCCAAGCGAAAAATTTACTCCTCGCTGTTGCTGGCAGCCGTGACGGTGTTATTGGTGGCGCAATCGGGCGCGGGTTTTGTACTTCTCCTGCTATTCTGGCCGTTGTTTATATGGGCATCCTATAGTGCCTACATCATCCTGTTTGTACCTGAAGGGAGGACTAACCAGCTCATTCGGGTGATGATTTGGGTGGTTGCGGTGGCTTTGATGGTGGGAATTCACCACCTACGCTACGTCACAACACGACAAAATGCAGATGCGATTGTGGCAACGATCCATCGTTACGCGGTGACGCATGGTAAATATCCCGCTACATTGGATGAAGTGGGCATCAATCGGCAGCAATTACGGGATAAGTTGGGGTGGTCTGGTTATTACTGTGAGACAGGGACACCACGTTTTTTCTACAAGGGAACTTACCTGCCTTTCGAGTCCTACCACTATGATTTTAGTCAAAACGTTTGGAAACATCGTTCCGATTGAGTTCCGTAGGGTGGATAAGCGTAGCGCATCCACGTTTTTCCCTGCAAATTTAGGTGGATGCGCGTTGCTTATCTGCCCTACAGTATCCTATTGATGAACAATAATTTTTCGTGAAAATATGACACACCCCACCGCACAAAATAATCTGTTGCTCGATATTCGCCAACTGATCGCACACGCCCAGCAACGTGCCGCTGCTGCCGTGAATGCGGAGCTGACGTTGTTGTATTGGCAGATTGGGAAACGTATTCAGCACGAGGTGTTGCAAGGTCAACGTGCGGAATATGGCAAACAAATGATAACCAAACTTGCGGAGCAACTCACCACCGACTACGGGAAAGGGTGGAGCGAAAAACAATTACGGCATTGTTTGCGCCTAGCGGAGGTTTTTGCCGATGAAGTGATTTTCTCCACAGTGCGGAGAAAATTGGGTTGGAGTCATATCAAAATGTTGCTGTCCCTTGATGACCCTTTGAAACGTGATTTTTATATTGAAATTGCACACCTTGAAGGATGGTCTTCGCGCCAACTGCAAAACCGCATTCAATCCATGCTGTATGAGCGCACGGCGATTTCCAAAAAGCCTAAAGAAACCATACAGCAAGACCTTGTGGCGTTACGCAGCGAAGGAAAATTTAGTCCTGACTTCGCTTTCCGTGATCCCTATTTGCTGGATTTTTTGGGGCTTGCCGATACCTACAGCGAAAAAGACCTTGAATCCAGCATCCTTGCGGAAATGCAACGCTTTATCACCGAACTGGGCAGCGATTTTGCCTTTATGGCGCGGCAAAAACGCATCACGCTAGACCAGCGCGATTACTACATTGACTTGCTTTTTTACCACCGCCGCTTGAAATGTCTGGTTGCCATTGACCTCAAAATCGGCGAATTTGAAGCAGCGTACAAAGGGCAAATGGAGCTGTATTTGCGTTATTTGGAAAAATACGAGCAGCTCGACGGCGAAAACACGCCGATTGGTTTAATCCTGTGTACGGGCAAAAATCAAGAACACGTTGAGCTGCTCCAACTCGATCAGAGCAATATCCGCGTCGCCGATTACCTCACTTTGCTCCCGCCCAAAGAGGTGTTGGTTGCCAAACTGCATCGCTCCATTGAAATGGCGCGGCAGCGGTTGGGGCAAGTGGATGAGGTGTAGTGCGCATGAGCAGTATTTATTGCACCCAACCTAACCACATTGAGATTCAATGATGACCAAACTTTCCAGATTTCGCTTGTGGTTCAATGGGATTGCTTGCGTACTGATTGTGCTAATTTGTCTGCCGATTGCTGTTGAGTTGGCGATGGAATTGGGAAAAATGCCGCCACCCAAGCCCAACGATCCTGATGCGGGAAAAGCTTTGTGGATTTATGGTGTGGGCATCGTCGGCAGTGGATTATTGGGTGTTGCCGCCTTGTTCAGCCTGATCCGTACTCTCAAATTGTGGCGAGAAAAGTCTTAATTTTCTCTGCCGACGTAGCCCGTATGCAATACGGGATTTTATGTATGGTGCTTCCCGTATTGCATACGGGCTACAGGAGTTTTTATGACCAAAGAACACAAAAAAATTGCCCACACCTTGTTTTGGGCAATACTGATGACAGTGCTGTTGGCGATGCCGCATGTGGGTTTTATGCTGAGTTTTGCCGTGATTCCATTGTCAATTTGGACGCTGTATAGCATTTACCTTAGTGTGCGCAAACCCGAACTGCGCACCAATCAACTGACCCGCGTGTCGATTTGGCTGGTTGGTGTGGCGTTGGTGGTGGGTATTCATTACTTCCGCCATATCACCACACGGCAAAGTGCGGATGAGGTGGTCGCTGCCATTAAAAGCTATACGGCGACGCATGGGCAATGTCCCGCCGAGCTGGAGGATATTGGCATTGATCCGCAGCAATTGCAGGACAAGCTGGGAATGGCTGGCTATAGCTGTGATGATGGGAACCCGCACTTCTTCTACAAAGTAACCTACATTGTTTTCGATACCTATAGCTACGATTTCAGCAAGGGTGTTTGGAAGTATCGCGCCAGCTAAGGTGATACAAACAAGGTTAATTTTCCCCCGCATTTACGTGTAATTTTTGGTCGCTTTTATCCCATGTCTATCGAAACTTCGTTGGTCACCCAGAATCGCCTTGCACAATTTGCCGCGCGTTTTGAAGTGCGGGAAGACGGCTCGTGGGTGTATTTTCATCCTGATGGGCGGGAGGGGCTGCCGTGTTCACAGGCGGAAGCGGCGCAGTTAATCGTGGAATTTGAGCAAACTCATCAGCGTTCGTTACGCGGTGTCGTGTTTTGGGTCATCGCCAGCGGGCTGATATTGGGTGTGCTGGAGGCAAGCGGCGTGGCGATATTGCCGCGTTGGGGGCAATATGCGATTTTTTTGGCACCGCTTCCTTTTGTTTGGCGCGAGTGGTATCACGCCAAATTACGCCCCTTGTTGTTTTTGGAGGGGCGCGTGCCTGTCGCGCCTTCTCGCAGGGTTTCGCGTGCCCGCCTCACTCGCCTCGCGGCTTTGCCTGCCAGTTTGATGGTCACCATGCTTTTGCCTTCAGCGGGGTTAACTTATTACGCTGCGCAAACAGGCTGGGAAATTAGCAACGCGCTGGTTGTCGCGAGTAGTTTACTACTAGCGGCAGCGTGGCTGATGGCGCGCTGGACATGCAGCGTTGGATGGCGTTGATAAGAAGCTCACCGTCGGTACGACAAATTCGTATAATTGCCACCTTAGGGAAACGCTGATTAAATCTTCCGTTTGTGGTGAGCTTGTCGAGCCATGAATGGAAAATATAATGAAATCATTAGATTAAATCCGTTCACCCTTCGACAAGCTCAGGGAGAACGGATTTAATCAGTACCACCTTAGATATTTGCCTAACGCTCGTCTTGGCGGGCAATAGATGCCACATGCGTTCACCCTCAAAAAATTATGCACCCTTGAGAAATTCTATGAAAAAAATCACTAAAGCCGTTTTTCCTGTCGCGGGCATGGGCAGTCGTTTTCTCCCTGCCACCAAAGCTAGTCCCAAAGAAATGATGGCGGTCGTCGATAAGCCTCTGATTCAATACGCCGTAGAAGAGGCGGTTGCAGCAGGCATCACCGATATGGTGTTTATCACGGGGCGCAATAAGCGCGCGATCGAAGATCATTTCGATAAGGCTTACGAGCTAGAAGCTGAGTTGGAAATGCGTAATAAGATTGAGTTATTGCGTATTGTGCGCGAAGTGATTCCCTCCCACGTCAACTGCATCTATATTCGCCAATCTGCGCCGCTGGGTTTAGGGCATGCGGTGTTGTGTGCTAAACCTGTGATTCAAGATGAACCGTTCGCCGTGATTTTGGCGGATGATTTAATCGACGGTAAAACAGCGATTGTGAAACAAATGGTCGATGTGTTTAATCGCCAACGCTGCTCGATCTTAGGCGTACAAAATGTACCGCGTGACCAAACAGGGCAATACGGTATCGTCAGCACCACCCCGCTGGTGACCGATTTGGAAGAGGTCAACGGTATTGTCGAAAAACCCGATCCTAAAGACGCGCCTTCTACCTTGGCGGTGGTTGGTCGTTATGTGCTGACCGCCAGAATTTTCCATCATTTAGAAAATGTTCGCGCAGGGGCGGGCGGCGAAATCCAACTCACCGATGGGCTGGCGGCATTGATGCAAGAAGAACGCATGTTGGCATATCGTTTTGAAGGGACACGTTATGACTGCGGCTCGAAATTGGGCTATTTGCAAGCCAGTGTCGCACTAGGCTTGCAACACCCCGAAGTCAAAGCGGAATTCGAGGCGTATTTGAAGGCGTTGAAGTTGGAGATGTAGGAACTACAGTGCCCAGCCTAACAATCAGCTATTCAATCCCACACTCATTGCAGTAGAATGCTCAACCATTAACATCCCATCCCTTTGCTATATCGGCATTTTCGTCGGTATCGTGAATTTACCGAAAGGAAATGCCATGAAACGCCACGCCTCGATGAACCGTGTTTACCGTTTGATTTGGAGCCAGGTGTTGAACACTTGGGTGTGCTGTGCGGAGAATGCGAAGGGGCATGGTAAATCTATTTCGGGGCGCAAGTTAATCGCGGCGGCGTTGGCATTGATGGGTGGGGTATTTTTAACACCGTTGGCGATGGCAGGGCCTGTGGGCGGGCAAGTGAGTGCGGGTGCGGGGACGATTGCACAAACGGGGGTCAACACCACGATCACCCAAAGCACACAAAATCTTGCCATCAACTGGCAAGACTTCAGCATCGCCGCCAACGAATCCGTGCGCTTTATCCAGCCTAGCACCATGTCGGTCGCCCTCAACCGCGTGATTGGGCAAAATCCCAGCCAAATTCTCGGTAGCCTCAATGCCAACGGGCAAGTGTTTGTACTCAACCCCAACGGCGTGTTATTCGGCAGCAGCGCACAAGTCAACGTCGGCGGCTTAGTTGCCTCCACATTGAACCTCAGCGATGCTGATTTAATGGCGGGGAACTACAGCTTTGGCACCCCCTCTCCCGCAAGCGGGAGAGGGGCGGTGGTCAACCAAGGTCACTTGACCGCCGCACCAGGTGGCTACATTGCCCTGCTCGCCCCTGAGGTACGCAACGAAGGCGTCATCTCCGCCACCCTTGGCACCGCTTTACTCGCTGCTGGCGACAAAGTGACGCTGAACCTCAACAACGGCTCACTCCTCAGCTACAGCATAGACCAAGGCGCACTCCAAGCCCTCGCAGACAACAAACAACTGATCCAAGCCGACGGCGGGCGGGTGTTTATGTCCGCCAAAGCCGCCAATACGCTGGCATCTGCGGTCGTCAACAACACAGGCATCATCCAAGCTCGCACCATACAAAACGTCGGCGGCGTGATTAAGCTCATGGGCGATATGCAGGTGGGCGCAGTCATACAGACTGGCACACTGAATGCCTCAGGCAGCACAGGCGGCAGCATCGACATCAGTGGTCGCGCCATCCTTGACGGCGGCACTGCCACCGTCAACGGCACGGGTTCGACAGGCTCACCGCAGGTAGGCAATGGCGGCAATATCACCTACGCCGCCAGCACTGCCATCGTACAAACCTCAGCCGCCTCATTGCAAGCCAACGGCACGGCAGCGGGCGGCACCATACATTTACAAGGCAATACCAGTTTATTCAGCTCAGCGCACCTCAGTGCAACGGGTGCAACAGGCGGCACCATCGACGTACTGGGCAACAGTGTCACCCTCGCGGCTGCGAACCTTGACGCATCAGGCACAACCCAAGGTGGCCTGATCCGTGTGGGTGGAGATTTTCACGGCACCAACGCCAGCATCCTCAACGCACAAACCACCACCCTCAATGGTGCAACCAAGCTGAAAGCCAACGGTGGCCATGGCAATGTGGTGGTGTGGTCGGATCAACAAACCGACTACTATGGCGACATCAGTGCCAACCGAGTTGGCAATATCGAAGTGTCCAGCAAAGGCTTGTTGAATTACGCAGGCACTGCCAGCGCAGGCGCGGGTGGCACTTTGCTGTTAGATCCCGCCAATATCGTCATCTCCGCCACGGGCGGTCCTGCCGCCTTCGCCCTGCTGGATCCACATGCGGCTGCTGGCAATCTATTCGGACAAAACGTCACCGTGCTAGGCACCCGAACCGCTCCCGTATTAACCAACGGTATTTATGGTGCACAAGGCGCGTTTACCCCCACAGGCAAAGTCGTCATCGCAGTGCCGACTGATAGCCTGCTCGCAGCGAATGCGGGGGCTGTGTATTTGTTTGATACCACCACAGGGGCGTTGATTTCTACGCTGACGGGGAGTACGGCGAACGCTAGTATTGGTGACGGAGGCATCACCGTGCTGACCAATGGCAATTACGTGGTCAGCACCAATTTTGGTGGTGGTGCGGCTACTTGGGGAAGTGGCACGACTGGGGTATCAGGTATCGTGTCCGCCAGCAACAGCTTAATCAATGTTCCGCTGAATTTCATCAACCCGCTATTCAATGGCAACTACGTGGTGGTAACTCCTAATTGGTCTAACGGCATGATAGCCCAAGCAGGTGCGGTTACTTGGGGTAATGGTAATACTGGGGTGATGGGTGTCGTGTCCGCCAGCAACAGCCTAGTCGGCACCACTGCGGGGGATCAAGTGGGTAGGTACGGTGCCGCCGCGCTACAAAATGGCAACTACGTGGTGAGTAGTCCTTTTTGGGATAACGGTAGCGTGGTCGATGCAGGTGCAGTGACTTGGGGGAACGGTACGACGGGGATCGTGGGTGCCGTGTCTGCCAGTAACAGCTTGGTCGGCAGCACCGCGCTCGATCAAGTGGGTTTGCCTGGCATCACCCCGCTAAGCAACGGCAACTACTTGGTGTTGAGTCCTAACTGGAGCAACGGTATGGCGTCCAAGGCTGGGGCTGTCACGTGGGGCAGCGGCACAACTGGGGTAGTGGGTGTGGTGTCCGCCAGCAACAGCCTAGTCGGCAGCACGGCGGGGGACCAAGTGGGAATCCCATATTTTGGCAGTGGTGGTTACGTCACCTTGCTGAGTAACGGCAACTACGTGGTGAGTAGTTCTCTTTGGGATAATGGTGCCGTGGTCGATGCAGGTGCCGTCACATGGGGCAGCGGCACAACTGGGGTAGTGGGTGTGGTGTCCGCCAGTAACAGCCTAGTCGGCAGCACGGCGGGGGATCAAGTGGGAGGAAATCCTCTCAATTCTAATGCTGCCATCGAGTTGAGTAACGGCAACTACCTCGTGCGTAGTCCTCTTTGGGACAATGGTGCTGCGGTCGATGCAGGTGCCGTGACCTGGGGTAGCGGCACGGCGGGGGTGACGGGTGTGTTGTCCGCCAGCAACAGTCTAGTCGGCAGCTCCACAGGGGACAGAATAGGTAATCTTTCTTCTTTTAGTGGTAATGCTGGTATCAACGCGCTGAGCAACGGCAACTACATCGTGAGTAGTCCTCTTTGGGATAACGGTGCTGCGGCCGATGCAGGTGCCGTCACATGGGGCAATGGCACGACGGGTGTCGTGGGCGTAGTGTCTGCCAGCAACAGCCTAGTCGGCAGCAGTACGTTAGATCGAGTGGGCCTCAATGGTATCTCTGTACTGCGCAACGGCAACTACGTGGTGGGCAGCCCTTTTTGGGACAACGGAGCGGTACTCGACGCGGGAGCCGCCACATGGGGCAATGGCACCACTGGAGTGGTGGGTGCAGTGTCTGCCAGCAACAGCCTAGTCGGCAGCAGCGCAGGGGACAAAGTAGGTAGTACCTATAATCTTGGCGGCAACATCATCCCGCTAAGCAATGGCAACTACGTGGTTGGTACAACTTCTTGGGATAACGGTAGCGTGGTCGATGTAGGTGCCGTCACATGGGGCAATGGCACAACGGGGGTGGTGGGTGCCGTGTCCGCCAGCAATAGCCTGGTCGGCAGCAGCGCAGGGGATCAAGTAGGTACCAATTCTATTATGGGTAGTGGCCGAGGTCTCTACGCGCTGAGCAATGGGAATTACGTGGTGAGTAGTGCTTTTTGGGACAATGGTGCCGTGGTCGATGCAGGTGCGGTCACATGGGGTAACGGCACAACGGGGGTGGTAGGTACCTTGTCTGCCAACAATAGCTTGGTGGGTACGACAGCGGGTGATAGCGTGGGGATGAGTGGCATCACCGCGCTAAGCAATGGCAACTACGTCGTGAATAGTTCTCTTTGGGACAACGGTGCCGTGGTCAATGCAGGTGCCGCCACATGGGGCAATGGCACGACTGGAACGACTGGTGCGGTATCGGCCAGCAATAGCCTAGTCGGCAGTGCTTTAGATCAAGTGGGGACTGCCACCATCCCGCTGAGCAATGGCAATTACGTGGTGATAAGTATTGGCTGGAACAACCACGCAGGTGCGGCGACTTGGGGTAATGGTACGACGGGGATCGTGGGTGTCGTGTCTGCTAACAACAGCCTTGTCGGCGGTGCTGCGTGGAATCAAGTGGGTGCCAATGGCATCACCCAGCTAAGCAATGGCAACTACGTCGTGAATAGTTATCTTTGGGACAATGGTGCCGTGGCCGATGTAGGGGCCGTGACTTGGGGCAGCGGCACCACGGGGGTGAAGGGTGTCGTGTCTGCTAGTAACAGTCTGGTGGGTACTACAATGAACGATAAGCTCGGCTCACCTGGTGCGATTGATCTTCTGAATGGCAATTATCTGGTGCGTAGCCCGAATTACGCGGGCAATATGGGACAAGTGCTAGTGGGTTCTACGACAGGCTCGACCGCCCCTTTCACTACAGGCAATATTGCCTTTGCCAACTCGGCGGGGCGGACGCTTTTCGTCTCACCTTCTTCACTGACCACCACCCTAGCGGCAGGCACTGCCGTCACGCTGCAAGCCAGCAACGACATCACGGTGAACAGCGATATTCTGGTGGGTGGGACAACAGGCGGCGCGCTGTCACTATCAGCGGGTCGCTCCATTATGTTGAACGCCAACATCAACACCGCCAACGGCAACCTTAACCTCACCGCCAACGACACCGC
The DNA here is from genome assembly GCA_028710565.1 of Gallionella sp. Classification (GTDB taxonomy): domain Bacteria; phylum Pseudomonadota; class Gammaproteobacteria; order Burkholderiales; family Gallionellaceae; genus Gallionella. Next base: position 57,069 of record JAQTTV010000011.1, read on the forward strand.
CGCCCATGGCGTGGTCAATGCGGATCGTGCACCAGGTGCGGCAACGATTACCATGGCAGCAGGTACTAGCATCAATACAGGCACGGGCGCACTAGACGTTCGCCTACTGAATGGTGCGGGCAACACCAACAACACTGGCGGTGACATCACCCTCCGCGACATCACTGCTGCGCGTATCAATGCGGTGAACTTAGGTGGCAACCTAAACATCAACAACAGCGTCACAGGCATGTCCTTAGGCAATGTCAGTGTCACAGGCAATCTAACCGCTCTGAGCAATGGTGCGCTTACCCAAGCAGCTAACAGCTATATCTATGTCACTGGCAATCTAACCGCACTGAGTCATGGTGCGATTACCCAAGCAGCTAACAACTATATCTATGTCGCTGGCAATCTAATCGCACTGAGCAATGGTGCGATTACCCAAGCAGCGAGCAGTTTTATCAATGTCACAGGCGATACTACATTGACCGCTGATAATGGTATCGTGGGAGCGGGCAATGTGAAGTACGGTATCACCCTCACAACCCCAAACAATAATTTTATGGGCGCGGTCAATGCCACGGGCAGTAGCATCAACCTCCTAGATAGCGTGGGCGGATTACAACTGGGGAATATCAACGCCACGGGCAACCTGACGGTACTGTCACGCGGCGGCGCGATTACCCAAGCTGTGGGCACAGGCGTGAATGTCGCGGGGACGAGCACCCTTGTTGCTGATAATTACATTGGGGGGATCAAAAATGTCAAATACGGCATCACGCTCAATAATGCAGGCAATGATTTCCGAGGTAAAGTCAGTGCGGTAGGAAAGAACATCAGTCTAACGGATATCAATGCGCTGATTGCTGCCGTGACCGACACAGGCAACACGGCATACACGACGGGCGGCAGCCTCACGGCATGGAGCAATACGGCAGGTAATTTGACCACGCTAACCACAGGCGTGGGCAGTTCGACGCTGTTTGGTCTAAGCCATATCGGTGGCAATCTATCGGCCAGCGGTTCAGGCACGATTAGCCAAGACGCGAGCGGTATCAGCGTCGCGGGCACAACGTCCCTCACGGGTTCGGCAATCAACTTATCCAGCTCGACGGCCAATGACTTTGTGGGCGCGGTGTCCGCAACGGGAACAGGTATCGCCTTGCTGGATGGGGTGGGTGGATTACAACTGGGTAATATCAACGCCACGGGCAACCTGACAGCACTATCACGCGGCGGTGCGATCACCCAAGCGGTGGGAACAGGCGTGAATGTTTCGGGAGCGAGTACCCTGATTGCGGACAACACGTTGGCGGGAGTCAATAATGTCAAATACGGCATCACCCTCAATAATGCAAGCAATGATTTCCGAGGCAAAGTCAGTGCCATCGGCAACGGCATCAGCCTAACGGACAAAAACGCGCTGATCGTGGCGGTGACCGATACAGGCAATACCAGCTTCACGACGGGCGGCAACCTCAACGTATGGAGCAGCACCACAGGTAACTTGACCACCACTCAAACAGCGGGCTACACCTTGTTCGGGACAAGCAACATAGGTGGTGGTTTAGTGGCGACCAGTCCTGTTAGCGTAACGCGCGTCACGGGAAATATCATCACCGTAGCGAACAGTCCAACGACGACTAGCAACCCCAACGTGACCATCAATGGCCAGGTGGGGGCATTGATTCCATAATGAGTTCAGTCCTACCCATCACAAAGCCAGCAGGCAGACTTTGCCTGCTGAGTACCCTTGCTTGGTTCTTACTCAGTCACTTTTCCCTTGCCCACGCTGCGCCACCTGATGCGGCGGGACAGGCGATGCGTGAAATGCAGAAGCAGCCTGATCTGAGTCCTCCCAAAGAGACGGTTCCCTTTCATGTAGAAGGAGACGCAGCACGTGATACCACGGAGGCTAATGCAGTCCGCATTCTGATTAAGTCCGTAAGGGTGTCGGGTAGTAGAGCTTATTCTGAGGGCGAGTTGGCGGTGATGTTTGCCGACTTATTGGATGAGGAACACACCTTGGCAGAATGGGAAGCGGGAGCCGCACGCATTACCGCGTGGTATCGTCAGCACGGTTATGTCGTGGCACGCGCCTACTTGCCCGCGCAAGAAATTAAAGACGGTGTATTGCGCATCGATGTACTCGAAGGTGAAATTGGTCAAGTTCAGATCAATAATCAAGCGCGCTTGTTTGATCTTTATGCCAATGATTATGTGCGAAAGCTCCAAGCAGGCGATGCTTTGCAAGCCGCGCCTGTGGATCGTGCTTTGTTATTGTTAAACGACACCCCTGGTATTGGTAGCGCACGAGCGAGCTTGCAACCAGGCGCGAGTGTGGGTACGTCGGATCTTATCATTGAATTGAATCCCGCTGTGCTCTACAACGCCAATATCGAATTGGATAATTACGGCAGTCGCTACATAGGAGAACAACGCTTGGGCGGGACATTGGCGTTCAATAGTCCGCTTAAACGGGGCGACCAGCTCACGTTACGGGCTTTGGTCAGCGACCAAAATATGAGCTATACCCGTCTTGCCTATCAACTCCCAATTGGCGGGGATGGGCTCAAAGTAGGGTGGGCTTATTCCAATACCCGATTTTATTTGGGCAAAGAATTCGCCGCACTGAAAGCGCAGGGCATGGCAACGAGTACCAGTTTGTACGCCACTTATCCGTTTATCCGCACCCAGCTCGCCAGCTTATACGGTACTTTGACGTGGGAGAAAAAAGAGTTTGTTGATCAAATCGACGTGCCTTTATTGACCGCTCAGAAACAAGAGCGACTGTTCAACCTAGGCGTGATGGGTAAGCGTCAGGATAGCGTGGGAGGGGGCGGCGTCACGGTACTCGATGCGTCACTGGCGTCAGGCGAATTAAGTATGGATAGCGTGTCGCGCGCAGTCGATGCGAGTTCCGCGCGCAGCAATGGCATGTACACCAAGCTGTCGTATACCCTCAATCGCTTGCAACAGCTCACCCATAATCAAACGCTGTCGGTGAGTTTCTCTGGACAACAAGCTAACACCAATCTTTTTCCCTCTGAAAAATTCTCCTTGGGGGGGGGGAATGGCGTGCGCGCCTATCCACAAGGCGAAGGCGTGGGCGACGAAGGTTGGATGGCCAATGTGGAAGTGCGCCACAACCTGCTGGATCAGCTGCAAGGCGTGGTGTTTTACGACCAAGGTGAAGTCACGATAAATCGCACGCCATTCACCAAAACCGCCAATATCCGCCGTCTGGGCGGGGGCGGCTTGGGCTTGAATGCCCAATATGGCGGGTTACAATTCAGAACCTCTTTGGCATGGCGTACCAGTGGCGGGCAACCGCAGGCGGAACCTGCCTCACTCAATCGCAATCCACGGTTATGGCTGCAAATCAGTGGGCAGTTTTAATTTACCTGCTGCGAAATAGGGTTTAATTTAAGGATGAAGCGGATCTTTCTGCTAAAGCCACTATGGTTAAGTTTTGCTAGAGACCCCAAAATGTTATTGATCAGGCTCGCACTTGCTATACAATCTAATGTATATTTTATACATCATAGAGGATATGCTCATGCACAGAACCCAGATTTATTTACAGGATGCACTTTACGATAGGCTTAAGCATCAGTCGCAAATCGTGGGCGTGAGCATATCCGAGTTGATTCGCAAGGCGGTGGATAAAGATTTAAATCAATATGAAGCTCATCGCGCCAGCTTGTTTTTTGAATCGCTGAAACCTTTGCAAAGTTTTGCAAATACGGACTCTGAACAGTATGTCGATGAATTGCGTCGCAGCAGCCGCATTTTACAAGACACGCCCATCACGGCGGCGGAATAATGACTATCCCAACACGCATCTTGTTGGACACCAATGTGGTCATTCAATTGCTGAAAAAACAAGCGGATTGGGTTGTGCAATTTGTCGGATTGCATGAACAAGGCGTAGTGTTTTACCTATCGCCCATTGTCATTGCTGAGATTTACGTCGGAGCCTTTAAAAAAGAACACGCGGCTATTGAGGCATTTTTTAGTTTATGTACGCTATTGACGCTGGATGCCAAAACGGCAAAAAAAGCAGGATTGTTGGCAGCAATTTATCGTCAATCGCATCAGGGTATTTCGCTGGAAGATTATCTGCTGGCTGCGACCGCAATACAGCTAGACTGTTCATTGTGGACACAAAATAAGAAGCATTATCCGATGACCAATCTGGTGTTGTTTGAAGGCTAAATATAAGTTAATCAAGGAGTCGTTATGCCCCCCAAGTTTGTCGGTGTCACAGGCTTGCCCAGAGCAGGTTCGACGTTGTTATGTCAATTGCTCGCCCAACATCCAGAAATTAAGTGTGAAGGGCATAGTTCGCCGTTATGCAATACCTTGCTGGGCATACGTCGCATGATGAGCGACGATACCTTCTTTTTGGCTCAATTGGACAATAGTTTTGAAAGCAGTTACGCGCATTTAACGTCTGCCATGCAGGGTTTTTTGCGTGGCTGGAATCAAGACTGCCAGCAGTCTGTGGTGGTGGATAAGAATCGCGCTTGGCTACACGCCGTGGAATTGCTGCTGCATATCGAACCTGAAGCCAAACTGATTGTGTGTATCCGCGAATTGGGACAGATTTACGGTTCGATAGAGGCGCAACATCAACGCACGATTTTGCTAGATTTTATTGACCATTTAGCCGATTTTGATCGTTTTGGACGAGCGGATATTTTATTTGCCAAAGACAAGGCGATTGGTGCGCCGCTGATCTCACTTCATGCGGTATTAGATTTGCCCAAGCATGTGCAAGAACGCCTGTATTTTGTGCGCTTTGAAGACATGATGGCGCAGCCCGCCGCCTGTATGTCACATATTTACGCTTGGTTAGGACTCTCGCCTTTTGAAATTGATCCGAATAATCTCAAGGTGGGCATACAGGAGAGTGATAGTCATTACCATCACAAATACCGTCACAAACAACATACGCGCATCGAAAAACCCAGCAAACATGAATTTTCTGCGCGTATCCAAGCGCAAATCGAAACCGCTTACGCTTGGTTTTATCAGCTTTACTATCCAACTTAACGCTAATTTTTCAATATCGACCCAGTGCTTTTGTCTCTTCGGCTGTGGCAGGGCTGATGTGATGTCGCAATTCTCAATTCAAAATATCTCACCATCGTCATGCCGACGAAAGTCGGTATCCAGCAAAATAAATAATCCGCGCAGCGGACAAAACTGTTGTTGTCTCGCTACGCGAGGCGCATTTGATCATCTGGATACCGACTTTCGTCGGTACGACGGGTGGAGCGGGGACATGAAATGTTGAATTGAGAATTGCTGATGTGGCGTATCTGAATGGCTAGACGGCGTAAAAATCTGGGATAATGGCGCATGCCCCGTTCGTACTGTATTGATTTATGCCCTCTCCCCAAGAAACGCTACAACAAGCTGACCTGCTCTTTTCTGCCGAGCAGGTTCAAATCGCTTTGCATCACGTTGCGCAACTCATCAATCATCACCTTGCCGAGTCGCATCCCTTGGTGCTGTCCGTGATGGGTGGTGCGGTGGTGTTTAGTGGGCAGTTGTTGCCTTTACTGACTTTTCCCTTGGAATTCGATTATGTGCATGTGTCGCGTTATGGTGATGCGCGGCACGGCGGCGAGTTGCATTGGCGGGTGGAGCCACGTGAAAATGTGTGCGGGCGGGTGGTGTTGCTGCTGGATGATATTCTGGACGAAGGGCATACCTTAGCAGTCTTGCGTGAGCGGGTGCTGTCCATGGGGGCGACGCAGTGTTATTGCGCGGTGTTTGCTGACAAACAACATGGGCGACCCAAACCCATAAAGGCGGATTTTGTGGGCATGGAGCTGCCTGACCGTTTTGTGTTTGGTTATGGTATGGATATAGCAGGCGCGTGGCGCAATTTACCTGCGATTTATGCTTTAAAAGCGGTGAAAAGTGAAACGTGAAAGGTGAAACGTGGGGGCGGGTGACGGTTTGTTTCACGTTTTACTCAGATTGAAGGGCGAGGATGGGGATGTCGCACATTTTTTCTCGCACCCCCTTGCCACTAACCATTCCCCACAAGCTATCATCACCCAAACGTTTCACCTTTCACCTCTCACTTTTCACGGAATTTAACATGTTAGCTATCATCGGTGGTCGCGGTTTGACCGAATTAAAGAATTTGAAAATTACCCACAGGCAGGTGATGCGCACGCCTTACGGCGAACCGTCTGGGGCATTTTTGTTTGGCACTTTGAATCAAAAAGAAGTGATTTTTTTGGCGAGACATGGTTATGGCTACACCATTCCGCCGCATCTGGTGAACTATCGTGCGAATTTATGGGCGTTGCACAATCAAGGGGTGACGGAAGTGATTTCAGTGGCGACGGTGGGCGGCATTCGTGCGGATCTCAAGCCAGGCGACATCGTCGTACCCGATCAAATTATTGACTATACCCACGGGCGGGATGCGACTTTTTTTGAAACTCGCGATACCGTCTATCGCAATATCGACTTTACTTATCCGTATAACGAAGGCTTGCGGCAGCGTATTTTACGCAGTGCCGAATTGGCGCAGCAGCCTTGTTTAGCGGGGGGCGTGTATGGTGCGACCCAAGGGCCACGCTTGGAAAGCCTCGCCGAAATCAATCGCTATCAACGTGATGGCGCAGATATGGTGGGTATGACGGGGATGCCCGAAGCCGCGTTGGCAAAGGAGTTAGAGCTTGAGTATGCCGCGATTGCGGTGGTGACAAATTACGCCGCTGGGCGTGGCGACAGCGTATCAGGAATTAACATGGAAACGGTCAAAGCCTCGGCGATTGCGTCGATGGAGCGCGTCCGTTTGGTTTTAGAGTCGGTCGTCACCTGTCAAGATGAGGTGATCTGTGGCAATTAAATCCGTCCTCAAAATGGGCGATGCGCGCTTGTGGCAAGTGTCCGAACCCGTTAGCCATTTCGATCACGCCGACTTGCACGATTTGGTGCAAGACTTGCGCGACACCATGCAAGCCTTGAACGGCGCGGGATTGGCGGCTCCTCAAATCGGCATTCCGCTTCGCGTGGTCATTTTTGGTGTACAACAAAACTCGCGCTACCCCGATGCGCATACCGTCCCCGAAACCATACTGATTAACCCCGTAATTACGCCTGTGAATGACCACACCGAAGCAGGCTGGGAAGGATGTCTGAGCGTCCCCAGTCTGCGCGGGATGGTGGCGCGCCATCTGCATATTCGCTACCAAGGTTTTGACCCAACGGGCGCGTTGATTGACCGCACCGTCAGCGGCTTTCACGCCCGCGTGGTGCAACACGAATGTGACCATTTAGACGGCATCCTGTACCCCATGCGCATCCAAGACATGACCCAGTTTGGCTTTTTAGATGAGCTATTCCCAGAGCGGGCAGGGGAGGAGTGAGCCTAGATATTTTTATAAATTAGGCGTAATCTGCACGTGGGTTCATAACCCCCATTCATAATTTATAAAAAACTTTAGGAGTCAATATGAAAAGAAATTCTACTGGCATCATGCGGTTGATTGCACTTCCTTTTATCGTGTCACTCGCCAGTTGTGGCGGGGGTGGGGGCGGTGGCGCAGCAATTCCAACAGGGCCTGTGACATCGACCTTGTCTTTCCCTTTTAAAAGTGCAGATCAGGCACTCGCGCTCAGTGGCTTCACCAAAACTTTTGTCGTTTCTGGCACTTGTGCAGGAACGGGAACAGACTCCACCACACCTGCGACCACACCCGCTGTATTTGAGGGGGTATCTGGCGTATCTGCCGTTAACACACTCACGGCTACGCTGACGGGCGTGGGCTGTACGCCAGCTCTCACACAGACCACAACGCAGTATTACAACCCCAGTTATGTTTCACTTGGTTCATCGTCCCTAGGCAATTACGGCGTATTTGCCACGCTACCTGTTTTGCCTGTTTCAGTTCAGGTGGGGGCATCAGGCGTATATGGCACGGAAACGTTTTACACCGACAACACAAAATTAACGCCCAATGGTCGAGCAGATATGACGTATTTGATTGAACCTGATACAGCGACCACTGCTATCGCCAATATGACAATCAAACATTATGACGCTGTGGGTACGCTACTCCAGACACAACAGAACCGTGCACGCATTACGGCGGGTGGGGCATTGACACCTGCTTCAGTAGATATCGTGGTGAGTCCAACCGCACAACATTTACTTTTCACGTATAACTAATCCGCCGCATCAACTCACAAAAAAGCCCACAAAGATATTTATGTGGGCTTTTTTGCATTTCGGATCTCTCTAAACATCCAAGCGACTCTTCAATGGGGAGCTGCAATATAGGCATAGGTATCTACACAACTTTCTATCATTTTGGAATAAGGGTGTATTAAACTTTCCATTCAAAAACAACAATATCCGACCCAGACTCCCCTCGCCCACTTGTGGGAGAGGGGCAGGGGGAGAGGGTTCGCCGAAGGTGCGAATTGCATCCAGACAAGGGCATGTGCAACGCGCCCCTACAAATTATGAAGCATGTTGTTTTTAAATGAAATTCCACTCCCACCCTAACCCTCCCCCTGCCAGGGGGAGGGAACTAAGTTGTGTAGATACCTATGAATATAGGTGTGACGAATTCGCACATCGCTCTGCTGGACGAACCCGAAATCAGTGATTCTTCATTGACTTATAGGCGAATTTTTTTGCTCACGCTATCGTTCAACTGATTCCGTCGGCATTGCACCCGACATGGAGTTATTTTCTTCGGGTGCTACCTTGATTGGCTGAGGATCACCCGCCAACCTTACGCCTGACAACAATTTTTCAAACACCACGATTTCGGCGGGTGAGGGCGGCCAAGGGCTGTTGAATTTTTCAAGATGGGTGATAATCGCTGTGCGCAATGCATATTCCAAAGGCTCTGTTTCACCATCCAAAAAATCATTCAAATTCTCGATTTGGTTTTTTTGCATGAAAATATCTCGGCGCACTAATTTGTCAATTGGTGTTGAATTTCCACCTAAATCTCCATCCCATCGTATTGCGGCGTACTCCATTGTGGCTTTCCATTTTGTGCCAACCACCTCATAAAACGCCCCCATCGCAATCAACTGGTGTTCCGCCAAGGTGTCCACGGGCGGGGGTGGGGCTGTTGTGGCAGTGCGGTGCAGTCTTTGGCTTAGCCATGCCCACAACGATTCGGCGAGGGTTTCGTCTTTGAGCTCGCCTTGTTGCAACATGGCAAGGTAGCGCAGGCGGTTGCCGAAGCGTTTGATCGCGCGAGGGGTGCTGCGTTTGGCGGCGACCACGCCTGTCCAAATCGCCAAGGCATCGCGGAAGTTTTGCGAATCTCGCGTTACCAAACGCGAACGGCGCAGCAGTTTCACCAATACCAACACGCCGACCGCCAATAGTGGCAACATCGCTGCGCCCAACCACGCCAGCATCGTACCCACGGAGGTGGTTTCTCCCGCTTGTACCGTTGCTGCACTCGCTGGGCGTTTTTCTCGTTGCGGTTCAATCACGACAGGTTGCGAAACGGGTGCAGGCGTGGGGAGGACGGCGGATTGCGCCACGATGGGCGGCGCAGCAGCCATCGCGGGTGCGGGAGCTTGTGGTTGCCAGTAACTCACCACCCACAAACCCGCCGCCACAGCAATACCCACGGCAAACAGCGGCGACAATTTTTTCAGATCGTGATACACGCTTAACACTCGCCGCCGTGGCGCGATTTCGGGCGTGGCGAGCAATTGATGCACGGGTTGGTCGTGGGTATCGGGCACTTTGATTTCGATATTCACCAGCTTTTGCAAATAATCTGCCGCATACGCCCGCCGCTTCATCAAGGCGGAATCGGCATTTGCTTCGCTCAGATGCACGCCGCCTTCCATTTGCACTAATTCCGCCGCGATGTCTTTGAATGCCAAGCCCAACGCGGCTTGCACGCGCTCGCTTGCCATGCCAAAAATCACAAAACACTCACCCGCCGAGGTCAGGTAATTCACCGTTTCCATCACATCCAATACCGCTGTCGGACGGCAACGATCCAAATCGTCAATCACCAACACCAAGCGATACGGCAACGCCTGCACCAACTCACCAAACTGGCGCGCGAACTGCGCCCGAAAATCGTTTTGCGCCGAAGCTGCCCGTAAGCTCAAATTGTCCCGCAAGCGCGTCAGCAACAATGCGGGATTTACACCAAACGGGCGCATGCCTTTCCACAAGGCAAATAATGCCGTCAACCCCGCCAACACAGGCGCGCCCCACTGTTGCAAGCTGGCAAAATTATCGCTGATGTCTTTGAACTTGCCTTGTTGCAAAGCGGGCAAACTCACCACCAGTGCGACCGTCATCGCCATGACCAGCACAATCAACAGCCAAAAATGCTTCGTTGAGCGCAGCCACAACATGTGCAAACGGAAGCTCCATCCCTGCCACGACCACAGCGACGGTACGGCTTGCGCATACACCGCGCCCAACAACGCCGCAAACAAATGCTCCTCTTTTTGATGATGCCACGCGTTAAACCAAATTGGTCTATGCCCACTCGCCCGCAAATCCGCGCATACCAACTGCATCAAGGAGCTTTTGCCGCTGCCCCAATCGCCTGTAATCGCCAAAGTCAACGGCGGACGCGTTTCCGCATTGCGCAAAAAGCGTGAGATTCCTCGTGCCAAACCGATAAATTCCAAGCGGTCTTCGGAAGATTTGCGTATTTCGGCATCCGATGCGGCGACATTGGCAATGGATTCCCTTGTTAGCCCGATTGCGCGCAACTGCCAGGACAACCAACCTAGCCACCCCAACCAAGCCGACAACGCCACCGCCAGCCAATACCAAGGTGCGGGCATACGGCGGTAGGGTTCCGCGTTCCGCCAAGTTTTGCCACCATCTCTTGTGGAAAATACGCTACCAGCATCGCCAATCATCCAGCCATGTAATCCATCAGGAAGAAATTGAATATCAGATAGATCTTGCGTTGTATTGCTGTTTTGAGGAGTCCAATTGTTCCCACCGTTGATGGTGGTTAGAACAGCACCGTCGCTACCGACGATCCATCCACGTAAGCCATCTGCTAGAAAGTGGACACTGGTAAATTCTTTACCTGTTTTGTTGAGTTGGTTTGTCCAAGTTTTGCCACTGTCTGAAGTTGTAAAAATCGAGCCATCAGTATCTGCTGCCCAACCGCGTAAACCATCGCTATGAAAAGCGATTGTTGAAAATGGTGGTTTTGTTTGGTTGGTTTGCTCAGCCCATATTTTTCCACCATCTACGGTTAAAAGTATGACATTTTTTTTGTTGGATACTCCAATGCCCCAGCCATGTAATCCATCGGCGGAAAAAAGAACCTTACTAAACGATATTGTCAGAGGGATGTTTGGTCTTTGCCATGTTGCGCCGCCGTCGCTAGTTAATAGTAGATTGCTCTTATTGTCGATGACCCAACCGTGTAATTTGTCTGAATGAAAGTAAACGGTTCTAAGTCCAGTGGTATCGGGTATGATTTTTGCTATCCATGATTCGCCAGCATCGGTAGTGGAAAACAGGACACCCCTTTCAGGCTTCATATAGCCATTGCCCACTAACCAAGCATGTATGCTATCAGCGTGAACATAAAGATCCTGTAATATCACCCCAGTGGACGATCCGCTTTGACTCCAAGTTTCACCGCCATCTTTGGTGCTGAAAACATGCACATAATTAAGCATCCAACCGTTCACCCCATTACTATCGAATTGGATAGCTTTCGTCATATCCGTGGTGAAGCCAATATCCAACGTCCAATTTACCCCACCATCACGAGTGGATAAGATAGTTCCTTTCTCGCCTACTGCCCAGCCATGTAAGCCATCAGAGTGAAAGTGAATGGATTTGAGTTCGTTTGAAGTATTGCTGCGCTGTTTTTCCCAAGTGTTTCCACCATTGCCCGTAACAAGGATAGTACCCTCGCTACCTGCCGCCCATCCGTGCAATCCGTCATATTGAAAGCAAATGGAATTGAGGAAGCTTGTGGTGCTGCTGTTTTGCTTTTTCCATGTTTTTCCGCCATCTTCCGTGGTAAGTATTGCACCTATCCAGCCCACTGCCCAACCATGCAACCCATCGTTATTAAGATGGATAGCAGTCAGATGCTGAGCAGAACTCTGTGTAATCCATGTTTTCCCACTATCAATAGTGGATAAAATCACGCCTTCGGGGGCGTTTTTGTAGTCTCTACCCGTTACCCAGCCACGCAGTCCATCGGCATGTAACTGGATGGCACTCAGTGATTTTTTTCCGTTGCTATTTTGAGGAATCCAAGTTTGTCCACCGTTCGTGGTAGAAAGAATAATTCCGTTCTCACCGACAACCATACCGCGTTGACCATCAGTGTTGAATTTCACCGCATTGAGTTGTTCAGTGGTGTGGCTAGTTTGTGACTTCCATGTTTGCCCTCCATCAGTCGTAGCAGCAATCTTGCCGTCACCGCCTACCGCCCAACCTCGCAAGCCATCTGAATGAAAGTGGATAGCATTAAAATATCCAGACGTATCATTGGCTTGCACCGTCCAGTTTTTACCACCGTCAGTGGTAGCAAGGATGGATTCCCCACCCGCCACCCATCCCCGCAACCCATCATCTGTAAACGTCACATAACTGAAATGGCGATCTATTGTTGCTAACCGCCGATGCGGGTTGGTTTCAATCGGCTTCCAAAAGCTCCATGCTTGCGGTTCGCGGTTGGGTGGGGCGGGCAGTGGGTCTTGCCACCACGCGAGAAAAGTCGCGCCAAGCAACACCAGCAGCGCGAGCCATAGCCATGACCATGCCAAAAGCGCGTTGGATTGCCGATGCTGATTGTCCATGTTGGAGCTTCCTTTAGCGGGCGCGACACGATTCTAAAAATCTGAAATTTGCCGTCCTGTATGTGGCCTAGATGCAATGCAATGGAATCTAGGGATTTTGCGTTCCGTCCTAGATTTCGCTGCGCTACATCTAGGCTACGTTGCGATGCTACTCACCGCGAACTGGATTTTATGTAATTGCGCATAGACTCCATTTTTGACCAGCAACTCGTGGTGCGTGCCGATTTCGACGATTTCGCCTTTTTGCAGTACCACGATGCGGTCGGCTTTTTCGATGGTGGAGAGGCGGTGGGCAATCACCAAGGTGGTGCGTCCTTGCATCAGGGTCTCCAGTGCGGCTTGGACGTGGCGTTCGGATTCGCTGTCTAGGGCGGAAGTGGCTTCGTCCAAAATCAAAATCGGCGCGTTTTTCAAAATGGCGCGGGCGATGGCGATGCGTTGGCGTTGTCCGCCTGAGAGTTTTACCCCGCGCTCGCCGACCAAGGTGTTCAAGCCTTCGGGCCATTCGCGGATAAATTCCATGGCGTGGGCGGCGGTGGCGGCGGCGATGATGTCGGCTTCGGGCGTTTCACCCGTTTGTCCATAGGCGATGTTGGCGGCAACCGTGTCGTTAAACAGTACGACTTCTTGGCTGACCAGTGCGATATTGGCGCGCAAACTGGCGAGGGTCAGGTCGGATAAATTATCCCCATCCAATAAAATCGCGCCACTGGTGGGGGTGTAAAAGCGCGGGACGAGATTGGCAAGCGTGGTTTTGCCGCTGCCCGATGCGCCCACCAACGCGATGTTTTCACCTGCTCGAATGTGCAGTTGTATGCCTTGCAAGGCGGGGCGTGGGGTGTCTTCGTAAGAAAATTGCACGTTTTGGAATTGCAATTCGCCTTGCACACGTCCGATGGTGAGTTTGCCTTCGTCCACTTCGCCTGCGGTATCAATCAGTTGGAACACGCTTTCGGCGGCGGCCAGTCCGCGTTGCAAGTATTCGCTCACGCCTGTCAGGCGTTTTAGCGGCGCGGTCAACATCAGCATCGCCATAATGAAAGACACAAAGCCACCGACGGTTACTTGATCGGCATTGGATTGCAGCGTCGCCAAATACACCACCGCCGCCAACGCCACTGCCGCGACCATTTGCACAATGGGCACATTCGCTGCGCCTGCGGTGGCTTGTTTCATGGCATGACGACGCACCCAGTTGGCTTGATCGTGAAATCGCCCCGCTTCATAAGCCTGTCCACCGAATAATTTCACGACCTTATGCGCGGACACACTTTCTTCAATCACTTGGGTAATGTCGCCCATCGCCTGTTGAGAATCGCGGCTGCTGGTGCGCATCCGTTTGCTGATATTGCTGATGATGTAGGCGATGACGGGTGCCATCAGCAAGGTCAGTAAAGTCAGTTTCCAGTTGAGGTAAAACAGCCAGCCGAGCAGCCCAGCCATCACAATGGTATCGCGCACCGAAATGGTCACCACGGTGGTCGCGGCATTGGTTACTTGGGTCACGTCAAACGTCAGCTTGGAAATCATCACGCCCGTGGCGTGGTCGTCGTAATAGCGCGTCGGTAGTGACAGCAATTTGCGGAACATTTCATCGCGCAAATCCATCACCAAGCGATTGCCCACCCAGCTAATCGCATACGTCCCCACAAACGTGGCAATCCCGCGTACCGCAAAAATCAGCAAAATAATCGCAGGTACCATCCGCATCATGGCTTGGTCTTTATGCACAAAAGTGCCGTCTAGCATGGGTTTCATCAGCGCGGGGACGAGCGGCTCGGTTGCTGCAACGACCATCATGCCGATGAGAGAAGTCGCAAACACGCGCCAATAAGGACGGACGTAGGTAAGTAGGCGTAGGTAAAGCTGCGTGCTGGATAAATTCATAGTGTGATGGTTAGGCGTTTTGCATCGGATAGGGGACATCGAGTCCCTCTTCTTTGCGCAAACGACGATAGGCTTGTTTAACAGGGCTTATATAGAACTCACCTGCCACCGTATTATGCAGCTTACTCGCCCCTGCCATGGCATAAATATAACCATCTACATATTCGCTGCGCACTTCCACCTCGCGCTCACCTGCGAGATATGTTTCAAATGAAACGAAGATTTCTTTTGAGACGTTAGGCATGACAGGTTTTTCTGAGTGAATTAGCTGGCGGGCGGGGTGTTGTTGCTGGCAGTGCGTGAGGTTGACATCCAATGTCGCCAAGCGGCGTGAACCATATTGGGATATTCCGCTCTGCCTAGGCTGCCGTTATAGCGACCCAATGCGCGAAATAAATCGCCATGTTCGATGTTGATGTAGTGACGCAAGATGGTACAACCGTAGCGTAGATTGACTCGCAAATGGAACAGGTTCTGCTCGGTTGTGCCGATTTCCTTCACCCAAAATGGCATGACTTGCATAAAGCCGCGCGCGCCCACGCTGGACACAGCATATTTTTTAAAGCCACTTTCTACTTCAATCAAGCCTAACACCAACTCAGGATCCAGCCCTGCCCGCACGGCTTCGTAATGCACGGTATTGAGGAAGTCATCACGTGATTCTTTATCAGGAAAACGTTTCATTAGGCGGGGAGACATGGCGATGAGCCAAGCCTCCTCGTCCGCTTTGGAGGTAAAAGCGGATTGTTGCAAAGGTTGATCCGAAACGCTGCGTTGTAGTACGGCGCGCACGCTAGCAGACAAGGGTGTATAAATTTGCCCGCCCGCGATCACGTTGGACGCAAAGATCGCGCCCAATAAACCGACGATGCTAAGGAGAGACCGCTTCACTGTTTTGCCTTCACAAAAGCTAATACATCATTTAACGCGACAGATTGTGCCGCATCATCACGCCGCCCTTGATATTCCACTTGTCCTTCTTTTAAACCACGATCACCAATCACCACGCGCTGCGGGATGCCCATCAATTCCATATCGGCAAACATCACGCCCACGCGTTCGTCGCGGTCATCCAGCAACACGTCGATTCCTGCGGCTTGGCAATCAGCATACAGCTTTTCCACCGCTTCGCGTACGGCTTCGCTCTTTTTCATGCCGATGGGCACAATCGCCAATTGGAATGGCGCGATGGCAGCGGGCAGGGCAATGCCTCTATCATCAAAGTTTTGCTCAATCGCTGCTGCGACTATGCGCGACACCCCAATACCGTAGCAACCCATTTCGATAATTTGCGATTTACCTTGTGCGTCCAAATAAGTCGCTTTCAAGGCTTCGGCGTATTTGGTGCGCAGTTGGAAAATATGCCCGACTTCGATGCCGCGACAAATTTCCAAATGTCCGCAACCGTCAGGCGACGCGTCTCCATTGACCACATTGCGCAAGTCATAGACATTTTTTTCATCCAAATGCACATCGCGCCCAAAGTTTACGCCCGTAAAATGGAAGCCATCGTCATTCGCGCCACAGACAAAATCGCTCATCGCTGCCGCGCTACGATCCGCCAATACGCGCACCGAAGCGTTGACGGGGCCGATATAGCCTGTGCGGCAATTCATATTGCGATGGATTTCATCATCTGAGGCAAAACGGAATTCGCCCAAGACTTTGCTGGCTTTAATTTCGTTCAATTGATGATCGCCGCGCAATAAAATCAGCGCGAATTGATTTTCACTGTCCATCACCGCGATGGCCTTCATCACTTGTTGCGGCGTGACCGCCATAAAATTTGCCACGTCGGGGATGGTTTTCTGGCCTGGGGTAATGACCTTTTGCAGTTGTTTGGTCGCGTCACCACGTGGCTCGGTGGGTGCAACGGCTTCCGCCAATTCCACATTCGCCGCATACTCCGATGTTGGGCAATACGCTAATGCATCTTCGCCTGAATCCGCCAAAACGTGAAATTCATGCGAACCGCTACCGCCAATCGCGCCCGTATCCGCTGCCACGGCGCGGAATTGCAAGCCCAAGCGCGTAAAAATGCGGGTGTAAGTTTCATACATCACGCGGTAGGTTTGTTCCAAACTGGCGAAATCGGCATGGAAGGAATACGCGTCTTTCATCAAAAATTCACGCGCGCGCATCACGCCAAAACGCGGGCGTACTTCGTCGCGGAATTTAGTTTGGATTTGATAAAAGTTAATCGGCAACTGGCGATAGCTGCGAATTTCGCGCCGCGCAATGTCGGTAATCACTTCTTCATGGGTTGGGCCGAAGCAAAATAAATTGTCATGACGGTCGCGGATTTTCAGCATTTGCGGGCCGAATACATCCCAACGCCCCGTTTCTTGCCATAACTCGGCGGGCTGTACGGCGGGCATCAACAACTCCACTGCGCCACTACGATTCATTTCTTCACGTATCACTGCTTCGACTTTGCGCAAAGCACGCAAGCCCAGTGGCATCCAAGTGTATAAGCCACTGGATAATTTTTTGATATACCCCGCCCGTAGCATAAGTTTATGACTGGGCAACTCCGCTTCGGCAGGGGCTTCTTTCAGGGTGGAGAGGAAAAATTGGGAAACGCGCATGATGACTGAAAGGATAAATTGAACAATGTGCCAATTTTACCGCAATTGAGGAAGTGCAGGGTAAGCGTGAATGCGTTGCGAATTGCCTCAAGATAAAAGTTGCCGATGGAGTCCAGAAAATAGGCATGTTGCCTTAATTTATGGAGAGACTGATTGTTATTCACATATAGATTAAAGGCATTGGCAAGAAAGATCAGTTGTTTGGCACTCCCTTAGTAAATGACGATATAGTGCATTGATACACAATACCCCGTTTCCGTGTCGAAGATTGGATTTCTAGGGGCTGAGAGGAGTAAAATGCCCGCACCTCATGCTGAGGTTTTTTATTTTTAGGAGAAATACATGAAGAAATCCCTGCTCACAATGGCACTGGCTGCACTGTGTACTGCCGCGCCTGCGATGGCCGCAGAAACGTATGTGCTGTTGGACGTTGGACAATCCAGCCTAAGCAATTGCGCTGGTTGCAGCAAACCCGCTGCTATCCGAGTCGGTGTTGGCTATCAATACAAACCCAATCTGGCGTTTGAAACCAGCTATGCAGCATTAGGTAGTCCAACGCAAGGAGGTGTTACACTGACCAAGTTATCCGCATTTCAAATCGCAGCCATTGGGAGCTATCCTATTGCAGACGCATTTTCACTGACGGGCAAACTCGGCTTGGTATCTGCCATGACTGACGTCAACACCCCAGGCTTTACAGGCACAACCAGTCTGAATGTATCATGGGGTTTAGGTGCGCAATACACCGTGTCGAAACAATTTACCGTCCGCGCTCAATATGAAAATCTAGGGCGTTTCGGCAATTCAACCAGCCCCGTTAAAGGCTCTTTGCTCTCTGCTGGCGTGGTCATGAATTTCTAATTCAGTCCCCAGAAATGTCGGGGTATGGCTTCCGCCTAACCCGACCTATGCAATTTAAAAACAATATCGTCTCATCCTTCAAAATTGCCCCACCATACCATATGGTTGTGTAGCAAACGCTTTAAGGCTGCAATACTCTACGCTTGACGTACGACGAAGTCGGCTTCTCAAACGAGCGTCACTATAAATCAGATAAATGACGTTCGGCTGATTTGTCATCACTTAACTGTAATTTAGCGACCGCTTTCGCCAATGCCATATCGAGCGTCTGCATGGTCTCAAGTAGCAATCTATTTAACTTCATTTCGACCAAATTTTATTGCAAAAATGGCAGCAAATCCGCGTGGTTGATATTGAGCGAAGGCTCCTTTTCCTGATAGGAGTAGGCGACGAGGCAGGCGATGGCATTGACGACGAAGTTTCTCAATGAACGGTGACGAGAGTGTTCAAGGTTGAAGGTGTTTTTCAATTGGTCGTTGATGGTTTCGATAATGCTGCGTTTGCGCAGGATCAACTTGTCAAATGCGACTATGACTTTGGGTTTCATGTTCTTTTTCAGGGTGGTAATCAATTCCACGTTTTGTTTCGCCAATAGCTCGGTGAGTTTTTGGGAAACATAGCCTCTATCGCCAAACAACTTACCAATCAGTCTCTTAGCTAATTTTGGCACGGGTGTGTGGTCATCCACATTGCCCCGCGTGAGACAGAAAGACAGGATTTCTCCGCAATCATTGACCATAAAATGCAGCTTGAAGCCATAAAACCAGCCCGTGGAACTCTTGGCTCGTCCAGCCTGTTCTTTAAAGGTTTTATGCCGAGGAATACGGATGTTTTCACAGACCCGCAATGGCGTGGAATCCACAAAAGCAATTCCGCGACTTTGGCCACAGCGGCTTTGCATAAAGGCCGCCAAGGGTTCAAGGATCTCTGACATCAGCTCCACAAAACGATTGTAGCTTGGTAAGTTGGGAAATTCACCTTTACAGCACAAAAATCATCAATATCGCAAAATAGTTTGTGTAAAATCATCACTGAGCCTTTCTCTGAAGAACACGGGAGGTTGGAAACCCTATTCTTTCAGATTCTTAAGGCTGCTGCTTATTTTGGTCGAACTGAGGTCTCTTAATGAAGGGACTAAACAGTTATCTCACTAAGAATCACTCAAAAATGATGGCTCAACCCCACCGACATCGCCCAAGTTGCCGTGAGTTGGCCGAAGGGTAGGGCGGGGTCGATATTGGCGTTGGCGTATTGGTACAGGGGCAGTTGCACAAAGCCGTACAGCTTGGTTTTGGGTGCCACGGCAAAGCTCATGCCAGGGCTGAGGTTCAGGCTATAGCCGCCCGTATGGGTGTTGACATTGATTGCCGTGCCACTGTCACGCTCTTTGAAATGGGCATTGAGTTGCACCAAGCCTGTTAACGCGGGGGCGAGGGCGTAATTTGCGCCGACATCCAGTGCTAAGTCGTTGCCAGGGCGGAAGCCGTTGCGGGTGGTGAGTGCTGTTTGGAATTGCCCGCTGGCGAACCAGCCCCACGGCGAACTATGCAACGTTTGGTGGTAATACGCGCCAATGACCGCATCCGTGCTGCCGCTACCAGGCTGCATCCCCGCTTCCATCAGCGTGCCTGCCACCATTTCTTGTGTGGTGCTGCCTGTGGGGAGTTTCAACCCAAAACGGATGCCACTGCCTGATTGGTTATCGGCACTGTCAAACTTGTAATTCCCCACGACACGAATATCGCCCAGTTGCGAAAAGCTCTTTTGAGCGTATCCAACATTGGCGGCGAGCGGGTCACTGAGTTGATGGGAATGGTCGCGCATCACCAGCGGCACATCCAGCGCAACACCCCAACTTGAATTGAGGGTGTAATCCAAATCGACATTCAAAATTTGATTGATCGTGCGTTGATTTTCGACTTCCGTGCCAGGGGCAACGAACAGCGGATCGGTTGCTGCGGGTTTGGCGACTTTTCTGCTGCCGACCATGGGAGTGTCGGCTTTGGCATAGGCGTAGCGCACATCCATGCGTAGTCCTTGGTCGTTAACCAAACCTTGCGTGTCCCAATGGGTATTGACCGAGCAAAAAGTCGAGCCGCAGCCCGCATAAGCAGCGGTGCTGGCACAAAATAGGGCGGCGAAGCGGAAAAGGGTTTTCATGGTCAGGGATGGGTGTGAATATCGAGCCGCGATTGTATAAAACTTTAGACGCGTTCCCCTGCGACAAATTGTCGCACCCAAAAGTAAATCCCGTAACGAAAAAAATCCGCAAAGCGGATTTGAGATTTCTTTTGATTTTCACACCAGACTGAATGTCTGGCGTCCCCAACGAGATTCGAACTCGTGTTACCGCCGTGAAAGGGCGATGTCCTAGGCCTCTAGACGATGGGGACCTTGACTTTTTACTGCTCACTACATTTACTACAACTACCTTGGTGGAGATAAGCGGAGTCGAACCGCTGACCTCTTGCATGCCATGCAAGCGCTCTACCAGCTGAGCTATACCCCCCGTACCTCGAAAGAGCGCGCATTATAGGGAGGCTAAGGGGGCTTGTAAAGAGGTAATGTGAAAAAAATGCAAAATATTAGGTGTAAATATCGGAAAGTGTGGGCAAGAACTGTCGATTGATGAGTATTTTTAGCACAAAATACTATCTATCCCTTTGTTTTAGCATAATTTATTCTTTAGTAGATGGAAAAACGTCGAAAACATCAACGTTTCCCCGTGTTTTGATTACTTTATCAACTGAATAGGAAAAGTCCCTTGCCATTTAATTGCTGCGTGCAATTTTTTGACTGTTGACCGCTGGGTTTTGGGCAAAATAGTGTTGTATGCCTTTGACGATCGCTTGGGCAACCCGTGCTTGATAATCCGCATCATTCAGGCGACTTTCTTCGCTTGGGTTGCTGATAAACGCAGTTTCAATCAATATGGACGGGACGTTAGGGGATTTCAGCACTGCAAATCCCGCTTTTTCCACTTTGCCCCGATGCAGCTCATTCACCCTGCCGAGTTCTTTGAGGATGTGACTGGCTAACTGCTGGCTGTCTTTGACCGCCGCCGTTTGGGACAAATCAAACAAGGTGCGCATCAATGCAGCATCTTTGCCTGCAACGGCCACGCCACCGATAGCATCCGCATTATTTTCCTTGTTGGCGAGCCAATCGGCAGCTGAACTGCTGGCACCATGTTTAGAGAGGGTATAAACAGATGACCCTTGCGCGCTGGCATTGACAAATGAATCTGCGTGTATGGAAATAAACAGATCTGCGTTGGCCTGATGTGCACGTTCAACGCGTTCAGCAAGCGGGATAAATACGTCACCTTGTCGAGTGAGTACCCCGCGTAGATTGGGTGTATTGGCTAATATATTTTTAACCTGACGCGCAATGGCTAAGGTGATTGTTTTTTCATATGAACCATAACGACCTAATGCCCCTGGGTCTTGGCCGCCATGCCCTGCATCAATGGCAATGACCAACATTCGTCGTCCATTTTGCCACGATGAATTATTTTCGATAGGCGGTGAAAAGCTGTCCTCTTCTTGTGTGGCAATAAAAGGTGTTTTCGGCGCAGGCGGTAGTTTTTGCACGCGTGGTGCTTCAGGCAACGGCTCGTTTACTTTCACGTAGAGGTCCCCTCCCATATCTGGTTTGCTTAGCGCGAGTGCGGGGCGTACACGGGGTTTGGGTTTTTTTGTTGGTTCTGCTTCAAGAAAAACGATGTTGGGACGCGCGCTATTGTTGGCTGAACTGGGGGGGCGAACAGGTGGAATCTCAATATCCGCTTGTCTCGCCACGGCAAGGGCGGCAGTAATGCTTGATTCTTGGTATGCGGATTTGCTTGGAGAGGGCGGTTTTTTGACGGATGCTGCGTTGTTTGTCGTTGATAGGTTAATCAGTATGCCCATGTCGGGGCGTTGACCTGCTTTGCGTTCGAGCGAGGCGGGTGGTGGATCGTTTGGGCTGAGTTCAAATACCAGTCGGTAGCGATTAGACTTCATAGGTTCCATCGTCAACGTTTGCAGTTTGACGGGGCTTTTTAGTTCAAAAGTGAGTCGTGTGACGCTGTCGATATGCGTAATACTCAAGTGCTTTAAAAAAGGATCATCGGCACGAATTTTTCGAGCCAGATTTTCCATGGTCGCATTACTTTTGACTTCATTGAGGTCTATGACCAGCTGTGCTGCTTGATTGGAAGTGACATGCGTAATCGGCTCGTTCGATTCCAGTATCAAGCGGGTATATTGTGGGGTTGTGGCAACTTGAGCAGAACTCAGTGTGATGGTCGCCTCAGCGCAGGGCAGCCAAAGCAGTAGCGTCACTAAAGCGACAGTGCGTTTAAGCATGATTTTCCTTGTGTTGAATAGGCGGTGACCGCCAGTGTTCGTCCTGACTCAGCAGGTGCAAGATGAATATCGAGATCAGCTGGCGGCAAAAGCGACCCCGCACGATCTGGCCATTCGATGAAAAAAATATTTTCGCCGTTGAATTCATCGCGAAATCCTGCCACTTCCCATTCCTCTTCATCGTTCAAACGATACAAATCAAAATGGCGCAATTCAAAACCGCCCGCTTGATAGGTTTCGAGCAAAGTGTAAGTGGGGCTTTTAACTCGTCCTTCATAACCTAGCGCGCGCAACACGCCGCGTACCAACGTGGTTTTTCCCGCACCTAAATCGCCATGTAAATAAATCACCAGCCCTTTGCACAAGCCGCTTGCGAGGCGATGGGCAAAATTCAGTGTCGCGTTCTCATCCGCGAGATGCACCATCACATCCGTTCGTGGTGAGCCTGTCGAACCACAGCACCCTTCGACAAGCTCAGGGGTTGAACCATAACCCCCTTCGAGACTGCCTTTAGTCCTGAGCAAAGCCGAAGGGTCAGGGTGAACGGTGGTTTCTGGGTTTGGGGTAAATCGGCTATTATCAGGCATGATGCAAAACAACACTCCTCAACATTACGACGCATTAGTGCAAAAAATTCGGCTCTGGGCGAAGCAACTGGGTTTTCAAGCGGTGGGTGTCACAGATACGGATTTATCGGCTGCCGAGCCTTTATTATTAAGTTGGCTCGCACAGGGTTTTCACGGTGAGCTGGATTATATGGTAAAACACGGCACAAAACGCAGTCGCCCCGCCGAGTTGGTGCCGAATACCGTGCGGATTATTTCACTGCGCATGAATTATTTGCCGCCCAATGTATATCAGGGTGAGACCGTCTCGCAACACGCTGACCGCGCCTATATTTCCCGCTACGCCTTGGGGCGAGACTATCACAAAGTGCTGCGTGTGCGATTGGCAAAATTGGTAGATAAAATTCGGGCAGAAGTGGCGGAATTTGAGGGCAGAGTATTTACCGACAGCGCGCCCGTGATGGAAGTGGCACTCGCCAGCAAAGCGGGCTTGGGCTGGCGCGGTAAACACAGCTTATTGCTGTCGCGAGAACAGGGATCGTATTTCTTCTTAGGTGAGATTTACCTCAACTTGCCGCTGCCCGTGGATGCACCCGTGTCCTCACATTGCGGTAACTGCACGCGCTGCATGGATAGTTGTCCCACGCAAGCCATCGTCGCCCCCTACCAAGTCGATGCCCGCCGCTGTATTTCCTATCTCACCATCGAATACGCAGGCAGCATTCCTGTCGAATTACGTCCGCTGATAGGCAACCGTATCTACGGTTGCGACGACTGCCAAATGGCTTGTCCGTGGAATCGCTTCGCCCAAACCAGCACCGAACCCGATTTCGCTGTGCGCCACGGATTAGATGATGTGGGTCTATTGGAATTATTCGCGTGGGATGAAGCCGAATTCAACGCCAAAATGGCAGGCAGCCCGATTTATCGTATTGGTTATGCCCAATGGCTACGCAATCTTGCCGTGGCATTGGGGAATGTTACGTCAACGCCCGCTATTCATACTGCCTTATCCGCTAAATTGAACTATCCAGACGAGATGGTGCGGGAACACGTAGCGTGGGCGTTGGAGCGTTTGGGGTAGCTGCTTTCACTTTTGCGTCATAACGTGCCGCATTATCCCGCTCATTTTCCAATTGCTGGAGTAATTGGATTTGCAATATCACCAACAAACGTGCCGCTGCACGATTTTGCGCGGAGAGTGAGTTCAGGTAGGATTTGATGCTATTTTCCGAAAAGCAGAAAGGCTTATCACTTTTGAAAATGGACAAACTTGCCAAGGCATTTTGTTTTGGTGCGGGTTTGCCGATGGCTAAACAGACATCCTTTGCCACAAAATGCGCCTGACCAATCTCGTCCAAGTAATAACGAATTTGGTACTCACCACCGTCGGTATAGAGTACGCCTCCGTCCCAATTGGGCATCATAGCTTGCAAACTTTGTTTGAATAACTGAGGTAGCTCTTCCATGAAAAATGGTGCGATGTAAATAGCCAATCCCAGTAAAATCGAGAAAAAGGCAATGAAACCAAATAGCCACCACGCAATGATGCCGAAAATCACCACACAAATTCCCAATTCCCGATAGACTCTGACGGTCGCGCTCATTTCAATTCCTTTATTAACCATGCGCCATGCCTTTTTTAACGTAAGGCTAGGCGGTATGGCAATAGCTAAAGCAAGGAGTGTGCCGTGGGGTAGGGTGGGGGTACACCTATTACGGTTTAGACGTACAGTATTGCTGAAAAGCATCCACACCCTGCGCCAAGTGTTTTTCAGCAGACAACTCCCACGGTCTGACACAAGCCGACTCGCGGGCGCACCATGTATAGCCCGCTGAGGCGATGCAGCCATGCGCATCTCTATCGCCGCCGACGATTGGCGCGGGACTGGGTATCGGTTGAAAAAGGGTTGGTGTTGGTTGAGTGGCACAGGCTGACAATGTCAGTGTAATAATGGCAAATAGGGAAGATTTCATTTCAGTTCCTTGGCTGTTGATTGAGGGAGGAATGATGATAGCGCAGTATATTTTTCCGCGCTGCCTTTAGCGTGTTCAACGGGATACTTCACCGCATTTTTAGCCATTTTTTCCAGCACGATTTGTTTTACATCCAAGTCATATTGATCCGCCAGCATCAAGGCGTAGGCAAACACATCCGCCAGTTCTTCCTTCACTGCGTTCAAATCGGCTTGCTCGGACGACTTCCACAAATAGCATTCCAATAACTCACTGGCTTCAATGCTCAATGCCATCGCCAAGTCTTTAGGATTGTGAAACTGCGCCCAGTCGCGTTCATCGCGAAAGGTGTGCAAAGCGTGCTGAAGTTCGGCTATTTCACTCATTTGTCAGTCTTTCCCCAACGCGCCGCCCGCCACGCTTGCCGTTGTGCGGCGTTCAAAAACGTCCACGCCACCAATCGGCTTTGCTTTTGTCCTTGTCCCATCGGGATGGTGTGTTGCAACACCGCCCCCACCCGTTGCAAGGCGCGATACACGCTGGGCAAGTTGGTGGCTTTGGAAATCAGCGTGGTAAACCACAAACACTGTCCGCGAAAGTGCACACTTTCTTCCACCATGCGGCACACAAACGCCAGTTCGCCGCCCTCGCAACACAGCTCTCGCCCTTGCCCGCCGAAATTCAACGTGGGCTGCGCGCCGTGCCCTAGGTTTTTCCATTTGCGCTGCGTCCCTGCCTTCGCTTCCGCCACGGACGCATGAAATGGCGGGTTGCACATCGTCAGCTCAAAGCGTTCATCGGTTTGAATGATGCCGTGAAAAACCGACTTGGGCGACGCTTGCCAGCGCAGTTCAATCGCCTCGCTCAAGCCTGCATTCGCTGCCAAAATCCGCTGTAAATTTTCGATAGCAACCCGATCCACCTCCGCCCCGACAAACTGCCAGCCATATTCGTGCTGTCCAATCAACGGATACACCCCATTTGCCCCCACGCCCACATCCAACACCCGCGCCCCACGTGGAATTGCCCCGCCCTCCGCCAACAAATCCGCCACGCAATGCACATAATCCGCCCGCCCAGGAATCGGCGGACACAAATACCCCGCAGGAATATCCCAGCCCTGCACCCCATAAACCGACTGCAACAACGCCCGATTCAACAGCTTCACCGCAGCGGGATTGGCAAAATCGATGGATTCATCGCCATAAGCATTTTTCGCAACAAACCCCGCCAATTCAGGCACAGCCGCCACCAACGACGGGAAATCATAACGCCCCCGATGGCGATTACGGGGGTGGAGAGTGGGTTTTGCGGCGGGGGATTTTTGGGGAGAGGTGGGGCGTGGGGCAGATTTCATATAGCAAGTTTTGTGTTCATAAACGTGGAAGGTGAATAGTATCGTAGGTTGGGTTGAACGAAATGAAGCCCAACCAACGCGCTGAATTTATCATTCTATTTTAGAAATTTTTCATATTCCGTTCTTACCCCATTTGGAACACTTGCTGAATCTATGAGACCTAAATTTTGTTTAAATCTTTGTTTACATGAGCTGATACCATTTACTCGACGACCAAGAAAATTTTCAGCCGAAACTGCAAGGCGAATCATTGTTGCAATTTCACGAGGTGAAAATGACTTGATAATTCGGTCATAACTTGGTGTAGCTGCGTTTGATACTCCGTATCCGTTCCCAATGTTGCAACATACAACAACTTGAACGAACTGCTCTTGAACCGTCTCTGGTACAGCACCTTGTTGTGATAACTCTAAAAGACGCTCGGCAAAAGGAGGTTCGTTATAAAAGTTGTTCATAGCGTTATGGACATTCCATAAACGCTCAACGGCTCTATGAAAAACAGCATGTTGCTCTGATTCGTTGAGTAGTGTCAGAAGTGCAAGTTTTTCAAAAAATTGAAGCGATGCTGTGTGGCGAGCCTCATCGCCTTTTGCAGCGTATTCGCTATGTTTGTTTATTAAATCTGAGCGGAGTGATGAAGTGAATCCTGCCTTCAATGCGTTGCAAATATCTAAGGCGTTAAGGCGTGATGGCTCTGATGTATTCGGGTCGCAATAGATGCCATAAACCATAGTAATAAGCATTTGACATTGTGCATCATGAGTTTCACTAAGGCGTTGCACCCAAACGCTGCATTGATTTGCATTAAACCGTGCAACCTTGACGGCGGAAATGAATGAACCAATATCCACCCCTTTGGGTGAGGATGCGTCTGCTAGAGCATATCGAACACATCTGTTAAGGAAAGTTGTGAACTCACGATCGTTAACTGTGCCAAGTGTTGGGTGTGCTGCTGAGAAATTATTTCGCACATCTCTGCATTGATCGAGGAAGAAAAAGCCATCTTCATTCACCAAGTTTAGCTTGAGTGATAACTCAAGTAGGCGGCTATCCTGAAGCTCAACTAAATGTTTCTCTTCAAAATCTGATTGCTGAATTTGAGCAACAACTGGAAGTCCAAAATTTCTAACTTTGGTTCGGAGCTGCAAAATAGCGGCATTCCAGATGTAATTCATCGCGCCATCAAAAAGACCAGTACTAACCGCCACACACATTCTAGCGATTAACTCTCCTCGAAGATTCGTTGGAATATCTCGGAGTTCACGAGGTAGATCACGCCACGCGTATTGGATTTCCTCATCACTTGCCAAAACTGTTCTAGGAATGCCTAAGGACTCGGTTAATGCAGCGAGTGCTGGAAGAACGGTCGTTGGCAAAGCGGGAAGCAATGGGTCATGAGGGTGTACTGGGAGCAGCGTAGTCATTGTGATGTTCCTCGAAACAATTGAAAAGACCCCCATGATACCCGTGCAGTGTCACCTTTTTGACCTTTTCATGCTTAATGTCCGTATGGGGGTAATCCTTATTGTGCCACAGGTTGTAATTGATCGAATTTAACAGTCCGCGTAGGGCGCAATCGTTATTGCGCCGCATGTTGTAATTTATTGAATTCAATAGCGTTAAAATTAAAAGTTGGTGCAATGCGCTTTGCTTATTGCCCCCTACCTCAAGCCACTTCTAATTCAATCCGAAACTTCCATCCCAACACCGCTACGGTAAATCATACGAATTGGTCTCACCTACAACCCTAAAATATTCACCCAGAAGCAAACGTTGTGCTTCGTACTTCACTCCAACGTCGCGTTATCCATCTTACGGACCGACGTGGGTTGCAATAAATCCTTGCGTATGTCAATCAAAAGTTGATTTGCGGCGGGTTTGCGCTGACTGAGTGAAGTGAGGTAGGTTTGAAGGTCACTTTTTGATAGACAAAGCTCACCGTTGAGTAAAGATAAGGGAAAACGATGCAAATGCGTTGCCCGCTTTTTGGGCGGTGGGGTGCCCACAATACGGCAAACATCACCCGCTACAAACAAACACCCATTTTGCTCATCGAAACCATAGCGGACTTTCTGTCGCCCCCCTTTTTGGGTATAAAGCACGCCGAAAACTTCTTCCGTGGGAAGACGGCGAGGGACAGTGGGGGCGCGCGCAAACAGTAGGGCGGTCATGAAGGGTGAGCAAATCAATCCCAGCCCAAGCAGCATAAGCGGATTACTTGCGATTTCAAGGAGATATTGAGACCATGTACTAAATTCATGTATCTGCAAACAACCATAGATCAACAAAAAACCTGTAGCCGCTGTCACCACAACGCGTATATCCATTTTTGCTCACTCACTCCCGTTTCGTAGGTACCAAGTCATCGTGCCAGCAACACCCCAATTTTTACGCATCAAACACTTCCAATACCTATCCATGAATCAAGTAGCCAATCCAATTTAAGAGATACAACCATTCACCCGTGATCACGATAATTTCGACTATGGGCAGCAGCATGCCTGTTGCAATGAGTAGCCACAGTAGCCGTCTGCTTTTTATATTTTGCTCTCCAGAAATCAGACTAAAAAGATAACCTTGCATGGCAACGAACGACATATTCCAAATGACTAGAAAGAGTGAGGTCTCTGGATAGATGTTTAAATACATAAATGCCGCGCCACTCATTATCCAAATACCCCAATAGGTCAGAAGCTTTTGAGGTGAAATATTGGCGCAAGGTTTGACCTTTTTCATTGTATTTTATAGTTTGTATAGGTGCATGAGCCGCGCATTTTACAAGGTGAGGGAAAAACTCACGTGGTCACCTGTTTGGATTGCTTGGGTGAGCCTGATTCAATTTTTGTGGGTATGGGTTATTACCACCACCATGAGCCTCTAAGATCCGAGAAATCTAATCCATAACAATGAGTTCCATTCAGATAACAGTCCTCTATAAACCATATTGCAAAGACCCCTTCAAGGATGCTAGTGATAAATCCTATAACAAAAAGCAATTGCCATAGTTGCTGAATTCGCTTTTCTTGTTGTTTTAGATTAAGCAGGAGATAACCCAGTCCGAAGATGATCAATATGCTCCAGATGATGAGAATCAAATTGCTTCTTAGGTAGAGATTCAAATAAATAGAAGCCGCGTTACCCAGCATCCAAAAAAACCAATAACTCAGGAGTTGGCGAGGTGAATACGTAACGGGAGGTGGGGTGGCTTTCTTTTTCATTTGTTGTAAATCTTCACTTTAAAAACAAGGCGATCTGTCGCTAGAATTCAACATTCACGCTACACCCTATCCCCCAGCCCCATAGGTATCTACACAACTTTCAATCATTTTGGAATAAGGGTGTATTAAACTTTTCATTCAAAAACAACAATATCAGAATGTATGGATTTGAACCCAGACTCCCCTCGCCCACTTGTGGGAGAGGGGCAGGGGGAGAGGGTGCGCCGAAGGCGCGAATTGCATCCAAACAAGGGCATGTGCAACGCGTCTCTACAAATTATGAAGCATGTTGTTTTTAAATGAAATTCTACCCCCACCCTAACCCTCCCCCTGCTAGGGTGAGGGAACAAAGCTGAGTAGATACCTATGCCCAGCCCCTTTCCCATAAACGGGCGAGGGGAGTTACCCCCACACCACCTTCACATTTTTCTCACCCATTAAGTTTTTCAATTCGTCTAACAATTCATCCGCCAAGGTCAGTTGCCACGGTTCTCCGAGTTTGAGTTGGCAGGTGGAGTGGGGGTTGCGGTAGTGGATGACCACGGGGCACGCGCCGTTTTGGTAGGGCGTGAATAATGCTTTGAGTTGGGCGACTTTGACGCGCTCGTCGCAGCGCAAGCTGAGCTGTTGGGCGAATTGGCTGCGGGCTTGGGCGAGGCTGAAGAGTTCTTCGCCGCTGACGCGGATGTTGCCTGAGTATTCGTCCAAGGCAGCTTTGCCGCGCAAAATCAGCAATTCGTCCATGACGATTACTTCGCGATTGGCTTCGTAAAGTTCATTGAAAACCGTCACTTCGGTTTGTGCCGCGCCGTCGTCTAGCACAATAATCGCCATGCGTCCACGTCGAGTTTGTTGCAATCGGAAGCTGGATACGATGCCCGCCAACACCACGGCAACGCCCGCCCGTCGGCCTTTCCCACCGCCTTGTTCGACAAAATTGGGCGTGAGGTCGCTGAGTTTGGTTTTGACAAATTGGGCGAGTTCGGGCGCGTATTCTTGGAAGGGATGGCCGCTGAGGTAGAAGCCTAAGCTGGTTTTTTCATGGCTGAGTTGTTCGCGCAACCGCCAGCGGGGTACGTCGGCGGTTTGGTTAATCAACACCACATCGGACTCGTCCGAGCCAAATAAGCTATCTTGATTGGCGGCGCGGGCGTGTTGGTCGGCGTTGGCTAAGGCGGCATCGACGCTTGCCATCAGCGCGGCGCGATGGTCGTTGATGCTGTCAAATGCGCCTGCGCGGATCAGGGCTTCGATGGTGCGGCGGTTGACGATGCGTTTATCCACGCGGCGGCAGAAGTCGAATAGATCTTTAAACGCGCCACTCGCCTCGCGCACGGCAACCAAGTGGTTAATCGCCGCTTCGCCCGTGCCTTTGACCGCGCCCAAGCCATACGCGATGGTGCGCTCGTCGGTAGGCGAAAACACATAGCCAGAGCTGTTGACATCGGGCGGCAACACAGTCAATTTTTGTTGCAGGGTGTCGGCGTAGAAGGTGCAAACTTTTTCGGTATTGTCCAAATCGCCCGACAAGGTCGCCGCCATAAATGCAGCGGGATGATGCGCTTTGAGATACGCGGTTTGATAAGCAACCAAGGCGTAAGCGGCAGAGTGGGATTTGTTAAACCCATAGCCCGCAAACATTTCCATCAAATCAAACAGTTTGGTGGCAAGGTCTTTATCAATGTCGCGATTGACCGCGCCAGTCACAAAAATATCGCGTTGCTGCGCCATTTCCTCAGCGTTCTTTTTACCCATCGCCCGCCGCAACATATCCGCGCCGCCCAGCGTGTAGCCGCCGATAATCTGCGCGATTTGCATCACCTGCTCTTGATACACGATGACCCCGTAAGTCGGCGACAGCGACACTTCCAATTCAGGATGGAAATAATCCGCCTTAGCGCGCCCATGTTTACGGTTGATAAAATCCTCCACCATGCCCGATTCCAAAGGTCCTGGGCGGAACAACGCCACCAACGCCACAATGTCCTCGAAGGTGTCAGGCTGTAAGCGTTTAATCAAATCCTTCATCCCGCGAGATTCCAATTGGAACACAGCGGTGGTGTTGCATTTTTTCAGCAAGTCGTAGCTGGCGGTGTCGTCTAGCGGTATTGCGTCTATCAGAAACCGTGAAACGTGAGGGGTGAAAGGTGAAACGGGGGGCGCACTGGTGGTGTTATCTGCACTTTGCTCATTTACGAGCGGTGAAATCGCAGTCGTGCCGCCTGCACCGTCAAACGTTTCACTTTTCACCTTTCCCGTTTCACGCAAACGATTCACATGCCTCACCGCCCAGTCAATAATGGTCAGGGTGCGCAAGCCCAAAAAGTCGAATTTGACCAAGCCGATGGCTTCTACGTCGTCTTTGTCGAATTGGCTGACGGCTTTGCCGCCTTCGCCTTCGATGATGTTTTCAGCACTGTACAACGGGCAAAAGTCGGTCAATTTCCCTGGGGCGATCAGCACGCCGCCTGCGTGCATCCCGACGTTGCGGGTTAAGTCTTCTAGGCGTTCGGCGAGTTCCAGTAATTCAGAAACGCCGTCTTCGTCTTCCGCCATCTGATTGATTTCCGGCTCAATTTCGCGGGCTTTTTGCAGCGAAACGGGTTTTACGCCTTCCACGGGAATGGCTTTGGATAATTTATCGCACAAGCCGTAAGGCAGTTCCATCACCCGCCCCACGTCGCGGATCACGGCTTTGGATGCCATCGTGCCGAAGGTGGCGATTTGCGACACGCATTGCGCGCCGTATTTTTGTTTCACATAATCAATGACTAACTCGCGCCCATCTTGGCAAAAGTCCACGTCAAAGTCGGGCATGGAAACCCGCTCAGGATTCAAAAACCGCTCGAACAGCAGCTCATATTTCAGCGGATCGAGATCGGTAATTTTTAAAGAATAAGCCACCAAAGACCCCGCACCCGACCCCCGCCCAGGACCCACTGGCACGCCATTGGGAAAAGCATCGGAGCGATACGATTTTGCCCAGCGAATAAAATCCGCCACAATCAAAAAGTAACCTGGGAAACCCATTTTGATAATGACATCGTTTTCAAAATCCAGTCGATCTTGATATTCACTCCATTTTTCAGCGCGTTCCGTTTCGTCTGGATACAAAAACAGCATCCGCTCGACCAGCCCTTTTTGCGCTTCGGATCGCAAAAAGTCATCCAAAGTCATGCCGTCTGGCGTGGGGAAATCGGGCAGGCGCGGTTTGCCCAACACCAGCGACACATTGCAGCGTTTGGCAATTTCCACGCTGTTTTGCAAGGCTTCTGGCACATCGGCGAATAACTCCGCCATTTCCGCTTGGGTTTTAAAATACTGCTGCGCGGTGAAGTTTTTAGCGCGGCGTTTATCGTTTAACACCGAGCCTTCGGCGATACATACCCGCGCTTCGTGCGCTTTAAAATCATCCGCCGACAAAAATTGTATCGGGTGGGTTGCCACCACGGGCAAGTCCAAACGCGTCGCCAATTGCAGCGCGGCTTGCACATACACTTCTTCATCGGCAAAGCCCGCGCGTTGAATTTCTACATAAAAACGGTTATCAAACAACGCCGCCCACGACTTGGCGCACTGCTCCGCCACGGCGACATTGCCCGACAACAACGCCGCGCCCACATCGCCCAACTGCCCGCCCGACAAGGCAATCAGCCCCGCCGTATCCTCGCGCAACCACTCGCGCCGCAACTCCGCCCGCCCGCGAAATTGGTTTTCCAAAAACGCCCGCGACAACAAACGGCACAGCAACAAATAGCCATACCGCGATTGGCACAGCAACAACAAGCGATGCGGACGGTCACGATTCGCCTCGTTCGTCACCAACACATCGCAACCCACAATCGGCTTGATTCCCTTGCCCCGCGTGGTTTTGTAGAATTTCACCAAGCCAAAAAAATTGTTTAAATCGGTCAATGCCAAGGCGGGCATATCATCTTTTTTCGCCGCCGCGACGGCCTCATCCACGCGCACCATCCCATCCGAAATGGAGTATTCGCTATGTAAACGCAGATGAATAAAAGCAGGTTGGGACATGGGAATCAAGGAGGGGAAAGCCAAAAACGGACGCGGATTTTAACACGTGAGGGCAGGGGGAACGGGGAAAGGTGAAGCCAAAAACCAAGCTCGTCATGACAGAGCTTGCGGGAATGATGGTTGGGGGTAAATTGTGTTGAGCGAAAGCTACGCCCAACAAATGCCACGCAACCACACGGTAAACGTTGGGCTTCGTGCCTCAATCCAACTTAGGAGCTACATAGAAGTAGGTCTTGTTGCGATAGGCGACAAGGCCTATGGCCAGATATAGTGCAATCGTGATAATGATTGAAATTACGAATGAGTTTTGGGTGAAGATCATATCCATCGCCTCTTCCCTTACGGGCAATCCTCTCAACTCTCGCCCTTTTTCATAGGCAGCCCGAACATTTGAAATATTTTGAAGTGCTATTGAAATAGCCACTATATTGTAAACGGCAGAAGCGGACAGTGAGGAAATGAGTAAGCGTAGGCCGTAAGTTTGTGGCTGGTATAGGCAGTAAACCACTGAGGTATTTAGAAGGAAAATCACCCCAGCCATAGCAAAGAAAACAGCTTCCAAACCAATGCTTGAAAAAATGTAGTAATCGGTTGAAATGGGGTAGCGAACGAGTGTATCCAAGTCTTTACCTGTAGCCCACATGAACCACACGATTAAAAAAACCACACCTTTCGATTTGCTCATAAGCCTTCCATTTGTGATGTATAAGGTGCAGCTAAGGAGCGAGCCGAAGGCGCGTCACAGCGACAAAAGGGAGCGAACTTGAGTGCAGGGTTAAACATAGTCCTTGGCATAAACACTGAGAAAATCATCACCTGACACGCTTTCTGAAAGAAGGTAATACCCAGACCAGTTATCCCATCCAGCAAGTAGCCTAATGTTGCCCCGCACGAAGTTAGGAACGATGACTTCGTTCAAGCCGCGCACACGATGACCTTCCCGCCGAAAACCGTGAACGAATTGTAGCTTGAGCCGCAACCAAAGAGCGAACAGTGGGGACGCGCGCTCAAAACAAAGTTGAAGATGCCCATTGGCCGCAGTCGTGAGATTTGCAGTTCGCTCGCTCATGTCTAACATAAATATGGACACACATTGTGTCTGATAATCCAGACTGGATTGTCGCATAAATTCGGCAAAAAATTCAGCGCTTTGATTGGGTTGGGTGTGATCTTCAGCAATACGAGTAAAGCGGTGATTTTTTGTTTTACCTGCACGCGCTGGTTCTTATTACAATGCGTGCTGACCAAGCATCGCGCATTCACGCGATCAACTTATTCACGATCATTTAAATTAGGCAGTTATCCTGCCGCCATGACAGAGGTGAACCATGTACTACATTGTAGAAACAGATAAATCTTTCGATCAAGCCACGACTGACTTGGAATTGGCCGTCCAAAATAATCATTTTGGGGTGCTGCATATTCATGATTTGGGCAGTACTCTGCGTAAAAAGGGCATGGTTTTCGATGAGCAATGCAAAATTTTTGAGGTCTGCAATCCTGTCCACGCAACGGAGGTACTCGCCACCGATATGCGTTTGAATATGGCGTTGCCTTGTCGTATCTCGGTGTGGACGGAAAAAGGCAAAACACATATCGGTCTGATTAAACCGAAAGAGATGCTGTCTGCGCTTTCACAAGATGAAAAGCTGGTTGCCATCGCGACCGAAGTGGAAGCGCAAACGATACGCATGGTGGATGAGGCGAAATAGCAGCGGTATCTACACAACGCTAAATCATTTATAAACAATGAATTGGCGAACTTTTTATGTGAAAACAATGAGATCAAAACGTCTAATTTTACGCCTAGACTCCCCTCGCCCACTTGTGGGAGAGGGGCAGGGGGAGAGGGCGTGCCGAAGTCGAAAATTGCATTCACTCAATGGCGCATGAATGCGCCCATGAAAATACAAACGTGTTGTTTTTAAATGAAATTCAACCCCACCCTAACCCTCCACCTGCTAGGGGGAGGGAACAAAGTTGTGCAGATACCTATGCTTGCTAGTGGGAGAGCGAAGCGAGGGGGCATGAATATAAAGGAGTGATGATGTCTGAAGTACGCGCGCTGGATTTTTCCGTTATCGACGATGCCAAACGCCCTTTTGTGGTGGAGTGGTTGCGTGATCGGAGTGCTTTTCATACTTGGTTTTCGTCGCTGATTACGGGAAGCTTTGTATTGCTGACCTTGTTTGGCAATAAACCTGGTTTTTCCGCGCCCGGTGCGGTCATTTTATCGTTGGCGATTGGCTTGCTGTTGCTCGCGCTGTTATGTAATTTGGTGTGTGTCTGGTCCATTCCCAGTTGGAAATTCCGCATCAGCACGGGGATGCTGAAAAATGGAACCGTCATGCGGCGCGAACTTGCCATCACAGCATGGATAGGGGTGATTGCCTTTGTGTGCGGATTGACGCTTGCCTTTATTGGCAATATGCCTGTTTGAGGTGCTCACACTGACGGCTATCGTCGCGTTTTTCCTTGAGATGTCATTGCGTTATCAAAAGGGCTTGGTTAAACTGCGCGCCATGTTTCGTCGCCTAATTCCTCAATCGCTGCTAATACTTGCTTTGCTGTTCGCGCAGCTAGGTGGAGTGACGCATGGCATTTCCCATTTATTCAGCAAGCCTTCCCATCGCGCCGAACAGCCTCTACCCAACGATCAACACTGCGACTTGTGCGAAGTCTATGCGCAAATTGGCGGTGCGATCCATAGCAGTTCCCTGACTTTTGACCCGCAACGTGTGCTGGGCATCCCACATGCGGAAGTGCTACGTCAGCGTGTCGCCTCTCATTTCGTTCCCTTCTCCGCACGCGCACCCCCTTATTCGGCTTAAGCAGCACAGATTTATTCGGATTCTGCCGCGACTGCGAAAGCAGAAACCCAGCTAAACAGGGGTTCACCTCCGTCGCGGTGAGGATGAATAAATCCGCATTTTTCTCAGCACCCGTCATAAATGACGCGCGTGCCTTGTTCGCCGAATAGTGAATTTGTGGAGTTCCTGATGTTCAAAAAAACCATCTTAAGCGTGGCATTGACCACGCTGTTGTCGCAGCCTTTTTATACCTTCGCCGCCGAAAGTGCGGATTTACAAGCATTGCGAGCCGAAATGGCGCAACTAAAACTGCACTATGAACAGCTAGAAAAACGGCTGCAACAGGCAGAAGTCCATGCGCAACAAGCACAGGCGAGCAGCCAGCAAGCGGTCGTCGCCAGTCAACAAGCCATTGAAGTGACACGCGATCAAGCTGCGCCGTCCCCAACCACGTCATCGGAAAGCGCATTTAACCCTGCAATGTCGCTGATTTTGGCAGGGACTTATGGGCAAATGAAACAAGACCCCGCCCTTCCTGCTACGGGTTTTGCCATGAATAGCAATCCAGGTCATCAGCAAGGCTTTAATTTGGGCGAGTCTGAATTGGGCATTACCGCCAATATCGACCCGCAATTTCGCGGCGTGGCGACCATGGCACTCGCGCCTGCGGGCGGCATTACTGTTGAAAATGCGTTTATTCAAAATACCAGTCTCGGCAATGGGCTGAATTTGAAATTTGGGCGGTTCTTTTCAGGGCTGGGCTATTTGAATGAACAACATGCCCACGCGTGGGACTTTGTCGATCAGCCGCTGGTGTATGCGACGATGTGGAATAACCAAATCGGCGAAGATGGGGTGCAACTGAAATGGTTAGCACCAACCGATATGTTTATTGAATTGGGCGGCGAAATCGGGCGCGGGCGTAGCTTTCCAGCCACGGATAGACAAAATCGTAACGGCACGGGTGCGGGGACGATTTTCGCGCATATTGGCGATGACATAGGCTTCGAGCATAGTTGGCGGGCGGGTGCATCGTTGTATGACACCAAACGCGTGAATGCGGCGAGTGCGGGCGTGCCTGATTTGTTGGGCACCGTGGGTGGCGTGAATACTCAATTCAGCGGCGACAGTCGCACCATGGGATTGGATTTTGTGTGGAAATATAGTCCGAATGGCAATACCGCCAATCGTTATCTCAAGGTACAAGGGGAGTATTTTAGCCGTCGTGAAACGGGGATGCTGACTTACAACGCTGCTGTGACGGACACGTTTAGCAATACGCAAAGCGGCTGGTATTTGCAAAGTGTCTACCAATTTATGCCACATTGGCGCGCAGGGATGCGTTATGACCAGCTCAATCCTGGCACGGCAACGGTGGGTGCATTGAATGCGAGCAATGTGATTAGCAACTATGCTTTCAAGCCGACGCGCACCAGCGTGATGTTGGATTACAGCCCCAGTGAATTTTCACGTTTACGCTTGCAACTGGCTAAAGACCAATCGCGTCAGGGCTTAACGGATAATCAGCTATTTGTGCAATACATAATGAGTTTGGGAGCGCATGGCGCGCATCAGTATTAGTTTTCTCGTGAAATGTGAAAAGTGAAATGTGAAAAGGCGTGAGTGTGCAACGGTTTGTTTAACTTTTCACCAAGCTGCGAAGCAGCGCATCACGTTTCACAAAATGTAATCTAAAGGAAAAATCATGAAAAAAATTGTTGCAGTTTTAGTTTTGCTCTTCACCCACACCACTGCCCACGCGGAAATTAACATCTTCGCTTGCGAACCCGAATGGGCGGCACTCACCCAATTGCTGGCGGGTAAGCAAGCCACGATTTACACCGCGACGGGCGCATTGCAAGACCCGCACCGCGTGGAAGCGCGCCCCAGCTTAATTGCCAAAGCCCGTCGTGCGAATTTGGTGGTTTGTACAGGTGCAGAACTTGAGGTCGCTTGGCTGCCTGTGATTTTGCGTGAATCAGGCAACAGTGCGGTGCAATTTGGTAGTGCGGGCTATTTCTCGGCGGCACAATCCGTGAAAATGTTGGACGTTCCCACCCATTTAGATCGCGCCAATGGCGATGTTCACGCTGGTGGTAATCCCCATATTCAAACCGATGCGCGCAACTTTTTGCCCATCGCCGACGCACTCAGCAAACGTTTGGTGCAGCTCGATCCTGCCAACAGCGCGTATTACCAACAACAACTCGCTACCTTTAACCAACAATGGCACGCCGCGCTGGTGAAGTGGGAAAAACAAGCTGCGCCGTTGCAAGGCGTGTCGATTCTGGTGCAGCACGATGGTTTCCCCTATCTCAATCAATGGTTGGGCATGAAACAAATTGCCTCGTTAGAACCCAAGCCTGGCATGGAACCCAGTGCGTCTTATCTCAAAAGTGTACTCACGACCCTGCAACAACATCCCGTTAAAATGGTCATTCGTGCCGCGTATCAAGACGCACGGCCGAGCGAATGGATTGCGGAACGCGCCCACATTCACGCGGTCTCCCTGCCTTATACGGTAGGCGGTTCTGATCAAGCCGTTGATTTATTTGGTTTGTTTGATGACACGATCGCCAGACTGTTGGCGGGATTGAAATAACATGGAGCTTGATATTCTGATTCCTGCCTTTATTGCAGGTTTATTGGTGCTCACCACTCACATTCCGCTGGGCATGAAAGTGCTGGCACGCGGGGTGATTTTTGCGGATATTGCCATTGCTCAAATTGCAGGCTTGGGCGTGGTCATTGCCTCTATGCTAAATCTCACTGACCATCCGCTACTGGTGCAACTTACCGCCGCCACCAGTGCAATGTGCGGTGCCGCATTGCTGAGCGTGATTGAGCATTACTTTGATGAAGTCAAAGAAGCCTGCATAGGCCTGACTTTTGTACTGGCTGCGTGCGCAGGAATTTTGTTATTGAGCCATGACGTACATGGGGATGAGCATCTCAAAGACTTGCTGGTCGGGCAAATTCTTTGGGTCAGCACCCCGCAATTGATCGCCACCGCCGCTTTGAGTGCCGCGCTCTTGCTCTTTTGGCAATGGCGACGGGCGACCTTAGGTCGCTTGGGTTTTTACGGCATGTTTGCTTTGGCGGTGACAGCATCGGTGCAATTGGTCGGCGTGTATTTGGTGTTCGCCAGCCTGATCGTACCCGCACTCACTACCCATCACGTCGCCCGACATCGCATCGCCTACGCCTATGGTATCGGCATCATTGGCTATGCGATAGGATTGTATTTATCCGAATGGATGGATTTGCCTTCAGGAGCCGCCATCGTCTGGAGCATGGCATTGGTCGGCGGCGTGGTGGCACTGGGGTTGAAACGATCCGATAGTGCTTGAGAAACTCTTCGCATAGTTGGAATGCGATGAAATCTAGTGAGACGCTGATTTAATCTTACGTTCATGGTTCGACAAGCTCACCACGAACGTAAAATTAATAGAATCAACGAATTAAATCTATTTGCCCTTCGACAAGCTTATGGCTCAGAGCAAAGGGATTTAATTCTGCCTAAATTTTGCTGTTCGGCTGCTTTATGTCGCCTTGCGATGCCGAATGACTTCGCTGATCGCGGGGAGTAGGGTGATGACCATAATGCCGATAATAATCAGGGTGAGATTGTTTTTGACCACGGGGATGTTGCCGAAAAAGTAGCCCGTTAAGGTCAGTGAACCGATCCAAGCCAAGCTACCCAGCGCGCTGAAGGTCAAAAACAGTCGATAACTCATCGCACCCAGCCCTGCCACAAAGGGGGCAAAGGTGCGGATGATAGGCAGGAAGCGGGCGAACAGGATGGTTTTGCCGCCATGCTTTTCGTAAAAAGCGTGGGTTTTAGCCAAGTGTTCTTGTTTAATCCAGCGTCCGCCCAGTTTCTCAAAGAAGCGTAAGCCTAAGGTGCGCCCTATCCAATAGTTGGTGTTGTCGCCACTAAATGCCGCCAACATCAATAATGGTGCGAGATAGTGCAATTCTAGCGCGCCCAAGCCACACAATGCGCCCGCCACAAACAGCAGCGAATCACCAGGCAGGAATGGCGTGACGATTAGCCCTGTTTCGGCAAAAATAATCGCAAAAAGAATGGCATAGACCCACAGCCCATATTCATTGGTGAGGGCTAAGAGATGGGTGTCTAGGTGTAAGATTAGGTCTAGCAAGGGATACTTTCTATGGGTATTTCCCTCACCCCAACCCCTCTCCCAAGGGGTGAGGGACTTTCCAACCAACTCCCTTCGCCCTTCGTGAGAAGGGCTGGGGATGAGGGGTGGGGACGAGGGCGGGGTTTAAGGTAGCACTTCTTCCGTTTCAACCTTTTCGGGTTTGATAAAGTCTTCGCGCGATACGCCAAACATCATTAGCAAGGGGCTGGCAACCAGCACGGACGAGTAGATGCTGAACATAATGCCAATGGTCAGTGCCATGGCGAAGTAGTGCAGGGTTTCACCGCCCAAAAATAACATTGCGCCAACCATCATTTGGGTGCAGCCGTGGGTGATGATGGTACGCGACATGGTTCGTGTGATGGCGTTGTCGATGATTTCTGCGGTACCCGCTTGACGCATTTTGCGGAAGTTTTCGCGAATACGGTCAAATACCACCACGGATTCATTCACTGAATATCCCAATACTGCCAACACCGCTGCCAATACCGACAGCGAGAATTCCCATTGGAAAAACGCGAAGAAGCCCAGAATAATCACCACGTCGTGTAAGTTAGCGATGATGGCGGACAAGCCAAACTTCCATTCAAAGCGTATCCATAAATAGCCGACGATGCCGATAGACACCAGCAACAATGCCATTGCGCCGTTTTCCACTAAATCTTTGCCGACTTGAGGTCCCACAAATTCAACACGACGCTGTGTAACTT
Source organism: Gallionella sp. (assembly GCA_028710565.1). Lineage (GTDB taxonomy): Bacteria > Pseudomonadota > Gammaproteobacteria > Burkholderiales > Gallionellaceae > Gallionella. The sequence continues at coordinate 98,373 of JAQTTV010000011.1, forward strand.
TAGCCTCATCATCCTTTTTGAGTAACGGTGTTGTGCAATTGAAAGTTAAACCATAGCTTTCTTTCCAGCCTAGGTCATATTTGGCGATATTTGGCTCTTTCAGGCGTTGTTCGCAATATGATCTGACAACTTGCGGGCAGGTTGTTTCAACCGAACCGTTGGTGCTTGCTGCCTCAGATTGACATAGGTTGATAAAGACTTTTTCGCTTAATTTCGAGCCAACTTTATTGGCCTTCAATGGAATTTGGATCAATACGTCATGACTGGAGCCGAAGTTCTGAACTTGCGCGTCAGGAAATCCAGAGCCAGAGAGATGCTCGCGTACCTTATTCAAATCAGCTGTTTGGGCGTAATGCACTTCCATGACTGTGCCGCCCGTGAAGTCCACCCCAAAGTTTAGTCCTTTGGTGAACAAAAATGCCACAGCAATCAGAAACGTTACCAGCGAAATGGCCGTGGTATAACGACCATAGCTCATAAACGGAATGTCGCGTTTAATTTTAAAGAGTTCCATAATTTATCCTTTGGACTTTGCTAATTTAAGCCGTTCACCCTGAGCTTGTCGAAGGGTGACTGGATTGAATCTGTTGATCTTAAAATTTACCTATCATGGTTCGACAAGCTCACCATGAACGGTCAATTTATTCAGCATTTCTAGCCGATTGCCACTTTGTTCAAACGGGATTTGCTGCCGTAGATCAAATTGACCATGGCACGAGAGACCAACACCGCGCTAAACATTGAGGTCAAAATACCCAAACACAATACCACCGCAAAACCCTTAATCGGACCAGAGCCAAATAAGAACAGGGCTATCCCTGCAATTAAGTTGGTGATATTGGAATCGACGATCGTGGCAAAGGCATTTTCATAACCCGCGTGAATGGCGGCTTGTGGCGTGATGCCATTGCGCAATTCTTCTCGTATCCGCTCGTTAATCAACACGTTGGCATCAATCGCCATGCCCAAGGTAAGCGCGATACCTGCCATACCTGGTAATGTCAATGTGGCTTGCAGCATGGATAGTAAAGCGACCAGTAGCAGCAAGTTTGCCCCCAATGCAACCACGGAAATCGTGCCGAACGCGAGGTAGTAGCCGATCATAAAGATCGAAATCAAGATGAAGCCAATTTTTGTTGAGTTAAACCCGCGCTCAATATTGTCTGCGCCTAAGCTAGGACCGACCGTGCGTTCTTCCACGATTTCCATGGGAGCTGCCAATGCACCTGCGCGCAGCAATAACGCGGTATTTTGCGTTTCTTCGGTAGTCATTTTGCCGCTGATTTGCACATGGCCGCCGCCAATTTCCTCACGAATCACAGGCGCGGTAATGACTTCGCCTTTGCCTTTTTCAAACAAGATGATCGCCATGCGCTTGCCCACGTTCTCGCCACTGGCTTCTTTGAATTTACGTGCACCGATGCCATCCAGCCCTATGCTGACAGTGGGTTCGTTGTTGCGATTATCAAAGCCTGGTTGCGCGTCGTTGATGCGTTCGCCTGTCAAGATGACCTGCTTTTTGACCAGCACCAAATTGCCGTCTCTGTCCTTGAAAATCTCCGTGCCGAAAGGAGCGACTGAACCCGCGTTGATAGGATGTTCGTCATCCACCATGCGCACTTCCAGTGTAGCGGTACGACCGAGTATGTCCTTGGCGTGAGCCGTATCTTGTACCCCAGGCAACTGCACCACGATACGATCTATCCCTTGTTGTTGAATAACAGGTTCTGCCACACCCAACTCATTGATACGATTACGTAAAGTAAGTAAATTTTGTTGTACGGCGGACTCTTGGATGCGACGTTCTGCGGTTGCTAGCAAAGTTGCTTGCAACAGAAACTCACCGCCGACTTCTTGACTGTTTAAGTTGTAATCGGCAAAACGAGATTTGAGTTCAGACTGAGCTTTGCTGCGGGTTTCCTCATCTCGGAACTTGATGGTGATGACTTTGCCGTCGTGGTTCACGCCCGCGTAGGCGATGTTTTGTTCACGCAACGTGCTGCGAATATCGCCGCTGGTCGCTTCCAATGCTTTCGCCAAAGCGGATTTCATTTCCACTTGCAACAAAAAGTGCACGCCGCCGCGCAAATCCAGCCCCAAATACATCGGCAACGCGTGTAAGTTGGTCAACCACTGAGGAGAGCGCGACAACAAATTGAGTGCGACCACATAATCTTCGCCCAATTGAGTGCGCAGCACATCTTTGGCTTTAATTTGCGTGTCGGTGTCGGCAAAGCGCGCTTTGATGCTATTACCTTCTAAGGTAATCATTTGCGGCGCAAGATTGGCTGATTTGAGTGCGGTTTCCGCACGAGTGAGCAGCGCGAGATCAGCCTTTACGCTGTTGCGTAAGGGTGAAATTTGCACCGCAGGCGATTCGCCAAAGAAATTCGGTAGGGTGTAAATCAGTCCAGCGACTAACACCATGAGAATAAGCAGATATTTCCACAAGGGATAACGGTTCATGTTGACCTCTAAAAGTCGGGTAAAGCGGGCGGGTAGGGCGCATACAGCTGCGCCCAGCGGCAGTGTTACTTGATTGCCTTAATCGTTCCCTTAGGCAAGACAGTTTGGATGGCTTGTTTTTGGATAAAAACTTCGATGTTGTCGCTCAGTTCAATGGCGATATATTCGTCATAAATTTTAGTGATGCGAGCCAATTGCCCGCCGATAGTGATAATTTCATCGCCACGTTGCAGTGCGTCGGTCATGGTTTTGTGTTGCTTGGCACGTTTGAATTGGCTATAAATCATATACGCCGCCAATAATACGATAGGCGCAAAAAACATAACTTGCTCAAGCAATCCGCCTTGTGGCTGTGTACCTGAATCAGCGAATGCGTTACTAATAAACATGATGTGAAACTCCGCAGATAATCAAAGGGCGCGCATTCTAACATGAAGCGGCGTGCAACACAGTGACGGATAAGGCTTATAGTGGTTAGTCGCTAGTCCTGTGTTGATAGTTGGGGTGTGTAGTGTGGTGCTCAACTCGTAACGAGCGACTGGAAACTAACGACTTATTCAGCTAAATTGTGTGTTTTAATTCGCCCATTTTGCGTCTCTTTTTTTGTCATCTACCTCATAAGGAATTGTTATGTCCCCTATTCGTTTCACTCCCCGTATTTTGCTGGTTTCTATACTCTGTGCTGCCGCTTCTGTACAGGCTTTTGATTGGGGGAGTGTGGTCAACCAAGAAAAACTCAATAAAGTACTTCAAAAGGCATCACCAGCCGCCGCATCCACGGTCGCTCCAGCTTCCCCTAGTGCTACAGGCGCAGGGCTAGGTGGTTTGAGTGAGCAAGATCAGGTTGGAGGCTTAAAACAAGCTTTAACCCAAGGGGTGGAAACGGCTGTTACCAGCTTGGCGAAAGAGAATGGCTTTTTAGGTAATGCTGCGGTCAAAATTCCCCTGCCTGCGAGCTTGCAGCGCGTGGAAGGCACGATGCGTAGGTTTGGCATGGGAAAATATGCTGATGATTTGACCACATCTATGAATCGTGCGGCTGAAGCGGCTGTGCCAGAAGCCAAGAATTTGCTGGTCAGCGCGGTGAAGAATATGAGTGTTTCTGATGCAAAAAATATCTTGCTAGGCAGTAATGACGCGGCAACCCAGTATTTCCGCAAAAATTCTGAAGCCGCGTTGTCAGGGAAGTTTCAACCGATTGTGGTCAATGCGATGCAAAACGTCAGCCTGATGCAGAAGTATGATAAATTTGCGGCCAAAGGCGCGAAGTACGGCTTAGTTGATGCCAAAGATGCCAATTTGGAAAGCTACGTTACCCAAAAAGCTTTGGATGGCTTGTTTGTGATGATGGCCGAACAAGAAAAAGCCATACGCGCCAATCCCTTGCAAGCCGTCGGCAGCTTAGCGAAAAAAATATTTTCTGCGATCAAGTTGTAAAAAACGTGGTGTAATTTCGTCAATAGCCGCGTATACCGCGCGGTCGTTAAAATAGCTCCCCTGGACTTTCTGCAAAGGCTTTCGCTATAACAGCGGGGAGTTTTTGAGGGGAGTGAATACGTAATTGTTTGTTGACGTTAAATCGACCGAATACCACGGTAATGTCGCTGGTTGCAACTTCAAACTCTTTCGCCAGAAATTTCACCATATGATCCGTTGCCTTACCCGCGACGGGCGCAGCGGTCACACTCACCTTTAGTTGTTTGCCTTTTGGTTTGCCGATGGCATCCTTTTTCGCGCTCGGCGTACCCAAAATGTTCAGCACCAAGGTTTCCCCCTCCCACGCGCAAAACGACGTACCAGTCAGTTCGTCGGTATTCTTTTTTCCAGAGGAAGTTGTATCTGATTTTTTCATGGGGTCTCTCATTTTTCAGCATATTGTTTGAATCCCCCTAGCTCACTTGAGGAAGAGGGAAGGGGAGAGGGAACGCGCGTGCTAAGTTGCTGCCTATCGGGCTGCGCTCGATCTACACGCTGATTACGTTGATATATTCTGCTGCGCTTTCTAACGAATCGAATGTAACGCCACCATTTCGTTTAACCATTTGTGCTACGGCATCCAATGACCGCCATTGCCCATCGGTAAAGCTATCGTTCTCATCCGTCCGAAGGCTGACCAATACGGTTTTGTTGGGGCGCTTATTGCTGTCGTCTATGACCTCCGCAATCGAATAGACTCCTGTCATTTTGGGCGTAATGACATACAAACAAATATCGCACGTTTCGCGTTGCCGCAGCTCTTCCTCCATAGATGCAGGTGTCCAGTCGGCAACAACAGGATTAAAGCAATCCGCCGCCAACATCGGCATGATTTGATCGCGCCATGTGGAGTGATTGCAAGTCCCACCCAGAAAAACGTTCATTTCACCAATTACTCCAGATAGTAGCGTCGCCGTACTTGAACACTGCCCGCATAACGCGCTTGGATAATTTTAATCATCTTGCTCCTGCCGTAGCCTGTATGTAGCGCAGCGCAATACGGGGTTTAACGCAAAACGTTTGAGGAACGGGGGATTCCCGTATTTCACTTCGTTGCATACGGGCTACTTGCTGTCAGTACATCCTACGAGGGCTACGCATCTTATCCCTGCCGTAGGTTGGGTTGAGCGTAGCGAAGCCCAACAAATTCTCGCGGTAAACGTTGGGCTTCGTGCCTCAACCCAACCTTGTATGATTGAATTTGCTGAAATGCAGTATAAAAGAGAAGTAAAAGTTTTACGTTTCACAGGGAAGGCCGTCCCAACCTGAGGACTGGTTTTTAACCAGAGCCTGTTCGTAGA
>JAQTTV010000061.1:0-2658 GCA_028710565.1 Gallionella sp.
CCCCGGCAATCCAAGTGTTGCGCAACACAAATACGCCACCGATTCAGCTTCAGCCTCTTTGATGTCTCGTGGCAACACGTTGCCGTCTGCCATCTGTGTCTCCTTCGAGTGCATCAGACAGTGAGCCATTTCATGGAACAACGTCTTCCACGGCATGGCGGCAAGCGGGTTGATCGCCAGGCGCTTCTCGTTCGGGACTGCGTACCCTTGGGTATTGCCGTCCGTTAAATTGAAGTGCCCTTCCGTAATTTCCAGTACAGACAGGGCTTGCGCCTTGTCCCATTCAGGAATAACGACTTCGTGCGCATACTCCGCGCCTTCTGTCTGGCTTAACGCAAACCAGTTATTTTTCAGGATGAAAATGGTGCGTCCCGAACCCTTGGCTTGCGTGTTGGCATCTACTTCTGCGTTAGCTGCACCGCGTTCATCCTCGTCTTTCGACTTGGCTTTGACGATAACTGGCATCACCAAAGCGATTGCCTTCTGGCCTTTTTGAACGCACCGCCCTAATTGCTTCCATTTATTGAAGGAGGCTATGGGCGATAGCTGCAAACCTCTGGCTGTTAATTGAAGCGCAGCAAGAATTGCATTGCCAAGGCTGTACTCATGGAATACCGAGTACGCCTCAGAAATCTTTCCTGGGCAGGAAAGAGCGTCCAAAAACAGCTTGCCCCAATCGGGGCGATTTGATATTTCTTGCATGGCATTCTCCTTTTGATGAAACAAAAAAGGGACACCATGCCCCAATGGGGATGTGCCCCCAGTTGGGTTGGAGTCGGATCAACCGACTAATTACTTATTTCAAGATGCGTGACAGCATTCAATCCGCTTCACAGTCTTTGGGATCATTACGACCTCTTCGACAACCTTACAGGTGCTAATAAGCCCAATGAAATTATCCCGAATTTCGTCACACGCTTGATCGAACCGGCGAACCAGTTCAACGCGATTACGAAGTTCAGGCAACGACCATTCAGAAAAATCTTCATTCTGGTCAACATTCTTTCCTGACACTGACAAGCGTTTTTGTGGTCGCGTGTAATTAACACGGCCATGTTCGCCTTCAGTGCCACATGCACCACACTTATTACCGATTGTCGCGTCTTTGCAAGCAAGTTTCGCTGATCGAGCCATGGAAAGTTTCTCCTCATCCGACAGTTCGATTGCTGCGATGGCGGGTTCTGCCAGGTAAATTGCATCTACCCAACACCCGCCATTGCGAAACACATACGCCTCAATAAAGGCATGATCCGCTGACTTCGCAGCATCATGCACCAGCTTGAAGTTTCGTTGTCCACAGGTGCGGCAATAAGATTTGTATCCAGTCAACTCATACTCGCTTTTATAAAGAACGAGGTAGCCGCTTGATCGTCCATTAGTTCCAATCGTGTAGCGCCCACTCATTTCTGAGGTGAAATCTGCAATTGGTTCGTCAATTTCATTCCAAAAATCTGTTTGCAGCATGTCGTATGCCGCATTCGATTGTTCGGAAGTCAGGCCAAGTTTATTGACCTTTATGCAGTGCGCATAGCTTGTTGAGTGATTCCAGCCGTTCATGGTGTTGTATCTATAATGACCAGCCAAAAAATCAATCATCGCTTTTTTGCTGCGCTTGTCTATCGTCGTTTCAAAAAACATGGTGATCTCCTTCTTAATGAAAAAAATGGAGACATCACGCCCCAAGGGGAACGAAGTCCCCAGTTGGGTGGTTAATGAAACGCTCTTGTCAGACTATCAACTGCCTCGTTTGTAACGTCCTGTATGACACATGCAATGTGATTCACGGAGGAATTTTCGCAGTGCATCTCAAACAGCGCGTAATTACACCCGTCTGATAACCCAGAATGTAGCGAGGCAAATTGCTTGGCCAGTCGAGACATTTTCTTCAAGCGTTTTAAGTCGCCCTTGGTAACCGGACAACTCCCAACATAGGCGATACTGTTCATATCAACCCCCTTTCGGCGAATGACAATGCGCTTTCGTCACCAATGATGAAGTGATCCAGCGCACGCACATCTACCAGTGCCAATGCCTGTTTCAGCGCATTGGTCAATAGTTGATCGGCCTGACTTGGTTCGGCCAGACCGGAAGGATGGTTGTGAGCCAATAGGACTGCCGCCGCGTTGTGCATCAGCGCACGTTTTACAACCTCGCGCGGATACACACTGGTTTGCGTCAGCGTGCCGTGAAATAACTCTTCGGCGGCGATCAATCGGTGTTGCGTGTCGAGAAACAACACCACAAACACCTCTTGCTGCCGTCCACCCAACAACAACTTCAGATATTTCTTAACTTCAACTGGATTATTGAGGTTGATTGGGTTTTGTGTGATGTCCTCGGATAGCGCACGCATAACCAGCTCTTTTGCTGCTGAGATGATTGCTGCTGGAGCGTAGTGAGGTTGCTTTTCGCAGACAACCGTAGTTTGGCGGTTGGCGCGCATTCCAAACAACACGGAAAGCGAAGTATGCGAAAGTGCTTGAGCCTTATCTTTCCCGACCAACATAGCCAGCAAGTCGGGGGTGCTGAGGCTTTGTGCTGCGATGGTTTGGTAGGTCATTTGCGTCTCCTTTTTAGCGAAAAAAAGGGGACACAAACCCATACGGGGAAGTGTCCCCGTGTGGGTTGATTGGATATTGCTTCGGTGCTTCATTGACG
>JAQTTV010000061.1:2758-5682 GCA_028710565.1 Gallionella sp.
TGGACACGTTCGATACGACCTGGCAACGTCGCCAGCTCCTGCTTGTTGCGCCATTGTTGCTGATCCCATTGAGAGCGGAGCAACGACAGCTTGGCAAGCTCGGTATCAACACCTGCTTTTTCCAACACCAGCGGATTGCCCGATGCCAAGGCTTTCACTTCGGCATACGACAGCGCGGCCAATTCAACGTCTTCTGCACTACGCATCCCGGTATCCCCCTGCATGACCTGAGCAATGAATCTTGCCTTGGTTTCAAGCGTTTGCCAGATGTAGGCATCGAACGAGCCTTCTGTTACATAACGGTAGATGCGCACGCTTTCGTTCAGATTTCCCTGACGAATAATGCGCCCTTCCCGTTGTTCTACATCCGAGGGTCTCCACGGCGCGTCCAGATGATGCAACGCGGCTAGTCGAGTCTGAATGTTGGTTCCAACCCCCATCTTCTGCGTGCTGCCCAGAAGAATGCGGATACGCCCATCACGCGCGGCTTTGAACAGATCGTCCTTGGCGGAGTCACTCTCGTAGTCGTGAATGAAGGCAATCTCCTCGATTGGAATACCTCGTTCAACTAAATTACTTCTCAACGCCTGATACACACTGAAACGCCCGTTTTCAAGCGGGGTGGACAAATCGCAAAACACGACTTGCGTCCCACGGAACAACTTGGCTTCCACCCAGATACCGAAAACTCTCTCGGCACAATGGTTCACCTTGCCATCCTCGACTTCAGCGAATAAATCAATCAGACGCATATCCAGCGCGGCCTTGCGACCCTCGTTGGTGATCGCCAGCATGTTGTCCTCGGAAGTACTAACGTTCCCGTTTCTGATCGCTTCTGCCCGTTCCACAAGGGTTTGGACAAAGGCTTTCAAATCCGCTGTTGGCTTGATTGTGACCGTTTCCTTGTGCGCGGTCGGTACAGGCAATTTCAGCATTTCCGCCGTGCGAATATCCGCCACCTCACCAAACATAGACATCAGTTCCGGCAAATTAACGAATCGCGCAAAGCGGGTGTGCATCCGATAACCCCTACCATCTGGAGCAAGCTCCAGCGCCGTCACTGACTCACCAAAGTTGCCCGCCCAAGTGTCAAACATCCCCACTTGACAGGCTTCCATCGTCTTCGGTTGCAAGTACCGTTGCATGACCCACATTTCAGCCATGCTGTTGGATACCGGCGTGCCAGTTGCGAACACCACGCCTGCCCTGCCCTTGTGTTTTTCCATGACGTGACGAGTTTTGACGAACATGTCGAATGCCCGCTCCGAATTGCTGTTAGGCAATCCGGCGACCCGTGTCATCTTGCTGAATCTCCACAAGTTTTTGTGCATGTGCGCCTCATCTACAAACAGCCAATCAATACCAAGCTGTTCAAAGGACAAAATGTCATCCTTTTTATTTGCCCCTGACAGTTTCGCCAGCTTTGCTTCCCATGATTTTTTCGCACGGGCTAGTTCTTTGATGATGCGATTACCGCGATCCTGCTTTTCGGTACACATAGCATCTTCAATCTGGTCAATTTCGTTTTGGATATATTCCTCCATGAACTCATCGCTCATTTTGATACGCTCGAATGAAGCATGTGTAATCAGCACGCCATCCCAATCGCCGGTAGCGATACGAGATAGAAGCTGACGACGCTTGTCACCCTGAAGATCATCTTTCGACGCAATCAGAATATTCGCACCGGGATACGCGCGCAGGAACTCGGCTGCAAACTGGTGAAGCATGTGGTTTGGCACCACATACATCGGTTTACTGGCTCTGCCCAAGCGACGCAATTCCATACCCGCACAGATACAAGTCAGTGTCTTGCCAGCCCCTACAACATGGGCAAGCAGGGTGTTACGCTGACTTGCAACAATACGCCAGATCGCGTTTTTCTGATGGTCATGCAGCCGATATATCCGTGAAAATCCCGGCAATACCAAATGCTGTCCATCGTACTGACGTGACACAACACAATTGAACGTGTCGTTGTAAAGTCTTGCCAATCTTGTTGCCCGTTCCTGATCCTGCCACAACCACTCCTGAAATGTATCCTTGAGTAATTGCTGTTTCTCCCGTGCTGCGATGGTCTCCTTTTGGTTAACCACACGCTTGTCGGGATTAACTTTGTCAGGGTCATACACGGTCGGCACGGTTTGATTCAACGCCTGGTCAAACAGATCTGCTGCATTGACCCGTTCAGTGCCAAACTTTTGCGTGGCTGGTATCGAATATTTGGTGCTGTAGTGCGTTTCGATATTCCACGCGCCGGCTGCCTGATTGAACGTCACGGCGTTTCCGTTGCACTCCAAAGTTTCATCAAGGAAGGCTTCGTAATCACCGGTTGGTATCCACGTTGAACCGATGCGCGCACCGATCTCGCCGGGTGTTAAATCGTCTGGAATCACGGCCTCTAACGCTTGCGCATTTCGGCTGTAACGCTCACCCGACACCCTAGCAGCAGAGAGTTTTTTACGGACATCACCTGACAAATAACTGTCCTTGGTTTCCCAATGGTCGGTTTCTGGATCAAGGAACACTGCGCCCCTCTCTTCGAGTTCCTTCATGGCTGCGCAGCTCGGTTTCCCAAGCAATTCAGCAATCCGATTCTCGACGATGCTACCGCACTCGGACAGACTAACCAGCAACGCATCTTCCGATGTTTCGCAATGATCAACCCGTTTGAACACCCCCACCGTGCGCTGAGTAAATATGTCTGCTTTCTCGGCGCTTTGAGTTTCCTCATCCCAGCGTTCCAGCGACATCAGCAACGGCAGATCGGGATCGCTTTTGAAAGCTCTCCGGTTTGCCTTCTCGGAAATATTTCCGTATTGGGCAACAAAGTTGTCATACTCAATGTTCAGCATCAACCGATAAGTGGCAAGAATCGCCTCATTCTCCGTTTCTACTTGTGACCGAATAATCTTGCGTGCCGC
>JAQTTV010000012.1 GCA_028710565.1 Gallionella sp.
TGCCTGAATTTATTTCAGAAGGAGAACTCCAAACTCAGCCTGAAACGGAAACAGAAAAAAGCCGCTTGGGATGATAACTTCCGTGCTAACGTTTTGTTTGCTTGATTGTTTTAATGCGTTTGCCCCGCATGCTCCTCGCCCTACACCACGTCACCTTTATCACCACCGATCTGACCCGCTCACGCGCTTTTTATCAGGATTTGCTGGGTTTGCAACCCGACCCGCAGCGTCCGACGATGCGCTTTGAGGGTGTGTGGTACGACCTTGATGCTGGGCAACAGCTTCATTTGATGTTGCTGCCTAATCCCGAAACTGGGCTGACCCGCCCCGTGCACGGCGGACGTGATCGCCAAACTCCAAGCCGATGCCATTCCCTATACCCTCAGCCAATCAGGTCGCCGCGCTCTGTTCTGCCGCGATCCCGATGACAATGCGTTGGAATTTGTCCCGCTGCACGAGGATTTCATCTTTCAATCCCCATCCCCGCATTCGTCCCGCTAGGGAAGGCGTTCCACCCTTGCGCATTTGCAACAGCATTTGCAACTCACAACGTGCGAAATTGATTGTCCCGCACGCGTGGCTGCGGTGACACGGGTGACCTGAACACACTGGTGCTTGCCTGCAAAACAACGGCAAAATTTCCGCCAACCGCCGCAAACAATTCAAAATGGTCGTGCCCAGAAGCCGAGTGGGCGGAAAGGCATGCAAACGCAATTGCGCAATCAGCAATGCGTCGCCTTCGATGCGATAGACCATGCGGTGTTCTTCGGTGATGCGGCGTGACCAAAATCCTGCTAAAACGTGTTTTAAGTCTTCGGGTTTTCCCACCCATGAAAATATCGCGGGCAGCCATTCATCAACGAGAAACAAGATTGCCCAGCTTATGCGTTACGCTAGAATGCGCAACGGCTCGAAATCGAGTGAAAATCAGAAAGGAAACGCCGTTATGTTAGAAGCGACCTTATCAGAACGATACCAAATCGCCATTCCCGAAGAAATTCGGACTTCCTTGCACCTTAAGGCTGGGCAAAAGCTTTCTGTTTTACTTCAAGGTGATACCATCTCCTTGATTCCAAAACCTTCAATCAAACTCCTGCGCGGCGTTTTGAAAGGGGCAAATACCCAAGACGAGCGTGATCGCAATGATCGACCATGAGTGTTGGAGAAGTCCAATAAAAGCAATGCAGTAAACGTTAACTTTGGTAACACTTCTTCCATCTGAATTGGCTTCGTTAAATTTTGGAGTTACTTTGAAAGATCGATACTGGAATAATTTAGTCACAAGTATGAGTTCTGGGCAATGCATTCTAGTTCTCGGTCCCGAAATACCCGTTAATAAATCAGGAGAAAATAATATAGGGAGTTCTTATACTGATGCCCTTAAAGAACAACTTATGGCGGAACTTGAGGATGATGGCCATCGTGGTGTAGCTGCGACAAGTTTGGCAGGAGTTGCTCAACAATATGAAGATCGTTTTGAAGCGGGGATGTTGCGAACGCAGTCGTCTGAATTTTATAAATCGAGTCAATTGGAACCCTCCGATGAACATCGTAAAATTGCCTCTTTTCCATTTTCATTGGTTCTATCTACTTGTCATGATCCTTTGCTTGAAATGGCATATCGGTCAGCAGGTAAGTCTCCCATCGTCAATAGGTACAATTTGAGGGGTGATCGCCTAGAAAATCCTGAATTTGTGGTCTCTCGTGCTATTGACTCGCCTGTTATTTATCATCTCTTTGGGTATTATCAGGAGCCGCAATCTCTAGTCCTTAGTGAAAATGATCTGCTGGATTTCCTAATTGCAGTCATTTCAGGGAATCCCCCTCTTCCAAATAGTCTTAAGAAAGAACTGCTGCGAAATGGCACCAGTTTTTTGTTTGTGGGTTTCGGTATTCGTCATTGGTATCTACGCGTTATATTAAAAGCACTTATTAGAGTTCTGTCGATAACTAAAACGGGTGGAAGTTCTGTGTTAGTTGAGCCTCTTCTTCAAGGGGTATCAGAACTTGAAATGCAGCAAACAATACTCTTCTATCAAAGAGGAACTCGTATTGAAATATGTGCAGAAGATATTAATCTTTTCGTCACAGAGCTAGATCGAAGACTTAAAGCCTCGGGAAATAATTTTATCCAACCTTCTGCGCCAATAGGCCCTCGTCCACGGATATTTGTTAGTTATGCAAGTGAGGATCAAGGTTTGGCTGCAAAGCTTTTTTCCTCATTGCAACAAGCGAATTTTGAACCTTGGTTAGACAAGGACGGGTTGCGAGGAGGATGTGACTGGAATCAAACAATAGAAGAGCAACTGCGTGAATCACATTATGTTCTTGTTCTACAAACCCCCGCATTAGTTGCGAAGACGGAAGGTTATGTTAATAAGGAAATTGCAATTGCTCGCGACCAAGCACTTCGATATCGAGGCTTGTCGTTTTTGATTCCCTTAGTGGTAGATAGCCTGTCACCCGATGAAAAGATTAAGGAATTGGAACCCTATCAACAAATGCCATTACGTGCTAGTTCATACGATCAGGATTTTGCTGGGCTGGTTTCAACATTACGGCGCGATTTTCAGCGCAGACAAAGGCTGTAATCTATGAAAATGACTCGAACCCGCTATCCAGGAGCTCAATCATTTTCTGATGATGCTTTGTCCAGAGCCGTGTTTTTTGGGCGAGAAAATGAAACTCGGGAGCTGACAGATCAAATTATTGCTAATCGACTGGTCGTTGTTTATGCAAAATCAGGTTTGGGCAAGACTTCGCTACTCAACGCGGGGGTAGCTGAGCCTTTGCGTGAGGATCATTTTTTGCCTTTAGTCACTAGAGTCAATTTAGTGAATCAAAATCTGCTTCACTCTTTGTTTGACATGATACGGACATCTGCGGAACGTCAGAACGTAGAATATCGACATGGTGATGAGCAATCCCTTTGGCATTTTTTTAAAACGGCGGAGTTTTGGCATGGAGATATTTTATTAACGCCTGTTCTTATTCTTGACCAATTCGAAGAATTGTTCACGCTGCATAATGATGAAATTAGAGGAAATTTCCTAGCTGAGCTTGGTTATTTAATTCGGGGTATCCGCCCACCAAAAAAGGAGTGTGAGGATTCAAGTTCAAGTAGTCTTGAATCAGATTCTTCAGTGACAGATACACCGCCCATTATGCGCATTGTTATCTCACTCAGAGAGGACTATTTGGGCTTTTTAGAAGAAGCTACCGACTATCTACCGCAAATACTGGATCATCGTTTTCGGTTGTTGCCTTTGAGTGTTAATGCTGCAAAAGCTGCTATAGATGGTCCTGCTACGGTTCAGCACCAAGAACTCGCTACAAAACCTTTTATTTTTCAACCAGAGGCGGTGCAAGGCATACTTAAATACTTGCTAAGTAAAACTCAATCCAAAGTGAAGTCATCTTATCGGTTTATTGAGCCTTTTCATTTACAGTTGGTCTGTCAACATGCCGAAGATTTGGCTGTCAAGTGTCAGAGCCAAGCTAGCGATGAAGTAGAAGTTAGCTGGGAGGCACTTGGTGGTGAAAAGGGGATGAAAGCAACTTTAAGCAATTTTTACTTAAAAAGTATTCAATCCCTCCAAACCAGACAAATGCGTAGGAGTGTGCGAGAGCTTTGTGAACAAAGTTTAATTAGCCCCACAGGACGACGTTTGAGCCTTGAAGAGAATGAAATAATGCGCTTATTCAAACTCGATCACGAAACTTTGCAGCAATTGGTTAATAACCGTCTGTTGCGTACTGATCAGCGAGCCGATAATTGGTACTACGAACTCAGTCATGACTGCCTCATCGAATCTATTCTCGCCACTAGGAGAATACAAGGGGTTTTCTTTGGCGTGATAGGGCTCTTATGGTCATTTATGATGTGCATCATTGGTTTTATCTTAGTTGTTGTGATCCCCATCTCCGTGGTCGTGGTTATTGTTGACTCGAAAGAGTCTAACGCTTTCGATATGATAGTCGCGCTACTTATCTTATTCATTCCAGTGGGAATAAATCGTTATTCAGCGGGACGCAGTGGTTGGCGTCGTTCTATGGAAATGCTTAACCGTTTTTTTCCACCAGTATCTTGGTAAGGGGATATTGTTGCACTCAGATTATTAAGGAATGCAAGTTTGGGAGCGCAGCCTCCTAATCGTCATACCAGCGAAGGGTCAGCCCTCGAATGAGTGATATACAGTCAATGCAATAATCCCACGTAGCGGACAAGTGTGGTTTCGCTGCGCGAGGCTTTTGTGGGACTGGATTCGGACCCCGTGTCGTAGCACGGGGTGACGTGTTGGAATGACGGGCGAGGGGAATTGAGGTATTTGTGTATTTGACCTGCTTTCCTAGTCATGTCATTTGGGTAACGACCTAAATTCGCGTACACTCCTTGCCCTTCCTTATTGTCCCGACCTACACGACCAGCATGGAATACATCAAAATTCGCGGTGCGCGCACGCATAATCTGAAAAACATCAGTTTGGATTTACCACGTCATCAATTGGTGGTGATTACGGGCTTGTCGGGGTCGGGAAAATCTTCCTTGGCGTTTGATACCTTGTATGCGGAAGGGCAGCGGCGGTATGTGGAATCGTTGTCGGCGTATGCGCGGCAATTTTTGCAGTTGATGGAAAAGCCTGATGTGGATTTGATTGAGGGGCTGTCGCCTGCCATCGCCATTGAGCAAAAAGCCACGTCGCATAATCCGCGTTCCACGGTTGGCACGATTACCGAAATCCATGATTATTTGCGACTTTTGTTTGCACGGGCGGGTGATCCGTTTTGTCCGCAGCATGACTTGTTGTTGCAAGCGCAAAGCGTGGGGCAGATGGTGGATCATGTTTTAGCCTTGCCTGAAGGCACGAAGGTGATGATTTTGTCGCCCTTGGTGGTGGCGCGCAAAGGTGAGCAACTGGATTTATTTGACGAATTGCGGGCGCAAGGGTTTACGCGGCTGCGCATAGACGATGAAGTATATGAAATCGACGCGTTGCCTGCGTTGCAAAAAACCAAAAAACACACGGTGGAAATTGTGGTGGATAGGCTGAAAGTCCATCCTGACAATAAACAACGCCTCGCCGAATCCTTTGAAACCGCGTTGCGTCATGCCGAGGGGCGGGCAGTGGCGGTGGAAATGGATAGCAACACTACGCATTTGTTTTCGGCAAAATTTGCCTGCCCCATCTGTCATTATTCCTTGCCTGAATTAGAGCCTCGCTTATTTTCCTTTAATAATCCGATGGGTGCGTGTCCAAAGTGCGATGGCTTGGGTAATATTAACTTTTTTGATCCCAAGCGCGTGGTGGCGTTTCCGTCGCTGTCCTTGAGTTCGGGGGCGATTAAAGGCTGGGACAGGCGCAATCAGTTTTATCACCAGTTGCTCGCCAGCTTGGCGAAACATTACGCTTTTGATTTAGAGCAATCGTTTGAAAGCCTGCCTGAGCCAATACAACAGGTCATTTTGTACGGCAGCGGCAAGGAAGAAATTGCCTTTCAATACATTAACGAACGCGGCAAAGCGGTGCTGCGCGAACATGCGTTTGAAGGCATCGTGCATAACTTTGAGCGTCGTTATAAAGAAACCGACTCGCCCACGGTGCGCGAGGAATTGGCGAAGTATTTGAATGGCTGTGTGTGTCCAGAGTGCAACGGTTCACGGCTGCGATTGGCGGCGCGGAATGTGCGCATTTCGGATAAAAATCTACATGAAATCAGCGCATTGCCTTTGCGACTCACTTTGGCGTTTTTCAAGCAATTGACTTTGCAAGGTAGCAAAGCGGCGATTGCTGAGCGCATCGTGCATGAAATTATCAGTCGGCTGACCTTCTTGAATAACGTCGGGTTGGATTATTTGTCGCTGGAACGCTCAGCAGACACCTTGTCGGGCGGCGAGGCGCAACGGATTCGACTGGCTTCGCAAATTGGCTCAGGTTTGACGGGCGTGATGTATGTGTTGGATGAGCCGTCGATTGGGCTGCATCAGCGCGATAATGATAGATTGTTAGACACGCTGAAAATGTTGCGTGATATGGGCAACAGCGTGATTGTGGTGGAACACGATGAAGATGCGATCCGCCATGCGGATTATGTGGTGGATATGGGGCCAGGCGCGGGCGAACACGGTGGATTGATTGTGGCGCAAGGCACGCCAGCCGATATTTGTGCCAATGAGAATTCTCTGACGGGTGATTATTTGACGGGGCGGCGCAGTATTGCGATGCCTGAAACCATACATGCCATTAACCCTGAGCGGATGTTGCAAATTGTGGGCGCGACGGGGAATAACCTGAAAGAAGTCACGCTGAATTTGCCTGTGGGCTTGTTGGTGTGTGTGACGGGCGTATCGGGTTCGGGTAAATCCACCTTGATTAACGACACGCTTTATCCCGCAGTGTCGCAGCATTTGTATGCCAGTCATACTGAGCCTGCGCCGCATGTGTCGATAGACGGTTTGGCGTTTTTTGATAAGGTGATTAACGTCGATCAAAGTCCGATTGGGCGCACGCCGCGCTCGAATCCAGCGACTTATACAGGCTTATTTACGCCCATTCGTGAGCTGTTCGCGGGGGTACCCACTGCGCGTGAACGTGGTTATGGACCAGGACGTTTTTCGTTTAATGTCAAAGGCGGACGCTGCGAATCGTGCCAAGGTGATGGTGTGATTAAGGTGGAAATGCACTTTTTACCCGATGTGTATGTGCCGTGCGATGTATGTCACGGTCATCGCTACAACCGCGAAACGCTGGAAGTGCAGTACAAAGGCAAGAATATCCACCAAATTTTGCAGATGACCGTGGAGCAGGCTTTTGAGTTTTTCAATGCCGTGCCGATTATTGCGCGCAAATTGCAAACCTTGCTGGACGTGGGGTTGGGTTATATCACCTTGGGACAATCTGCCACGACCTTGTCGGGTGGCGAAGCGCAACGCGTCAAGTTGTCGCTGGAATTGTCTAAACGCGACACGGGGCGCACGCTGTATATTCTGGATGAGCCGACCACAGGGCTACATTTCCATGACATCGCCTTGTTGTTGAAAGTGATCCACAAGCTACGCGACCAAGGGAATACCGTGGTGGTGATTGAGCACAATCTGGATGTGATTAAAACCGCAGATTGGGTGATTGATTTGGGTCCCGAAGGCGGCGATGGGGGAGGGCGGATTATTGCCGAAGGTACGCCAAGAGAGATCGCTGTACATCCAGAGAGTGTGACGGGGCGGTATTTACAGCCTTTATTGGACAAAAAATAGGCGATTTTGGACGCAGGATGTAAAAAAACTAAATAGATAAGTTTTTGATAAATTGGTAAAAAACCGATAAATCAGCTAACCATCCCGCGATAATTGTCTGTCTGTCGTTGCCCCTAGCCTTGAGACAAGGTAGAATTCCCGCCCTTTCGCTTTTTGTTTTTGATGACGTAGCGGCTTCTGTCGCTATTTTTTTGCTTGAATGTTTTGATTTGAGGAACGCCGTGAGCAACTCTTCTTTGCCGATGCAACAAGGCTTGTACGATCCGCGCCAAGAGCGCGATGCCTGTGGAGTGGGTTTTGTCGCCCATATTAAGGGACAAAAAAGCCATAGTATGGTGAGCCAAGGTTTGAAAATCTTGGAAAATTTGACGCATCGCGGCGCGGTGGGGGCTGACCCACTGGCGGGCGATGGCGCGGGGATTTTGTTGCAAGTGCCAGACGCGTTTTTGCGTGCCAAATGTGCCGCCTTGGGCGTGACCTTGCCCGCTGCGGGCGACTATGGCGTGGGCATGGTGTTCTTGCCGCGTGATGCGGCGGGACGTGCCGCGTGCGAACAAATCCTTGCGGACAAAATTGCTGCCGAAGGTCAAACCCTGTTGGGTTGGCGCGATGTGCCCGTCGATAGCTCAATTTTGGGCGAAAGCGTGAAACCTGTTGAACCTTGCGTGCGTCAAGTGTTTATTGGTCGCGGCGCAAATTGTGCGGACGCGAATGCGTTTGAACGCAAACTGTTTGTAATTCGCAAAACGGCGGAACACGCGGTGCGCGGCTTGAATGGCGCGGGCAAAGGTTTCTATATGCCGTCGATGTCGGCGCGCACCATAGTCTATAAAGGCATGTTGCTGGCGGATCAAGTGGGTAAATTCTACTTTGATTTGCAAGATGAAACTGTCATCAGCGCGTTGGCGTTGGTGCATCAACGTTTCTCGACCAATACTTTCCCGACTTGGGATTTGGCGCATCCGTTCCGCATGATTGCGCACAACGGTGAAATCAACACCGTGCGCGGCAACGTGAATTGGATGACGGCGCGCCATGCCGCGATGTCGTCGGATTTGCTGGGCGAAGATTTAGAAAAACTCTGGCCATTGATTTCAGAAGGTCAATCTGATTCCGCGTGTTTCGATAACGCACTGGAATTGTTGGTGGCGGGCGGTTACTCCCTGCCTCACGCCATGATGTTGTTGATTCCTGAAGCTTGGGCGGGTAATCCTTTGATGGACGAAGAACGTCGTGCTTTCTACGAATATCACGCTGCTTTGATGGAGCCATGGGATGGCCCTGCTGCGGTGGCGTTTACCGATGGACGCATGATTGGTGCGACCTTAGACCGTAATGGCTTGCGTCCTGCGCGTTATCTGATTACTGATGACGACATGGTGTTGATGGCATCCGAAATGGGTGTGTTGGATATTCCGCAAGAAAAAATCGTCACAAAGTGGCGGTTACAACCAGGCCGTATGTTCTTGATCGACATGGAAGCTGGCCGTATCGTTGACGATACTGAGTTGAAGAATCAATTGGCGAATGCCAAGCCTTACCGTCAATGGGTGGATCAGTCGCGCTATCACTTGAGTGATATGGCGGCTGGTGCGGGTGAAGTGCCTGCGTTGAATGCTTCATTGTTGGATGCACAACAAGCGTTTGGCTATTCGCAAGAAGATTTGAAATTTATTCTTGCCCCGATGGTGAATGCGGGTGAAGAACCGACAGGCTCGATGGGTGTGGATGCGGCGTTGCCCGTGTTGTCCAACAAAAATCGTTCGTTCTATGACTACTTCCAACAACTGTTTGCGCAAGTGACGAATCCGCCGATTGACCCGATCCGCGAAGAAATCGTCATGTCGTTGACTTCCTTCATCGGCCCTAAACCGAATTTGTTGGGTATCAACGAAACCAATCCGCCGTTGCGCTTGGAAGTGCATCAACCTGTGTTATCGAATGACGATATTGCCAAGCTGCGCGATGTCGCGGCGTTGACCCAAGGGCGTTATCGCTCGCTGGTGTTGGATATGACTTATCCCGCAACTGAAGGTGCGGCAGGTTGTGATGTGGCTTTGCGCGCTTTGTGTGCAGCGGCCGATCAAGCGGTTGCGAACGGCTATAACGTGTTGATTTTGTCTGATCGCGCGGTCTCGGCTGAGCGCATCGCCATTCCCGCATTGATTGCGTGTTCCAAAGTGCATTTGCATTTGGTGCAAGAAGGCTTGCGTACCAGCACGGGCTTGGTGGTGGATACAGGTTCGGCACGTGAAGTACATCACTTCGCGTTGTTGGCAGGCTATGGCGCGGAAGCGGTTTGCCCTTGGTTGGCATACCAAACTATCGCGTCTTTGAAATTGCCCGCGAATGTCGATGTCAAAGAAGCGAAAAAACGCTTTATCAAAGCTATCAATAAGGGGCTGATGAAGGTCATGTCCAAGATGGGCATTTCGACTTACCAATCTTATTGCGGCGCGCAAATTTTTGAAGCGATTGGCTTGAATGCTTCCTTTGTGGCGGATTGCTTCACAGGGACGGCGACGCAAATTGAAGGGATCGGTCTGGCGGAAGTAGCGGAAGAAACCGTGCGCACCCATCGCAATGCCTTTGGTGCTGACCCTGTGTTGGCAAACGCGCTGGAAGCGGGTGGCGAATATGCGTACCGCGTGCGTGGCGAAGAGCACATGTGGACACCTGATTCCATTGCGAAATTGCAAAATGCGACTCGCACCAATAATTTTGCGACGTACAAAGAGTATGCCAAGCTGATAAACGAACAAAGTCAAAAGCTGAAAACGCTGCGTGGCTTGTTCGAGATTAAACCTGCTGGTGCAGCTGTTCCTTTGTCAGAAGTCGTGTCTGCGAAAGAAATCGTTAAACGCTTTGTAACGGGCGCGATGTCACTTGGGTCAATCTCGACTGAAGCGCACACTACTTTGGCGATTGCGATGAACCGCCTCGGCGGGCGTTCCAATACAGGCGAAGGCGGCGAAGATGCCGCACGTTTCGGTGTGTTCAAAGGTGGCGAAATGCTGTCGGACATCATCGGCAAGAGCCGTATCGAAACCGATCGCATGATGTTGGCGGGGGATTCCTTGCGCTCCAGCATCAAACAAGTCGCTTCGGGACGTTTTGGTGTGACGGCAGAATACTTGTCCAATGCCGACCAGATTCAAATCAAGATGGCACAAGGTGCGAAACCAGGCGAAGGCGGTCAATTGCCTGGCGGTAAAGTGTCGGAATACATCGCGAAGTTGCGTTTCTCCGTCCCAGGCGTGGGCTTGATTTCACCGCCGCCGCATCACGATATTTATTCTATCGAAGATTTGGCACAGCTGATTCATGACCTGAAAAATGCCAATCCTTCCGCGTCTATTTCGGTCAAGTTGGTATCCGAAGTGGGTGTGGGGACGGTGGCAGCAGGTGTGTCCAAAGCGAAAGCCGATCACATTGTGGTATCGGGTTTTGACGGCGGCACAGGCGCATCGCCCGTCTCCTCGATCAAACATGCAGGGACACCGTGGGAACTCGGTTTGGCAGAAGCACAGCAAACACTGGTATTGAACCAATTGCGCGGTCGTATTGCTTTGCAAGTCGATGGTCAATTGAAAACAGGTCGTGACGTGCTGATTGGCGCGTTGTTGGGCGCGGACGAATTCGGTTTCGCCACGGCACCGTTGGTGGTGGAAGGTTGCGTGATGATGCGTAAATGCCATCTCAATACTTGCCCCGTCGGCGTGGCGACCCAAGACCCTGTGTTGCGTCAGAAGTTCACTGGTCAACCTGAACACGTCGTCAATTATTTCTTCTTCGTTGCCGAAGAAGTGCGCGAATTGATGGCTGAAATGGGTATCCGTCGCTTTGAAGACCTGATTGGTCGCAGCGATTTGTTGGGCATGAAACACAGCATCGCGCATTGGAAATCGCAAGGCTTGGATTTCTCTAAAGTTTTCCATCAACCCAATGTGGCTGCTAGCGTGGCACGTCGCCATGATGGCGCGCAAGATCACGAGTTGGAAAAAGCCTTGGATAACAGCCTGATTGCGCAAGCGCAAACTGCCCTGAACGATCAGCGCCACGTGCAAATTGAAAGCAAAATCACTAACGTCAATCGTACCGTCGGCACGATGTTGTCGCACGAAGTAGCGAAGCGTTATGGTCAAGCGGGTTTGGCTGCGGACACCATCCACGTGAATTTACACGGCACAGCGGGACAAAGTTTCGGCGCGTTCTTGATGAAGGGCGTGTCGTTCAATCTGCGCGGAGAAGGCAATGATTACGTCGGGAAAGGCTTGTGTGGCGGTCGTATCTCTATCTCGCCTCCCGCGCATTCCAAACTGATCGCACATGACAATATCATCGTGGGCAATACCGTGTTGTACGGCGCAACCTCAGGTGAGTGTTATTTCAGCGGCGTGGCGGGCGAACGTTTTGCAGTACGCAATTCGGGCGCGATTGCGGTGGTGGAAGGATTGGGCGATCACGGTTGTGAATACATGACGGGTGGTATGGTCATCGTCTTGGGCAAAACAGGCCGCAACTTTGCGGCGGGTATGTCGGGCGGCGTGGCTTATGTACTTGATGAAGATGGTCAATTTAAGCAACGTTGCAACTTGGCGATGGTTGCGCTGGAACCCGTGCCAGAAGAGTTGGCGACATTGGATAGCACGGAAGAGCTTCCAGAGAGCCATGGTCGTGTGCATTTTAATCATCTGAATAAAGCGGATGAGCATGCGTTGCGTGAGCAAATTGAACGCCATGTGCGCTATACCAATAGTCCACGTGCTCGACAAATTTTGGATAACTGGGCTGCAAGCCTGCCTAAGTTTGTTAAAGTGATGCCTACGGAATATCGTCGTGCCTTGCAAGAGATGGCCGCGCAACAGAAGGAGTGTGCATAATGGGTAAGCCAACAGGATTTATGGAGTTTCAGCGTCTGAGCGAAGACTATTTGCCCGTCGCCGATCGCCTGAAAAACTACAAAGAATTCGTGTTGCATTTGACTGATGCAGAAGCGGGTCAGCAAGCAGCGCGTTGTATGGATTGTGGTATCCCGTTCTGTACCTCAGGTTGCCCGATTAACAACATCATTCCTGATTGGAATGATTTGGTATATCGCGGTAATTGGAAGGAAGCGTTGGATGTGTTGCATTCCACCAATAACTTCCCTGAATTCACAGGACGTATTTGCCCTGCACCTTGCGAAGCTGCCTGTACCGTGAATTTGAATGGCGATGCGGTGGGTATTAAATCCATCGAACATGCGATTATCGACAAGGCTTGGGAAAATGGTTGGGTGGTTCCACAACCCTCTGCGCAAAAGACAGGCAAAAAAGTTGCGGTCGTAGGGTCAGGACCTGCGGGTATGGCAGCGGCGCAGCAACTCGCGCGTGCGGGTCACGATGTGACGTTGTTTGAAAAGAATGATCGCGTAGGCGGTTTGTTGCGATATGGCATTCCAGATTTTAAATTTGAAAAATCCCATATTGACCGCCGTGTGGCGCAAATGGAAGCTGAAGGTGTCACCGTGCGCACGGGTGTGTTCATTGGTCAAGAACACGATGCGGGTGTGAATAATCTTTCGATGACCACGATTTCTCCTGCTGCCTTGTCAGCAGAATTTGATGCAGTGATTTTGTCAGGCGGTTCTGAAGTGCCGCGTGATTTAACGATTCCAGGTCGTCAATACACGGGTGTGTATAACGCCATGGCGTTCTTGCCGCAACAAAATCGCGTAAATGCAGGAGATGTATTGCCTGAACAAATCAAAGCCACTGGCAAACGCGTGGTGGTGATTGGGGGCGGTGATACGGGTTCGGATTGCGTCGGCACATCTAATCGTCATGGCGCAATTTCGGTGATGCAGTTGGAAGTGATGCCACGCCCACCCGAAGCAGAGGATAAGTCCTTAGTTTGGCCTAATTGGCCGCTGAAATTGCGCACCTCCAGTTCGCACGATGAAGGTTGTGAGCGTGATTGGTCTGTGGCGACGAAAGAATTTGTCGGTAATGCGGCAGGTCAAGTGACCGCACTGCGTTGTGTGCGTTTGGATTGGAGTAGCGGCAAACCTGTGGAAATCACGGGTAGCGAATTTGAGTTGCAAGCGGATTTGGTATTTTTAGCGATGGGCTTTGTCCATCCAGGTGCCAATATGCTGGCTGCATTTGGGGTGGAAAAAGACGGTCGTGGCAATGTGGCCGCCAATACCGAGAACTACCGCACCAGTGTAGATAAGGTTTTTGCCGCTGGCGATATGCGTCGTGGGCAATCATTGGTCGTTTGGGCAATTCGAGAAGGTCGCCAATGTGCGCGTGCAGTGGATGAATTCTTGATGGGTTCGTCGGTGTTGCCTCGATAGGACACCTTTCCCCTGTTATGGGGAGGGGATTGTGCAGTGAGTTGCTGCCTGCGAATGACAGAATTGTCTTTGCAAGATTAAAATAATTAGGGAAATACCATGAACTTCAACTTAAAAAATGACACTTTTCTGCGCGCGCTGCTGCGTCAGCCTACGGAATACACGCCGCTGTGGATGATGCGTCAAGCAGGGCGTTATTTGCCAGAATATCGTGAAACGCGCCGCCAAGCAGGTAGTTTTTTGGGATTGTGTAAAAACCCAGATTATGCGACAGAAGTGACATTGCAACCGTTGGCACGCTTTCCTTTAGATGCGGCGATTTTGTTTTCGGATATTCTGACCGTGCCTGATGCGATGGGCTTGGGGCTGTATTTCTCCGAAGGTGAAGGTCCTAAATTCAAACGTCCTTTGCGGGATGAAGCCGCTATCTTGGCATTGCGTCCAGCAGACATAGACAAAGATTTGCGTTATGTGACGGATGCGGTCTCACAAATCCGTGGCGCATTGAATGGCAGCGTGCCTTTGATTGGTTTTTCTGGCAGCCCCTTTACCTTGTCTTGCTACATGGTTGAAGGCGGTGGCAGCGATGATTATGCCAAGGTAAAAACCTTGATGTACAACGAACCCAAGCTAATGCATCACATTTTGGAAGTGACCACGCAGTCCGTGATTGCTTACTTGAATGCACAAATTGAAGCGGGTGCACAAGCGGTGATGATTTTCGACTCATGGGGCGGCGTGTTGTCCCATGCGGCTTTCCACGAATTCTCTTTGGCCTATACCCAACGCATCGTCGATGGTCTGATTAAAGTGAAAGACGGCGTGTGTATTCCTTCCATCGTCTTTACTAAAGGTGGTGGTTTGTGGATCGAAAGTATCGCGAACACAGGTTGTGACGCGGTGGGCTTGGACTGGTCGATGGATATCGGTGTGGCGCGCCAAAAAGTGGGCGATAAAGTGGCTTTGCAAGGCAATATCGACCCTGCCGTGTTGTTTGCTTCCCCTGATGCGATTTACCGTGAGGTTGAACGTGTATTAAGCAGTTTTGGTTTCGGTAGCGGTCACGTCTTTAACTTAGGTCATGGTATTTCGCAACATACTAATCCTGAGCATGCGGCGGCTTTGGTGGCGGCAGTCCATGAGTTAAGTCGCAAATATCACTAACAATATGATGTTCAGATACGCAAGTATTAGTAGGTATTTGCCAACGCGCTAAGGGATGTTTGCATCGTGAGTAAACCTTGGGAAAAATTCTGCAAACCGAAGACGGGTTACATAATGCCCGTCGCTGGGGGCGTTTTACTCTTTTGTGTGATCGGTGCATATTTGTATTTAAGTTCCGTAAAAGAAGAGCAGGTGGCTCAATATGAGGGCAAAATTCAAACGCTGGGTTTGAATGAAATTCTAGCGGATCATGAATTGGTTGAGTACGCCAAACGATCAAGTCGGAAGTTATTTATGGTTCATTGTGCAGGTTGTCATGGTGATAATGGTAATGGAGATAAGACTGCAGATGGTTTGTTTGCGCCAGTGCTGAGTGATCGAGATTGGCTCTTTGAAGGGAAAATTGAAACGATACATGATGCAATATCCGAAGGATTGCAAGGTAACATGCCCGCATACCGAAAAAAACTTTCAGTACAACAAATCACGAGCGTGGCAAAATATGTCCAAGCTCTGAGTGAAGGTCAGCCTGAGCGAGAAATTGAGGGTAAAGCTATTTTTTTCAGTAAAGGTTGTGCACCATGTCATGGTGAAAGTGGTAAAGGAATACCTCAAATTGGCGGAGCGAATTTGGCGGATAACATCTGGCGTTTCGATGGGACGTTGGAAGGTATAAAGAGGACGATCACTTACGGAATTAACTCTGGTGAACAGCATGATCGAATCTCTGTCATGCCAAAATTTAAAGATAGTGGTAAACTGACAAGCAGCGAAATTAAAAAACTAGCCATCTACGCTCAATCACTTAGTGTTGAAGATCAATCTAATTCGCAAAAATGACTAACACGAGCCGTTATTGTTCAGCTCGCCTTCTTACCTTCCTGCCACTTTTTCTTCCCACAAACGAATGTCAGACACGACCAATAGGTCGTGTCTGACATTATGTATGATGATGCGTGATTATTTGGGGTAAACGCAACGTGCAATGGCCTCATTCGTTTTCAAACTCAAGCAGTGGCGGATATCACGGTTGTGAGGACGAAATGCAGTGTTTTTGTGTGTTGGGGGAGGGACACTCGATTCTGTATTTATCACCGTTGTATTGGGTGTCTCAGTGTCAAATGTTGGGTCGATTTGGACGACAGAGGATTGTGCATTAGGGACAGATGGGATCGCACTGACCGCAGCCACATCACTGGTTGTTATAATTGCGCTAGCCGATGAAATTGACATCACTGTACTCGTTGCTGCGACAGCACTACTGGGTAAAGTTGCACTGTTAGGAGCTTTGACGGGGAGACGTGGTGGTGCGGCATGCGTAGCTTGAACAGGAGGAGCTTCATCACCGAAGTACTGCATGACGCTACTGTAAGTCGCGGTGATTTCAGTTTCAAACAGAAAATAAGCAGCTGCGATGAGCATAACTAACACAGCAATAACAGCGAGCATTATTTGCTTTAACTTGTTTGCAGGTTTTCCAATTTTTTTACTGGGTGCTGGTTTTTTGGCTTGGTTAATTTTTGCCATCAAACGGTTGAACAAATCTTTCATTTTGAACTCCTGATGCGTGTCATCTAAACGGTGCGAAGGATAGCATTAGTTGGCGTTGCATGGCGGACTTTGGTGAATTTGTCATCGTGGAATTGACGAGGTTTCTGCGGAGAAGAAGGGTGGCGAAGGCCACCCTAGCTAAAAAACATGGATTTGGTGGTCATTTCTACGAAAAGACCATCCTACGCATGGGATTGATGTATCTATTCGTTCGCATACATGATGAAACCGAGTCGCTTCTTCCAAAATCTTACAGGTGTTGCTTGGTTTTTTCGATACCTTCTTGAATATCTTTTCTGCGTCCCGCATCGGCATCTTCTCGACCTGGACGAGCAGGTGCGGCAAGGGCTTTCTGGAAATACTCTAAGGCTTTTTTGTACTCATTACGGCTCAGCAAGAAGTCCGCGTAGAAATAGTTGGGATCTATCCCAGTGGGGTTCATTTGTAAGGATTTTTCTAGATACGCGCGAGCTTTCTTCTGGTCACCAAAGCCGATGGGCCAGCCAGGGACTTTATAATGTAAAGAGCCTAGCGTGGTGTAGATGGAGCCGTGCAATGCTTGTGGATTGATCGCTTCTGCCGCCAATAATAAGTCGCGAGAGGTTTTTGCCAGTCCTAATGCGCCGATGCCGCCTTTGGCTTTCGCATAGCCACTGACAATAATAGCTTCCCAAACCATCAGCTCGGCATGACCTGGGTTGTTCGCGGACATTTGGTGCGCCAGTTCGGATAATGCTTTAAATGAGGCTTCTTGTTTATCTTCAGGCGTGTGGTAATTGGCGATTGCCCATTCATGTTGAAGTTTTTCAACGGCGGTATCAACCGCGTTCGGTTCAGCAAATGCAACATTCATACTGAATATCAGCCCTGCCAGCCAAGCAAATTTTTTCATTATTTCTATTCCTTTAAAAAGAGGGGTTTTTAGCATATTTACGTGCAATACGGGTATTTTTCAATAGTCCGTTATCGACCAATCTGGGGAAAATACCATTCAGCCTCGCGAAAAAAGATTCGGGTTGACCAATAAAGTATTCCTTGCGGTCTTCTTCAATAGCTAACACGATCTGTTCCGCGACGTATTCTGGCTCATCCATATTGGTCTTTGTTTCAATCAACATCTGGGTGGTGCGTGCATTGTTGAGTGATGTTTTGGTGGCGCGCGGCGAAATGTACGTGACCCCTACGTGGGTGTCCACCAACTCCCGACGTAAGGCTTCAGAAAATCCACGAATGGCAAATTTACTGGCGCAATATGGGGCGAAGTGGGCAAATCCAATCGAGCCAAAGGTTGAGCCTATGTTGACTATCCGCCCGCTGTTTTGTGTCAGCAAGTGGGGCAGCACTGCGTGGGTCAGCAACATAGGCGCGGTGACGTTGACTTGTATGGTTTGTGCGATGCGTAGCGCATCCAGTTGGTCAAATAGGGCGAAATCCATGATGCCCGCGTTGTTGATGACCATGTCGATGCCGCCCATTTCTTGTATCGCCATCTCAACGACTTGTTGTGGCGCACCTTCGGCAGATAAGTCCACGACCATCGCTAACGCAATATCGTCTAGCTGATTGATTTCAGCACAAATTTCAGTAATACGCGCTTCGTTGCGCTCGACGAGGAGTAAGCGAGCTCCTTTTTCGGCTAAACGCTTTGCCACCAGATAGCCTATACCACCTGCGGCACCCGTCAAGATGATGCGTTTGTCGGTTAAGTTCATGATATTTCTTTCGTTAAAAAGCGGTTGCCCAAATCGCGGAATAGGTTGCCATAGAGCAGATAAAACATCTTGGCGTGGTGAATGACGCAAGTTAGGTCATCAGGGTTGTCAATACGGTTAATCAGCGATTGGTAAAAGTCCACATGCTCGACATCCAATGAGCCATGCGAGCCGAGATATGAGAAAGCATCGCTACCCAAATTCAGGCTCTTTTGTAAGGTTTGTCCAACATAGGTGGCGAGTGCGACGCTCGTGCCTTCCAATACCAGCACCATGCCGAAGAAGCCAACAGGATTGACACGGGCGATGGTGTCATATGCGTAGGCGACCATGAGTTCAGTGGCTACGCGGGGTTGACCATGGCGCACCGCATCTGCGTCGCCTCCGCAGGCTTTGATGTCATTCAGTATCCATTCCTGATGCCCCACTTCTTCTTCGATATATTCTGCCACGGCGGTGCGTAGCCATTCATATTGCCCCGATAATCTGCCACCACAGGACATCAACAGCGGCGTGGTGTGTTTGACGTGGTGGTAGGCTTCGGTCAAAAACGCGATATAAGCGTCGAGGCTGACTTGACCTGCCGCACCTGCGCGAATAATGGGTAAGCTTTGCAGCTCATTGCGCTCGGCTTCGGTGGCGGCCAGCAGCTGTTCATAATTTGTCATCAATGCTCCTTGTGGCTAAACGATGCGGGTTATTTGAACTTAAATTCAGGGGGCATAAAGTGCGTCAATTGCCGCTTGGTATTGCGTCAAAATGACATCGCGTTTTAATCGACCATTGGGGGTCATTTGTCCATTTTGGGGTAAAAAGGGCACTTGAGCGATAATCCATTTTTTGATTTGAGCGTAATCGGGTAACACGCGATTTGTTTCTGCAATTGCATTTTCGATGGCGGGTAAGGCCTCCGCACTGCGCGGCACAATCACGGCGACATTCCACGGGCGAGCCTCACCGAATACCGCTGCTTGGGCAATGGCAGGGTGAAGGGTTAATTCGCGTTCCACCCATTCGGGCGACACATTACGCCCAAATGAGGTAATGAATATGTTTTTCTTGCGCCCTGTCAGGTGTAAATAGCCTTGTTGATCTAAATATCCGATGTCACCTGTCGGCCAGAAAGGACGGGTTCGGTCAGATTCGTCGTGGGTATAGCCTAAAAAAGTCGCCCCTGAAACCAGCACTTCGCCATCTTCAGCGAATTTAAGCTGAACGTGCGGCAGCGGTTTGCCGACACTGCCTAGGCAAGCCTCTGTTTCACTGTTCAACGCCACCACAGATGCGCATTCGGACAATCCATAGCCTTCAAAAACAGGTAATCCCAGTGCATGCGCGCGTTGCAGCAAGCGAGCTGAGACAGGCGCCCCCCCTATGGCGATAAAGCGTAATGCAGCGGGGGCGGGATGTCCCATTTCTATGGCAACCACCAGTGCGTGTAAGAGTTGTGGGGTGAGTATGGTGGTACTCGCAGCGGTATTGAGTAGTGTGCCTAGCATTTTTTGCACATTGAGGGTACTCGAACCACTGAGTCCGACTTCGGCTAAGGGGACTAAATGACAGGTCGCACCTGCCAATAACGGGACATAGATGCCCGCCAGATTTTCCAGCAAGGTCGCAAGGGGCAGGATACTTAGATGTTGATCTTGCGGTATGCCATGGGTGACAGCAAGCAACGAGGAGGCAACTTGATAAAGCGTGTCCGCACTCAAACATACGCCCTTGGGATGCCCCGTGGTGCCTGATGTGTAAGTTACTTTAATCGTACCCGTGGGTAGTATCCGCGCTTCTACATTGCTCAGGCGAATTTCGGTAAAGGACTGGCCGCCCACTTGGTGAGTGAGAATTTCGCCGATTTCAAGGTTGGCTGCACGCAGTAATTGGGTATATAACTCGGCTTGGTCGGTCCAGATGCAAGTGATGCCTGCATCACGAATGCTATGCGCAACCTGTTCGGCTGAAAAGAAAAAGGGGATTGGGATCAATGTTTTGTGGCTGTTCCACGCTGCTAAATCCAGCACCGCCCATAAAGGGGAATTATCGAGTGCCAGTCCGATGACCTGTGCGGGGTGACTCGTGAGTGATGTGCTGAACTGGTCTATGGATGCGATAAGCTCTTGATACGTTAAAGTGGAAGATATTCCGACACAAGCCAGTGCATCAGGTTGCTTTTGGGCCAACAGGCGTAATGACGCGATGAGAGAGAGATTCAAAATTTACCTTTGTAAGTAAGGGGTGAAAGCGGCCATTGGGACTAGAAGCGGCGTACTGCCATGATTTTTGGTTTTTGCTCGTAATAGCGTCCCCAGTTTTCACGTTCTTCAGCGGGAATATGGTCAATTTTTGCCTCGCCTAATGCTTCGGCTTGAACACCCATTTTTGCGAATGCATTGCTAATCAAGGGAATAATGGTGAAAACCGCCCACTGTTTGGCAGTGAGGTGCAGTTGTTTGATGATTTCATGAACTAGACAGCGTGCCGCACCTGGGGTCGCAACCGCAAAATTACCCACCTCAACAATTTCTGTTCGACGTATCGCATATCCCATTGCCGCAGACAGGCGTGCTTCAATAGGCTGATCCAGATAAGTTTCTAGGAATAAGGGTTCGTCAGTCGCACTGCGTAAACCACAGGCTGCCATGAGCTTGCCATCGGGGGCACGCAAACTCATCAAGCAAGGCATAAAGTATTTGATTTGCGCGCCATGCGCTAGATAAAACTGCTGATGAATAAACGCCTCCAATTCAGCACGGTCAGCAGCATCTGGCATCGAGAAGTGGACGCTGCACGCGCGCGTTTCCAACTCGAAGGTTACTTTGCGAGTTGATGTGTTCATCGTGTTGGTTCGGAGAGTCTGGTGTGAATCGATGGCATGAGTAAGCATGGGCAGTGTGATGGGTTGGTATTCTACGAAAGAACGCGAATATTTGCTATGAAGAGCACAATACATGCCACAGTTGAAAATCGAAAATCAGTGTTTTGCATACTTTAGAGGTGTGTTTGCACGAAGAGCTGCTCGGACTTGGGATTAAACGATAAGTTCACCAGCGCGTTGACTTTGCTTTTATATTTTGGTGAGTGTAATTGAACCTTGTTTATATGTTTCGGTGGTAAAATGTGGGCAGAAGTGGGGGTATGGGATGTTTAAAGGCGCAACGCAACTTAATTTGGATGGCAAGGGAAGGATCGCGATACCTGTTCGGTATCGCGATTTTTTGCTTGGATATGGTGCGGGGGCGTTGATATTGACGGCGGATGCCGATGGGTGTTTGTTGTTATATCCACAGCCAGCATGGCAGCCTATCTGCGATAAATTGTTAGCACTTTCTGCGTTGAATCCTCAAATTCGTGCTTTGCAACGTTTGTTCATTGGTCATGCTGAGATGGTACAAATGGATGCAACGGGACGCATACTGATTTCTCCTGCTTTGCGTAGCTATGCAACTTTAGACAAGAGCGTCATGTTGGTGGGGCTGGGAAATAAATTTGAGTTGTGGGATGCTGAAAAATGGCAGACGCAACAGGTGCTGGGTTTGCAGTTGATGGCAGCAGGTATGCCTTTGTCCTTGGAGGGGCTAGCACTATGAGTGAACGGTTTACCCATACCACCGTGTTATTAAATGAAGCGGTGAGCGCGCTGGCGATCAAACCAAATGGGATTTATGTCGATGGCACGTTTGGGCGTGGTGGACATAGTGCGCGCATTTTAGCGCAACTGAATGCGGAAGGCAGGCTGATCGCTTTGGATAAAGACCCCGCTGCCGTGGCAGTGGGGCAGACTTGGCAGGATCCTCGTTTTACCATGGTGCATCGTGGTTTTACTCACTTGGCGAGCGTCTTGCAGGATTTGGGCGTGGTGTATGTTGATGGTATTTTGTTGGATTTAGGGGTGTCTTCGCCACAGTTGGATGAGGCTGCGCGTGGGTTCAGCTTTCGATTTGATGCGCCCCTTGATATGCGTATGGATGTCAGTCGCGGTATGACGGCAGCGCAGTGGTTGGCCACGGTGGATGAGACGCTATTGGCACAAGTGGTGCGAGATTATGGTGAAGAGCGATTTGCCAAACAAGTGGCGCGAGCGATCGTGGCGGCACGCATGGTTACACCAATAGCGACCACCCGACAGTTGGTTGAAGTGGTAAGTAAAGCCGTGCATACCCGTGAAGCGGGGCAAAATCCTGCAACGCGGACGTTCCAAGCCATCCGAATTTATCTCAATCAAGAGTTGGATGAGTTGAATAATGTCTTGCCCGCCTGTGTCAATAGCTTGGCTGTGGAGGGGCGTCTAGTGGTGATTAGTTTTCATTCGTTGGAAGATCGTATCGTGAAGCATTTCATGCGCGATGCGGCTGAGGGAGATAAATTGCCGCGTAATTTGCCCATTCGCAGTCATGAAGTACCACAAGGTAAGTTAAGTTTGATCGGCAAAGCCGTGCGCGCAGGCGAGGCTGAGTTGAGTCTTAATCCACGCGCACGTAGCGCGACGATGCGTGTGGCGGAGCGGCGTGATGTTGCATAATCGAAGTGTTATTAACGGGATGTTGTTGGCGGCGGTGTTGATGTGTGCCTTAAGTGTGGTGTTGTCTCAGCACGAGGCGCGTAAATTACTTTCACAACTACAAAAAGAAAAGAATCGTGCACAACAAATGGATGTGGAGTGGGGGCAGTTGCAGTTAGAGCAGAGTACCTTGTCTGCACCAGGGCGGATGGCTAATGTATTGGAAAATAAATTGGAAATGCGACTGCCCGCGAACGAAAATGTTCGATTTATTCAATTGGCACCGAATGGTCAGGCTGTGCTGAAGCCATGAGCGCGACCAAAACTCCCAAAGTGATCTACACCAGATTGCCTGGCTGGCGTGCGAGTGCTTTGTTTGGCGTGCTTTTGCTCGGCTTGGTGGGGTTGTTTGGGCGAGCTATTTATTTGCAGACGTTTCATACTGATTTTTTGAAAGAGAAAGGGAATAAACGCTATAGCCGTGAAACAGAAGTCAGTGCACATCGTGGCAAGATTACGGATCGCTATGGCACACCACTTGCAGTGAGTACACCCGTTAAGTCTGTATGGGTTAATCCACCCCATGTCAAAGCCAGTGCAGCTCAAATTTCACAACTTGCACGCATACTCAACATGAGCGTAGGTGAGCTGCGTCGTCATTTATTTGATAAGAAGCATGATTATCTCTCGCTTCAACGGCACTTGCCGCCTGATCTGGCGGATGAAGTGGAACGGCTTGCCATTTCGGGTATTTTACTTCAGCACGAATATCGCCGTTATTACCCCACCGCTGAGATGGCTGCGCAGTTAATTGGTTTTACAGGCCAAGATGATATTGGGCAAGAAGGGTTGGAATTAAGTCTGCAAGCACAGTTGGTGGGTAAATCAGGTAGTCGTCGTATCATTAAAGATAGGCGTGGGCAAATTGTGGAGGATGCGGGCAATTTGAGTTTGCCTAAGCCAGGTAAAGATGTGGCATTGAGCATTGATAATAAAGTGCAGTATGTGGCTTATAGTGAGTTGCAAAATGCCGTGAATCTGCATCATGCCAAAGCGGGTGCGGTCGTGGTGTTGGACGCACAAACAGGTGAGGTTTTAGCGTTAGCAAATTATCCTGCCTACAATCCGAATAATCGAGATCACGTTGATGCACAGGCCATGCGCAATCGAGCCGTTACAGATGTGTTTGAGCCAGGGTCGACTATGAAGCCTTTTACCATTGCAGCAGCACTAGATGCGGGCAAGGTGCGACCTGATACCCTCATCAATACACAACATGGCGTGATGAGAATAGGCAGGAAGACCATCCATGATACGCATGGTCAGTCATCTTTGACGGTTGCTCAGGTGATACAAAAGTCTAGCAATGTCGGCGCGGCAAAAATTGCGTTGATGATGGATCGTAGAACACTTTGGCAAACTTTTGCGAAGAGTGGTTTTGGTGCGCAAACGGGCAGTGCTTTCCCTGGAGAGGCAACGGGAAAGCTGAGAGATGCCAATACTTGGCGGCCAATTGAGCAAGCAACTATGTCTTTTGGTCATGGTATTTCGGTGAGTTTGTTGCAGTTAGCTCGTGCATACACGGTTTTTGCGAATCATGGGGAATTAAAGCCCATCTCTTTATTGAAGCGTGATGCAGATGTTGCTGGTCAGGCTGTATTTACCAGTCAAACAGCTCAGATACTCAGGGATATGTTGGAGATGGTGGTGAAACCAGGTGGTACGGCTCCACTGGCACAGGTCTCAGGATATCGTGTTGCGGGTAAAACGGGGACCGCGCATAAGTTGGAGGGCGGGCAATATGTTGATCGTTATGTGGCTTCTTTTGTTGGCTTTGCACCTGCTTCTTCGCCACGAATCATTGTGGCAGTGATGATAGATGAGCCCAGTAATGGCGCGTACTATGGCGGCGTTGTAGCTGCGCCCGTTTTTAGTAAAGTGACAGAAGCGGTACTGCACTTATTGAATATACCCAATGACGCACCTTTAAATAATGTCATTGAACCACCTAGCGATGTGATTAAGGAAGAAGTGTGATAATCACTAAATTGGCTCATTTAGGCATCAAAGTCACTCGATTAGTGACCGATAGTCGTCTCGTGCAAACAGGGGATACTTTTCTGGCGTATCAAGGCGAGCATAATGACGGACGGAATTACATTTCGCAAGCTATAGCACATGGTGCAAATGCAGTGATATGGGATGCGCGCGGTTTCAATTGGCAGGCTGAATGGCAGGTGCCCAATTTGGCTGTTCATGATTTGCCACACCACTTAGGTGAGTTAGCGGATGAAGTGTATGGCGAACCCAGTAAACAGTTGTGGATGGTAGGTGTCACAGGCACGAATGGTAAAACATCGACCAGTCATTGGGTTGCGCAGGCATTCACCGATCATGCGAGGAAGTGTGCATTGATAGGCACCTTGGGCAACGGCTTCTTAGATTCGCTCCGAGCATCTGCTAACACCACTCCAGATGCGATACAAGTGCATCGTTTGTTGGCTGATTTTCTACAGCAGCAAGCACGTGCCGTTGCCATGGAAGTTTCATCACATGGATTGACCCAAGGACGGGTTCATGGTGTGAGATTCGATGTGGCTTTGTTGACGAATTTAAGTCGAGATCATTTAGATTATCACGGCGATATGCAGCATTATGCCGCCAGTAAGGCGAAGTTGTTTCACGATGCAGACTTGAAATTCGCAGTGCTTAATCTGGATGATCCCTTTGGTGCGATGCTGGCTGAGCAATTGCAAGATCAGTCTGTGGAAGTCATTGGGTATGGCTTGAGTGACGCAGCGCGTAAGTTCGCCAAACAATCTGGCTTGCGTTTGGTGCAGGGGCATGTGCTGTCTATGAATGCACAGGGGTTTCATTTAGATATTCAGTCTAGTTGGGGGCGCGCCACTTTGCACAGTCATCTTATTGGTCGCTTTAATGCTGAGAATATATTGGGTGTATTGGCGGTGTTATTGGTTAGCGATCTTGCCTTGCAAGATGCGGTTCGTTCATTAGAAACGGTTGAGGCCGTTTCAGGGCGTATGCAGCAATTAGGCAAGCTGGGACAGCCTGCGGTCATCGTGGATTATGCACATACCCCCGACGCATTGGAAAAAGTCCTGATGACTTTGCGTGAAACGATGGTGGTTAGCGGAGGCAAGCTGGTGTGCGTGTTTGGGTGTGGCGGTGATCGTGATCGCGGTAAGCGCAAAATGATGGGAAGAATTGCGGAGTTGGGTGCAGATCAAGTTATTTTAACCAATGATAACCCGCGCAATGAAGTATCTACTGAGATCATCGCAGAAATTGTGGAAGGGATGCACGAAAATCACTACTGTATTGTAGAAGATCGAACGCTTGCTATTCAACAGGCAATACGTGCGGCAGCTATTAATGACACAGTATTGATTGCGGGTAAAGGACATGAAACCTATCAGGAAGTTCAGGGTGTTAAATATCCATATAGTGACATATCGGTTGCCTTAGCGGCGTTGCAAACAAGGGAGGCGGTATCATGATGTACTTGTCAGGCCTGGTTCAAGCACTGGCGGCTACTTTGCGAGGTGAGGATGCCTATTTCACCCGTGTTTCAACTGATACTAGAAAAGTTGAGTCAGGTGATTTATTTGTTGCCTTGCGGGGTGAACGGTTCGATGGGGGCGAGTTTGTCGTACAGGCCATACAGTCGGGTGCCGTCGCGGCGTTGGTTGACCACGCACAGGCTGAAAGAATAGGCTTGGCGCAGGATGCGGACGGATGTCCTATTGCATTGTTGATCGTGCCAGATACGCGTTTGGCATTGGGGCAGTTGGCTGCCTATTGGCGTAGCCAGTTTGACTTGCTCATGGTGGGGGTTACGGGCAGTAATGGCAAAACGACTGTGAAAGAAATGTTAGCTTCGATTTTTCGCGTCGCAGCGGGTGATGTAGCGGCGGTATTGTCTACGCAAGGAAATTTGAACAACGATATAGGTTTGCCACTTACCTTACTCAGGTTGACGGCCAATCACCGTTTCGCCGTCATCGAGATGGGCATGAATCATACGGGTGAGATTGATTACCTCACCCGTATTGCTCGCCCCCAAGTGGCATTGATTACCAATGCGAGCGGCGCACATTTAGCTGGATTAGGATCAGTGGCAGCGGTTGCTCGCGCAAAAGGCGAAATTTTTGCAGGGTTGGAAGAAGATGGCATCGCGGTCATCCATGCGGATGATGGTCATGCTGACCTATGGCGTGAGTTGGCAGGAATGCATACACGCATTGAGTTTGGTTTGCAGTCTGATGCTCAAGTACGTGGCACTTGGCAGTCGTCGGGTGTGGGTTCACTGTTGCAAGTCAGTACGCTTGTTGGTACTTTTGATCTGGTCTTGCAAGTGCCTGGTGAACACAATGCGCGTAATGCACTTGCCGCAACAGCCGCTGCATTGGCATTAAATGTGTCAGTGAACGATATTGTCGAGGGTTTGCAGCAATTCGGCGGCGTGGCAGGGCGGTTGCAACGTAGTGTCGTGCAACAAGGTGTAGTTGTGATAGATGACACTTATAATGCCAACCCTGCGTCAGTACGAGCGGCCATTCAAGTGCTCGTCCAAGCTCAAGGAAAGCGTATCTTGGTTTTTGGGGATATGGGTGAGTTAGGCGAAGATGGTGCAAAGTTGCATGGTGAGGTGGGTTTGTTTGCAAGACAGGCTGGCATCACGCAATTTTACGCGCTGGGAGATTTGAGCCGATATGCGGTAAAAGAGTTCGGTGACGGTGCGCAGCATTTTGCTTGCGTCGAGGATTTGGTGGTGGTGCTTAAAGAGCAGCTTGATAAAAATACGACGATACTTGTAAAGGGATCGCGTTTTATGAAAATGGAAAGAGTTGTGCAGGCGTTGGAAACGAAAATGAGTTTTTCGTGATTTCTGCGTGCGCAACGAATAAGGAAAATAATGTTATTAGCACTTTCGCAATGGTTGGCAGAAGATATTCGATTTTTTAGCGTATTTAACTATATTACGCTTAGAACCGTGTTGGCAGCGATAACGTCATTGATGATATCGTTTCTGGTCGGTCCGACCATGATACGCAAACTGACCGCTTACAAAATTGGTCAGTCGGTTCGCACGGATGGCCCGCAAACACATCTGGTGAAAGCGGGTACGCCGACCATGGGTGGCGCGTTAATTTTAACGTCTATTGCGGTTACAACCTTGCTTTGGGGGGATTTGCACAACCACTATATTTGGGTGGTGTTGTTGACGACCTTGGGTTTTGGGGTGATTGGTTGGGTAGATGATTATCGTAAAGTGGTGCATCGCAATCCAGATGGGCTATCCGCAAAGGCGAAGATGGGCTGGCAGTCAGTGATTGCTTTGATCGTAGCGGGCTATCTATGGAATACGCACACCCTACCTGCGCAAGTGGAATTGATTGTGCCGATGGTTAAATGGGTTGTATTTCCTTTATCCGCCTTCGCTTTTATTGCCTTCACTTATTTTGTGATTGTGGGTGCAAGTAATGCGGTGAACTTAACCGATGGTCTAGATGGTTTGGCAATTATGCCGACGGTTATGGTTGCAAGCGCATTGGCGATATTTGCTTATGTGGCAGGTAATGTTGTCTTTTCCAAGTATTTGGGTATTCCTTATATCCCTGGCGCAGGTGAATTGGCGGTCTTCTGCGGGGGAATTGCGGGTGCAGGCTTGGCATTTTTATGGTTTAACGCTTATCCCGCTGAGGTGTTTATGGGCGATGTGGGTGCCTTGGCATTGGGGGCTGCATTGGGTGTGGTGGCGGTGATCGTGCGTCAAGAGTTGGTGCTTGGGATTATGGGGGGCGTGTTTGTGATGGAGGCTGTTTCTGTGATGATACAGGTAGGTTCGTTTAAATTAACGGGAAAACGCGTATTTCGCATGGCTCCGCTACACCATCATTATGAGTTAAAAGGCTGGAAAGAAACGCAAGTGGTCGTGCGATTTTGGATTGTTACCATGTTGCTGGTTTTGTTAGGTCTAGCAACATTGAAGTTGAGATAAGGGAGTTCTTTTTGAATCAACTCACTGACGCGACAAGCTCTTACTCTGGTATGACGATATTGGTATTGG
Organism: Gallionella sp.; assembly: GCA_028710565.1. GTDB lineage: Bacteria > Pseudomonadota > Gammaproteobacteria > Burkholderiales > Gallionellaceae > Gallionella. Next base: position 28,609 of record JAQTTV010000012.1, read on the forward strand.
GGTTGGGCGAAACTGGTTTGTCTATGTTGCGCTGGTTAAGCGCACAGGGGGCAACGTTGCGCGTAGCAGACAGCCGCGCAGCACCGCCTAACTTAGTTGAAGTTACCAAGCTTGTGCCGCCAGATCAGATTTTCTGTGGGCTGTTCACAGATAAACTATTTGACGGTGTGGATTTAATTGCCATTAGCCCAGGCGTGCCTTCAAACGATGCGGAAGTTGCACGCGCAGTGGCAGGAGGCATTCCTGTGGTAGGGGATATTGAGCTATTTGCACGTAGCTTGCCGAAGAATAGGCCTAAGGTGTTGGCGATTACGGGATCCAATGGTAAAACGACCGTCACAAGTATGGTTGAGCATTTGTGCAAAGCGGCGGGTAAAGATGTAGTCGCAGCGGGCAATATATCGCCCGCTGTGTTGGATGTCGTGATGCATCGTGGCGATCATCAACCTGAAATTTGGGTATTGGAGTTATCTAGTTTTCAGCTGGAAACCACGGCGACGCTACATGCGGATGCTGCAACTGTCTTGAATGTGAGTGAAGATCATCTAGATCGCTATGAAGGGATGGATGGGTACGCAACAGCTAAAGCACGCATTTTTGAAGGCTGTGGCATATCTGTATTTAATCGGGACGATGTGCGTAGCACAAAGATGGTCGAAATTTTAGCGCACACTGCGCGGGTGAGTTTTGGCCTAGATCCTGCCCCTACTGCATTAGATTTTGGTGTGGAACGTGCAGCTGATGGACTATGGTTGACGCAAGGTGTGACGCGTTTATTATCTGCTAGTGCGTTGCAGTTGGCAGGATTGCACAATATTGCCAATGCGTTGGCTGCATTGGCTTTATGTCGTGTCATTGGTTTGGACATGGATGCCCTATTGGCTGGATTGCGCACCTTTCGAGGGTTACCTCATCGTGTTGAGTTTGTAGCAACGATCAACCAAGTGACTTACTACGATGATTCCAAAGGAACTAATGTGGGGGCGACGGTTGCAGCCTTAGAGGGCATAGGATGCAAAGCAGTGTTAATTGCAGGCGGAGAGGGAAAGGGACAGGATTTTTCCCCATTGAATGCTGTGGTCATGCAACATGCTCGAGCAGTGGTGCTGATTGGGCGTGACGCGCCGCTGATCGAGACCGCGTTGCAGGGGAGTGGCGTGCCAGTTTTGCATGCTCAAGATATGACGGATGCGGTTCATCAATGCGCAAAAATAGCGCAAGCGGGCGATGCCGTATTGTTGTCCCCCGCTTGTGCGAGCTTCGATATGTTTCGCAATTATGCGCATCGTGCAGCCGTATTTGTTTCTGCAGTACAAGATTTGGGAGTCGCAAGATGATTCTCTTCTCTAAAACGAAGTCCGCATTGCAGCAGCTAGATGAGCTGCTGCTGTGGGTGCTTATTAGCTTGTTATCTATAGGTTTAGTGATGGTGTACTCATCTTCAATTGGCGTTGCAGCGGCGAGCCGATTTTCGGGGTATCAAGCAAATTATTTCCTCATACGTCATGTCATTTTCATCGTCGTCGGCATTGCTGTGGGGTGTATCGTTTTTCGAGTTCCAGTCGCTACTTGGCAAAAACATGCACAACACATTTTTCTGTTTGGCTTGTTTTTATTGGTAGTGGTTTTTCTGCCCTATATTGGTAAGGAAGTGAATGGAAGTCGGCGTTGGCTATCGTTATTAGTGATTAATTTCCAACCATCTGAATTGATGAAATTGTGCGTAGTGTTATATGCAGCGGATTACACACAACGAAAGTCTAATGTTGGACATTTGTTCAAAAAGGCATTTCTTCCCATGCTCTTGGTGATGTCATTAACGGGTAGCTTGTTGCTTCTTGAGCCAGATATGGGCGCGTTCGTCGTGATTTTTTGCGTTGCTTTATGTACCTTATGGCTGGGCGGTTTCAATGTTAAGGTGTTCGGCGGATTACTGGCGGCACTTCCCTTTGCAATATGGGCTTTGGTTTACATGGCACCCTATCGGATGAAGCGCGCAACCAGCTTTTGGGATCCGTGGTCAGATCCGTTTAACACAGGGTATCAGCTCAGTCAGGCATTGATTGCATTTGGGCGAGGCGAATGGTTTGGGGTGGGACTAGGTGGAAGTGTGGAGAAGTTGTTTTACTTACCCGAAGCGCACACCGATTTTTTAATGGCGGTCATTGCAGAAGAGTTAGGTCTATTTGGGGTTTTTGTCGTGCTTGCCTTATTCGGGCTGTTTGTGGTGCGTGCTTTTCAAATAGGTCGTCATGCAGCATTTTTGGAACGTAATTTTGCAGCACTGGTGGCGCAGGGCATTGGGGTGTGGATAGGCATACAAGCTATTATCAATATCGGCGTGAATATGGGGGTCTTGCCCACCAAAGGGCTGACGTTACCTTATTTAAGTTTTGGCGGGAGTGGTGTGGTGATGAACTGTGTTGCAGCGGCGATGTTGCTGCGCATTGATTATGAAAATCGTGTGTCGGTGAGAAGCTAACATGCCAAACATGACACAACACACGCCTACGTTGCTGGTGATGGCAGGTGGCACAGGCGGACATATTTTTCCAGGTTTGGCGGTGGCGGATTTGTTGCGCGAACAAGGTTGGAAAGTAGTTTGGCTAGGTGTACCTAATAGCATGGAAGCGACATTGGTACCGCAGCATGGTTTTGAAATGGCGTGGGTGCAGTTTTCAGGTGTACGCGGAAAAGGGTTGTGGCGGAAATTAACCCTGCCATTTAATTTGCTACTTGCTTTATGGCAAAGTGCACAAGCAATGCGTTGCCATCGTCCTGATGTTGTAGTGGGGATGGGGGGGTATATTACTTTTCCTGGCGGTATCATAGCAAAGCTCTTTGGTCGTCCACTGGTGATCCATGAACAGAATTCGATTGCTGGATTGAGTAATCGCGTGTTGGCGCGCATTGCCACTCGAGTGCTAAGTGGTTTTCCTGATGTATTGCCCGCTGCGGAGTGGTGCGGTAACCCTGTGCGCAGTAGTATTGCCGCATTGGATTCACCCCCAGCACGCTATGCTGCACGTGTAGGGAAGTTAAATGTGTTGGTGGTGGGCGGTAGCTTAGGGGCGCAGGCGATTAACCATGCTGTGCCCAAAGCGTTGTCTCTGTTACAAGAGTCGGAGCGTCCTGAGGTCACACATCAAACAGGAAAAGCCCATTTTGAAATCGTGCAACAGCTCTATACGGATTCGCATGTACAAGCCGATATTCAACCTTTTTTGACGGATATGGCGGCCTGTTACGCCAAGGCAGATGTCGTCATTTGTCGTGCGGGTGCGTTGACTGTGGCTGAGTTGGCGGCAGCGGGCGTGGCGAGTATTTTGATCCCTTTTCCTGCGGCGGTAGATGACCATCAAACGCATAATGCGTGGTTTTTAAGTCAGCGGGGTGGGGCGATTTGGTTGCCACAACAGGAATTGACAGCAGAAAGGTTGGCAGAATTGCTCCGTGAGTTGACGCGCGAAAAGTTGCTCGCGATGGCTGAGCAAGCGCATCAATTAGGAAAGCTGGATGCTGCACAGCGGGTTGCAGCGGTTTGTACAAGTTTGGTAAGGCATTAGCCTACTGGGCAATTTGCGTGGTTCTTATAATATGAAACATAAAGTCAAGCATATCCATTTTGTTGGCATAGGTGGCTCAGGCATGAACGGTATCGCCGAAGTGTTGCTGAATCTGGGATTTCAGGTGAGTGGTTCAGATTTAAGCTCGAATGCAGTGACGAAGCGGTTAGCGCAGCTTGGCGTGACTGTATATCACGGTCATGCCGCTATCCACGTGACTTTGGCGGATGCGGTGGTGGTTTCCACTGCGGTGGGTCAAGATAATCCCGAAGTGGTCACTGCCCGTGAGCGGCATATTCCGATTGTGCCCCGCGCCATGATGCTGGCGGAATTGATGCGATTGCGGCAGGGGATTGCGGTGGCGGGTACACATGGTAAAACCACCACCACCTCGCTCACTGCCAGTGTTTTGGCAAAAGGCGGACTAGATCCGACTTTTGTGATCGGTGGCAAACTGACCAGTAGTGGCACGAATGCCAAACTGGGGACGGGCGAGTTTATTGTCGTCGAAGCGGATGAATCTGATGCCTCTTTCTTGTATTTGCAACCTATTATCGCAGTGATTACCAATATAGATGCGGATCACATGGAAACTTATGGTCACGATTTTATGCGACTTAAGCAGGCGTTCGTAGATTTTGTGGAGCATTTGCCGTTTTATGGCATGGTGATGTTGTGTGTGGATGATGCGAATGTGCGAGAAATTTTGCCGCGCATCAGCAAGCCTGTTACGACTTATGGTTTTGATGAAAGCGCGCAAGTGCGGGCGATCAATGTGCGCCATGAGGGGGGCAAGATGCACTTTACGGTGCAATGTCGTTCCTTGATTCCAAGTCAATCAGCCGAAATTACCAAAACACTGGATGTCGTGTTGAATTTGCCTGGTTTGCATAATGTACTCAATTCACTGGCGGCGATTGCGATTGGATTAGAAGTCGGGGTTTCGGATGGCGCGATTATCGCGGCGTTGGCGGAATTTGAAGGGGTAGGGCGGCGATTCCAGCGTTATGGTGAGATTGCTTTGCCAAATGGTGGCTCGTTTACCTTGATTGATGATTATGGGCATCATCCTGTTGAAATGGCGGCGACGTTAGCGGCTGTACGCGGTGCATTCCCCGATAAACGATTGGTTTTGGCGTTTCAACCCCATCGCTATACTCGGACACGTGACGTTTTCGAAGACTTTATCAAGGTGTTTGGTACGGTAGATGCCCTTTTGTTAGCGGAAGTGTATGCCGCGGGCGAAACACCCATCGTGGCGGCAGATGGACGTGCTTTAATGCGTGCTTTACGCGTCGCAGGGCAAAGTGAGGCGGTCTTTGTGGAGCTTATTGATGATATGCCCAACGCGATTATGCAGCTTGCGCAGGATGGGGATGTGGTGGTGACAATGGGGGCGGGTTCAATAGGGAGCGTGCCAAGTATCATTCAACAAGCTGATTAGCAATGACTGATACGATTCTGCGCGGGATCTTGCGCCACGATGTAAAGATGTGTTTGCACACCAGTTGGCGGGTGGGTGGCGCAGCACAGCGTGTGTATCAACCAGCAGATTTGGCCGATTTAGTCGTATTTTTGCGTCAATTGCCAGCAGATGAACCCTTGTATCCCGTTGGTTTAGGCAGTAATTTACTGGTGCGTGACGGTGGGCTGAGAGGGACTGTGCTTTTGATGCACGGCGCATTAAGGGGATTGCGGTTAGAAGACGATAGTGCGATTTATGCTGAAGCGGGTGTTGCAGGTGCAAAGTTAGCCCGTTTCGCGGCTTTACATCACCGCGCAGGAGCGGCTTTCTTTGCGGGTATACCAGGCACAGTAGGCGGCATGTTGGCGATGAATGCAGGGTGTTATGGCAGCGAAACGTGGCAACACGTGCAACGCGTGCAAACCATCAATCGTCAAGGTGAAGTTTTTATACGCAGCACGGCAGATTATGACATTGGCTATCGTCATGTGCAGCGATGCAACCCGCATGTCGCACACGATAACGATGAGATTTTTTTGGCCGCGTGGTTTGCTTTTGAATCAGGGGATGGCGAGTTGGCTAGGCAAGAAATTAAAACTTTGTTGAACAAACGCATTGCCAGTCAACCGTTAAACTTACCCAATGCAGGATCGGTGTTCCGAAACCCGCCTAACGATCATGCGGCGCGTTTGATTCAGGCGTGCGGCTTAAAGGGTAAGCAGATAGGTGGCGCACAAGTTTCCGAAAAGCATGCCAATTTCATCGTGAATGTCGCTCATGCGACAGCAATGGACATAGAAACGTTGATTGCCGAAGTGCAAAGTGTGGTTGAGCAACAAACAGGCGTGGTCTTGCAATGCGAGGTTAAAATCGTGGGCGATCAGCTCAATTGAAAATTAAAAGTGGCATGAAGAATCGTATGGAAAATTTAAGCAAGCATAAGGCAACACGTCTTGCCTTGGGTAAAGTGGCTGTGTTGGCGGGTGGGCGTTCGGCCGAGCGTGCGGTCTCTCTGAAGAGCGGCGCGGCGGTACTAGCGGCTTTGCAGCGCAGTGGTGTGGATGCTTTCTTTTTTGATCCTGCCGAACAGCCTCTGCATACTTTAGTTGAACAGGGTGTGAGCCGTGTGTTTATCGCGTTGCATGGGCGGTATGGCGAAGATGGCACGGTGCAAGGTGCGCTGGAGTTATTGGGCATTCCTTACACAGGGAGCGGTGTGATGGCCTCGGCATTGGGTATGGACAAATGGCGCACGAAGTTGGTGTGGCAAGCGGCAGGGCTGCCGATTCCTGATTACCTGATGTTGACTGAACAAAGTGCTTCTGCGGATGTGATTGCTAAGTTGGGACTGCCACTGTTTATCAAACCCGCGAATGAAGGTTCTAGCGTGGGGATTAGCAAAGTCAAAACCGCTGATGATTTTGCGCTTGCGTATCAAAATGCGGCAAAACACGATAAGTTGGTGATTGCGGAACGCTTTGTGAGCGGCGGTGAGTACACGGCGGCTATTTTAGGTGGTCAGGCTTTGCCCATTATCAAAATAGAACCCGCCAATGAATTCTATGATTATGAAGCGAAATACCTGCGTGATGACACCCGTTATGTCTGTCCGAGTGGTTTGTCTGCGGCGCAGGAAGCGCAGATGCAACAATACGCACAACAAGCTTTCGCGCTGATTGGTGGTCAGGGTTGGGGGCGAGTGGATTTCTTGATGAGTGAAACGGGCGAGATGTTTGTGCTGGAAGTGAACACTTCCCCTGGCATGACCGATCATAGTCTCGTTCCGATGGCGGCACGTCAGGCGGGCATCACCTTTGAACAGTTGGTGTTGGATGTATTAGGATTGGCGCATGTGGGATAAAATACCCTCGTGGCGCAAGGTAATGAACATCATGATGTCAATTTTGATGTTGATGGGGGGATATACGGGTTATGTTGTGTTGCATCGCCCTGATTTTTTTCCCATACAGCATGTGACATTAGGGGTTAGGTTGCAAAGGGTGCTGCCCGCAGAAGTGCTTAAAGTAGTACGCCGTGAGCTGCATGGTAATTTTTTTACCGCAGACATCACTCATTTAAGGTTAGCGTTGGAGAAGCTGCCATGGGTGCGGCATATCAACATCCGCCGAGATTTCCCCAATCGGATTGTGGTTGAACTTGAGGAATATCAAGCGTTGGCACGCTGGAATCAGCACGAACTCATCAACCAACAAGGTGAGGTGTTTATGGCAACCAATGTCAAACTGAAAGAGTTGCCGATTTTTATTGCGCCAGAAGGCACAGAAAGACAGGTGGTTTTAGGGTACTTGAAGTTTAGTCAACAGCTGGCGGGGTTGCAATTGAGCATTAAGCAGCTCACGTTGTCGCCTCGACATGCGTGGCAGCTACGCTTGAGTAATGATATTGTGTTGGAGCTGGGGCGAAGTGAGATGACGCAACGCCTAGAAAGGTTTGTCACCGTGTATCCTTACAGCTTGGCTAATCAGCCCAAGACGGTAAAACAGGTGGATTTACGTTATCGTAATGGGATGGCGGTGCAATTGTGATATTGAAAATGGATGTGAAAGATAAGCGATGAGCAAAGACAATAAAGATCTCGTGGTCGGATTAGACATGGGCACATCCAAAATCGCCGTCATAGTCGGTGAGGTGCAGGAAGATGGTACATTAGAAGTCATCGGCATTGGCACACACGATGCATCTGGCATGAAAAAAGGCATGGTGGTCAATATCGAAGCCACGGTGGCGGCGATACAACAAGCCCTGCAAGAAGCAGAACGTATGGCGGATTGTAAAATCCACGGTGTGTATGCCGGGATTGCAGGCAGTCATATCAAGGGCTTTAATTCACCTGGTATGGTGAAAATCAAGGACAATGAAGTCACGCAAGCCGATATAGATCGTGTGTTAGACACGGCAGGTTCGGTGAGCTTGGCGGCAGATCAGCAAATTTTGCATGTGTTGGCGCAGGAATTTAGCATTGATGGGCAAGAAGGCATTAGAAAGCCATTGGGTATGAGTGGTTTGCGTCTGGATGTCGATGTGCACATCGTCAGTGGCGCGGTAAGTGCCGTGCAAAACATTATGAAGTGTATCCATCGTTGCGGGTTGGAAGTGAACGGGTTGATTTTGCAACCTTTAGCTTCCAGTCGTGCGGTGTTGGAAGACGATGAAAAAGAATTGGGCGTGTGTCTCGTCGATATTGGCGGTGGCACGACCGACTTGGCGGTGTTTACACGTGGCGCGATTCGGCATACGGCGGTGATTCCGATTGCGGGCGACCAGATTACTAATGATATTGCTATGGCACTGCATACGCCTACGCAAGCAGCGGAAAGAATTAAAATCCAGCATGGCTGTGCTTTACGTCAGTTAGCCGATGAAAAAGTGATTGAAGTGCCTGGGGTAGGGGATCGCGGTGCACGAATTTTATCTCGCGCGCTTTTATCTGAAGTCATTGAGCCGCGTGTAGAGGAGCTCTATTTGCTGATTCAAGCAGAGTTACGTCGCAGCGGCTTTGAAGACTTGCTATCATCAGGGATTGTATTAACAGGCGGCAGTAGTACCATGCAAGGCATGGTAGAGTTGGGCGAAGAGATTTTTCAGCTACCCGTGAGACTGGGGATGCCAAAGTATGTGGGTGGGCTGTCCGAGGTGATAAAAACACCGCGTATGGCGACGGGCGTGGGCTTATTGTTGTATAGTCTGGAACATTATCAAAACAAACCAGAACCCCAAACAAAATCAACCAACTTTGTTGATGTTTGGGCAAAAATGAAAGCTTGGTTTCACGGCAGTTTTTAGCCTGACACAGCTTATGAATCAGTTATTAGTACATTATTCGGGAGGCAGCAATGTTTGAAATCATGGAATCACAAAGTCAGGACGCTGTGATCAAGGTGATTGGTGTGGGTGGCTGCGGTGGCAATGCGGTCGATCATATGATCGAGCAAGGAATGCAAGGTGTAGAGTTTATTGTAATCAATACAGATGCGCAGGCACTACGTCGCAGCAAAGCGACCATCCAATTGCAAATTGGCGCGAACATCACCAAGGGATTGGGCGCAGGGGCTAGGCCTTCTGTGGGTCAAGCGGCGGCCGAAGAAGATCGCGATCGCATCAAAGAAATGGTGATGGGCGCGAATATGGTGTTTATTACCGCAGGCATGGGCGGCGGTACAGGCACGGGTGCTGCGCCTATCGTGGCGCAAATTGCCAAAGAACTCAATATCTTAACCGTTGCGGTCGTCACCAAGCCTTTCGCCTACGAAGGCAATCGGATGCGTTACGCCAAAGCGGGGATTGAAGCGTTGACCGAACATGTGGATTCGCTGATTGTTGTGCCTAATTCCAAATTGATGGAAGTATTGGGACGCGATGTGACGTTGCCAGAAGCCTTTAAAGCTGCCAATGGCGTGTTGCAAGGCGCGGTGGCAGGCATTGCCGAAGTCATCAATGTGCCAGGTTTGATTAACGTCGATTTTGCCGACGTGCGCACGGTGATGTCTGAAAATGGCATGGCGATGATGGGTTCGGGCGTGGCTTCAGGACCTGACCGCGCTCGCGATGCCGCTGAAAAAGCCATTGCCAGTCCGTTATTAGAAGACGTAGATATGTCGGGTGCACGGGGGGTGTTGGTCAATATCACCTCCTCCAGTAATTTACGCTTGAAAGAAGTGGATGACGTGATGGAATGTGTGCAATTTGCCGCAGAAGAAGCCACGGTGATTATTGGTTCGGTCTTCGACGAAAGCATGGGAGATGATTTACGTGTGACGGTGGTTGCGACAGGGCTGAGTCCTTCCGCGCTGACGAAACATCCACATCCAAAAGGTGAAACAACGTCTCACCACGCGCATCACGCTCCACACCAAACCAGCGCGCCCGCACCTCAACAACCCGTGCGTGCAGCAGAACCCCCGCCTGTGAGCAATCGCTTGGAAACCCCAACGGCGTTTAGAACAGGTCGTCGCGAGCAAATCGAAGCGATGGAAAAAGCAGGCATGGAAACCTTGGACATTCCTTCATTTTTACGTAAACAGACTGATTAACAGGCTCAATGACATCAGAGTCTGGACTCCCCTCGCCCGTTTACGGGAGAGGGGCAGGGGGAGAGGGAATTCTGTAGATACCTATGCCCTTCAATCCTTACTCCTTCCCTATACCTATCTGAAATGGTCAAACAACGCACGCTCAAAACTGCCGTCCGTGTGACAGGTGTTGGTCTGCACAGCGGTCAAAAAGTAACCCTCGGTTTACGCCCCGCGCCGATCAACACAGGCATTGTGTTTTGTCGCGTGGATACCAAACCCGTGATCCAAATCCCTGCGCGTGCCGATTTAGTCAATGACACTCGCCTTTCCACTTGTATGGAAAAAGACGGCGCGCGCGTTGCCACTATCGAGCATTTGATGTCTGCACTGGCTGGGCTAGGGGTGGACAACATTTACATTGATTTAGACAGCCCCGAAGTCCCCATTATGGATGGCAGCGCGGGCACGTTTATCTTTTTGTTGCAATCAGCGGGCATCACCGAGCAGTCAGCGGCTAAAAAATTCATCCGCATCAAAAAGTTGGTCGAAGTAAAGCACGGCGACAAATGGGTACGCTTTGAGCCTTATCACGGCTACAAACTGACCTTCACCATCAACTTCGCCCATCCCGTCTTTGCCAACACCAAACAGCACGTTGTTATAGACCTAGGCGAGCAAGCCTATATTCACGACATCAGCCGCGCCCGTACGTTTGGCTTTATGCAAGATGTCGAAATGATGCGTGCGCAAGGCTTGGCATTGGGCGGCAGCTTGGACAACGCCATCGTCATGGACGACTACCGCGTGCTTAATCCAGACGGTTTGCGCTTTGAAGATGAGTTCGTGAAACACAAAGTGCTCGATGCCATCGGCGATCTGTATTTGCTCGGCCATCCTGTCATTGGTGCCTTTTCAGGCTACAAATCAGGACACGCCCTCAACAATGCCCTGCTACGCGCCGTCCTCGCCGATGACGAAGCGTGGGAATTTGTCACCTTTGAGACCAACGAAGAAGCTCCCGCCTTTTTAAGACTACAGTTGCAGATGGCTTGAAGTGCAGCACGATATTCCCTCACCCTAGCAGGGGGAGGGTTAGGGTGGGGGTTGAAATCGTCGCACGGATGCAAACTTTCCACCCCCATCCCAGCCTTCCTCCTGCTATACCCATCGCCTTTGAAAACCCCGAAAAATAGCAGACAATGTCCAAATGGAAATCAAACTGAGTGTAGAAATCAAAAAAGTCTTGGAAGCTCGTCACCGCGTGGAGCGGGATGGGCGGGTGCGCGACCGAATTAAGGCGGTGTTATTGAAGTCGGAGGGTTGGACAAATAGCGCGATTGCGCAAGCGTTGCGGATTAGCATTGACACGGTCAGGCAGCATTTGCAGGATTGGAGTGCAGCGGAGAAGCTCAAGCCAGAAAACGGCGGCTCAACGGGCAAGTTAAACGCCACGCAAACTGCGGCGTTGGATCAGCATTTACAAGCCACGCTGTACACGCAGGTGAGTGAAATTTGTGGCTATGTGGCAAAAACATGGCAAGTTTTCTACACGGTTTCTGGGATGACCAAGTGGCTCAAAACGCATCAATTTAGCTACAAACAACCCAAAGCCGTACCCGCCCGCGCCGATACGGACAAGCAAGCGGCATTTATCGCGCATTATTTGAATTTGAAAGCAAACACCCCTGCCACAGAACCCGTGGTGTTTGTGGATGCGGTGCATCCAACGATGGCAACCAAAATCAGCCATGGTTGGATCAAAAAGGGCGTGGAAAAGCCCATCGCCACCATCGCATCCCGCAGCCGTCTTAACATCATCGGGGCGATTGAACTTGCAACGATGACGGTCACCAATACTTTTGTCGAGACCGTCAATGCCGAAACCATACTCACTTTTTTTGACCAACTTAAACAAGCATATCCAGAAGCACCAACGATTCACGTCGCACTCGATCAAGCAGGCTATCACCGATGCCAAGCCGTGCAAGAAGGGGCTAAATCTCGCAACATTACACTGCATTTTTTACCCCCTTACAGCCCCAATCTCAACCCCATTGAACGACTATGGAAAGTCATGAATGAACACGTCCGCAATAACGTCGTCTTTGACTCCCTCAATACCTTCCGAAAAAATATTGAACACTTTTTCGTGAGCACCATCCCCGAAATTAAAGACCGCCTGCGCTCCAGAATTACTGATAATTTTCAAACATTCAACACGGGGTTTTCAAGTTGAATGGGTATAGTGGGAAGGAGCTGTATCGTAGGGCACGCCATGTGCACCATGGCGCATAGAATGCACCCTACATGAAATGAAAACGGAATACCCACATCGCCACCCCATGTCCCGTCCCCCTCATCTCGTTGTTTCCATTTCAGGCCATGGCTTTGGTCATGTCGCCCAAACCGCCCCCATACTGAACGCCTTGCACGCACGCTGCCCCGCGATACGCATCACCGTGCGCACGACCGTCCCCATCGCACACCTGCGTTCCCGCATCCACGCACCGTTTACCCATTTGCTCAGTCAGGGGGACATAGGCATGGTGATGGTGTCCGCGACCGAGGTAGATGTGGCGAAAAGTCGTGTGGCGTATCAGCACTTTCATCGTGATTGGGAGGCGAAAGTGTCGGCAGAGGCGGCACTTTTGCGAGAATTAGAGGCGGATCTGGTGTTTTCCAATGTCGGCTATTTGCCCTTGGCAGGCGCGCAGCGGTCGGGCATCGCCAATGTGGCACTGTGTTCGCTTAACTGGGCGGACATTTATCGTCACACCTGTGGCGAAGACCAGATTGCCCAGCAAATTCAAGCCTGTTATGCCCGTGCCGATGCCTTTCTGCGCACCACGCCCAGTATGGCAATGGCGGACTTGCCGAATCGCTTGGCGGTTGCCCCCATTGCCGACATCGGGACGAATCGACGGGACGAACTCAATCAGCTTTTGAATTTATCCCCAGATGAAAAGCTGGTGCTGGTGAGTTTAGGCGGGATTGCCAGCCGTTTGCCCATCGAACAATGGCCGCGCATCGCGGGCGTGCGCTGGTTGGTGCAGCGCGCTTGGCAGGTAGATCATCCTGATGCCATCGTGTTTGACGACCTTCCCATGAGCTTTAGCGATGTACTCGCCAGCAGCGATGCCCTACTCACCAAACCTGGCTACGGCAGTTTTGTCGAAGCCACCGCCAGCGGCGTACCCATCTTATACGCCCCCCGCCCCGATTGGCCAGAATCCCCCGCCCTGATCGCATGGCTGCAACGGCACGGCGTGTGCCGAGAAGTCGCCCCTACCGCATTGCAGCATGGCGATCTTACTGCCAGCTTGGTAGAAATTTGGGCGACTCCTCGCCCCGTACCGATTATCCCAACAGGCGCAGCGCAAGTGGCGGAGTGGATAGCCGCAAAAATCGGTTGCTTGGCATGACTTGCTGAAATTCAGATGAATGAGAACCGCTCAGCAGACCAAGATGCCGCTATCATTGCGACCCACGCGACGGGCGATTAGATTGATCCACAAATTGCCGTATGCTTAGACGTGCATTTGACGACGGTGGGAAGAATGGTTCGGGGGTAATGTGGGTATTCCCCTTTTTGCTAGGGGGATACTGATCAAATCCGTTCGCCCTGAGCCGTGAGCTTGTCGAACGGTCGAAGGGTGAGGGGATTTAATCCATTGATTTGATTAAATCTTCCATTCATGGTTCGACAAGCTCACCACGAGCGGAAAATTTAATCAGTGCTTACCTAGACCTGACCTCGTGCGTCCCCTTTTTGAGCTTTACATTTATAGTTAAGACAGGATTCCGCCATGCGCCATGATAAAGCTTATCTCGAAGCAGAAGAGAAAATCCAACAAGCCCTACAATCGGGCGCAACGGAACTTGACCTCCGCGACATGCAGTTAACCGAATTGCCAGAATCAATCGGTCAACTCCGGAAATTGCGTAAACTTGACCTTGGACATGATTACTCAGAGGGAACTGCAAATGATAAAACCAAAAACCGACTGACCGCCCTGCCAGACTCGTTGGGACAGCTTACGCAGTTGACATCACTGGTTCTCATAGGCAACCGACTGACGACCCTGCCAGACTCTCTGGGACAGCTTACGCAGTTGACAAATCTGGACATCTCCGATAACAGACTGACGACCCTGCCAGACTCTTTGGGACAGCTCATGCGGTTGACCGAACTGAGCCTCTCCAAGCATCAACTTACTTTTCTGCCAGAGTGTTTAGGGCAATTATTGAATCTCCGAAAGTTAGTGATTGGTGGAGCACACCTCAAAGATATCCCAAAATGGATTACCAACTTAACAAATCTTGAAACTCTCAACTTGGCGGGATATCCATTTTCATATTCAAACGGTGGTGGGAAAAGTGAACCTGGTGGGCATTTAGTTGAACTCCCAGAATTTTTAGGTGATTTGACAACCCTTAGGCATCTTGATGTGTCGGGTAATGAAATATTGGCACTACCATCCTCTTTGGCAAAACTTGAGAAGTTAGAAATATTTAGTGCCAAAGTTAATAAACTCACTGATCTTCCTTCATTCATTGCTCATCTTGAGCATTTGAAAATGGTTCAACTCGAAGGCAACCCCCTTAACCCTGTCCTGCAAAGCGCATACGACGCTTGCGATACACTAAATTACGAACCACTCTTTGCCTACCTCCGCAGTCTTGAACAAAACGCCGAACCGCTCTACGAAGCCAAGCTGGTGCTGGTCGGCGAAGGCAACGTCGGCAAGACTACTCTGCTCAAAGCCCTGAAAGGAGAGAAAGGAGAAGGTGCACCGAAGCAAGGTGAAACAACCACGCACGGCGTTGAAATTGACATTCACGGACTGCGCCTGCCGCACCCCGCCCAAGATGGGGTCGAGATTCAACTTAACGCTTGGGATTTTGGCGGGCAGGATGTGTACCGTGTCACGCACCAGTTCTTCTTCAGCCGCCGTTCGCTCTACTTGCTGGTCTGGGAGCCACGCCGTGGGGTGCAGCAATGTCAGGTGGAAGATTGGTTGAATATGATTCGTCTGCGGGTGGGTAATGATGCTCGCGTGTTGATTATTTCCACATACAGTAAATCAGGCGAGCACATTGCACGCATTGACCAGCCCGTTTTCAAGCAACAATACGGCGATATGATTGTCGGGTTTCACGAAGTGGATAGCCTCGAATTGGACGAAGCCACGGGCGAGAGTGTTGGCATTGCGGCGTTGAAAACCGTCATTGCCGAACAGGCTTCCAAATTAGAGCAAATGGGCATGGGCTTTAACCGCAACTGGAAAGCTGCCCGTGATGAATTGATCGCTTACCCCGAGCCGCGCATTTCCTACTCAACATTTGGTGAAATTTGTGCGCGTCATGCCTTAAGTTCTATTGACGCGGAAACGTTGGCACACCTGATGCACGACCTCGGTTATATCGTCCACTACAGCGACGATGAACGTATGCGGGATGACGTGGTGCTGCAACCGCAATGGCTGACCAAAGCCATTGGCTTTGTATTGGAAGATCGTCGCACCAAGGAGTGTGAGGGGATACTGCTCGACTCACGTTTGACTCAAGTCTGGCATGACCACCCTTTTAAGGATGAACCACGCTTCGACCCCACCCTCTACCCGTTCTTCCTGCGCTTGATGGAAAAGTATGATGTTTCCTATCGCTTGCCCGACGGCAAAGCCAGTCTCGTCGCACAGCACGTGCCGCAGGTGCGTCCCGAACTCCCTTGGCTGCCTGAGCAAGAACCCCCTGCAAACTTACGGCGCATCGCCATGATCTGCGCCATGGAAGAAGATCCGACTGGACTGGTGCCGTGGATGATCGTTCGCACCCATGATTATGCGGTTGAACAGGACAGTCACCGCCTGCATTGGCAAAAAGGCATGTTTTTGAGCCATCCGCCGCATGGCGAAGCTATGCTGGAAAAGCGCGGGCGTGAGTTTCATATCTATGCCCAAGCAGCGTGGCCTGAACATTTTATGAATGTGTTGCACTCTACGCTTGAAAAACTGATTAGCGATAGTTGGCCAGGTATGGAGGGGCGGTATCGTTTTATGGTTCCTTGCCCAGAGATCGTCGGTAATCAGCCCTGTAAAGGACGGTTCAATATCCATGCGCTACGTCAATTTTTGGCGGAAGGTGATACAAATGTGCGCTGTCAGGATTGTTCCAAAAGGCTGTCCATTACCGAATTGCTCATGGGCTTTGAAGAGCGCGACATGAGCGTTCAACTGCGCGAGATCAAGGAACAACTGGCGGGACTGGACAGTCGCATCGCCGACTATTTTATGGCAACCATGCACGCCATTGCCGACGAAGCCAAACATGGACCTCGCCTATGCACCATAAGGGAGCGGGAGGTTAGTTTGTTGAAAAAAGACTTGTTCTCGCGCCCGCTGGAACTTCAACTGTGGTGCGAGGCGGAAGGTTGCCAACACCCTGTGGGTGAGCATGGCAAAGGCGTGTACCCGTTTGACCAACAGCACAAATGGGTTGAGCAGATTGCCCCGTATGCAAACTTTGTCCTTGGCGTTTTAAAAATGGTCGCCCCCATCGCCGCGCCTGCGGTAAATAGCCTTTTTGGTTCTGGCACCACGGGGGATTGGAAGATCGCCGATCAGCTCGAATTGGCAAAAGAGATTGCTGACAAGCTCCCCGCAGGCATCACTTCAGCCAGTCACGAATCGCCTGCTGGAAGCTTTCTCAACGAGCCGCAACGTGCGGGCATCCTCGCGCTGCATCGCTTCTTGCGAGAGGTTGACCCAAATCATGAACAACTTGGATTGCATCGCGTTGCTACCAACACGGGTGACTACCGCTGGCTGTGCAAACAGCACTACGAAGCCAGTCTGTCCAACATCCCCGATGTGATTCCGTCGCCGTGAAACAATAGCGTTGGCTAGGTGTGGCGCAATGCGCTTCGCCGCCCAACGCCTGTAAAACGCATTAAGGTGGATTCGCAGCAAGGCAATCCACCTTTTTCATCATTCGTGCGCAAGGTACGAATTTGTCGTGCCCAAGCCCGTGTTAAAATCAGCCCTCGTTTTAATCCTAGGGGCGCATCATGTTGCAAGACAAATACCTTAATCCATTCACCGACTTCGGTTTTAAAAAGCTGTTTGGTGAAGAGCCGCACAAGGAAGTGTTGATCGCTTTTTTGAATGCCTTGCTGCCCGAAAAACACCAAATTCAAGATTTACAATACACCCGCACTGAACGCTTGGGCTTGACCTTATTGGATCGCCGCGCGATTTTTGATTTGAGCTGCGTCAGCCCCACGGGCGAGCGATTTGTGGTGGAGCTGCAAAAAGCTAAACATAATTTTTTCAAAGACCGCACCGTGTATTACGCCACGTTTCCCATTCAGGAACAGGCGCAACGCGGCGATTGGGATTACAAATTATCGGCGGTTTACACGGTTGGCATACTGGATTTTTTGTTTGAAGAAGACCGTGACAACGACGAAGTCGTGCATTTTATTCAACTCAAAAACCAAAATGGCGAGGTGTTTTACGACAAACTCACCTTCATTTATTTGACCCTGCCACGCTTTCACAAAACTTTGGACGAATTGGAAACCGCGCAAGACAAGTGGCTATATATTTTCAAACACTTGCAAGATTTACAAGAAATCCCCGCCATCTTCAACGAAGGCGTATTCCCGCAACTCTTTGAAACTGCCGAACTCGCTTGTTTCAACTCCGTGGAACGCGATGCCTATCAAGAAAGCTTAAAAAACTACCGCGACTGGAAAGGTGTAATGGAAACTGCGATTGAAGAAGCGCAAGAAAAAGGACGGGAAGCTGGACTTGAAGAAGGGCTGCAAAAAGGACTTGAGCAAGGATTAGAAAAAGGGCGGGAGGAAGGTCTAGCACAAGGTGCAAGAATCAAAACCTTAGAGCTTGCCCGCAATTTGTTGGATGTTTTGGATAATGCCACGATAGCACTCAAAACAGGATTGCTCGAACAGGAATTTCAACAGTTGCGAACAGGGGGTTAGTTATCTGATGCTGGATTTATTTGCAGGTGGGCTAAGCGTAAGGTATTCATTTTGCCCAACGTTGCGCGGGCAGCACTTGTGGCAGCGTGTATAATCCGCGACGCGTGGGCAGTCCACGCTTCAAAAGGTGATTTCTTTACAATATGATCAAAAGATTTCTGAAACGCGTCTTTCGTCGATCCCAAAAAGCCAAAAAAGTGGGCAATGCCCGCATTATTCCCTTTGCGTCGCATGGGGTGTCTCGTGACCAAATTAGTTATGGCTCCCTAAAAGTGACGGATGGGCTGCAAGCGGCGGGCTATCAAGCCTTTGTGGTGGGTGGTGCGGTACGCGATTTGTTACTGAGTAAAACGCCCAAGGATTTTGATGTGGCGACCAATGCTACGCCAGAAGAGGTGCGCCGCGTGTTTCGCCGTGCGCGCATCATTGGGCGACGTTTCCGTTTGGTGCATGTGATGTTTGGCGAAGAAGTGGTGGAAGTGTCCACTTTCCGCCGCATGGTGGATGCCGAAGATGTGCAGGCGGATGAGCATGGTCGTTTGTTGCGTGATAACGAATTTGGCGATCAGGAGCAAGATGCGGCGCGGCGCGATTTCACCGCCAATGCGCTGTATTACGATCCCACTACGCAGGAAATTCACGACTATCACGATGGATATTCCGATACGGAAAATCAGATTCTGCGCATGATCGGTCAGCCCGCCGTGCGCTATCGCGAAGATCCTGTGCGGATGCTGCGCGCGGTGCGACTGTCTGCCAAGCTGGGGATGAAGCTAGAAGCTAAAACCGCTGCGCCTATCAATGAGATGAAAAACTTGTTGGACAATGTGCCGCAAGCGCGTTTGTTGGACGAAGTGCTGAAAATGTTGCTGTCTGGCAATTCGGTGGCGTGTATACAACAATTGCGTCAGATGAATTTGCATCATGGTTTGTTGCCGCTGTTGGATGTGATTTGGGCGCAACCCACGGGCGAAAAATTCATTATGTTGGCGTTGCACAATACCGATGACCGCTTGAGACAAGATAAACCCGTTTCTCCCGCTTTCTTGTTTGCCGCGCTGTTGTGGCATGAAGTGTTGGCGGCGTGGAATCTGCGGGTGAAACGCGGTGAGCGTCCTGTGGGCGCGATGCACGAAGCCATGGATGAAGTACTTGCCAAACAGAAACAACAACTCGCGATTCCCCATCGCCATGATGCGGTGATGAAAGAAATCTGGCTGTTGCAACAACGTTTTGAACAACGTGCAGGGCAACGTCCTTACCGTTTGTTGGAGCAACCGCGTTTCCGCGCAGGCTATGATTTCTTGTTATTGCGCTGCGCCAGCGGCGAAGTGCCCGATGATTTGGGATTGTGGTGGGATGAATTCCAAGATGCCACAGCGGAACGCCAGAAGGAAATGCTGCAACCTGAAGGGGCGGCAGAGAAGAAACGTCGTCGCAAACCGCGCAAAAAACCTGCTGCTGTGGCGGCTACGGCTGAATAATGGCGGTCGCATTTGTCGGGCTGGGCAGCAATCAAGCCCAGCCGCAACACCAGTTGCAGCAAGCCTTTGCGCAAATTGACCAATTGCCGCACACGCGCTTGTTGGCACGCTCTTCCTTGTATAGCAGCGCGCCCATCGGTTATTTAGACCAACCCGATTTCGTCAACGCCGTGGCGAAAATCGAAACGACCTTAGCCCCGCACGATTTGCTCAATGCTTTGTTAGACATTGAACATCAGCACGGGCGCGAACGCACTTTCCGCAATGCACCGCGCACTTTGGATTTGGATGTATTGTTGTATGACGATGTGCAGTTGCACGAACACGGTTTAACCTTGCCGCATCCTCAAATGCATTTGCGCGCTTTTGTGCTGCAACCATTGCTGGAAATTGAGCCAGATTGCATGATTCCCCAAGTTGGGCGAGCCAGTGACGCACTGGAAAACTGTCAGGGGCAGCGGCTGGAAAAGCTCGCGATGTAGTGTGAACTTTTTATAAAGCAGCCTCGTAATCCTGCCCGCCATGGAACACGCCGATGATAGACACTCGATCCCCCTCGACCGCAAATGCAATCACGGTGCGTTTTTTGTAATGCGTGATGCGCAAATTAGGGCGAATATCATCGCGGCTTACGCTACGATACGGAAAATGTTGCAGCCCCTCGCAATGTGCAACAATCGCTTGCGTATAGTGCTTGGCAACCATCGGTGATGCCGCAGCGGCGAGATAACGATAAAGTGCAATAAGCTGTATTTGCGCTTCGGGCGTAAATTCGACGAGATAGCACATCATCTGTTTTCATATTCTGCCGCGAGAGCCTCCCGCACTTGCGCGATACTGATGGCTCGTTCTGGATGTGCTTGTAACGCGTCGTAGGCTGAACCCACCTCTCGCTGTAACCAAGTCTCCATTGCCCGATCCCGCGCGATCAATGCACGCAGACCATCGCGAATGACTTCGCTTTCACTTGCATATTCCCCTGCTGCCACCTTATTTTTCACCACACTTGCCATATCATTCGGCAGCGTGATACTAAATTGTTGTGTTGTGCGCATGATGAACTCCTTGAGAATCAATAGGATTTAATCCTACATTATTTGCAACTGTTGTGCTATGACGATGTAAGATAAAGCGCGAATGTCATTTGGCATCATGTGCTAAATATCTGCATAGGATGATGGGAATGTATAAAAACCTGAGCAAGTCACTCAATATCCCCTAAAATCTCCCCCTGTGTATTCATGCACAAATTCCCTCTGCCGCCAGCGGATGAGGGGAGTAATCCACCTAAATTCGAGAATTCCATCATGCGCACCACCCTGACCCAGCTCCACGCCCTGCATACCCAAGCGCAAAAAATCGCCATGTTGACTTGCTACGATGCCAGCTTTGCCGCCTTGCTGGAGTCACAAGGCGTGGATGTGCTGCTGGTTGGTGATTCGCTGGGCATGGTGTTGCAAGGCCATGAAACCACTTTGCCCGTCAGCCTTGCCGATATGATTTATCACACGGCATGCGTGGCGCGGGGGGCAAAAAAGGCTTTTATCATCAGCGATATGCCATTCGGTACATCACAAGTCAGTCCGCAAAAAACCTTTGAACATGCCGTGCAACTGATGGCAGCGGGCGCGCAAATGGTCAAATTAGAAGGCGGGATGGAGATGTTGGAAACCGTCCAATTCCTAAGTTCACGCGGGATTCCTGTGTGCGCCCATATCGGGCTAACCCCGCAATCCGTACACCAACTGGGCGGCTATCGGGTGCAAGGCAAAGAAGCCTCCGCCGCGCAACGTTTGTTGGATGCCGCCCTCGCACTGGAACACGCGGGCGCGGGAATGATCGTGTTGGAGCTGGTGCCTGCGGTATTGGCAGCGGACATCACCACTCAGCTTGCCATTCCCACCATCGGCATCGGCGCGGGGGCATCGTGTTCGGGGCAAGTGCTGGTGCTGCACGACATGTTGGATGTGTTCCCTGGCAAGAAACCGCGCTTCGTGAAAAATTTTATGCAGGATGCTGATTCCATTGCTGATGCCGTGGCGCATTACGTGGCGGAAGTCAAAGCGCGAACTTTCCCCGCTGAAGCACATAGCTTCTAACAACCTAGGGAAACCTTGATTAAATCCGTTCGCCCTGATCCGTGAGCTTGTCGAACGGTCGAAGGGGGGCGGATTTAACCCCCTGATTTTATAAATCTTCCGTTCATGGTTCGACAGGCTCTCCACGAACGGAAGATTTAATCAACGTCTCACTAACTTGATCGTGGCGCACACACAGAATTTACGGCTTTAATTGATGCACACAATCCAACGCTGCTAATTTGTAACATTCCGCCAGCGTGGGGTAATTAAACACATTTTTGATTAAGTCGCGCACGCTGCCGTTGAGGTTCATCACCAATTGCCCGATGTGGATCAGCTCACTGGCTTGTTCGCCAACAATGTGTACCCCCAGAATTTTCTCGGTTTCGGCATGGATAATGAGTTTCAGCAGCCCTTGATTGTCACCAATGATTTGTCCACGTGCACTGTCTTTGAAGTAAGTGCGTCCGACCACATAGGGGATATTGGCTTGCTGTACTTCTTTCTCGGTTTGTCCCACGTAGGAAATTTCGG
Source organism: Gallionella sp. (assembly GCA_028710565.1). Classification (GTDB taxonomy): domain Bacteria; phylum Pseudomonadota; class Gammaproteobacteria; order Burkholderiales; family Gallionellaceae; genus Gallionella. Next base: position 50,774 of record JAQTTV010000012.1, read on the forward strand.
GGATGGTGTAAACCGCCATCGGTAAATTTTCTGCCGTGATGTGTTGCTCGCCGCCAAAGGCATACAGCACCGCCGCCCGCCCTTGCTCCATGCCAGTCGAGGCCAGCGCGGGGCGACCGATCAAATCGCCCACCGCAAAAATATGCGGCACGCTGGTTTGAAAGTGTTGATTCACTTCCAACCAACCCGCTTGCGTAACAATGCCCGCCTGTTCTACCTGCAATTTTTCAAAATTCGGCTCTCTACCTTGGGCATAAAACACCGCATCGGCATAAATTTCTTTGCCGCTCGCCAAATGCGTCAGCGTGCCTACGCCCTCGTGGGTGATCTGCTGCACTTTTTCTTGCATCATAAACGTCACCCCCATGCTGATGAGGCTGTCCTCCAGCACGGCGACCACATCTTCGGACAGGTAAGTCAGCAAACGTTCATGGCTATCCACCACGGTGACCCGCACACCGAGCGCGGCGAAAATAGAGACGAACTCGCACGCGATCACCCCACCGCCCACCACCAGTAAACTTTCGGGCAAATGGCGCAAATTGAGGATGGAGGTGGAATCCAGCACGGTTTTTTTATCAAACGGAATATGGGCAGGGCGACGCGGACGTGAACCTGATGCCAGAATAATGACTTGGGCGGAAATCAATCTTTGTTTGTCAGACGCGTCCGTTACTTTTAACGTGTGCGCATCGACAAAAGCCGCTTCCCCAGGAATCAGTGCCACCCCCAAACGTAGGATGCGTTGCAAAATCACCGATTCCTGTTGCGCAATCACCATTTCTTTACGACGCACCGCTTCCGCCAACAGACCATGTCGCGTGCGCCCATCGGGTGCGAGTGCTTGGCGCATTCCACCTGCACCCGCACGTGACAGCAAATATGCTACTTCGCGCAAAGCTTTGCTGGGGATGGTGCCTGTTTGCAGCCCCGCGCCGCCAATTTTAGTTTTGCGTTCGATAATCGCCACACGTTTACCCATACGTGCCGCTTGCCATGCTGCATGTTGCCCAGCGGGTCCTGAACCAATAATCAGTACGTCGTAATCCATGCTCGTTGTCCTTGTCGCGTTGAGACGGGACGATACGACCCGTGTGCGAAGCAGTCATCCTACTCTAAATTTAACGCAGTTAGATTTCGTTAGCATGAAAAGCTGTGTTCGGCGGATGATAAGCGCGTCATAAATTCGTACCGAATTATTCACAGTGCTGGTGTAAAATCCGCGCACATTTTTTGAGGAGTTCACCATGTCGTTATCCCCTTCTGCTGCCGACAAAAAGGCGCGCACGCTGGCTGAGGCTATGCCATATATCCAACGATTCTTCGGTAAAACCATTGTCATCAAATACGGTGGCAATGCCATGACCGATCCGTTGTTGCAGGAAAGTTTTGCGCGCGATGTGGTGTTATTAAAGTTGGTGGGCATGAATCCCGTGGTCGTGCATGGCGGCGGACCGCAAATTAACGACCTATTGAAACGCGTGGGCAAACAAGGCGAATTTATTCAAGGGATGCGTGTGACAGACCAAGAAACCATGGATGTGGTGGAAATGGTGCTGGGCAAAGTCAACAAAGAAATCGTGAATTTGCTGAACCGCCACGGCGGAAAAGCGGTGGGGCTGACAGGACAAGATAGTGCGTTTATTCGTGCGCGTAAGTTGATGCTGGAAAGCAACGAGGAAGCGGGCAAGATGCTGGACATTGGTTTGGTGGGCGATATTGTCAAAATTGACCCCACCATTATTTCCTTCTTGGACAAAGGCGACTTTATTCCTGTGATTGCACCGATTGGCGTGGGTCCAAATGGCGAAACGTTAAACATCAATGCCGACGTGGTATCGGGAAAATTAGCCGAAGTGCTGGGCGCGGAAAAGTTGGTGCTATTGACCAACACACCAGGGGTATTGGATAGCAACGGCAATTTGTTGACTGGCTTAACGCCTAAAGAAATCGAAGACTTGGTTGCCGATGGTACGTTGTCGGGCGGTATGTTGCCTAAGATCAGTTCGGCGATGGATGCGGCGCGAGGCGGGGTGCGCTCAGTACATATTATCGACGGCCGTGTACAACACGCCTTGCTGCTGGAAATCCTCACCGACGAAGGTGTGGGGACGTTGATTAAGAGCAAGTGATGAAGAATGTGAAATGTGAAATGTGAAAAGTGAGAAGTGAAATGTATGGGTGTGCGACGGTGTGTTTCACATTTCACCTTTCACCAAGCTGCGCAGCAGCGCATCACCCGTCACCCTTCACCGAAAATAATATATGCCCCCAAAACTGTGGATTTTTGATCTGGATGACACGCTGCACAATGCCAGCGCGTCTATTTTTCCGCATATCAATCGCAGCATGACGGCGTATTTGCAACGGCATTTGCAACTGGATGAAGCGGCGGCGAATGCATTGCGGGTGGATTATTGGCATCGATACGGTTCAACCTTGACAGGGCTGATGCGGCATCACGGCACCAACCCGCATCATTTTCTGTGGCACACTCATCAATTCCCAGACTTGGCGAATCAAGTGTTGCGTAAGCCGCGTTTGCGTCATATTTTGCAACAATTACCTGCTAAAAAGATGGTGTTTTCCAATGGGCCACAGGCTTATGCGCAGGCGGTGTTGAAACTGATGAAGATTGATGACTTGTTCGAGGAAGTAATGACCTTGGAACATGTCAATTTCTTGGCCAAACCACACCATTTTGGCTTTTTTCGCTTGTTGAAAAAACACCGAGTCACACCTACGCAATGTGTGATGGTAGAAGATAGCTTGGCTAATTTACGCACGGCGAAACGACTGGGCATGCGTACGGTGTGGATCAATTCGGGCACGCGTCAGCCCGCGTGGGTGGATGTCAAACTCCGTGATGCGACGCAATTGTCACGTGTCTTACCGCGTTTGAATGGAAGAAACAAAAATGGCAACGAAAAACAACGATAAAAAATTACAGATTTTGCAAGCCGTCGCGGCGATGTTGGAGCAGCCCAATGGCTCAAAAATCACCACGGCGGCATTGGCGAAACGCTTGGGCGTGTCCGAAGCTGCGTTGTATCGACATTTCGCCAGCAAAGCGCAGATGTTCGAGGGCTTGATCGAATTTATTGAGCAGACCTTGTTTGGGTTGATTAACAAAATCACCTTAGATGAGAAAAATGGCATTCAACAAGCGCGGGCAATTTTGAGTTTATTGTTGGGTTTTGCGCAGCACAATCATGGCATGACGCGGGTGTTGACGGGCGATGCGTTGGTGAATGAGGACGAACGCTTGCAACAGCGCATCAATCAGTTGTTGGATAGATTGGAAAGCACCTTAAAACAATCGTTGCGCATGGCGATGGTGCAACAAGAATTGGACGCGGCAACCGATGTCAGCGCGCACGCCAATGTCCTGCTGTGCTTTGTGCTTGGGCGTTGGCAACAGTTCGCCAAAAGCAATTTTGCGCGTGATCCGCTGGAAATGTGGGCGGTGCAAGCGGCGTTTTTGTTGCCCTGTGTGCAGAAGGCGTAATCTTAACTAGTCGTTAGCTATTAGTCGCTAGTCGTTAGTTGATAGCTTGTGGGGTGGAGATATGCTCGTATCCACAATTTTTGCATATTCAGCTAGGCATACTCAACCCTCCCTAGCGACTACCAACTAACGACTAACAGCTAACAGCTAACAGCTAACGACTAATGATTACCAACCAAACAACCTACTCAAGGAATAACCATGATTTTGATTCTGAATGCGGCGGTCACCGAACAGTCGCCTGATTTCCAATTGTTGAAATCACGTTTGCAAGACTACGCGGGCGTGCAGGTACGGGTACATGTCGAAAAAGGTGCCGAACAAGACCTCACGGAAATTTATTTAATCGGCAACACCAAATCACTGGATATGGCGGAAATGCAGGGCTTGCCAGCGGTGGCGCGTGTGGTGCGAGTGTCGGAAGAATATCGCATTTTAGGTCGGCATAAAGACGACCAACGCCCCAGCCATTTTGAATACAACGGCGTGCGTTTTGGGCAAGATACGCTGAATGTGTTTGCAGGCTTGTGCGCCGTGGATAATCGCGAACACGTCGAAATCATGCTCAAAGCCGTGCGCGACAACGGACAAGTATGCACGCGCATGGGCGCGTACAAACCGCGCACCAGCCCGTATGCTTTTCAAGGTCATGGTAAAAACTGCCTGCCTTATGTGTTTGAATTAGCTGGAAAATACGGCATAAAAGTCATGGCGATGGAAATCACCCATGAATCTCATCTGAATGAAATTCGTGAAGCCCTGCATCAAACGGGCAATCCCACGGGTGTGATGTTGCAAATTGGCACGCGCAACACTCAAAATTTTGAGCTGCTGAAAATCGTCGGTCGCCAAACCGAAATGCCTGTGCTGTTGAAACGCGGCTTCGGCATTACCTTGGACGAGTCGCTCAACGCGGCGGAGTATTTGGCTTCCGAAGGCAATCGCAATGTGGTGTTCTGCCTGCGCGGCATGAAAACCAATATGGGCGATCCGCATCGCAACTTTGTCGATTTCTCCCACGTCCCCGTGGTCAAACGCCTGACGCGTATGCCCGTGTGCGTCGATCCTTCGCATTCCGTCGGCACACGCGCCGCGTCGCCCGATGGCATTATGGACATGCTGCATGTGACCGCGCAGGGCGTGTTGGCGGGCGCAAATATGGTGTTGGTGGATTTTCACCCACAACCGCCCAAAGCCTTGGTCGATGGTCCGCAAGCCATGTTGTTGAAAGAATTGCCTTATTTCTTAGAAGACGTGCAAATTGCCCGCGAAGCCTATCTCAAGCGCGTCGCACTGCGTCAGCGTCAAGGGTGATTGGGCAAATGTGAATACGCATTAACTTAATGAAAAAAACCTTGCAACACATCGCTGCTTCTCCCCTCGCCCACTGGTGGGAGAGGGGCTGGGGGAGAGGGGGTTTAGCTTCCCGAATACCCCGCAACCGCTATCCTAAAGTACACCATGTCTGAAAAAACTTTGTCTCCTCTGGCGCAACGCCGACTAGCCCGTGTCGCTGCCTTAACTCAAATTGAATTCCCCGCCGATTTACCCGTCGTTGCCAAACGCGAGGTGTTAGCAAAAGCCATTCAAGACCATCAAGTTGTCATCGTCTGCGGCGAAACGGGTTCTGGCAAAACCACGCAGTTACCTAAAATTTGTTTGCAATTGGGGCGCGGGGTGTTGGGCTGCATCGGGCACACGCAACCCAGACGGGTGGCGGCGCGCACGATGGCGACGCGCATTGCTGCTGAATTGAAAACCGAATTGGGCGGCATGGTCGGCTACAAAGTGCGTTTTCACGACAAAGTGTCACCCGATACCAATATCAAATTGATGACCGACGGGATTTTGTTGGCGGAAATCCACAGCGATCCGCTGCTGCGCCAATACGACACCATCATCATCGACGAGGCGCACGAGCGCAGTTTGAATATTGATTTCTTGCTTGGTTATTTGAAACAACTGCTGCCGCGTCGCCGCGATTTGAAGCTGATTATCACCTCCGCGACCCTAGACGCGGATCGCTTTGCCAAGCATTTTGGCGCGCAAGTCATTGAAGTATCAGGAAGAAGTTATCCCGTGGAAACGCGTTACCGCCCGTTGGAAGTCAACGAAGATGGCGACTTGCCCGATTTGCCCAAAGCCATCAGCCACGCGCTGGATGAATTGGCGGCGGGCGGCTTGCGCGGCGATGTGCTGGTGTTTTTGCCAGGCGAACGCGAAATCCGCGACACCGCCGAAGCCTTACGCAAACACCATCCCAAAGGCATAGAAGTATTACCCCTGTTTTCGCGCCTGTCCGCAGCCGAGCAAGACCGCGTGTTCAAAGTTGGCAACCAGCGGCGCGTGGTGCTGGCAACCAACGTGGCGGAAACCTCGCTCACCGTGCCGAATATTGGCTATGTGATCGACTGCGGCTTGGCGCGCATGAACCGCTACAGCATTCGCCAAAAAGTCGAACAATTGCACATCGAAAAAATTTCCCAAGCCGCCGCCAACCAACGCGCAGGGCGGTGCGGACGGGTGATGAGCGGGATTTGCGTGCGCTTGTACGACGAAGCGGATTTCGCGCTGCGCGATGCCTTCACCGATCCCGAAATTTTCCGCGTGTCCTTGGCGACGGTGATTTTGCGCATGAGCGCGCTGCAATTAGGCGACATCGCCGCCTTCCCGTTTATCGAACCGCCCACGCCGCGCATGATTGCCGATGGCTATCAATTGTTGGACGAGCTGAATGCTTTGGATGACCAACGCCAGCTCACCCCGCTGGGTCACGAACTCGCCAAACTCCCGCTTGATCCAAAAATCGCCCGTTTGTTATTGGCGGGACGCGATTTCCATTGCCTAACCGAAATTCTGATTATCGCCAGTGCCTTGTCGGTGCAAGACCCGCGTGACCGCCCGATGGAACGGCAAGAAGCCGCCGATGCCGCGCACAAACGCTTTGCCGATGAACGCTCGGACTTTTTGGCATTTCTCAAAATTTGGGCATGGTTTGAGCAAGCCATCGCGCATAAAAAATCCAATCGCTTATTAGCCGAAGCCTGTCGCGACGCGTTTTTATCCCCGCTGCGCCTACGCGAATGGCGCGAATTGCACCAACAATTGCACGCCCAAGTGTCCGAAATGGGTATGTTCAGCTCCCCTCGCCCGCACGCGGGAGAGGGGCAGGGGGAGAGGGCTGCGACTTACGAGCAAATCCACAAAGCCTTGTTGTGCGGGCTGTTGGGCAATATCGGCATGAAAGCGGTGGAGGGCAACGAATATCTCGGCGCACGCGGCATTAAATTTTTCATTGCACCGAATTCGGTATTGGCGAAAAAAGGCTCGAAATGGGTGATGGCGGGCGAGTTAATGGAAACCCATCGCTTGTACGCCCGCACCGTGGCGCGCATCGAAGTGGAATGGTTGGAAGAAGTCGGCAAGCATTTGATTAAGCGGCATTATTATGATCCGCATTGGGAGAAAAAGCCCGCGCAAGTCAACGCTTACGAGCGCAGCACCTTACACGGCTTGTTGCTGAATCCGAAAAAACGCGTGCATTACGGCCCGATGAACCCCGTCGAAGCGCGGGAAATTTTCATTCGCCAAGCCTTGGTGGAAGGCGAATTTGACACGCGTGCGCCGTTTTTTGCCCACAATCAAAAGCTGATTCACGACATCGAAACGCTGGAACACAAAGCCCGCCGCCCCGATGTATTGGTCGATGACGAGCTGATTTACGCGTTTTACGACAGCCGCGTGGGGGCGGAATTGCACAATGGTGCGGCGTTTGAAGTGTGGCGCAAAGAGGCCGAACGCGCCAACCCCAAGTTGTTGTACCTGAAAAAAGACGACTTGATGCGCCACGAAGCGGCGGGCATCACCACCGACCAATTCCCGCCGCAACTGGTGATGAACCAAGTCAGCTACGCGCTGGCGTATCATTTTTCGCCAGGGAAAAACGACGACGGCATCACGCTCACCGTGCCGATTGCGCTGATTAACCAAGTGATTGCGGCGCGTTGTGAATGGCTCGTGCCTGGCATTTTGGCGGAAAAAGTCACGCAATTGGTGAAGACCTTGCCGCAAAAATTGCGCCGCCATTGCGTGCCTGTGCCTGAATTTGCCGCCGAATTTTGCCGCGCCGTGCCCGCCAGCAACACACCGTTGTTGCAAGCCTTGACGCGCTACATCCGCGAACAAAAACAAGTCGATCCGCCGCTGGACGCGTATCGCTTGGAACAATTGCCACCGCATTTGCTGATGAATTTCCGCGTGGTGGATGAACACGGGCGGCAACTGGGCATGAGCCGCCACTTCGCCGAATTGCACGAGCAACTCGCCCCGCGCACAGCACCTGCCGTGATCGAAAAGGAAAACAAAACCGCCGACGCACCCGAAGTGCGCTACACCGCGTGGACATTTGGCGACTTCGCCGACACCCGCGAAGTCAAACGCGCAGGGCAAACGGTGATTTTATTCAATGCCTTAGTCGATGACGGCGATGCCGTGGTGCTGCGCGCTTTCGATCATCGCGATGTCGCCCTAGACGCACATCGCGGCGGCTTGCGGCGATTGTTTATGTTGTTGCTCAAAGAACAGGTTAAGTATTTGGAGAAAAACTTGCCCGACGCGCAACGACTCGGCATGTTGTACATGGCACTCGGCACGCCGCAAGAATTGCAGCAACAAATCATAGACATGACCTTTGAACGCTGCTGTCTAAATGACCCGCTGCCTTGCTCCGCCACGATGTTCACCGAACGCGGCAAGTCCGCCAAAAATCGTTTGTTATTGATTGCACAGGAATTAGCCCGCCTCGCCGCGCAAATTTTGACCGAGCACCACGCCGTGCAAAAACTGTTACCGCAACTCAAAGCCAGCCCAGCAGCGCAAAAAGACGTGCGCGAACAACTGGAATTTTTGTTGCCGAAAAATTTCGTCGCCCTCACCCCCTACGAACGCTTACAACACGTCCCCCGCTACCTCAAAGGCATCCAACTCCGCATCGAAAAATACCGCAGCAATCCCGCACGCGACGCGCAATGTATGACCCAAATGCAGCCGTTAAACCAAGCCTACGCCAAACGCCGCGCCGAACGGGATGAGTTCGCGTGGATGATGCAGGAATTAAGGATTTCTTTGTTCGCCCAAGAACTTAAAACGCCTGTGATTGTATCGGTGAAACGGTTGGAGAAAATGTTGGCGGGGAAGTGATGCATTGACTCCCCTCGCCCGTTCACGGGAGAGGGGCGGGGGAGAGGGAATTCTCACGGCAATCCGCTAGTTTGGGCAAGGAATGACGGATTGCTTATGCGAATCCGCCTCATGTGCTTCACTACGTTCAATTCAAACTACGGCACTGAATTCAACTAAACCTCACCTAGCCCGCTACACTACAAAATTATTTCGACATGACCAATTGTCCCGATTGGCTTACTCGACGTGCGTAATCTGAAATAGGCGGTACAGGTTTTTCGCCAGAGCTGTAGTTTCGAGGGCAATCCTGAGAAATTGCGTAGCCAATTTTATCGGGGAATCTAATATTATTGAAACCCTTTTTCCACAGCTCGTCACAGGTTTTGTTGCGCAGGTCGATATAGGTCGAAAGCAGTTCATAAATGGGAAACTCCTTCGTACCCTCACCAATGTACTCTTCTTGAAATCCAGTTCTTGCACTCACCAAAGAACGCGTTTTAAAAAGAGCACTATCGTTCAGATTCAAAGCAGCTCTAAATCCCGCATCATTCTGAAAGTTTTTATCCGCCAGCTTCAGGTACAACATGGATGAAATTTGTTTTGCAATAATCAAAAACAACAGATATGCAAAATGGATCGTCTCATCTTTTGGCCAGTTCAATAAAACGGCTTGCAATGTGACAGCAACTTGCTCTCGATCTCGAAGGCTTAATTTGAAGCTATCACACAGCAATGTGAATAACGCCTGTTCGGGCGGCTCAGGATAAATACCTTCTTCAATAACAGAATAAAATTTCCCAAGCTCACTAAACGAATATTGGGAAAACAAAAATGCAGTAAATCGTGCATTTTCGGGGGAGGGCAACAAATACTCTTGGTCGAAGAAACGTTTTAAATATCGTTCAGAATCAAATTTCTCACCGTAAACAGCGCAAATTGAATGTCCGAGTTGTTCGAGATTGGTGGCGACGACAAAATAAACGCCAGGCACACCAAACAGATGTTTCACTGCTTCCAAAAGCTCTATTGCATAAGTTGGTCGGCAACGATCAAGCTCATCAATGAAAATAAACAAGGGAAGTTGAACGTTCGCTTCTTTTTCTAATGCCTCAATCAATCGACCAAGTTTTTTCTTAAAAAGCGTAATGGTCTCTTTGGTATCTAAATGCTCTTTAAGGGCAAGCTCGGCACATTGTGAAATTAGAGAGGGTTCGTCTTCTTTCTCGCTACTGTCATCCGCCACTTCCCCGCTTGAAGCATAAAGCTCATGGAGCTTCTCAATGCTTAAACCCGACAACTGCTTCGTTATCAGGGAAGCGATACTTAAGCCCACGGGCTTAATAAGTTTACGTCCCACAGCAAGTGCTTGGTCAAGATGCCGTTTGGCGAGAGGGATTTCTTTAAACTTATCAGCAAGCGATTCATTTATTTCGGCAATAAATCCAATCAACGGATCGTCGCAAAAATCGTTTTCCCAAGCGTTGAAAAAGACCACGGGATAGTTCAGTTGCTTCAAATCCTTTGACCAACGCTGAAGAAAAAACGACTTGCCGAACCCCCAATCCGCTTTGATGTTCAGAACGAAAGTATCAGGATGCTCACGGTTTCTAGCCAAAAAATATCGTTTAATGAGGTAGCTAGTCAGAAAATCAGCCGCTTCTTTACGTCCCAATTTATCGTCTGAACCCCAGTTATCTGTCGTATCACTCATAACCATCCCCGTGAAAGTTAAAACTATTTTTAAAGCAAACTTGCAAAGCACATCTGCTATTTTCTGCCCCAATCGCGGCTTGTCCGTCCAACTTGCTCACTGTATTACGCAGTTAATGCAAATTCCGTCACTCGCCAACCCGCTTCGATGGTATCGGCGGACAAATCTGCTCCGCACGCCCATTAGTATCCGTGAAAAATGCGATGTAATTGTAACATTATTGTTTTCAATCAAAGCTCAAACTCCCTCACCGCAGCAGGAAATATCCGTGCAAAGGGTTCATCGAACGCGAGGTACGGCAGTTGTTGTCGCACCATGTCTGCCACGGCGGCAGCTTGCAGTGCGTCGCGTTTGCGTTTTAAGGGTTCGCGGTCAGGCTGTTGGCTTAACCATTGTTTATAAACCGCAAAAGCTCTGGGGTCTGGGGCGACCAGAGGGGCGGGCAAACCGTCTTGGGCGATGACGATGGCACGGAATTTGGGACTGGCGAGCAGCCATTTCAAATTAAAAATTTCAGCGGGGGTGATGTCGTTGGCGGATATTTTCGTGGATACAGCCGATTTCCACGGTGGATTGGGCGCGGCGCGCACTAAATCGACATAAAAACCGTGTTTGTTGACAGCGCGAAAACTTTCCGCCCGCACAGGTTCAAACGAGCGATCTACTTTTTGCAGCAACGCCAGTACGCCCGCTTGGCGCACTTCGTCGTCAAATTGCGCCAATTTCAAGCGCGCCGTGCTGTCCCACATAAAATCCACATCGTTGGTCGCCAACAATCCCGCGTCAAAACGCACCCCCGCCGTAGATTCATAGCCATACAAAGCGTGCGTGCCGATGACTTGCAGATTTTTGCCTAACAAACCAAATTCATCCAACTTGCGCAAAATCGCCGCTGTCACCGACGGCACGCGATTCAACCTCAAACCCACGCTCATGCCCGCAAATTCGCGCACGGTTTCCTTCAAACTGGCGACGCGAGCCTTAACCCGAATTTTGCCCGCGTGATAATCCTGAAAAATTTGCTCGGTTTCGGCACTTCGTCGCCCCAAGCTCTTATTGCCGCCACGCCGCTGGGTGATGCGAATCAAATAATCTGCCCCGTTCACGGTTTTCCAAGTCATGCCGCCTGCAAACGCCGCCTCGCTGTCTTTTGCCGCCAAATAGGCTTGGTAAGTCTGTTGATAGTCCAGCAAGACACGGGTTTCATTTGGACTTAATACATTGTAATACATCATTTTTCCTTTCTTTTAATGCTTTTTGACATTTTGAAAGGAAAAACAATAAAAATCAATAGATATAGATAATTTATAACACATTGCTGCTGCGATCACTCACATTCAATGTCCAAGGCAGATTCGCATCAGCGAAACAGCACGGTAGCACGCAATGTTTATTGGGCTGTATGTAAATGTTTTGTTAAATCAATCAATTGGAGCAATACGCTTCGCTGATTGTACCCCACGGTTCTAACAGCCAACGTCCTATGAAATCAAATTCGTGCGAATCTGTCGCACCTACATGGTATCCACCTTGGTGCGACGTGAAACTTAACCATCATCGTTTCCCATATCCCCCTCAAACCGCTATCATCCGCGCCCATTTACGCGCACTGATTCACGATATGACCTCTACTTCTCGCACCCGCTGGTTATTGCCTTTGGGATTGTTTGTGCTTTCTTTTACGTGGGGATACACGTGGGTGCTGGCGAAGCAGGCACTGACTTACGCGCCGCCTTTTGCTTTTGCAGCGGAACGTTGTGTGGGCGGGGCATTGGCGTTGTTTTTGGCTCTCAAGCTGATGGGTAGGTCGCTGAAGTTGGTTGCACCCACGTCCTTGCTTGCCATTGGACTTATCCAAGTGACAGGCTTTACTTTGTTTCAAACATGGGCATTGGTGGAGGGCGGGCCTGGTAAAACCTCGGTGCTGATTTTTACCATGCCGATTTGGACATTGTTGTTGGCGTGGCCGATTTTGGGTGAGCGCATCCGTGGGAAACAATGGCTCGCGGCGGCTTGCACCCTGACGGGCTTGTTGCTGATTATCGAACCGTGGAATATGCACGCCAGTTTATTCAGCAAATTTTTAGGGCTGATGGCGGCATTATGCTGGGCAATCGGCACGGTGTTGATTAAGCGATTGCGCGCCAAGCAGCCCGTTGACCTGCTGGCACTGACCACTTGGCAGATGATCATCGGCGGCGTTCCCTTAGTGCTGTTGGCAATGGTTATCCCTGAACGCGCCACGGATTGGTCGGTGTCTTACATCGGCATACTGGCGTTTGTTTCGGTGGTCAGTACCGCGCTGGGCTGGTGGTTATGGATTACCCTGCTCGACCGCGTGCCCGCGTGGGAAGCCAGCTTGTCCGTACTCGGCACGCCCGTGATCGCTATCGTTTCCTCACGGCTGATACTGGGCGAGGACTTTAAACTCAGCGAAGCCATGGGCATGTTGCTCATTGGCGTAGGACTGGCTTTGTTGTCATTGATAGGTTGGGCGGCAAGTCGGCGGGCGAAGTAACACCCGCTATTCGAGCTTGGGCGCGTTAAACTGCGTCAGCGCGTCTGCTGATAGGTTTGCATCTTCAGTTGCCTCGATTTTTAAACGCAAGGGCAGCGTTTCTTGGGTGATATTCGCACTTGGTACTTTGACAAATACCGTCAGAAATGCCCCGTGTTCACGGGAAATGAGGATGGGTTGTTCCGCACCGACCACGACTAAGCCGTTGACTTGCGCACTTGCACTCACTTTAATATGAATAGCTTGGCGTGTTTTATTTTTGATTTTGAGCGCGTATTTGTTCTGAATAGAGCCGTCACTCATGCGCACAAACAACGGTTGCCGTTCGGGTGTCACACTGAGCGTTAAGGGCGAAATATGACTGATGCCGTAAATGAGCGAGGCGATTGAAACAAGTATTAACGAGAGATAAATCCACAGTCGCTTTTGTTGATACGGTTTTTTAACTGGCTTACCCGCCATCTCCACGGGCGAGGCATAGCGTATGAGTCCTCGTGGCTGACCAATTTTGTCCATGATGCCGTCACACGCATCAATACATAAACCGCAGGTGATGCAGCCCAATTGTGATCCTTGGCGAATGTCGATACCCGTGGGGCATACTTGTACGCATTGGAAACAGTCGATGCAGCCTCCTTGCTGTGCTTCATCCTTACGTAATTTTCCGCGTGGTTCACCGCGCTGATGGTCGTAAGTCGGCATGATGGTTTGCGTATCCGTCATCACAGACTGAAAGCGAGCGTAGGGACACATCCAGACACATACTTGTTCGCGCATTAAGCCCGCGTAGAGATACGTTCCTGAAACGATGACCGCCAGCGTGACCCAGCCTGCTTTTGGCAATCTAAGCTCAAACAGCTTGTGCCAGTATTCAAACGCGTCCACAAACCAGATTGAAAAGCTGATGGCAGTGAGCAACGCAATGCCTAACCAAATCGTGTGTTTGGTGAGTTTTTTGATGCTTTTATCCCAATTCCACGGTGCGACATCCAATTTGCGGCGGGCGGTGGGATTGCCTTCGATTTTCGCTTCAATCCAAACAAACCAATCCGTCCACGCCGTTTGAAAGCAAAAATAACCGCACCAAACCCGCGAGGCAACTGCCGTGGTAGCAAATAACACCATGGCGGCAATCAGCAGCATAAATGACACCATCCAGATGTCATCAGGAAAAATGGATAGGTTGAAAAAATGAAATTGGCTGTGGTCGATATCCAAAAGGATGGCTTGTTTGCCGTTCCAGCGTAAATAGGGCAAGACGAAAAAGGGCAGCCACATGGTGGCTTGTGTCATGCTTTTCAATGTGCGAAAGAAACCACTGACTTGCTTAGCATGTATGATCGGCTGATTGGTATGGCAAGAATCTGTCACTTGAGATGACACACTGATGACCTTGATTTCGTTTTTCATATTCCCACTCCCACGTTTGAATTGGGCTTTATCTTAAGCGCGAGCCAAGTACAATAACAGCATCAGAAGTGGCTAAAAAAACCATATCAGATGCTTTTAGTGGCTGCGTTAATGAGGGGGAGAAATGAAACGATACGAACAACTTGCGGAGGATATTGCTCGCTCCATCCAGCAAGGCACGTTGGGACGGGGCGAACGGTTGCCGTCTATTCGACTTGCCAGTGCGGCGCGCAAAGTCAGTCCATCGACGGTGTTTCAGGCTTATTACTTGTTGGAAGCACGCGGGCTGATTTCGGCACGGGAACGTTCTGGCTACTTTGTATCGGGCGGTGCAGCGGCATTGCCACCCCTCCCAGAACCGAGCTTGTCCGCCGAGGTGGAGGCGACAGAAGTGGATGTGAGTCATCTGGTTTTTGAAGTGCTGGAGTCAACGCGGGCACGCAAGGTCGTGCCGCTCGGCTCGGCTTTTCCCAGCCCGCTGCTGTTTCCCATGGCGCGATTGGCAAAAACCATGTCCACTTGCGTGCAAAACATGAGCCCGTGGTTAAGCGTAGAAGACATCAGTCCTGGCGATGAAAACCTACGGCGGCAAATTGCGCTGCGCTATTTAATCGACGGACTGCATGTACCCGCTGAAGAAATTGTCATTACCAATGGCGCGCTGGAAGCGTTGAATCTTTGTCTGCAATCGGTCACCAAACCAGGTGATGCGGTGTTAGTCAGTTCGCCCACGTTTTATGCCGCGCTGCAATCCATTGAACGACTAGGGTTGCGGGCGATAGAAATTCCTAATCATCCACGTGACGGCATTGATCTCAATGCACTGGCGCGCGCACTGGAACGGCACAATCCGCGTGCCTGTTGGTTAATGACCAACTTCCAGAATCCCATGGGCAGCTTAATGTCGGATGACAAGAAGAAAGAATTGGTGGCTTTAATCACCCGTTTCAATGTGCCGCTGATTGAAGATGACGTTTATGGTGAGCTTTATTTTGGCGACCAACGCCCGCGCCCTGCCAAAGCCTTTGATACCGCTGGACTGGTAATGCACTGCGCTTCGTTTTCAAAATGTCTCGCGCCTGGTTATCGGGTGGGATGGGCAGCACCAGGGCGTTATGCCAAAACCGTGGAACGTCTCAAACTTACTTCAACGCTGGCAACCTCTGTACCCGCCCAAATTACCCTCGCCAGTTATTTGAAAAAAGGGGGCTACGATAAGCATTTGCGCAACTTACGGCACAATTTGTTATTGCAACAAATTCAGTTTGTGGAGGCAATAGAACATCATTTCCCCGAAGGCACGTGTTTGACGCCACCCAGTGGGGGCTATTTTCTATGGGTTAAATTACCCGATGGCGTGAACGCGCTGACATTACATCGCGCCGCGCTCAATGCAGGTATCAGCATCGCGCCAGGCCCGATGTTTTCGGCACATCAAGACTTTGCCAACTATATCCGACTAAACTACGGGCATCTGTGGAGTGCCGAAATGGAAGGCGCGATTGCCACTTTAGGGAAAATCATCCGTCAGCTTGGTTAATATTCGTAGAAAGTTTTGTAAATTGCGGATGTCCTTTAATTAAATGATTTTATGGACGTTTGATTTGGCGATGTTTGCAAATTTCCGTAATGTTTATTCAACGAATTGACCAGTGATTTTCCTATTTCTTCCGCAAAATTGACGGGTACTGCATTACCAATTTGCTTGTATTGCGAGGTCATTGAACCTTGAAATATCCAATCGTCTGGGAAAGTTTGTATACGGGCGTATTCTCGCACAGTGAAAGGTCGTGTTTCTTCAGGGTGGCACCGCTCTGTTTGTTTTTGCGCAGGTGCGCACGTTAAGGTGAGAGAAGGTTCATCCCAAGCAATACGGCGCGCCATCCCCGTCTTTCCACCTGAGAGATGGAAGCTTCCTTTCATGTATTCTTGCTGTATTGCTAACGGTAATTCACGCCAGTATCCACCAGGCGGAACCATTGCCATGATTTCCCGTTTTCGTTTTGGGTAGGCCTGTCCAGGAGAATCAGGTACATCTTGGTCAAACAAGCGTCCTTTTTTTAAGGCATCTCGTAAGGTGTAAACCTCTTTATGCGGTTTTGGCCAGTCGAATTGTAAGCCAGCATCTTTGCGTAGCCCGACGACTAATAGGCGTTCCCGTTTTTGAGGTACGCGATGAAAAATTACTTTGTGTAATCGAGGTGGTAACACGTCATACCCAAGCTCATCCAATATAGATACCATGCCTTGTAGGGTGCGTCCCCCATCGTGGGAAAGCAGACCGCGTACATTCTCACCGACGCAAATCAGGGGCTGAATTTCTTTTACTGCACGAGCAAACTCGTAAAACATAGTGCCGCGTGCATCCTCGAATCCAAGTTTTTTGCCCGCATAGCTAAATGCTTGACAAGGAAATCCTCCTGTTAATACATCTACTTGTCCACGTAATTCGTGGAAATCAATGCTCGCGACATCCCCTTCAACGACATGCCAATTGGGGCGATTTTTCCGTAGCGTGGCACAAGCGTCACGATTTATTTCATTTAGCATGATGCAGTCTAATCCTGCTTTTTCCATGCCCAATGCTAATCCACCCGCACCAGCGAACAGCTCAACAACGGTGTACGCGTCATTGGGTACCGTGATGGTTTCGGCTTCTTCTTCCTCGAACATGAAACCAATTTGCCCGAACTGCTTTAGGTCAGATGAGCGATATACTCGGTAGTTATTGATGGGGTGTCGTACTGATTCCAATTTGCCTGACTTATCCCAGCGGCGTAGTGTTTCTTTTGAAACGGAAAGCATGTCAGCGACTTCAGACAATGCGAAAAAATCTTTCATTTGATAACCATGTGTAAGGTTGTGGGTGTGGTTATTCTATTTGAATGTAATTACTTTGTGTAACCAATTAAAGCTGGTTTAATGAATTACTCGCCCCCCTCGAATAAGAAAATGACTGAAATTGACCGCAAACGCATCTTGGAACAAGTCAAAGCATGGTTCAGAACCGTTATATTGCCCAACCATTTGAAAAATACCCGCAAGCTTGCCTCATCTGCCCAGTTGGACATCAATCCCTTTCTGGCTCCTTATCTGGCTGTTTACCTGACAGGCGAATTGACACCAGAAGCATTGGCTAAAGTGCTGATTTATCCGCGAGTACTTGGATCATCTATCACGACCAGCTTTGGTCAAAACATCCAAAAATTTATCAGTGATGTGCTCGACTCTTTTGGTTCAATGGTCGCAGGAATTGACATTGAGTTTATTGACCAAGTTGACGGCAGAAAAAAATACTGCCAAGTTAAGTTGGGGCCGAACACAATCAATAAAGATGACGTTGCAACCATTCATGGGCATTTTAAAAGTGCGCGGAATTTGGGGAGAACCAATAACGTGCAAGTTGCGCACGGAGATTTGGTAGTTGCAATTCTCTATGGTGAACCCGGGCAAGAAAGCAATCACTACAAACGATTGCGTGATGAACATGGTTATCCACTCTACATCGGCAAAGATTTTTGGCATCGACTCACAGGTGATGAATGCTTTTATGACGAACTTAGGGTTGCTATTTCAGAAGTCGCGTTAGAAGCTGATGGCATTGATACGCTAAACGATACCATCGAAAAACTGGCTGCATCCATAAGAGTCCAGCAGATTGCAAAACCAAGCTAGTCAATCTGCCTCTGAAATACTATTTAAGTTCGTACAAGCTATACGCAGCAACTTGGTTTTCATCTGTGTAGCGGATATAAATTTAAAATCAATAGGTTGCATCGAATGTATGGGCAACTAAGCCCCGCATTACTTCTCCAACCAAACACTTTTAGGTCCGCATTGTCGGGCGTTGACTAGCCCGAAGAGTTGGACTTTGAATTGCTCGGTGGTGGCGGTGTCTTGCAAGTCTCTTAGCGTGGTGGCATTGGCGTAGCTGGTGTAAATCGTGCGGCCTTCCTTGCTTTCTAGGGTGATGATGATGGCTTCGTCCGTGTAGCAACGTTGCCAGCGGGCTTTTGATTGTTTGGGATTGCCTGCGTTTTCGGTGGTGATGGACCAGCCATCTCCTATGGTCGAAGGTTTGCTGTTGGAAAAATCGCGCACGCTCAGCGCAACTGCTTTGCGGGGTGTGACGGGCTTGTTGTTGGGGCGATCCGTGTATCGGGTGTAAAGCGGGTAGCGGCGGGTCATAAACTTGCCGTTGACCCGTTGCCAATGTCCGTCATTGATCTGATAAATGTTGGTTGACCAATAGCCGTCGTGTACGTCCATTTCAATTAAGTCTGCCTTTCCGTCGTGATTGAGATCACGTAAGCCATTGAAATGTTGGTCTTGGTCTTCAAAAAATCCTGTAAATGACAACAAGAGTGGGCGACCATTGCGCTCAAAGGTAATGAGATCGAGCCAAATGGGTTCGGCGAGTCCGTTACCGCAGGTGCCTCGTACGATGATGACATCTTCCATGCCATTTTTATCCAAATCGGCGTGGTAGATACGCGCTGGGAAGCAGCCGATTACGTTTGTTAGGATGACTTCCCACGGTTTGCCCGCGAGGTCTTTTCCTTGCAGGGACAGCGGTTGTACACGAAGGGTGTCGAGTGGATCGGATTCAGGCGTATCTTCCCACTTTATAGTGGCAACAGCTTGTCCTGCTGGGACGCTAGTCACGTTGGTTGAATCGTCTGTTTCAGGTTTGACCACTTTGTGTAAAGGAAACGCCAGCCCCAACTCATGTTGGCTGAGGGGTAAATAAAAGTAGGGCATGCCGACCAATTCAGGTGCAGCCTCGGCGATACGGAATAAGCCTATCAAACAAATAAACAGGAGTCGTTTCATGTCAGTTCCACGATGTAGAGCGGGGCGTTATTGTAGCAATGAAGTGAACAAGCTAGGTCATTGGGCTGGCGCGGGCGCGAGAAATACTGTGTATAACGGTCACTCATCCCCATAAAACGTGCGCTGGTGGGGTAAAGTCCGTAAAATGCGCAGCTTATTTTGGCTGGTTTAAACCGCTTTATTTTGGATTTTAGAGAGAGAATGTCATGTTAGCGATTATCGGCGGCAGCGGGGTGTATCACATTGAGGGCTTGGAAAACACGCGTTGGGTAACGGCAGAGTCGTCTTTCGGCGAGCCTTCGGATCAGGTTTTTATGGGGGAAATGGCGGGGCAGACGATTGCTTTTTTGCCGCGTCATGGGCGAGGACATCGACTGTCTCCGACGGATATTAACTTTCGCGCCAATATCGACGCGCTGAAACGACTCGGCGTGACCGACATTATTTCGGTGAGCGCGGTGGGTTCCTTGCGTGAAGATTTGTCGCCAGGTACTTTTGTAATTGTTGATCAATTTATTGACCGCACCTTTGCCCGCGAGAAAAGTTTTTTTGGCACGGGGCTGGTGGCGCATGTGTCCGTGGCGCATCCCGTGTGTAGTCGTTTGGGCGATCATTTGCACGCGGCGGCGCAAACGGCGAATTTGTCCGTGGTGCGAGGCGGGACGTATTTGGTGATGGAAGGATCGCAATTCTCCACGCTGGCGGAATCCAAGCTCTATCGCACTTGGGGCTGTGACGTGATTGGCATGACCAATATGCCAGAAGCCAAGCTCGCCCGCGAGGCGGAAATTTGCTATGCCACGGTGGCGATGGTGACAGATTTTGATTGTTGGCACCCGAATCACGACCATGTGACAGTGGACGCGATTATCAAAGTGTTGCTGGAAAATGCCGACAAAGCGCGGGAATTGGTCAAAAAGGTTGCACCATTAACGGGCAATGATTCAACTGCATGCCAATGTGGTTGCCGCACCGCTTTGCAACACGCGTTGATTACCGCGCCAGAAATGCGAGATGCGGCGTTGGTGGCAAAACTACAAGCCGTGGCGGGGCGGGTGTTGGTGTCACAGGGGAGTTAAACTGGCTGCTGTAAAACTTTTCCGATCACCGATGCAGGGTCAAAAAAGGGCTTGCCAAGCTCATTTACCCTATGCAGTCCATTTTTTACCGTCTCGATTTCGCGCATCACTTTTTTAACTGTCTGTTAAGTCGGCGCGTATAGGGGCGGTCAGACATGGGGTGGTAAGATGCGCTTCCTTATAATCAGGCGCGTGGATGCGGGTCATGCTAGCCGCAACCTGTACGTCGGATTCGTCGTAGGTAATTCGCCATGTCGCTCGCTAAACGGGGGATTACTGTGCGAAGCTATCCCCTTTAGCTTGTCATCAGACTTTTTCTTTGGAGAGAAACTTGCCGCTAAGAGCAACTATTGATGGGAATGACATCTATGCTTACGAGTACACGGAAGGCGATTGGATTTCGTTCAAGGACTCATATAAAGAAAAAAATTTGCTGATGCCGTGCTGCTTTAGTCAGGCCATTCCAAAGACCAGCAAGCTCGGCACGTTTTTCTTTTCCCACAAACAAAAATCAGAATGCAATAGCGCACCAGAAAGTTCTGAGCATATCTACTTGAAAACATTAGTTGCAAAAGCCGCAATTGAGGCAGGATGGAGTGTTTGCACAGAATATAGGGGAGTGTCTCTTGCAGAAGAAGACTGGGTAGCCGACGTTTTATGCAAAAAGGGTAACGCCACTGTTGCGTTTGAAATCCAACTATCCTCAGTGCCATATAGTGATATAGCGGAGAGAACAGAACGCTACAAACGCTCGAAAGTTAGGGTCGCATGGCTCGTTGATTCCATAAAATTTAAAGACTGGAAAACCCACTCAACTAAGAGTCACCCAATTTTCGGGGTAAGTCGGTTGAGTGTTGGCGAATTACCGACAGTTCGGCACTTCGACAGGTCAGTTAATGAATTCGTCAAAGCACTGCTCGGTAAGGAGATTCAATGGATCACTGAACCTTGGGAGTACTATATCTTTTACATTGAGGACGTGTGCTGGAAATGCAGTAAGCCAGTAAAACAGGTATATGGAAGTGCTATTGATGTATATGGAGAATCAGCGAAAACGGTACCAAATGCTTCAACCGTACTTTCCAATTTTTGCGACTTTATTTCCAATGACGAACTCCGTTCATTGGGCTTAAACACAATCGGAAAACACGAAAAACTTAAAGGAAATGCTCCAGGTTTCCCATATTGCAATGTGTGTATTCATTGTGGCGCACCACAAAATAATCATTACCTAATGAATCACTTGCAAAAACAAGATAGAGAGTTCGGCGAAGCGAAATTTACATCTCCACGCGAAGGCAGTGGAAAATGGGTCTGGCTGATGGCATAACAGAGGAAATCATGGCAAAAACCAAAACAATTTATTCCTGCACTGAATGCGGTGGGCAAACGCCGAAGTGGCAGGGGCAGTGTCCGCATTGCATGGGATGGAATACGCTGATTGAGTCTGTGGCGGAGGTGGCTGCGCCTAAATCAGCGAATCGTTTTAGCGCGTTGGCGGCGGTGGGCAAGGTGCAGCTTTTATCTGACGTGGAGGCTGCTGAAGTGCCACGCACGCCGACGGGGATTAGCGAATTTGATCGCGTGTTGGGCGGCGGGCTGGTGGCGGGGGCGGTGGTGTTAATCGGCGGCGATCCTGGTATCGGCAAATCCACCTTGTTGTTGCAAGTCTTGGCGCATTTGTCGCAGCAACAAAGCACGTTGTACGTCAGTGGCGAAGAGTCCGCGCAGCAAATCGCCTTGCGCGCCAAACGTTTGTCCTTGGATGCGCGCGCGTTGCGCTTGTTGCCCGAAATCCAATTGGAAAAAATCCAAGCCACCATCGCGCAAGAACGCCCCGAAGTGGTGGTGATTGACTCCATTCAAACCGTGTATTCCGAGCAACTGACCTCAGCACCTGGCTCGGTGGCGCAAGTGCGTGAATGTGCGGCGCAACTGACCCGCATCGCCAAAAGTCAAAACATCACCATTATTTTAGTCGGGCACGTGACGAAAGAAGGTGCGCTGGCAGGGCCGCGTGTGTTGGAACATATCGTCGATACCGTGTTGTATTTTGAAGGCGACACCCATTCCAGCTTCCGCTTGATTCGCGCATTTAAAAACCGCTTCGGCGCGGTGAATGAATTGGGCGTATTTGCCATGACGGAACGGGGCTTGCGTGAAGTCAGCAACCCATCCGCGCTGTTTTTGTCGCAACACGGGCAACAAGTCGCGGGCTCGTGCGTGATGGTGACGCAAGAAGGCACGCGCCCGTTGTTGGTGGAAATCCAAGCCTTGTTGGACGAAGCGCATTCGCCCAATGTGCGGAGGTTATCGTTAGGTTTGGAACAAAACCGCTTGGCAATGTTGTTGGCGGTATTGCACCGCCACGCGGGCATCGCTTGTTTTGACCAAGACGTGTTTATCAACGCGGTCGGCGGGGTAAAAATCACCGAACCAGGGGCAGACTTGGCGGTGATCCTCGCCATCGTGTCGTCTTTGCGTAACCAACCGTTGCCTGAAAAATTGGTGGTATTCGGCGAAATCGGACTGGCAGGCGAAATCCGCCCCGTGCAACGCGGGCAAGAACGCCTACGCGAAGCCGCCAAACTCGGCTTCACCCACGCCATCATCCCCAAAGCCAACGCCCCGAAACACCCGATTGCGGGCATGGAGGTGATTGCCGTGGAACGGGTGGAAGAGGCGGTGGCGAGGATGCGGTAAACCAAGCTCGCTCAGGTTCAAGATGCTGATTTTGTGTCTGCTTTAATGATATAGGTCTGGAAACTGTGCGCGGAGTTGCGCTACTTTGGGCTGATCGACGAGAACGATGTAGGGTTGTGTCGGGTGCAGGGCGAGGTAGTTTTGGTGATAGGCTTCAGCGGGGTAGAACGCTTGCAGTGGCACGACTTGCGTGACAATCGGTGCAGGAAAGGTATGCGCAGCGGTGAGTTGCTGAATATAGTCTTGGGCGATGCGTTGTTGCTCTGCGTGGGTGAAAAAAATCGCCGAGCGGTATTGGCTACCCACATCGTTGCCTTGGCGATTGAGCTGCGTCGGGTTATGCGCCACACTGAAAAAGACTTGCAGCAGTTGTTGATACGACACGCGAGTGGAATCAAAGCGTATCTGTACCGCCTCGGCATGTCCTGTATCACCACGACCGACTTGCTCGTAATGGGCTGTCGCCGCATTGCCGCCCGCATAGCCCGCGACCACTTCGGTCACGCCTTTGATGTGTTTGAACACGGCATCTACTCCCCAGAAACAGCCGCCTGCAAAAACGACCGTTTGTTCGGCGGGTGCGGCATGAGCAGGGGAAAGCGCGCCTAGACTCAGCATGAGGCTATGGCAGAAAAAATGACGGATTCTTTTGGGGGTTAGCATGATGACTCTCCTAGTAGTTAGCCGAAGGTGAAGGCAAATGCCTCCACATCAGCATCTAAAAATTCAATCTTAAAAATGCGCGGTTTCAGCGCGCCGCTTTGCCGAATCAGCTGATATAAGCGTTGTTCGCGGATGATGCCGTAGCCTTGCGCATCAATATCCAGACCGTGATCGGCTGCTGGCGGCGCGCCATCTAGGGTCACTCTAACACGCACGTCCTTGTGCGCGCTTGATCCGAGTACCAGATTTAAATCCCGCCCCTGAAAATGATGGCTAATCGCTCCGCCCGCACGCTTTAATCTGGCGGCTTCTGATGAGACGCGCCAAAGACCACTGAGTGCCCATTGATCGACTGCGAGCGTCGCGGGGAGGCTGTAGCGTGCCGTTGTATCGTGCTGCACCGCTTGGGGTGAGGCGAAATGTGCTTGACGGGCATAGCCTAAATAGGTTTCTGGGGACGTTGGGGTATCGACGGCGGTTGCCGAAATGCCTGAATCTGCCACTTGTACCAACTCACTGGCAAGGTTCAGCTGACCTTGATGCGCCTCTTTGAGCAAAGTTTGTATCATTTGTTCGGTTTCCTGATACGCCCCTTCTCCCGCGTGGCGATGGCGGATGTTGCCCTGTGCGTCGATTAAGTAATGTGCGGGCCAGTATTGGTTGTGAAAGGCATTCCACACGGCAAATTGGTTGTCCATTGCGACTGGGTAAGAGATACCTAAATCCTGTAGTGCCTGCGTCACCTGCTGCGGGTCTTTTTCAAAGGCAAATTCAGGCGTATGTACGCCAATAATCACCAAGCCTTGAGCGCGATATTTTTCATGCCACGCTTTGAGGTAGGGCAGGGTGCGCAAACAGTTGATGCACGAATACGTCCAGAAATCCACCAGCACCACTTTGCCGCGCAAGGATTCGCTGCTTAAGGCGGGTGAATTTAACCACTGATTTGCACCTGCCAACGGCGGCATGGTTTCGGCGGCGATCAGGGCGGCGGGTGTGTTTGGTTTTTCGAGTTTTTCGAGTTTTTCGATCAATTGTTGCTCGGTTTTTGCGGTATTCAAAAAACTAAACTGCGCCAAAAATCGAGTATCCCAACCCAAAGCAATCACCGCGACACCCATCACCACCGCGACCCCCAGTCCTCGTCGCAACCATTCTTCTGCGCCTAAGCTGCGTTTCATCCAGCGCAACATCCGTCCGCCCGCCAGTAATGCCAAGCCCAAAGAAGTTGCCGCACCCGCTGCAAATACTAACAGCAGCAACGCGCTGTAAAAGTTTGCCCCGTTTAATGCCGCCCCCGCCAAGACCAGACCCAGTATCGGTCCTGCGCAAGGTGCCCATAAAAATCCCACTGCCACGCCGAGCAGCAACGAGCCTTTGATGCTCTGGTCCGCGCGTTGTTGCAGCCGTCCGCCCAAGGTGACGAAGGGGCGCATCATGCGTTCGGAAAAGGCAGGAAACATCAGCGCAATGCCGAATAGCAAGAGCAGCAACATCGCCGCATAACGTCCGTACTGATTGACTTCGATCAGCCACGCGCCGCCTACGGCTGCCAAACTGGCTAATAGCGTGAAGGTCGCTGCCATGCCGACTAGAATCGGCAACCCGCTGTGGCGAAAAGAGCGTTCGGCACGGGAAAAAATAAAGGGCAAAACAGGTAATACACACGGGCTGAAAATGGTGAGTAACCCGCCCAGATATGCCAAAAAAAAGATCAACATGATTTAACCCTTTTTTGGTTTGGGAACAAAACGCAACGACACGGTATTCATACAGTAGCGTAATCCTGTGGGTTTGGGGCCATCGTTAAACACATGGCCGAGGTGCGCATCGCACAAGGCACATCGCACTTCTGTGCGTGTCATGCCAAATTGTTTATCCACGATATGGCGCACATTCTCTGCTGCAATCGGCTGCCAAAAACTCGGCCAACCCGTACCAGAATCAAACTTGGTCTGCGCATCAA
Source organism: Gallionella sp. (assembly GCA_028710565.1). Classification (GTDB taxonomy): domain Bacteria; phylum Pseudomonadota; class Gammaproteobacteria; order Burkholderiales; family Gallionellaceae; genus Gallionella. The sequence continues at coordinate 76,346 of JAQTTV010000012.1, forward strand.
ACAAGGCGTTATCGCAACAGATGCACCGATACAAGCCTGCTTCATGTCGATCATAACCTGCTTGTGAAAAAGCCCGCTCCGTGCCTTGTTCACGCGTCACGTGATACGCTAAGGGTGAAAGCCGCTGTTTCCATTCAGCATCTTTGCTGACTTTGGTGAGGGTGGCGCGCCCCAGCGGTTTGCCGTCATCGGCAAATTGCATCACAACAACTTGCCCTCCTGCCGCCATACTGCCAGCCAAAGTACGACTTGTGAGTAATAACGTGGCACTGTATATAAAAAATTGTCTACGTTGCATGACGTTTGCTCCTGAATGGATGTTGGTGAATAACAATGTGGGCTGACCTTCTGCTCTGCAATTTTATTCGGAGGTGATGGGTACAGTGTTATGCCTCGTGCATCATATCTTTATTTGGCAAGTGAATTAACTAAGATGGCTTTCAATGTATCTTTGCTGTCGCTTATAGCTTGGCTTTGCCACCGAGAATGTGTAAGCTCCGAACTCGAAAAGTATTTATAAACCCCCGTTTTTCAGACGGGAGATGTCGCATGAGAAAAAAGCTATTGCTAGGTATTGCCCTGATTTGTATGTGTGTTTTATCTGTATTGGCGACGTTTCAACACTATCAATTCACTCGTGATCCACACTACGTGACCTCGGCAAAATGCGCGAGTTGTCATACCTTGCAACATGCCGCTTGGCAACAGACGCTGCATCCCAAAATGTTCCATCCTGTGCAGCAGGATAGCGATATTCTGGGTGGTTTTTCAAAGCCAGATCCTAGCGTCACCTTTAAAAAATCAGACATTCAATTTGTCGTAGGCAATAAATGGGAGCAAGTCTATGTTCACATGGTGGACGGCGAGTATTACCCACTGACTGCCAAGTGGATGGTTATGCAGAAGAAGTGGGTGCCATTCAAGGTACATGACTGGAAAGAAACGCCGATGACCAAAAAGTGCAACGGTTGCCATGTCACAGGATTCGAACCTGCGACGGGGAAGTTTTCTGAGTTTGGGATTGGCTGTGAAGCTTGCCATGGTCCTGGGAGTCGCCATGCTGGACATCAGTGGCAACAACATTGGGATGGTTGCGCACTTTGCCACCCTACCGACAAAATCAAGAGAAAGGACATTGTGCGCACGGTCGCCCCTAGCGTATGTGGGCAATGTCACACGCGGGGTCAGAATGGTGCATCTGGGAGCATTCCAGCAGGCAGTTTTGATTTTCCTGTCAACAACGCGCCAAGTGCTGATTTTACCCAGCACTATCAGCAAAAGACGCTCAAAAATGATGCGGAAAAGAAATTCTGGTGGGGCTATGGTATCTCCAAAGATCGACATCAGGAATATGCTGACTGGAATAACTCCAAACATGCCAAGGCGTTGAGTAATCTCCAAGAAAACGACGCGCAACGCGGCGCGAATTGTAGCAAAGGGGCGCGTGACGATCAGTGCATGAGCTGCCATTCTGCTGATTTTCATCTGGCGAAGGCGGGCGAAAAACCTACGCTGGAATCCGCGCGATATGGTGTTACTTGTGTCGCATGCCATGAGCCACATGGCTTGGATAATCAAGCTCACGATGAACTCAGCAATAAGTGTGGTGGTTGTCATCTGTCCAATTTCGCTAGTCGTGCTGGAGAAAACGCCCAACGCCCTCATTCACCTTGTCCCTCTGGCAAGGTGGGTTGTGCCGATTGTCACATGCCACGCACAGTAAAGACGGGCGGATTTTTCAGCTTACGTAGTCATGCTTTCCGCATTGTGCCGCCGCAAGCCAGCCAGCAAGAAGAAATACCGAATTCCTGTCAAAACGGTGGTTGCCACAAGGATAAGCCACTGGTTTGGGCGATACGGGAGTTTGATAAGCACTACCCACGCGTTGCCGAAAAATTACTCAAGGCTAGCAAAAATTGACTGAAAAGCTGCCATTTTATCGACGAATCACCGCACGCCTCATTGCCTTCTTTGGAGCACTGGCTCTGATTGGGACGTTGGCAGGTGCGTTTGTTTCTATACAGATTGCCAAGAATGAGTTTTTTCATGTGATGGAGCAGCAATTCAGTTCCACGTCACACTTAGCTGAAAATTCGCTCGACATTATTGGGCAAATGGCCAGAACTTGGGCACTCCATTTTGCACAATACAGCGATCTACCCAATCACACTCAGGGTAAGACACCCGTATACCTCGCCCAACAAGTAGAATTGATGCGGGAAAGCGCACATTGCGATACGGTTATCCTGGTCGATTATAGGGGGCATATCATTTACCATAGTGCATTCCCCGAAAAGACAGGTGAATCGCTAATGACTTGGCAGCTGGTTCGCCACGCGGTGAATGAAAGTCAATCTTCTTACGGAATTATCGAGGAATCTGGCAATTTTATTGTTTATGGTAGTGGCATCATGTCTGCTGCTGAGCACAGCAAACCCCCTTACATTGTGCTGGCTGGATTTAGAATCTCCGATGAATTGGTTGCTAAGCTAGGGCAACATACCGCGATTGGCCTAACCTTTATTAGGCGTACTGCGGTCATGACTTCAAGCTTTAACACGGCACAAAAGCGATTGATAGATAATCCGATTCCTTATTTAGATTACCAGACGCTGTATATCGATCCTAAGCTGACTAAAGAAGTCGCAATTGATGGTCAGAAATTTTATGCATCGGTGCGGCCACTCAAATTGCTTGACCCTGCAATGGATGGTTCGCTGCTGTTAACTTATCCCAGTCAGAATTTGAATGCGATTGTTGAGCGACTTGGTCGCGAGTACATCAGGCTTTACGCCATTGGCATGTTGTTGCTGGTGTTGTTTATTTGGCGTATTTCGTTGCGTACCATGCGCCCTTTGCGAAAATTGGCTGAACGCGTTAAGCATATTGCGCAAGGGGATACAACGCCCGTGATCATCGATAAACGAGACGAGATCGGTAGTATTGCCGCTTCATTTAATGATCTGTTGGGCGAGCTGGTTTCCAGCAAACAGCGAGTTGAACATCATGCTGAGGAGCTGGAACAGATCGTCGAACAACGTACACGAGAATTGCGCATTGCCAATGACGAGCTGACCAAGCAGGCAACGCATGATGCGTTGACAGGGTTGCCGAACCGCAAGCTGTTCTATGACCGACTACAACAAGGGGTTTTATTAGCCCAACGCGCGCAGACCCAGATGGTTTTGATGTTTGTCGATCTTGATCGTTTCAAATGGGTCAATGATACCTTTGGTCACGCGACGGGTGACGAGTTGCTTCAAGAAGCATCAAGGCGTATCCAATCTTGTTTGCGCGAAGGGGATACCGTTGCGCGACTAGGTGGAGATGAGTTTACCGTGATACTCACGCAACCAGGTTCGACTGCGAATATAGAGGAAGTGGCGGGACGCTTGCTGAAAGCATTAACCACGCCGTTTGACTTGTTGAATGCCCGCAATACTCAAATTAGTGGCAGTATTGGCATCGCAATTTATCCTGAGAACGGTGATACAGCGGAAAAGTTGTTGCTACACGCCGACCATGCGATGTATCGGGCTAAGGAAGCGGGACGAGCTACTTATCATTTTGGGTAGTGCTGCCCCGCCTACTTATATCGATTTGGAACCATTACAAAGGGGTTGGCGAGTTGTTCCCAAAGATAGTGGCGGCGTAAGAGGTTTATTCGTATCCCAAGCTGCGCAAGGTGCGCGCATCATCTGCCCAGCCGCTGCGCAGTTTGATAAAGACTTCAAGGAATACCTTGCCGTCGAATAACTTTTCCATATCTAAGCGGGCTTGGGTGGCGATTTCTTTCATTTTTTCGCCTTTCTTCCCCAGTAGCATGGCTTTGTGGACTTCTTTATCGACCAAAATCGCGGCACTGATACGACGCAATTTTTTGTCCATTTTGAACTGTTCAATGACCACGCTGGTGGAGTAGGGCAGTTCATCTCCTGTGAAGCGGAATACTTTTTCGCGCAGGATTTCAGAGGCAAGGAATTTTTCGCTGCGGTCGGTGATGTCATCCGCATCATAAATCAAGCCACCTTCAGGCAAAAAATGCCGCAAGGTGTCGCGTAATTCAGGGATTTTTTTGCCCAATTTCGCGCTGACAGGCACGACATCGGCAAATTTGAAATCTTGAGAAACGCGTTCGGCAAAGGAGAATAATTGCCCTTTGTCAGCGACTTCGTCTATTTTATTGATGACCAGTAAGACAGGGCGATTATCGGGCAATAGTTTCAACACTTCTTGATCGCGCTCGTCATAGCGCATGGCTTCTAGAACATAAAGCACCACATGCACATCACGCAAGCTGCTGGTGACAACGCGATTCATGCTGCGATTCAGTTCGTTTTTGTATTGGGTTTGAAAGCCAGGGGTGTCCACAAAGACATATTGCGCGTCTGCATCGGTATAAATACCATGAATGCGGTGGCGCGTGGTTTGGGCTTTGCGTGAAGTGATGCTGATTTTTTGCCCAATCAGATGGTTGAGCAGGGTCGATTTGCCGACGTTCGGACGACCCACAATGGCAATGTAGCCGCTTCGGAAATCTTCTGATAGCACTAAGGGTTCAGTGGTTTCCACGGGAGTTTGTGCTTCGGTCATTTATTTTTGTCCAATGAGTTGATACGCCGCGAGGGCGGCTTGTTGTTCGGCATTTCGGCGGCTACTGCCTTCGCCGCGTGTGGTGAGTTTTAGCGGGGGAATACTGCATTCCACCTGAAAAAGTTGTAAATGGGCTTCGCCTTGCGTGGCGATAATTTGATAAGTCGGCAACGGGATGCGTTTGCTTTGCAGATATTCTTGCAACAAAGTTTTGGCATCCTTACCCAAGGTCGTCACATCGACTTTGGCGAGGTACGGGATGAGTAAACCCAGCACCACTTTTTCTGCGGCCATAAAGCCCGCATCCAAAAACACCGCACCAAATAAGGCTTCCATGGCATCTGCCAGAATGGAAGGGCGACGGTGTCCGCCACTCTTGCGCTCACCCTCGCCTAGGCTGAGATATGTACCAAGGTTCAGCTGTTGCGCTAACGTGACCAGTGTGTCTTCTTTGACCAGATTGGAGCGAAGTCGAGACAGTTCGCCCTCGCTCAGCTCTGGAAAAGTGTTAAACAGATGACGTGCCACAATGCAGCCTAGGATGCTATCCCCTAAGAACTCTAGTCGTTCATAATGGTCTGGCGCATAACTACGATGTGTTAAGGCACGTTTCAGCAAAGCGGGTTGATTGAATTCATGACCAAGCTGTTTACACAGCGTGCCGCTATTTCGTACCGAATCTACCATTTTAGGGGCGTGTTTATTGTGCACTATGCGGGTTAAATTCCAACAACAAGCTTATGTTGCCACCCACAGGGATGATGACTTTGTATTGTGCAGTGATAATACCTGTATCGGTCATTTGGATTTGCTCTGGTTTGATCGCGGTAACATTGTCGATCACGGCGCGTGTAGCAAAGGAGCTGCGCATTTCGTTGAGTCCCGCTCGTGATAGGTCGGGATCGTGTTTGATTGCATTGAACAGATTGGTAATCTTGGCATCCTCCATGTAAGCAGGAATTAATTTCAAACCAAAAATGACCAGCAAAATTAGCAAGATAGCCCAGATCAAAAAATTGATGATGCTGAAGCCCCGTTGTTGTATGACTGTATTCATTTTCGTACCTCTCCATTTTTATGCGTTGATGCAATCAATTGTGGACAGGATAGTCGTCCACGTCACTTGTTAAAACACAGAACCAATACGTTTGAGATCGGAGAAATTCATCCAAACCAAAAATGCTTTGCCGACAATTTGATTGTCGGGCACAAATCCCCAGTAGCGACTATCTCGGCTGTTATCTCGATTGTCGCCCATCATAAAGTAATTGCCCTCAGGTACCGTACAGCGCACACTTTCGTCGGTATACATGCAACTTGCTGCATTTGGAAAGTCAATGACGGAGTCGCGATGCAAGGTTGGCATGTCAGGGTTGACCAATATGTCGTGTTTGCGTTCACCTAAAATTTCTTGACGGCGCTCAGTATGGACAAAATTTAATGCTGTTTCAACATAGTTATATTCACCTAAGTTGGATTGTTTTTGCTCTAATTCATTGATATATAATTTTTTTTCTCGGTACTCTATCGTGTCACCAGGTACCGCCACCACTCGTTTGATGTAATCTACGGAAGGGTTCTCAGGGTAATGAAATACCATCACATCGCCACGTTGTGGATTGTTGATTTGGATGATTTTCTGGTTAATGATAGGCAAACGTATGCCATAAGTAAATTTATTCACTAAAATAAAATCACCCACTTGCAAGGTCGGAATCATCGAGCCAGAAGGAATCTTAAAGGGTTCCGCTAAAAATGAACGAATAAAAAATACCGCCAAAATCACGGGGAAAAAACTCTTGGCGTATTCCACCCACCATTGCTCAGCCACACCAGCGACACGCTTAGCGCGCAGCACCCATTTATCCAATAGCCAAATGCTGCCTGTTACGATCAGCATCACAAACATAATTAACGCAAAATCCATTGTTTTTCCTTATTTACTTGCTGTGAAAAGTGATTCGCTACTTCGCAGCTTGGTGAAAGGTGAATCAAATCGTTGCACACTCACACCTTTCACTTTTCACTCAATCAATCATCCACGCGTAAAATCGCCAAGAAAGCTTCTTGTGGAATTTCCACATTGCCGACTTGCTTCATGCGTTTTTTACCTGCCTTTTGTTTCTCTAACAGTTTCTTTTTACGCGAAATATCGCCGCCGTAGCATTTTGCCAGCACGTTTTTACGCATGGCTTTTACGTTTTCACGGGCGATGATATTTGCCCCGATGGTGGCTTGAATCGCCACGTCATACATCTGGCGTGGAATCAGTTCGCGCATTTTTGCTGCCACTTCACGACCACGATATTGGCTATTGGCGCGATGCACGATGACCGCCAACGCATCCACGCGGTCACCGTTAATCAGCATATCGACCTTGACCACATCGGCTGCGCGATATTCTTTGAACTCGTAATCCATAGACGCATAGCCGCGCGACACGGATTTAAGCTTATCGAAGAAGTCCAGCACGATTTCTGCCATGGGCATTTCGTAAATCAGATTCACTTGCTTGCCGTGGTAAGCGATGTCGATTTGCATCCCGCGTTTTTGGGTACACAAGGTGATCACCGAACCGACATACTCATTCGGCATGTACAAATTGACCGTGACCACAGGTTCACGAATTTCGTTAATTTTGGAGGGGTCGGGCATCTTGGAGGGATTGTCCACCATCAATATCGTGCCATCGCGCAATTCCACTTCGTAAATGACGGTCGGCGCGGTGGTAATCAAGTCCATATCGAACTCGCGTTCCAAGCGTTCTTGCACGATTTCCATGTGTAATAAGCCTAAGAAGCCGCAGCGGAAACCAAAGCCCAAGGCTTGCGACACTTCAGGTTCGTACAACAACGCCGCGTCGTTTAACTTGAGCTTTTCCAAAGAGTCGCGCAAGGCTTCGTACTGGTTGGATTCCACGGGGAATAAGCCCGCAAAAACTTGTGGTTGCACTTCTTTAAAGCCTGGCAATGCTGCCGCTGCTGGTTTAGCTAAGTGCGTAATGGTGTCGCCCACTTTTGCCGCTTTGAGTTCTTTAATGCCCGCAATGACAAAGCCCACTTGCCCCGCGCTCAGGGTGTCGCGGTCTTGCGCTTTGGGGGTGAACACGCCGATATGCTCGGTCAAGTGTTGCGCGCCCGTCGCCATAAACAGGATTTTTTCTTTGGGCTTAATCGTGCCGTTTTTCACCCGCACCAACATCACCACGCCAACGTAGTTATCGAACCATGAGTCAATAATCAAGGCTTGCAACGGCGCGGCGGGATCGCCTTCTGGTGGCGGCACTTTGACAATCAGGGCTTCCAGCACGTCAAGCACACCCAATCCCGTTTTAGCGGAACATAGCGTCGCGTCATGCGCTTCAATCCCAATCACCTCTTCGATTTCTTCGATGGCGTTTTCTGGATTGGCGGAAGGCAAATCAATTTTGTTCAAAACGGGCACGACTTCTACGCCCAAATCCAGCGCGGTGTAGCAATTTGCCACCGTTTGCGCTTCCACCCCTTGCGAGGCATCGACCACCAGCAACGCGCCTTCACACGCTGACAGCGAGCGCGACACTTCGTAAGAGAAGTCCACGTGCCCTGGTGTATCAATCAAATTCAGGTTGTAAATTTGCCCATCCCGCGCTTTGTAGCTCAATGCGGCGGTTTGCGCTTTGATGGTGATGCCGCGCTCCCGTTCCAAATCCATGGAATCAAGCACTTGGGCTTCCATTTCGCGGTCAGACAATCCGCCGCAGAGTTGAATAATACGATCCGCCAGCGTGGATTTGCCGTGGTCGATGTGAGCAATAATGGAAAAATTACGAATAAGCTGCATTATGAGGTGTCAGTTAAAATCCCGCTGGTGCGCGGCATATTAGAAAAGTGTGAATTCTAGCCGATTTTAGGGGTGAGCGAAGGCGGTAATTCAGGATGAGCACCCACTACTTGATTGCGACCCTGGTGTTTTGCCTGATAGAGTGCCTTGTCAGCGGCATTACAAAGCCTAGTTGCATCGTTGAAGTTCATTACATCGGCGACCCCGCAACTAAAAGTGACTGAGAACTCTAATTTGTCTGCGAAATGACTTAAACTCGAAAAGTCTTCGCGTATTTTATCGAGCACTTTTATGGCGGTTACGCTGTTGGTGTCGGTCAAAATGACCGCGAATTCTTCTCCGCCATAACGCCCTACCGCATCGACTTCGCGCAACCGCTGTTTGAGTAATCGAGAAAGGCTTTTAATCACGCGATCACCTGCTGCGTGACCGTAAGTGTCATTGACCTTTTTGAAGAAATCAATATCGATCATTGCAAAGCAGCAAGCTGTGCCTTGTCGTTTGGATCGAGCTACTTCGCGATCCAATTGATCCTTAATGGCGGTGTGATTGAGTAATCCTGTCAGGCTATCTCGCATCATGAAGGAACGTAGCATCAGTGAGCGACGAATGCGACTCGTTACAGAAGTCACCAAATGTTGCGGCTGGATGGGCTTGGTGAGGAAATCATCTCCACCCAAATCCATCGCGGCAAGTTGTTTGTCAAGATCCTTTTCCCCAGATAGAAAGACGATGGGAATGCTGACAAACTTGTCTAGTTGTCGTATGACTTTGGCTAACTCCATGCCATTGCACCCTGGCATATACATGTCAATGAGTATTAAGTCAGGTTCAAATTCATGGAGCGGTTCCATCATGGTTAATGGGTCGTTCACGCAATAGGTGTGTACGCCTGCCTGTTTAAGAATGGCGGTGTAATAGGCTGTGAGCGTAGGGGAATCATCGACAATTAACACACGATAGGGGGTGCTGATTTGAATCGAGGTTAACTCGTCAAGTTTATCGAGCAGTCGGCTCACATTCAGTGCTTTGTTAAAGTAGGCAATGCTGCCAGCCCGTACAGCTTCTAGCCTCGCGTTAAAATCGTCTTGAGCGGAAAGAAAAATGACGGGTATGGGGTTTTTTCGCCCTTGTTGAAGCTGTTGCATAGTCGTCACGCCACCCCAGTTGTCACCTGGAAATGAAATATCCATGATCACGACCACGTCGGTATTTTGATCGATTGCCTGTATAAATTCGCTTATCGTATTAAACACGCGGGTATCGTATCCAAAGTAGCGGAGTTGGTTGCTGAGATTTTCTGCAAATGAGATGTCGTCATCTACAATCAGAATGCGGCGGATTTTCAAGGCATCTTGATGTGGAGGCATAATCGCGATAACGCCACTATGGTCTGGTTGTGATGCCGTGGGATCCAAGATAACCTGATGCAATTCGCTGATCAAACTTTCAAGATGTGTGCGTTGTGCTTGATTAGGTGGCACTTTTGCTTGCATGAGCAGGCTCAGGTCATATTCAATCACTCTTGCTAAGTCGCTTAATGCGGCGAAGCCAAACGTTTTACCTGAACCCGTTAAGCTGTGCACGCGGCGATGGAGCGTTTGAAGCACTTCCTCATCCCAGCGAACAAGCGGGACTTGTCGCCACAGTTGCTCAATTTGCGCGACTTTCTCAGGGAGTTGCGCCGCGTAAACGCCACTTAACATCTGTATTTTAGCAGTCAAATCTCCAATATCAGCCATGACAATGTGCCCAAATATCCAACACTTGAGTGGATAATGTCATCGGATCAAATGGTTTGGGAATAACATCAACTGCACCGATTTGTTTGTACCCCGTGACCTCACCAGGCTGTACTTTTGCCGTCATAAATATGGTTGGTGTGTCAGCGAACATGGGCAGCTTGCGCAATTCCCTCAAGGTGGTTGACCCATCCATGCCTGGCATCATCACATCCAATAGAATGAGTTGCGGTTGAAAAGTGGTAATTTTTTCCAGTGCTTCTTTACCAGAGCTGCAGACTTCCAAGGTAAACCCCCCTAATGTTTCTAGGGCAAGCCGTGCGATCATTTGAATATCTGGTTCGTCTTCAACGTATAAAATACGGGTTAATGGTTCGGTCATTGCAACGTCCTATGCTTAAAATTTTTGTCGATAGAGATTCACACGATTTTTCTGAATGCTAATTGTTTAATCCCCCTCGATTAAACGCTTGATGGTAGTTAACAGCTGCCCATTATACGTGCGAGACTTGACCAGTGCGGATTTTATTTTTGACAAATCGTCATGCAGCACTTCGGTTGCTGAGAATACCATCACAGGAATGGCGGGCACAGCAAGATTTAACGTGGGCAATAATTCCATACTGGAGCCATCGGGGAGCGAAATGTCGAGTATAGCCAAATCATAATGCCCATTTTGCAACATGCGACGTGCATCCGCTAGGGTTCGCGCATTTTCAACTTTTGCAATTTCACCCACGATCATGCTGACAACATGGGCAATATCAGGGTCATCTTCCACATGGAGTACTTTGGGCATACCATCTGCCACTCGCCCGACGGCTTGTCTGAGAGCGGATGCTAGGTGTACTTGGTCTATGGGTTTTTCTATCCAATCAATCACACTGAATGCGTCGCTGTTCAGCACTTTTCTGCCTTCATTGGCGTTGGCTGATACCACCACAATGGGTAACGTGGCGGTGGCTGGCGAGGCACGGAGTTCGCGTATCAGCGAAATGCCATCTTGATTGGGCATCGAAAGATCCAAGGTCATCGCGGCATAACTTCGTTGTGCTAGTAATTGTTTGGCTTGCGCCGCATCATAGGCCACATCGGCCACTAAGCCAGATTGTTCCAGCATTATGCGTAGCAACTCAGCCACATCGCGATCATCTTCACAAATTAGCACATGCTTTCTGTCACTTGCAGTTGCTAAAACAGGAGGTGTGTTTTCTGCTGGATTCCAAATGGGAAACTCAACGAAAAAAGTGGTCTCTACATTGGGGTGTGACGTAAAACCGATGCTACCGCCCATTTGTTCAATGATCGCCTTGGTGATGCTCAGTCCTAAGCCTGTTCCACCTTTCTTTTTGGTATCGGACGCATCTGCTTGCGCAAACTTCTGGAAAATTTGCCCCTTGAACGCATCTGGAATGCCGCTACCATGATCCTTTACCGATACGCGAACCTGTTGAGCCATGCACTCGACAGCGACCAGTACCTTGTCGCCTGAGGGGGAAAATTTTGCCGCATTGGACAATAAGTTGGCAAATACCTGCATCAGGCGATTGCTATCGACCTTAATCATCATCTCAGGGAGTGTATTTGCTAAGACGTAACTCACTTTGTATTGCTCACCATAAGCACGATTGCCTTCCAACGCCTGTGCTAATAGGGGCATTAGTTCGGTGGGCTGCATATCAAATTCCATCTTGCCCGCCTCGATTTTTTCCATGTCGAGTATATCGTTGACCAGCAGTATCAGCCGCTCGCTGTTCTTGTGTGCGATCTCAATCAGCGGCTTGATTTTTGCAGGTAATTCCCCCACCACGCCGCCGACGATCAGGGCGAGCGAACCGCGTATGGAGGTCAGCGGGGTGCGTAATTCGTGGCTCACGGTGGAGATAAACTCGCTTTTCATGCGCTCGACTTTCACGCGTTCGGTGATGTCGCGCACGATGCCTGTGAACACGCGCTTATCTCCTAACTGCATTTCAGAAACCGCCAAGTCGATGGGAAAGGTAGAACCATCTTTACGCCGTCCCACCACTTGTTCGCCGATACAGATGAATTTTTTATGGAAGGTTTTGACGTAATTGTGTAAATAACCATCTTGATCGCTGTGATAGAGTTCAGGCATCAGTATTTTGATGCCACTGCCGATTATTTCGGCAGCAGGATAGCCGAAAATATTTTCTGATGCTTTGTTAAAGGATTCAATCATGCCGTGCTGGCTGATAGTCATAATGCCATCTAGCACATTGTCGAGTATGGCTTGGGTGCGTAAGGTACTTTCTTGAGCGGCATATTCTGCCATTCTGAGCGCGGTGAAGTCCTGTACCGTGCCGCGTGACCGCAGGGGTTTTCCCTCTGCATCAAAATCCGAGGTACAGTGTTCATGCACCCACTTAATACGACCATCGCCCATCAGCAGGCGATGCGTGACCTCGTAAGGTGAGCGACTCACCAGCGATTCGGTATAGGCGTGATTGACGGCATCTCTATCGTCAGGATGAATAGCATCCAGAAAAGCTTCATAGGAGGCACCGAATTGTGACTGATCCATCTCAAATAAGTTATATATTTCATCCGACCAAATCAACTTCCCTGAGACTAAATCTAAATCCCAGCTGCCCACTTTGGCGATGTGTTGTGCCTCCCTGATCCGCCTTTCATCCGCCAATCTTTCTTGCGTGACTTGAATACGCTCCGTAATGTCGCGCACGATTTGGGATGCGCCGATGATTTTACCCGCGCTGTCCTTCATGGGCGAAATGCTGACCGAGACATCGACTCGGCATCCGTCTTTTTTGATCCAAACTGTTTCAAAATGCTCAACACGCTCTCCTTGCTGGATGCGGGTGAGGATGGGGGGAGCTTCGTCCGCTTTATCTTGCGGGACAAGCATCATCATCGACTGACCGAGTGCTTCTGACTCGGTGTAACCAAACAGTCTTTCCGCCGCTGGATTCCAAGTGGTAATCATGCCATCTAGCGTTTTGCTCATAATGGCATCGTCGGAAGTGGCAATGATGGCAGCATATTTTTCTTGCAGCAAAAATAATTCAGCGGCCTCTTTTAGCCATTGCCCATGTTCCAGCTCTTCGCTCACACACTGTGCGAGATCACGCAGTCCTAGCTGTTGTGCCGCACTCGGTTGATGCGGTTGTCGATCTATCACACAGAGCGTGCCCACGCGTTGACCGTTGTGCAACTTCAGCGGCGCACCCGCATAAAACCGAATGTAGGGTGCTTCGATAACCAGCGGATTGTCCGCAAAACGGATATCCAGCCGTGCATCTGGAATGATGAGGGTTTGGTCTTCAAGTATGGTATGACCGCAGAAGGAAATGCTGCGGGGTGTTTCGCTTGCATCTAGCCCCTGACAGGACTTAAACCATTGTCGATTGCTATCAATCAATGAAATTACTGCAATCGGCACGCACATTAACTGCTGAGCCAGTCGCGTAAAGCGATCAAATCGGTCTTCAGCAGGCGTATCTAAAATGTTCAGCCCTCGCAAAGTGGCGAGTCGACTGGCTTCATCAAATGGCATCATGGGTTCTAACAATGGATACTCCTTGCGTAGTGGTCGATTTTTGTTTATTGCAAATTAGACTATCTATTCGTCTTCTAATGTTGCCGTGGCCCGCACGACCTCTTCGAGTGAAGTCAGTCCGCGCAGTGCCTTCTTAAATCCGTCATAACGCAAATTATGAAAGCCTTGCTGTAAAGCGATGCTCATAATCTCGTTGTTGTCGCGACCACGCAAAATGGCTTCACGAATTTGGGGAGTCACTTTCAGGAATTCGTGTATCCCCACACGACCTGAATAGCCTGTCTTTCCACAGTGGTCACAGCCTGTGCTTTTGTAGAATGTCGGGATAGGTATGCCTTCTTTCCAGTAGAAATACAGGCGTAATTCGTCAGGTTCTGGCTGATAGTCTGCTTTGCAGTATTCGCACAGTCGTCGAACGAGGCGTTGCCCCAATACTCCGATCAGGGCAGGGGCGACGATAAAGCGTTCGACCCCCATTTCGAGGAGACGCGTGGTGGCTTGAATCGCATCATTGGTATGCAAGGTAGTGAGCACCAAATGTCCCGTCAGCGCAGCTTGTGCGGCAATGCGAGCGGTTTCGGTATCACGAATTTCACCGACCAGAATGGCATCGGGATCCTGCCGCAGAACAGAGCGCAAAACTTCCTGAAACCCGCGTCCCACTTTGTTGTTGACCATCACTTGATTGAGACTTTGCACATCGTATTCGACAGGATCCTCGATAGTGATGATATTGATGTCGCGGGTGTTGATAAAATTCAGTGCGGCATAGAGTGAGGTACTTTTCCCCGAACCCGTCGGGCCCGTCACGAATAGTATGCCTTGAGGATGTTTGAGTGCTGACTTGAGTGGTTTGAGCACCTCAGGAGAGAAATCCAGTTTATCCAAGTTGAGGATGGAAGAGGTGTATAGCGAACCCAAGATACGCATGACGATTTTCTCGCCATGTACCACGGGCAGGCAGGATACGCGTAAATCTAGGGTTTTCAGTGGCAAAGCGAAACTGATTTTGCCATCCTGCGGCTTGCGTCGTTCGGTGATGTCCATTTCTGCCGTAATTTTATAGCGGGATGCGAGCGGCATGCCCATTTCCACAGGCAGGAACAGTCTATCTGACAATACCCCGTCGATGCGGAAGCGTATGACCACTTCGTTTTTTTTAGGTTCGATGTGAATATCTGAGGCGCGTTCTTTCAATGCAAGCAGAATAATCGAATCGCTTAAGTCAACGAGCGGCTTGGAATCTAATAATTTTACGAGCGAGCTATCGCTGAGTTGTCCTGATTGAAAAATTTTCAAGTCGAAACTTGTTGCTAAGTCGCCCACGTTTTGTGCCGATTGGTAGTTGACCTTGATCGCCGAGTCAATTTCATCACGAAAACAGAAGACTGGACTGATGGTGCACATCAGTAAACTCTCCAGTAGCGCGACGATTTTGGCATTATTTGGATCAATCATGCCCACCGTAACGGCGTTGCCAAGTCGATAGATAGGGATGGCGTGGTAACGTAATGCAATCTCACCTGGTAGCAAGGAGACCATTTTGTCCTGAAATAATGTTTTACTCAGGTTGACATAGGTGCAATTTATTTGGCTCGCCAGTAGCTCGCCCGCTGTATCGCGATCCAGATAATTGTCTTGTATGATGAATTGGACAAACTCTAGGGCATCATTTTGCGCGGCTTTAATCATACCTGCCAATGGTATAGGTGGAATTTCTCCTTTTTCTTGGAAGTGGGCGATAAGCGATTCGGTCAGTTCCATGGCTAAAATTTCTTTCTGCGCGTGGCGAGCAATTTGCGGATGTCATCTTGTGTGACGCGTGCTTTGTGAGTAGATTCAAAGAATTTACTTTCTTGGGATGCTTGTTGCACGAGATACTCAAGGTCAAAACGCTGATCGTTATCGGCTGCGCCTTTTAATCCTTGTGCTGTGTCAGTCATCAAACTATTTCCGCAGCGACCACAGAATACATCTCCCTTTGCAGTCACAAAACCACAGCGGCAAAGCGTAGGGTCGAGTGCTTCACCACAACTACCACAGAATAAGTAGCCCGATGGATTGGGGTGGTTGCAACTCATGATGACACGCTCGCATTGATTTCTTGCATGTATTCTCCCCATGTTTCACTGATGGCTTGATGTAGCTCCGTAGCCGTCGTATTTTTGAGGATGTAATTGCGTGCGCCTAGGTCTATGCATTCTCTCACCACCGTAATAGCATTGAGAGAGGTCAACATGATCACCAGTGTTTGAGGGTTGATCTGCATAATCTGTTTCAAGACATGGACACCGTCTAATTTGGGCATGTTGATGTCTAGCATGACCATGTCGGGGTGGTGTTGTTTATACAGACTGATGGCTTGTTCTCCATCCGATGCCTCCCCGACCACCTCGGCACCGAGGGCGGTGAAGATCAGATGGAGCAGGCTGCGGATATGTTCCTCGTCGTCTGCAATCAATACTTTGACTTTGTGCTTTTCCATTTTCGACCTCTTGATCCCCTATTGTCTAATTTCAAGGTGTTGTGTATAAGTAATCGGATATTGAGTTATTAGTCGTTAGTTTTTAGTTGTCTAGATGGAAGCATATCCGACTGAATATATAGCAAATAATTGCCTATTTTCAGCACTTATCGACCCCGCTAACTAAAAACTAACGACTAACAGCTTAACTCCTTGTCCACGACAAATTACAACCAACTCCTTACTTGATTCGTTTTGAACATTATCCTATTTTTCCTCACGATAGAGAGAAATGTTATTGGAGTTGTTTGAGTGCCGTTTCAAAGTCGGCAATAGGGAGAGGTCTGCCGAATAAATAGCCTTGGAAAGTGTGGCAACCATGTTGGCTGAGAAAGTCGCACTGTTCTTGGTTTTCAACACCTTCTGCAATAACACTGAGCCCGAGCGCATCACTCATGGCGATAATAGTTTGCACGATAGCGGCATCGTTGGTATCCGTGGCGATGTCGCGTACAAAAGATTGATCTATTTTAAGTTGGTCTAACGGGAGTCGTTTAATGTACTGCAGGGAAGAGTAGCCCGTTCCAAAGTCATCCATCGAGAAGTGAATGCCAAGGAGTTTTAATGCTTGCATTTTCTCAATGATATCCTCGACATTGCTGAGCAAGATGCTTTCAGTAAGCTCTAGTTTAAGATGGGCGGGTTTCGCACCTGTTTCCAGTAGAACATGACGTACTTGTTGCACGAAATCAGCTTGTCGGAATTGTTTGACGCTAACATTGACCGACAGGGTGAGATGGCTGGTGTTTGCATCTTGTTGCCATTTTTTGAGTTGCACGCAGGCAGTTTGTAATGCCCAGCGTCCGATGGGAATAATGATGCCCATATCCTCTGCCAGAGGAATAAATGCATTCGGCGATATCGTGCCTTTCGTGGGGTGTTGCCAGCGGATTAAAGCTTCTGCTCCCAATGCGCGGTGGTTGCTATCTACTTGCACTTGGTAGTACAACTCGAATTGTTGCTGCTCAAGCGCAATGCGCAACGCACTTTCTAGCTCAGCACGTGTCTCTAAGGTGGTTTGCATCGCGTGGTCGTGGAAGCAAATCGCATCTCTGCCCGTGGCTTTGGCTTCGTGCATGGCAACTTCAGCATGTTTGAGCAGCTCTTCCCAATTGTGTTGATGCCCATGAAATATCACGATGCCGATACTCGGCG
This sequence comes from Gallionella sp., assembly GCA_028710565.1. Taxonomy (GTDB): domain Bacteria; phylum Pseudomonadota; class Gammaproteobacteria; order Burkholderiales; family Gallionellaceae; genus Gallionella. The sequence continues at coordinate 93,720 of JAQTTV010000012.1, forward strand.
TGATACTGTGAATAAACTGGTTGAGCTGGTAAGGCTGGCTCAATGAAACTTGGAGTTTTTCAGCAATTTGGCGAGCTTGTGTTGCGGCTTCGTGCGGGGAAGGGTCGAGTGCCGCCAGAATCACAATAAATTCATCAGAACCCAGTCGCGCCACGGTTTCCCCCTCGCGCACATTGGCGGAAAGCCGTCGAGAAACTTCCAATAACAGCAAGTCGCCGATGTCATATCCTTTGGTTTCATTGATGGTTTTGAAGTGGTCAAGATCAATGAAAAGGAGTGCACCAGATTGTTTTGAGTGCGTACTCGCTGCGGCAGCTTGTTGCAATCTGTCCATCATCAAACGTCGATTGGGTAAGTGCGTCAACTCATCGTAATAGGCTAAAACATGGATTTTCTCCTCAGTGGCTTTACGTTCCGTAATGTCTTCTTTGACCGCGAGATAATGGGCGATCAGACCATTTGCACCGAGCACGGGCGAAATTTTGACCCACTCTATGTATTCCGTCCCATCCTTACGTTTGTTGATGATTTCCCCCTCCCATGTTTTACCTTGGGTCAGGTTCGCCCACAGTGCTACAAAAGTTTGAGGTGGGGTTTTACCTGAATGCAGAATACGAGGATTTTTGCCTAAAACCTCTTCTCGGTTGTAGCCAGTTTGGTGGATGAAGGATTGATTGATGTATTCGATGTCCGCTGCTAAGTTGGTAATGATGATGGCATTGGGGCTTTGCTCCACCGCTTGGGAGAGTTTGATGAGTTCTGCATGACTGCTGATGCGTTGCGCGGTGGCCCATTGCTCACGGCGATAGACCGCGACGATGCCCAATAGCCCGATGAGCCAGATGAGACCATGAGACCATGATAATTCATTACGCTGAAGCTGCCCCGCTGCGATAAAAGGCTTAAGGGGGACAGAAGCCCCAATACCGCCGCGATTGTCGCCAATTTTATAGCCTTGTTTGTCGTGGCACTTTAGGCAACCTTCTTGTACCTTGAGTGGCAGCATAAGTCGCAAATAGGGTTGCGCTTTGATGAGGCTAATTTCCAGTGCTTCGGGTTCGCCGTGTTCAAAACTGAGCAAGGCTTTACGTTCCCATTCATCGGGTGCGTTGTTGGGATTGAAAAGCTTCAGGCTCGTAAGATGGCTTTTGATGCCGAGTTCGTCGCTAAAGTTTTGTTGAACATCCCGTATGACATAGGCGGGATTCATCAGGGTGAGCGCAACACCTGAAGTGGTGATGACATCTCGGACGGGGGTTTTGAGATAGGGGTTAGGGGGGATGCGTGGGGTGGGGGGGACATAGACCCCGCCATGTGAGTTTGCCCAATTCCGAAAAGCAATATCTTTGGTCAGGCTAGCACGGGCAGTGGCAGTTGCGGTTCTGAGGGTGGCATGTTCAATTTGGTGGCTGTTCCATGCAAGAGAGCCGAGCACCAACAAACTCCATCCCGTCAAAATGAGCGCGTACTTGCGTAAGATGCTGGCACGGGTGGATTCTTGGAACGGGGTGTCCTTCATAGTGATATTGGGGGTGATTCATAAAAGCAAATTGAATTGCGACCTGTTATTTTAGCTTGATACATGGCGGTATCTGCCCACTTGAGGATATTTTCCTTTTGCACGCCAGGATGGCTAAACATCGCAACGCCAATACTTGCGCTGCAATGATGTTCAATGGTGGCGTTGTTCTCTCCTGCTCGGCGAATGTGAAGTGTGTACGGATGGGAAAGGGCGGCGTGGATTTTTTCGGCAACGGCTTCGGCTTCTGCGAGGGCTGGACGCTTGCCGTGATCGAGATTGGTTAAAATGACCACAAATTCGTCCCCGCCAAAACGGGCGACTGTATCCATTTGCCGCACGCAGCTTTTGAGTCGATTGGCGGCTTCAATGAGCAATAAATCACCCACAACATGGCCGTGCGTGTCGTTGAGTGGTTTGAAGTTGTCAAGGTCAATGAAGAGTACGGCACCATAACTGGCATTGCGTTTGCTGGTCTCAATTGCTTGGTTTAAACGATCATCCAGCAGACGACGGTTGGGAAGCTGGGTGAGTGCATCATAAAAAGCCAGTCGATACACTTGCTCTTCCATTTGTTTGTGTTCGGTAATGTCAGTGATAAAACCGTGCCACAGCGTACAACCATCGACTTCTCGTTCGGGTAGCGCATTGCCCAATAGCCAGCGTACCGAGCCATCCTCGAATTGAACGCGGTGTTCTTGATGCCACAAGGTAAGATTTTCCGCTGATTGTTGAATAGACTGCCACACAGGTTCAAGGTCATCTGGATGCACATGGGTAAATAATAGATTGGCATCTTCCTGCACACTTTCGGGGGTGACGTGATAGAGCGAGAAAATGGCGTCACTGGCAAAAGGTAAGCAGGCACGTCCATCAGGATATAACCTAAATTGATAAATGAGACCTGGCACGCGGCTGGCAATTTTTTGGAGTAAATCCAGAGCCGCTTGGCGTGCGGATTCAAGAGCTTTACGTTCCGTAATGTCGCGGGTAATGCCAATGAAATTGGTCAATACGCCTTGTTGATCAAGGACGGGAGAGATGGTGAGCTCATTCCAGAAAGTGGTTCCATCTTTGCGGTAATTCAGTATTTCCCCTGTAAAAGTGTTTTGATGACCAATCGCCAAACGAATGCGCGCAACAGTTTGGGGATCAGTCAGTTTGCCTTGTACTATGCTGCACTTTTTGCCGCGCATATCGTCTGGGGTGTACCCCGTGATGTCGGTAAAGGCTTGATTGACCGATTGTATGAATTGATTTTCATCTGAAATTAACACACCTTGTGAAATGGACTTAAGGGCAAGATCGCTGACCATCAGCGATTGCTCTAGACGTTTACGTTCACTAATGTCTTGTTTAATTGCGACGAAATGGGTGATTTGATGATGTTCGTTTGCGAGCGGAGTAATGGTCATGTTTTCCACATACAACGTTCCATCCTTGCGACGATTGATTAAGTCGCCTTGCCATGGACGGTGGTCAAGTAGTGTGTTCCACATGGCTTCATAAAATTGTTGATTTTGCTTGCCTGACTTCACCAGTTCTCTAGGGTTGTGTCCACAAGCCTCACTGAGACTATAGCCTGTGACAGCGGTGAAAGCCTGATTGGCCCATTGAATGATGCCGTTGTGATCCGTAATAACCACGGTATTTGCCGTGGCATTGAGTGCGGCATCTTTGAGCTCAAGCTCGGTGAGATTATTTTTGATTTGGGTGACATAAATGGTCATCGCCATGCTGACGAGACTCAGAATCATCATATAGCGCCAATAATTGTGCAAATGAGTTTGTACAATATCGTGGGCAAAATGCCCCATGTTTAAGTTTGCGCCCACCATCGCTTGGAGGGCGATGATAATCAGAATCAGCGTGGTTGATCGCGTGCCTAATTGAATGGCAATCCACGAAACAAGCAAAAACATCCAGTAGCCCATGGCGATGTCGCCCAGATAGTCATTCAACCATCCTAAGAATACTGTTAGTCCTACGGCGGTTGTGAGGGCAAGCAAACTTAAGTAAGTGAGTTGTTTTCGCCAAGGGAGTGGCTTGACTGCTTTTTTATCATGCAGTGCTAACATGAAAGGGGTAAATAGCACGACACCGAGCATATCCCCCATCCACCAGTCAGCCACGGTGTACCAGTACGCCGTTGAACGGATTGCGCCTGTTAATTGCAGGGTAAGTGCGCCCATGATGGCTGCGACGATACTCGCCACTGCACCCCCTAATAGAAACAGATGCAGATAGCCTGATAGCGAATGTAAAAAGGTGTTTTTTAACTCGCGTTGGGTGAGTAGGTAAAAGCCGAGCCACGCAGAAGCACCACTCCCTAAAGTGATACCCAATGCGGCAATCAGTGAAGCATGCAGCATGCTATTCAGGATCAACATGCCCAGCAGTGCGCCCCAGATAAAGCGTTGCCCACCGATGAGCAGCGCGCCCAATACCAGCCCACTGCTAGGCCAGAAAATGCTCACCGCACCTGTGCAGGCGGTGTAGTAATTAGATGCCAGACCCAATAATACATAGCCTGCCGCAAGACAGAGTTGCCATGCACAGTGTTCAGTTGTGAACCAGGGACGAGGCTTGTCAGGGTGAATTGTGTCACTTGAAGGCATCGTAGCTCCTCAAAAAGTGATGGGTGCGATTGATTATAAACTGATTGTTTCGCATTGCACCAAGGCATTGTGCTGTTTTTAGTGCGTGACCGTCATGCCGTGATGTGGCAGGCGGCTATCTTGCCAAGCGTTGATTGCCCATGGCCACAACGTGGCTAGCGGCGCATGTTTTAGCTCGTTCTGCGGTTGTTGTCCTAAGAATTGCAGCGCAGTGTATAGGGATTCGCTGGGTGAGTCTGCATGGATGGGGTGTGCTAGCGTTTGCTTGCTGAGTTTCTGACCTTGGGCATTGAGCGCGAGCGGTAAGTGTAAATAACGCGGGGTGGTTAAGCCAAGTTGGCGTTGCAAATAGATTTGGCGTGGGGTGGAATCTAATAAATCCGCCCCTCGTACGATGTCGGTGATGCCTTGTGCCGCATCATCCACCACGACGGCAAGTTGGTAGGCAAATAAGCCATCCGCACGTTTGAGTACAAAGTCACCCACCTCGGTTGCCAAGTTTTGGGTAATGCTGCCTTGCAAACGATCGGTAAAGGAAATGACGGTATCGTCCACTCGCATCCGCCATGCAGGCGGGCGACTGGCATACGGAGGCGGCGTATGGCGACATGTGCCCGCATAAATCTGTGCGGGTGTGTTGCGAGCTTCGGCTATGGTTTTTCGGCTACACCAACAGGGATATGTGAGCCCTTGGTCTTTCAACTGCTGCAAGGTATCCTCATAGACTGCCAAGCGTTGACTTTGATACAGCACACTTTCATCCCAATGCAGTCCAAAAGCATCCAAGGTACGGAGGATGTCGTCAGCTGATCCTTTGACATTGCGCGGGGTGTCGAGATCCTCCATGCGCACCAGCCATTTTCCTTGCTGATGCTTGGCATCCAGATAGCTGCCCACAGCCGCAACCAATGAGCCGAAATGCAACGCCCCCGTGGGCGAGGGGGCGAAGCGACCGCGATAGTCTGACATCATTTAAACAGCGATCACTTCTTTCTCAAATTGCAACTCCACTTTGCCTGCCGCATTCATATCGACGGTCACATTCCCGCCATTGGCTAAACGACCGAACAATAGTTCGTCTGCCAGAGCTGCACGTATGGTGTCTTGAATCAAACGTGCCATGGGGCGCGCACCCATTTTGGGATCAAAGCCGTGTTGGGCAAGGTAGTCTTTGAGCGCGTCTGTGAAGACGATTTCTACTTTCTTGTCGTGAAGTTGTTCTTCCAACTGCATCAGGAATTTATCCACAACACGCAAGATCACTTCACGATTTAACGGGGCGAAGGAAATAATGGCATCCAAGCGATTGCGGAATTCGGGCGTGAACATGCGCTTGATGTCGTTCATTTCATCACCGCTTTCCTTGTTGTGGGTAAAGCCAATGTGACTTTTGTTCAAAGCTTCCGCGCCCGCATTGGTGGTCATAATGACGACAACATTACGGAAATCAGCCTTACGTCCGTTATTGTCGGTCAACGTGCCGTGATCCATCACTTGCAGTAGGATGTTGAACACGTCTGGGTGAGCCTTTTCAATCTCATCCAGCAACAACACCGCATGAGGTTGTTTGCTAATCGCTTCGGTTAACAAACCGCCTTGGTCAAAGCCCACATAACCTGGAGGCGCGCCGATTAAGCGTGACACCGCGTGGCGTTCCATGTATTCGGACATATCAAAGCGATGCAGCGGCATACCCATGGCGAACGCCAGTTGGCGCGCCACTTCGGTTTTACCCACGCCCGTTGGCCCTGAAAACAAAAAGCTGCCGATGGGTTTGTGCGGATTGCCCAGGCCGCTGCGCGACATTTTGATGGCGGCTGCCAGTGCGTCTATGGCTTTGTTTTGTCCAAACACAGTGGCTTTTAAGTCGCGATCCAAATTTTTCAGCGCATTGCGGTCATCCGCCGAAACCGTGCGCGGCGGAATGCGGGCAATTTTGGCAATAATTTCTTCGATTTCGTGTTTGCCCACGGTTTTCTTTTGCTTGGATTTCGGCAAAATACGCTGCGCCGCACCAGCTTCATCCAGCACATCAATCGCTTTGTCAGGCAAATGGCGGTCATTGATAAAGCGTGCGGACAATTCCGCCGCGCTGGTCAATGCCGCCGCGCTGTATTTGATATTGTGATGTTCTTCTAAGCTGGCTTTGAGTCCGCGCAGAATGGCGATCGTTTGCTCGATGGACGGCTCAGGTACATCCACTTTTTGGAAGCGTCGTGAGAGCGCGTGATCCTTCTCAAACACGCCGCGATACTCTTGATAGGTAGTCGCACCGATGCACTTGATTTGCCCATTAGACAAGGCTGGTTTGAGCAAGTTGGACGCATCCATGGTGCCGCTGGAGGCAGCACCTGCGCCGATGAGCATATGGATTTCATCGATGAACAAAATCGCCCCTGGCTCAGCGGTCAGCTCTTTGAGTACCGCTTTGAGACGCAACTCAAAGTCGCCACGATATTTCGTGCCCGCCAGCAATGCGCCCATGTCCAAGGAATAGACTCGCGCATCTTTGAGTACGTCAGGCACATTGTCTTCCACAATGCGTCGCGCTAGACCCTCCGCAATGGCGGTTTTGCCCACGCCCGCTTCGCCCACCAGCAGCGGATTGTTTTTACGGCGACGGCATAAGGTCTGAATCACGCGTTCCAGCTCTAATTCGCGCCCAATTAGCGCATCAATTTTGCCAGAGAGTGCTTGTTCATTGAGATCCAAGGTGTAGCTTTTGAGTGCGCTATCAGGCTGGGTGGTTGTTTCGTTTTCATGCGTTTGTGCAGGAGCGGGCTCAGCTTCTTTGGTGATGCCATCAACTAGGAAACTCACGACATCTACACGTCGTATGCCTTGTTCCGTGAGAAAGTGCACCGCATGAGATTCCTTTTCGCCAAACAGTGCGACCAAAATATTGGCACCATCCACTTCTTTCTGTGATGTACTTTTTTGGGTGGATTGCACGTGCAATATTGCCCGTTGAATGACCCGTTGGAATCCCATGGTAGGTTGGGTGTCAATTTCGGTCTTTCCAGGCACAACTGGTGTATGGGTATCAACGAAAGTGCTTAATGTGGTGCGCAGCTCATCAATGTTGACGTTGCAGCCACGTAACACCCGTGCAGCGGAGGCGTTGTCTAACATCGCCAGTAGCAGATGTTCAACGGTGATGAATTCATGCCGTTTTTGACGCGCAGCGACAAAGGCGAGATGTAGGCTAACTTCTAGTTCTTGCGCAATCATTGTGTTTCCTCCATGTCGCATCGTAGTGGATGTTCATGTTGTTTGGCAAATTCGGATACTTGTGTGACTTTGGTTTCTGCAACATCACGTGCATACACGCCGCAGACTGCTGAGCCTTCATTGTGTATTTTTAACATAATGGTCTGAGCTTTTTCCATATCCATATTAAAAAACTGCTGTAATACAGCAACCACAAAATCCATCGTGGTGTAGTCATCGTTAAATAAGATCACTTTATAAAGACGAGGCGGCTTGGTCTTTTGCCGTTCTGGTTTCAGTATTGTTTCATCGTGTGACGATGTGCCCATGATAAGTTCAGCTTCCAAGGTGAATGATGTGCCATATTTGACGATTTAGTCGCTTTTTTCAAGCAAAATCCTGAATAATTAATTTACTACTTGACGGCAAACCTGAATTCGGGGAAAAATTGAATCTCTGGCTTCAAATTTCTGCCGCTCTGATGCCGTCTGGCGATCTTTGATTCAAGCAGTTTTGTGGAGCTTCTTCTTCATTTTTTAATAAGTAAGGGAGTATTAAAATGGCAACTGGTACAGTAAAGTGGTTTAACGACTCAAAAGGTTTTGGTTTTATTACCCCTGATGATGGCGGAGAAGATCTATTCTCACACTTCTCGGCGATTAATATGCCTGGATTCAAAACGCTCAAGGAAGGTCAAAAAGTTCAATTTGAAGTTACTCAAGGTCCAAAGGGCAAACAAGCCTCTAATATCCAAGCTGCTTAGATACTCTGTTCAGAAGCAAGTATTGATTTGATTTTTTTCATTCCAAACATCCTGCTGGAATAGCGTAGAAACGGGTGTTATCGAACGGCATATTGTTCTTCAACATACCATGGATTGCGTGTAG